>DATJHK010000095.1:0-82906 GCA_035493875.1 Candidatus Limnocylindria bacterium
GCGGCGCACGCCTGTCGCGCGCTGCGCTTCGACGAACAGCGAGAGCCCGAATTCGCTGATCAGCGTCTTCTGCGGCGGATTCGCGTCGAGCCCCCACCCGAAACGCTGGATCGAGACGGTTCCCGCCGTCGCGCTGGGGGCAACCGCGAATTGGTAGTTGTCGGTGACGACGCGGACCGCGAGGCGGTCGACCTGCGGAACGCGTAACGGGCGCGCCGCGGCGAACAGCCCCGGTGATGCCGCGATCCCGAGCAATGCGGCACCGCCGCCGCGCAAGATCTCGCTCCGGCGGACGGCGTGTCGACGAGCGAACGTCATGACGCCTCGTTTCTCACCTGAGCGGCAGGTGGCCGATGAGGGGGGTACACCGCTCAGGGCGATTCTAGCGCGTCGGCTCGATCGCACGCAATGCGCGAAGGACGCTTCGGCGGGCCGTTGCCGCTACTTCGCCTGATGAAGGATGAACATGGTGCCGTCCGGGGCATCCGCGTCCGCAAGCTCCAGCAGTGCACCACCGGCCTCCAGCAACGAGGCCGGTTGGGTCACGGCGGAAGTCGGACGACAGCTCCCGTACCTGCCCTCCTAGTCGTCTTTCTCCGCGCCCGCAGGCATCCGCCGGATGACCGCGCGAGGCACGTAGCCCGCAGGCGGTGTCGTCGGGATCGCGATCGGCGTGAGGCCGAGCGTTTTGCACGACATCGCGGGCGGGAAGACGTCGTAGTTCGGGATCGACGCCGCCGCGGCCGAGATCGGCGCCGCGCCGCCGGAGAGCTTCGCGATGTCGAACGCGCCCGTCAGGTCGCCGAGCTGCGCGTTCCCGTCACGCGGTCCCTGCGGCATGTACTTCGCCTCGTCGGGGAGCGACGAGAGCGCCGGCAGGTTGAAGACGGTCTCGATGAATTTCGGTACCGAGTTGCTGTCGTTGAGGTCGTGGACGATCGCGCCGTTCTTGGCGTACGGCGAGATGACGAGCATCGGGAGACGCGGTCCGTCGCCGCAGGGATTGCCGTCGGGGCAGCTCTCGAACGACGGCGGCGGCACGTGGTCGTAGAACCCGCCCGAGTCGTCCCAGGTGATGATGATCGCCGAGTCGTTCCAGTACGCGCTGTTCGCGATCTCGTTCACCCAGTGCGCGACGAACGCTTCGCCGAGTTGGTGGTCGGAGCTCCCGGAGCCGGCGTGGTCGTCGTCGCCGACGTACGTGCCGGGCGCCACCGTCCCCGCGCCGTCCGCGGTCGGCGTCGTCGCGGCCGCCGGCTTCCAGCCGTAGGGGTTGTCGTTGCCGCCCTTGATGTAGAAGACGCCGCTCGGGGGCAGCGCGTTGCCGACGATCGCGGCGTCGAGCGCCGCGGTCCCGTGCACGTTCTGCCAGAACGCGTTGTTCTGCGTGATGTAGTCGAAATATTGCGGCATGTTGTGATGCGCCGAGTAGTCCGGGAGCCCCTGATTCGGGTCGCCCGTGAAGCCCTCTTGATACCAGCCCCACGAGATCGACGGCCGTCCCGATCCGGCTTCGGCCTGCAGGTCCGCGATGATGTTCGGATACTGCCCGCTCGTCGCGGCGGATGCGACCGTGCCGTCGGCGGTCGGGTCGAGCAGCACCGGCATCGTCGCGTAGGTCTGCGGCGTCTGCTGATCCTTGCTGAACGGGCCGTAGGCCGGATCGTCGTCGTTCGAGAGCGGGTCGCCGATCGCCGACGCGTTCTGGTTCGACGCCTGTCCGCCTTGCGCAGCCTCGGTCTGGCCGATCTGGGCGGCGAAGACCTCCATGTTGCCGAGCGACGACGGTCCGGTGTCGGCCTGGAAGTAGTTGTCGAACAGCGTGAACGTCTGCGCGTACTTCCACAAGAACGGCAGCGTGTCGCAGTCGTAGTTGGCCATCGTCATCAGGCCGTACTTTTGCGTCGCCGCGGTCGCCGTCGTCACGCCGTTCGGGTTCGGAGGCGTGATCGGCTGACTGCTCGCATAGAGCTCCTCGCCGTTGACGAAGTTGTCCATGTTGCCGCCGTCGATCGCGGCTTCCTGGAACGCGCGCGCGTTCGTCGGCGCGCTGTTGATGTCGGGATCGGTGATCTTGTAGGGCGAAACGTACTGCTTGCCGATCGGATCCCACTGTTTGAGCCCGTGCGCCTTCGCGAGCGCCGTGCCGTAGTTTTCCGCGCCGGGATACGTTCCGAAGTATTGGTCGAACGAGTGGTTCTCTTGCACGATGACGAAGACGTGCTTGATCCGCTGCTGCAGGAGCGCACGAAGCTGCGGCGATGCCGGCACCGCCCCATGGTTGGTCGAACCGTTGCCGCCGCACGATGCGAGGCACAGCGAAGAGAGCAGAGCTGCGGTAATTCTGGTCGCCGAGCGGCGGGCGTCCATGCGTGTCTCCGGAGGAAGGCGAGTGTACGTCCGGACCCTAGCCGCGGCAGGTAAAGACGACGTTATCCCTTGCTTATCCCGCCCCGTGGTGTGACGGCGTTAGCAGCGTGCGCAAGTTCGCGAGCGCCCAGAGCGAGGCGTCGCGCAGCGCATCCTCGCCCGTCGTGTGCGCGTAGTCGGCGGTTGTCGCCGCGTGGTAGATCGCGCGATACCGCGCCAGGTCCCACGTCCGTTCGTCCGTCGGTCCGTACGCGTCCAGGAACACGGCGTGCGCGTGCGGCGGAAGGAGCAGGTACGCGATCGCGAGATCGATCCCCGGATCTCCGAGATGGACGTCGCCCCAATCGATCACGCCGGCGAGCGTGCCGTCTGCGCCGACGACGACGTGCCGTGCGTAAAGGTCCCCGTGCACGATCGCGAGCGCGCGCGAACCCTGCGGCGCGATCCGCGCGAGCTCGTCGAGCAGCGTCTGCGGATCGTCAACCAGGCCGGCGTCCGCGAGGCGCGCGAACCGCTCGCACACATGCGGGAAACGGCGCGCGTGATCGAGCCGGCCGATCGCATCGGGCGCGAGTGCCGGCGCGACGGTGCGCGCGTCGAGCGCGTGCAGCGCGCGCAGCAACGCGCCTAGCGCCGGCGCGAGCGCGACACGCTGCGCGTCGGTCGGCGCGTGCCGGTCGGCGGTGACGCCCGGCACGACGCGATATCCGGCGAACGTCCAGGGGTAGTCGTCACCGGGCGCGCCGACGAAGAGCGGGACGGAGATCGCGACGGGGAGCGTGGCGGCGATCGCGGGAAGGACGCGCGCCTCGATCTCGATCAGCGGCGCGGCGAACGCGCGCGCGGGGAAGCGGAACACGTACTCGTCGCCGACGAGGAACGCCGCGTTGTCCCAGCCGTTGCCGAACTGCGTTACCGGCAGCGCGGCGAATTGCGGAAAACGGCGCGCGATCAGCCTGCGCGCGAGCGCCGCATCAATCGCGATCTCCGGCGTCCACTGCGGCGCCGCAGCGTCAGGCACGATGCGCGCGCACGAACCAGTGGACGCGTCCCTTGACCGCGTCGTCGGTGTGCGCCCAACGTCCGACGATCTCGTCGACCGCAGCCTCTTCGGCCTGATCGACGACGAACAAGCCCTCGAAGATCTCGGTCACGCCGTCGCGGTCGAAGTACGCGTGCGGGATCCCGACCTCGTCGCCTTCGCCCGGCGCGAAGCTGCGCTCGTCGAACGGCACTCCCAGACCGTAGCGCGCGTCACGAAGCGAGCCGAGCGTCACGTAGATTTGCGCGCCCGGACGCAGCACGCGCCGCAGCTCGCCGAACCCCGCCCGCAGCTTCGCCGTCGTGCCGTGCAGATATGCATGCGTCGCGAGGGCCGCGGCATAGGTCTCGTGCGTGCCGGGAAGCTGCGTGTAGGGCACCTCGTCGGGGACGCTCACGATCTGCAGCCCGGCGTCGACGAGCGCGCGCGTGTTCCGGCCCGAACCGCTCCCCACTTCGATCACGGGACCTGCGAGAGGCCGGTCGGCCGCGAACGCCAGCAGAACGCGCGCCAGAGGGTGTGCACCTTGCGCTGATGGCGATGAAGACATGATGGCCGATTCCGTTCGGCGCGGCGCGCGCGAGCACTGCGGCGGCCGCGGGAAAGGGACCGCCACACCGTGCGGAGGAGCAGTCCGTTGATTCTACGCTCCATCCCAGCAGGAGAACGATGTGCTCGAAGCGGGCGAAAAGGTACCGGACGTCGGGGCGCCCGACCAGGACGGCAACGACGTGCGGCTGCGCGGCTTCGCGGGCCGCACGCTCGTGGTCTATTTTTATCCCAAGGCCGACACGCCCGGCTGCACCGCGGAGACCCAGGCGTTCCGCGACCTGAAGGGCGAGCTGGACCAGGCGGGAGCCGCGATCGTCGGCGTGAGCCGCGACACCGTAGCCGACCAAAAGAAGTTCGCGACGAAGTACTCGACGAATTTCCCTCTCCTCGCCGACACGTCGTCGGCGATCTGCGACGCCTTCGGCGTGATCGTCGAGAAGAACATGTACGGGAAGAAGAGCATCGGGATCCAGCGCTCGACCTTCATCATCGGCCCCGACGGGTCGATCGAGAAGGTGTGGAAGCGCGTCTCCGTCGAGGGGCACGCCGAGGCCGTGCTCGAGGCAGTCCGATCCCTCTGACGACCACGGCGCGGCTGACGATCGCGGGATCGAGTTCTTCGATCCCGCGGCCGGACCGCGCGTGCAGCTCGTATCTGGTCGACGACGGCGAGACGCCGATCGTTCTGGACCTGGGGACCGGCGCGTTCGCGAACCTGCGCGGGTACGTCGATTACGACCGGCTGGGCGCGGTGGTGATCAGCCACATGCACGCCGACCACTTCATCGACCTGATCCCCCTGCGCTACGCGCTGCGCTACGGGCCGAAGCGGCGGGCGCGAAAGCTCCCGGTCTATCTCCCTCCCGGTGGGCTGGCGGCCCTCAAGACGCTCTGCTCGGCGTTCGCCCCCGAAGGCGGCGAGTTCCTGAGCGACGTCTTCACGCTGCAGGAGTACGACCCGTCGAGGACCCTCGCGATCGAAGGCTCGACGCTGCGCTTCGCGCACACGGCGCACTACATCCCGGCCTTCGCGATCCGCTGGGAGCACCGCGGCGCCAGTCTGACCTACTCCGCCGATACGGCCCCCGACGAACGCGTCGTCGCGCTCGCTCGCGGGAGCGACGTGTTTCTGTGCGAGGCGACGCTCCTCGCCGGCGAGGTGGAGCCCGGGATGCGCGGCCATTCGACCGCCCGTGACGCCGCCGAGATGGCGCGCGCCGCCGGCGTGCGCCATCTGATCCTCACCCACTACGGCGAGGAATCGACCGCACGCGACCTCGACGAGGCCGCGCGATCGGTCTACGACGGAGAGATCGTCGTCGCCGACGACCACCGCCGCGTCGATCTCTGACGGCCTACCTGGTTCTCAGTTCTCCGTCTTTGCGTCGGAGCGCGGGAGCGCGAACTGGATCAGCGAGCTGATCGGCGCCAGCCCGCGTGAAATCACCGCGTGGACCGTGACCTTGAGGTTCAGCTCTTCGAGCCGCGCCTTCGCGGCGAGCACCTCGCGACCGCTCGTCACGACGTCCTCGAGCAGCAGCACGTGCTGGCCCGGGAGGAACGGCCCCTCGACGTACTCTTCCGCGAAGGCCCCGTACTGCTTGGGCTGCTTGCGGACGACGAGCATCGGGAGCCCGGTCATCTGCGAGACCGCCGTCGCGAGGATCACGCCGCCCAGCTCCGTGCCGCCGATGATGTCGGGGTTGAGCTGCGCCACGACGGGCGCGAACAAGCGCGCGATGCGCCGCAAGATCTGCGGGTCGGCGAACAACTTGAACTTGTCGATGTAGTAGTCGCTGCGCACTCCGCCGGAGAGCAGGTAGTCGCCCCGGGTCAGCGCGCGCTCGAGGATGAGGTTCTTCAGCCAGCGCAGCTCCGGGATGCGCGCGATCGGGCTGGTCGAGGCGTCATCGAACACGCGAGGTCAGATCTCCCATTCGTAGGCGTTCCATGCCTCGTTGACCGGATTCGGCGCGAAGCCCTTGAATGCCGGGTTGATCGGCTGAATTTGGCGTGGGATCCAAAGGTAGATCTCGGGGACGTCGCGTGCGAGCAGCTTCTGGATCGCGGAATACGCCGGCTTACGGGCCGCTTGGTCGTAACTGCTCAGAGCGGCCGTCTGGGCGGCGTCCATCTCCTTGTTGCAGTAGCGGGTGTAATTCACGCCGTCCGGATGGCTCGGGCGTGGGATTTGGTCGCACGTGAAGAGGGAGTGGTCGTCGGGGTCATATCCCGCGATCCAACCCACGACCGCAAGATCGTATTTCCCATTGGTCATGATCCCGCCCTGACCGTAGGTAGCGAAGATCAGGTTTGCCGGGTAGGCCTTGATCTGCACGTCGATCCCTGCCTGCCGCAGCATCGCCTGGAGCTGCACGCTGACTTGCCGGCGCGTGACGTTCTCAACGTTGTACGAGAGCTGAAGCGAGAGCGGCTGCCCATTCTTGCGCATGATCCCGTCGGGTCCGGGTGTCCAGCCCGCCTGGATCAAGAGCGCCTTCGCCTTGGCGATGTCGTGCGGATAGTGCATCACGTTCGGCTCGTAGGCCCACGAGTACCGAGGCTGGTCCGCCCACGAGACCTCGGCGCTGCCACCGGTGTTTTTGTCGACGAGCGCCTGCCTGTCGATCGCGTACGCGATCGCTCGGCGGACCCGCAGATCGTCGAGCGGGGGGCGCGAGGTGTTCACGTAGAGCGGGAGCGTTTGCGGCATCTCCTCGAGCCGCACGTCGATCCCCGGCATCGCCTTGAGCTGCGAGTAGAGATCGGGTGAGGCTTGGAAGATCCAGTCGACGTCGTGCGAGCGCAGCGCGTTCACCGAGGTGTTTTCGTCCGGGATCTCGCGCACGATGATCGAGCGCAGCTTCGGTTTTCCGCGGAAGTAGTCGTCGTTCGCGACCAGCTCGATGTGATCGCCGCGCACCCAGCGCGCGACCTTGAACGGCCCCGTCCCGATCGGCTGCTGATTGAACGGAACGTGGTTGAGGTCGGGGTACTTCGCCAGCAGGTGCTCGGGGATGATGCAGACCGGGCTGTCGCTCTCCGCGAAGACGGTGTTGATGAACGGCGCGAATTTGCGCTTGAGGTGAAAGACGACCGTCGTGTCGTTCGGCGTGTCGACCGACGCGACGTCCTCGTAGCCGACGCGCTCGTTGACGTTGTTGGCGTCGTTCATCATCGCTTGCCACGAGAACTTGACGTCCTTGCTCGTGAACGGGACGCCGTCTTGCCACCGCACGCCGGAGTGCAGATGGTAGGTGATCGTCAGGCCGTCCTTGCTGATCCCGCCGTTCTGCGTCGTCGGCACCTCGGTGGCGAGGTCGGGGACGATCGTCTTTCCGTCACCGGCGACCGTCAGCAGCGTGTCGAAGCTCAGGCGGTTGAGCAGTCCTTCGGTGGTGTTCGCCGAGAGGATCGGGTTGAGCGTGTTGGGTGAGCGCTGGATCGCGATGCGCAGCGTCCCGGGGATCGTCCCGGAGCCGGCGCCGCCGTTCGCGCTCTGATCGACTTTGGAGCACGCGCTGAAAAACAGCGTACTGATGAGCGCGCCGATCAGGAGCTTGCGCAATCCGGGGGTCCTCCTAGCGACGCTTGGTCGCCGTTTTCTTCGTGGTCGTTTTCTTGGCTGCGGCTGCCTTGCGGGCAGGTGCGCTGCGGGCCGGGGCGGTCTTCTTCGCGGTCGGCTTCTTGCGGGCCGGCGCCGCGTGTTTCGCGGGGGCCTTTTTCTTCGCGGCGGTCGTCGTCCGTGCCGGCGGGCTCTTGGTCGGAGCCTTTTTCTTCGCCGGCGCGGCTTTCTTCGCGGCGGGCTTGGCCGGGGCCGCCTTCGCGGGCGGCTTCGGCTTCGCGGCGGCCTTCGCGGCCGTCTTGGCGGGGGCTTTCGCCGGCGCCGGTTTGCTCGGGACAGGCTTGGCCGGGGCCGCCTTCGCGGGCGGCTTCGACTTCGGGGCGTGGGTCACGGCCGAGACGGGTTTCGCCGCGGTCGGCTTCGGGGCGGCTTTCTTCGGCGGCCTCGGCGCGGGCGGCTCCGGCTCTGGTTCCGGCGGCCCTCCGTCAGGGCTCGGCGGTTCGCCGGGCGCAACCGCTTGCGCGACCGGCTCTCTCGGCTCCACCGGCTCCGGGGCTTCCGTGCGCTCGGCGGAGAGCGCCGGCTCCGCCGCCGCGATCGGCTCGGTGGCCTCAGGCTCGGCGGGCACAGGCTCGGCGGCCGTGGGTTCGGCTTTCGGCTCGACCGGCGAAGGGACGGGCTCCGGCTCGGCCGGCGCGACGGCGACCGGCTCTGCGAGGGGCTCCGGCTCCGGCCGCTCCGGCGGGCGCTCGGAGCCGGTCTCGGCTGGGCGCGCCGCCTTCGCCGCCGGCCGCGCCTTGCGGACCGGTTTTGCCGCCACCGGGACGGGAGCGGCGGCTTCCTCCGGAAGCTCGGCGACCGGCTCGGGCGTGGGCTCCGGTTTCTCGGCCTTCTGCGGCTCCGGCGGCGGCGGCGGCGGTTCGGGTTCCGGCTCGGGCCGCACCACCTTGAGCGCGACCCGGAGGAGACGGCCCGCGATCGGGAAGACGATCTCGTTGATGTCGAGCCGATCGAGGACCTCGAGGACGGTCCCGAACGCGCCGGCCTGATCGCGCGGCGAGTGGGCGTCCGAGCCGATCGCGATCCCGACGGAGCGCTCCTTGGCCTTGCGCAGCAGGCGGGCGTTGGCCTCGAGGTACCGCCGCTTCTCGTCGTCCGAATGGTCGCGGTAGAGGAAGCGGGTGTTGAACTCGATCGCCATCCCGCGGGCGGCGAGCGCGTCGAGGACGCGGTCCTCGTACTCCTCGAGCTTCGCCGGGTCCGGCCAATGGCCGAAGACCGCGGGGACGAAGAAGTGCCCGAGAATGTGGCCCGGGAGCCGCTCGACGGCATCGAGGACCGCCGCGACGTACAGCTCCCACAGCTGATCGGTCCCGACCGTCTCGTGGAGCTCGGCGAACTCCGGGTTGTCGAACGGCCAGAGCCAGTTCTCGCCGTGCACCGGGTGCGTGATCGGGACGAAGTGGACCGAGCGGATCATCGCGTCGGGGCGCATCGCGTCGACGATGTTCTGCGCGTCGGGCCGCGAGCGGGGGTCGTTGTCGACCTCCGCGCCGATCGAGAAGCGCATCCCGCGGCGCAGCCCCTCGCCGACGACCGCCGCGTGGGCGACGTCGATGTTCGCGGTCTCGGCCGCACCGTAAAGGTCGCCGGCTTGCGCGAGCTTGAGGGCGCGCCGGACCAGATTGACGGCGGCCGGGTCCTCGAAGGTGAGATAGTTCATGTGGTCCGCCACCATCATGTAGCGCGGGTAGCCGCGCCGACAGGCGTGATAGAACCACAGGAACAGCATCCGTGCCGTCAGCGGGAGCGGGCGCTCCTCCGCGAACGACTTGTGCTCGCCTTTGCAGTGACCGTGGGTGTCGGGGATGACGAAGAGGCGCGGGTCGCGCTCGGTATTATCGTTCAACTTCTCGTAGTCCGCGGGGGATCCACACCTGGGCGCCGCCGCGCTGCGGTGCCGGCGCCGCCGGCCGGCTCTGCAGCCACAGCGCGATCGCTTCGATCGCGGTCTCGATACCCTTCCGGGCCAGCTCGAGTGTCATCGACGGCGTTCGTTCGGCACCGAGCTCAGCGGCCTGTGCCGGCAGCGCGGGGACGTGGATGAAGCCGACGGGGATCGGCGGCGACGCGTTCGTGGTCAGCGCGAGGGCTTCGTAGAGCCACTGGTTGCACAGGTACGTCCCGGCGCTGTTCGAGACGTATCCGGGGACGCCGACGGCTTTCCAGGCGTCGACGATCTCGGTGAGGGGGAGCGTCGAGAGACGCGCGTCGGGGCCACCGCGCGTGATGGTGTCGTTCTTGCGGACCGTCCCGACGGCGTCGGGAAGGTCGAAGTCCAGGACGTTCAGCGCCGCCCGCTCCAGCGCGAGCGAGGCACGGCCGGGAGCGTACCCGGTGCCGATGACGTACTCCGGCTGCTCCTCGCGGATCGCCGCCTCGAGCCGGTCGCGCAGGTTCCGTGTCTCGACCGGGAACACCCGTACGGCGACACTCCGCCCGCCGATCGCCCTGGCTTCGAGGCTGCGCACGAGCAATTCGCTCGGGTTGACGAGGTGGGGTCCGAACGGCTCGAAGCCGGTCAGCAGAACGTGCCGCGACACGAAACCCTCGGTTTTCTCCGCGGAATGCGCAAGACCTTCGGCGGTCGCTCGCCCGCGGTGGCAGACAAAAAAAGCCGCCCTCGATGGGGCGGCGGACAAGGTTCGGTTCTCTTTCGGGGGAGCGGACCGCTAGGTCCGGATCCCTCCGATCATCGTGATTCGTTGGTTGGAACTGTCGCTAGTAACGATGACCACCTCCTCTTGTCCGGCCGTTAGCCTTCGCTGATCTCTCGTCTGAAGGATCCGCGGACGTGTTGTGCGGCCTCCATTCGCGAACGGTTCTCGAAAACTCCTGCTCCGTGCCCGTCTCTAGCGCGGCCGAGAGGCGACGCCCGCCGGGACTTTCGCGCGGTACCCTTCGAGCTCCAGGACCCGGGCCTTGAGTTCGACGCCGCCGCAGGCGTACTGGTTGAGCTGGCCGTTCGCGTCGACGACGCGGTGGCAGGGGTAGAGCAGGAGGACCGGATTGCGGGCCATCGCGCGACCGACGGCGCGGGCCGCTGTCGGTTGGCCGATCGTCTCGGCGATCCAGCCGTAGGAGCGGACCTCGCCCGGCGGGATCGACGCCGCGGCTTTGAGGGCCGACTGCTCGAACGGCGTCAGCTCGCTGATGTCGACCTTCGCGAGGTCGGTCTTGTGCTCGCGGAAGTAGGTGGCGACGATGTCGGTGACCCACTGCGGCGGGCAGGAGGACGGGACCAGTCCGCGGCCGAGCCGGCGCTGCAGGCGGGCGACGATCGCCTCCTCGCCCTCGCCGCCGTCGAGCGCGACCGCGGTGATCCCGCTGTGCCGGAAGGCGACGAAGAGCGTTCCGAGCGGCGAGTCCACGCGCGCGAGCGAATCCGGCGGCGCGATCTTCACGGTCGCCTTGATGTGCTCGAGGATCTTGGGCACCAGGCTCTGCGGCGGCTCGACCAGCGGCAGGCAGGTCAGGCAGTACGCGATCCCCTCGTTCTCGCGGTAGACCTCCTGGCACTCCGGACAGCCGCGCAGGTGCGCCAGAACGTGCTCGCGCGCGGGCTCGATGCCCTCGCGCATCTCGTCCCAGAGTCGTTCGACATCAGAGCAGCGCATGGCGCTAGTCCTCTTCCTCGGCGGCGGAGCGGTCGGCGGGTGCGATTCGGCCGACCTGGGGCCCGAGGATGCGCCGCAGGATCCGGACCGCGCGATGGACGTGAGATTTCACGGTTCCGATCGGCTGGTTGAGGATCTCGGCGATCTCGGGGTGGCTGCGGCCCTCGATGAACCGGAGCGTCGCGGCGGCGCGCAGGTGCATGGGGAGCTGGAGCAGGGCTTGTTCGACCAGCACCATGTCGGCCGCGCGGTCGACGATCTGTTCAGGCTGATCGGGCCCTTCTTGGGTCTCGTTGAGGAGTGCGTCCGGATCGGCCAGCGCATCGAGGGCGACGTTCGTCGGCCGCTTCGAGCGGAGGCGATTTCGGGTGACGTTGAGGGTGATCGTGTAGAGCCAGGGCTGCAGGCGCAGCTCTGAGCGCTGTTGCGGGTCCATCTTGGCCAGGGCCCGGTAGGCGCGCACGAACGCGTCCTGCACGATCTCCTCCGCGTCTTCGCGATTGCCGGTCATGCGGAGCGCGAAGCCGTAAAGCCGACGCTGGTAGTCGTCGACGATCGCCTCGAAGGATTCTGGACCCGGAACGGACGGGATCACCGTCGCCGGTGCGGTCAAGCGGTAATGATCTCCGATGATCGGTGCTGCGAGCGCACTCATCAGGGTCCTCAACCGGACCGACGCGAGTGCCGGTTGCGCCAGTTCGCAGAACTCGGTGCAACGCCCTGGAGTCTAGCTGGGACCCGGGCTCGGCGTCGCGGGCGCGACCGTTCTGCCGCTCGAGGAGCGCATCGAGCGCGCGTACACGATCGACACCGGCGTGCGGCGCGCCGTGTCCTCGATCGTGCCCTCGATCGCCAGCGTGGCGTCGAGCGCGAGCAGCAGCGAGGAATCGTAGGCGTAGTAGGCGGTCCCCTTCATCGTGATCGAGCCCGCGAGCGCCATCGCCGGACGGTCGGGAAGGGCTCCGTGCAATGGACCTCTCGCTTCGAATGCGATGCCCATCACGCGCCGCGCGCCGACCATCGCATCGGGGAGGCGCCGCAGCGTGCCGCGCAGCGGCGCGCCCGTCATCGGCGAGGGGAAATCAAAAGGAACCGGCCGCTTGACGTGCGCCAAATCACGCATCGTCGGCGCGTCGAGTTGCACGGCAAAGGGCTGATTAAGAATGGTGAGATAATTGGGATCGTTTGCGGGGCCGTCACGCTGTTCGCCAGAAGGAAGCAACGTGGAGGAGAACGAGGCGCTTTCGTGTTGTTTACCGGCGTCACCGTTCTTGTCGTACTCCACCCGCGCGGTATAATGCGTCCCGTCCGTGTCGCGCGTGATCGTGAGCCGTTCGGTCCCATGGTACATGGTCTGGCTCTGCACGTCGCCGTCGCCGATACGGAAGATGTCGCGTCCGTCGACCGTGTACGCTTGCTCCGCGGCTGCAGCCGTCACGATCGCCGTGGCGGTTACGAGCAGCGCGAACATGCCGGCAACGAAGGCGCGGCGGAAAATCATCAGTGGCCTCGGACGAATGGCGGGGTGGATTACGTTCCCGGATTATGGTACTACGGAAACGTGCCGATAAGAACGGTAAGGTGCTAACGCGGTTCGTCGGCCGTTTTCTCGCAGGACTCGCAGCGATCTCGATTATGGTCGCCGCGGTTCCCGTGCTCGCAGGCGAGGCCGGCCTCACCCTCAGTCCGACGCTCAACGCCAAGCTGGACCGGCTCTATCTCACGGCATACGACGAGACGATCCAGCGGCACGCCTCGGCCCAGCGCGACGGGACGACTTATGTCTCGACCGGGGACATCGAAGCGGAATGGCTGCGCGACGCGAGCGCGACGGTCCGGCCGTATATCGGACTTTCCGTCCATGACGGCGAGATGGCCAACACGCTGCGGGGCGTCGTCGCGCGCCAAGCCAGCTACATCATGATCGATCCCTACGCGAACGCCTTCTCGCGCGACTACAAGGTGGTGGAGCGGAAGTTCGAAGTCGATTCGCTGCTCTACCCGATTTGGTTCGCCTACGATTACTACAAGCAGACCGGCGACCGCAGCATCTTCACCCCGCAGGTTCACCGTGCGTTCCAACGGGTGCTCGACACGCTGCGCGTCGAGCAGCACCACGCGCAGCGCTCGCACTACACGAACCCGCAGCTCGCCAACGGCGGCCACGGCAGCCCGGTGAAGTACACGGGGATGGTCTGGGACGCGTTCCGGCCTTCCGACGATCCGGTTCGCTATCACTACAACATCCCGGTCAACATGTTCGCCTCGGTCGTCATGCGCGATCTCACCACGATCTCCGAGCACGTGTGGAACGACAAGCGGATGGCCGAGGACGCGTGGGGGCTCTCGGTCGAGATCCAGCGCGGGATCGAGCAGTACGGCACCTTGAACCTCAAGCCGTTCGGGCGGATCTATGCGTACGAAGTCGACGGGCTGGGTCACGCGAACGTGATGGACGACGCCAACGTCCCTTCGCTGCTGTCGATTCCGTACTTCGGCTACCTGCCGAAGACCAGCTCGTTGTACCAGGCGACGCGGAAGTTCGTCCTCTCGCCGCGCAACCCGTATTTCTTCACCGGCAAGTACGCGCAGGGCGTCGGCAGCCCGCACACGCCCAAGGGCTACGTGTGGCCGCTCGCGCTGTGCGTCCAAGCGCTCACCTCGACGAACGATGCCGAGGTCGACCGCGTCTTCGGCTACATCGCCGCCTCCGACGTCGGCGATCATCGCTTGCACGAGTCCTTCAACGCCAACTGGCCCGAGGCGTACACGCGCCAAGACTTCGCGTGGCCGAACGCGATGTACGCGGAGCTGGTCCTGGCCCGGCGCGGCGAGACGTACGCCCAGGACTTCAGCGGAAAAGTGCGTTAACGGCGGATTCGGCGGACGAGGTCGAGCGCGAAGATCGTTTGCAGCGCGCTCGTCGGGCCGAGCGCGAGCGCATCGATCGGGAAGCCGGCCCAAAACATCGCGTGCGCGCCGCCCTGGCGCGCGAACGCGTCGAACAGCACCTGCTGCAGCAAGCTGGGGACGATCGTCGCGAACGCGACGACGCACAGGCGCAGGAAGTTCGCCGGCTGTAAGGAGAGCGCGACCGCGCGTGCGATCCCGGTGACGATCGCCTGGAGCGGACGTTCGCCGCTGAGGGCTGCGAGCGGTCCCGCCATGCTGAGCGCGCCCCAAAAAAGCCAGACCACCGGCGCGGTCGCGAGTAGGATCGCCGGCGTATCGGGAAGCTCGCCCAGGCCGCTCAGCGGCGCGGTCACCTCGCAGAGGAACTCGACGATGATCGAGACCCCCAGAACCGGGAGCCACCGTTCGACCGACGCGCCGAGCAGACGTCGCCGCGCGAGGGGCTCGCCGGCGATACGCGTCGCGATCCCGAGCGCGATCACCGCGACGACGAACGCGTTGCCGAACATCTCGGCGTAGCCGAGAACGATGACTTTCACGTCGTGGGCGGGGCCACCGGCCGTCCACGCGAACTCGATGATCCCGCACAGCACGAAGACGGCGAGCGCCAGTCCGAGATAGAGGGGCGCGCCTTCCAGATACGCGGTGAAGGCGAGGTCGATCAGCCCGCCGATCGACGGCGGGAGGCGTTCGTCGCCGGCTGACGTCACGCTGCGCGCAGCGTGCGGCGGAGGAAGAAGCGCAGGGACACCGTTCCCGAGCAGACCGCGATCTCGTCGGGATGCGTGAACATGCGCCCGTCGATCTCGAGAACGTAGGTTCCTGCGGCCAAGCCCGCGAGCGTGGAGCGAATCACGCGCTCGCGCTTGTCCTGCGGTGCGCGCGGGCCGAGCGCCTCGATGACCGCAACGGTCAGAAGATCACCCACGCGCAGCGGCGTCGCGAGCGCGAAGGCGGTGGAGGCGGTCGAGGCGACGGCGGAAACGTCGATCGGGACGGCGACCCGGAGCATGATCGACGTGGTCATTCCCGCCGAAGCGCGAAGGCTCCCGGTGTTCGCGGGGACCGTGCGCTCGCGCGCGGAAACTCGGACCGGATGTCCGACCCGCCGCGCCGTCGCCGCTCGTCGTCTCGCTCGCCGCAACATTCTTCCGGCGGTAGTTCCGGCATGCTGGCGACGATTGCGCTCTCGATCGGCGTCATCGTCGCGGGGTTGGGGATCGGCGCGTTCCTTTCG
Source organism: Candidatus Limnocylindria bacterium (assembly GCA_035493875.1). Lineage (GTDB taxonomy): Bacteria > Vulcanimicrobiota > Vulcanimicrobiia > Vulcanimicrobiales > Vulcanimicrobiaceae > Vulcanimicrobium. The sequence goes on from DATJHK010000095.1 coordinate 15,357, forward strand.
GCGCTCCAGAGCAAAGGCGGCAACGGTTCGCCCAGCCCCGTGGCAGCCGGGAGCGCCCCGGTCGTGACGCCGGTCCCGCAACCGACGCGCGGTCCCGTCGTGATCGCGACCTTGGTCGCGCATCCGACGGTGCAGCCGACGCCGCGCCCGACGCCGACGCCGCGTGCGACCCCGACTCCGACCCCCGCACCGTCGCCGACGGCCGCCGCGAGCGCATCGCTCGCGCCGACGGCGGCGCCGACCGCGACGCCGTTGCCGAGCGCGAGCGCGGCGGTCGCAGCGGCGACGCCGATCGCGAGCGCGAGCCCGCGCGCCGCCGTCGTCGCACAAGCGACCGCAACGCCGCAACCTGCGACGCCGCGCCCGAGCGTGCGTCCGACGCCCGCGCCTCCGCCGACGCCCGCCGCCGCTACGCCGCGTGCCCAGGTCGCGCAGGAGCAACAGCAGCAGAGCCCTGCCGCGGCCGCCGCGCAGAGCACGGTGCGGCGGTATCTCGAGGCGCTCATCGGCGGGAACGAAAGCGCCGCGTACGCCGCGCTCGGCAAGCCCGTCGGCGATCCCAGCGCGCAGCTCTCCGAAGAGGCGTTCCTCGACCGTGCCAGCCGCATCACCGCGATGCGCACGCGCAGCACCGACGCGACCGGCGCGACGATCGAGGTGCGGATCACCTCATCGCGCGGCACGTACGACGCAACCTACCACGTCACCAACACCCCGGGCGGTCCGATCATCGATCAGCACGACTACATCAAAGTGTAGCCCCACACGCGTCCCGCGCGGCGGCGGTCCACCAGCGGAGGCTCTCATCCATGTCGACGTACATCGAAGGGTTGCTCTCGACCGGCGAGGTGATCGCCGCTCCGCCCGCCGCGGCGGGATGGTTTTCCGTCCCCGATCAAGACGCGTTCGTCGCCGAATCGCTGCGCGATCCCGAGACGTTCTGGCGCGAGCGCGGGCGGCGCGTCGCCTGGGAGCGTGAGCCGGAGATCGTCTTTCGCGGCGCGATCGACGACCAGCACTGGTTTCCCGACGGACGGTTGAACGCGACCGTCTCGTGCTTGGACCGCCACGCGCGCACACACCCCGGCGCCGTCGCGTACGATTACGTCTGCGAGAACGGCGAGGAGCGCGTCGTCACGTACGCGGAGCTGCTCGCCGCGGTCAACCGGCTCGCGAACGCGCTGCGCGCCGACGGCGTCGTACCCGGCGACCGGGTCTGCATCGCGATGCCGCTGACGACCGAAGGGATCGTCGCGATGCTGGCCTGCGCACGGATCGGAGCGGTCCACTCGGTGGTCTATGCGGGCCTGGGGGCGACGGCGCTGCGGGACCGGATCGTCGACGCAGGAGCGCGGCTCCTGATCGTCTCCGACGCGACGTACCGCCGCGGAAAGACGATCGATCTCTTGCAGATCGTCGTCGACGCCGTGCGCGATCTGGACCAGGTACGCCGCATCGTCGTGCACCGCCGCGCGACGGAGACAGCGCGCGACGCGCGCGAGATCGACCTCGAGGCGTACATCGCCGGGCAGGGGAGCGAAGCCGAGGCCGAGATCGTCGGCGCGGAGCACCCGCTCTTCATCCTCTACACGAGCGGGACGACCGGCAAACCGAAGGGCGTCGTCATGACGCACGGCGGCTACCTCGTCGGCTGCAGCGCGATGCTCGCGCAGACGACCGGGATCACGCCGGACGACGTCTACTGGTGCACGAGCGACATCGGCTGGATCGTCGGACATTCCGTCATGGTCTACGGGGCGCTCGCGAACCGCTACCGGTGCGTTTTGCGCGAGGGCTCGGCGGACTTCCCTACCGCCGACACGGTCTACGCGACGATCGCGCGGCGCCGCGTGACGACGTTCTCGACCGCGCCGACGCTGGCGCGCATGCTGCTGCGGCTCGGGCCCGAGGTTGCGGAGCGCCACGACCTCACCTCGCTGCGGGCGATCTTCTGCGCCGGCGAGCCGCTGAACCCCGAAGCATGGCGCTTTCTCTTCGATGTCGTCGGGCGCGGCGAGGTCGCGGTCTGCAACCAGTGGTGGCAGACGGAGCTCGCCGCTCCGAGCCTCGGGTTCTTCCCGACCTCGCCGATCCACCCCGACCGCAGCGGGAAGGCGCTCGGGCCGCTGCGTTACTCGATCCGCGATGGGAAAGGCGCGCCTGTCCCGCGCGGTGCCGGCGGCCTCTTGGTCCTCGAGAACCCCCAGCCGTACATGTTCACGACGATCTGGAACGACGCGGAGCGCTATGCACAGTACTTTCGCTGGGGCGTCTACGTCGCCGGCGACGTCGCGACGCAGGACGAGTACGGCTATCTCGCCGTCCTCGGGCGCGCCGACGACGTGCTCAACGTCGCGGGCCATCGCATCGCGACCGCCGACGTGGAGAGCGCGCTCGTCTCGCACCCGGCGTGCGGCGAGGCCGGCGTGTGCGGCGTGCCGGACGAGCTCAAGGGGGAGGCGATCGTCGCCTACGTCGTGCTGCGCGCGGGGCACACCGCGTCCGACGATCTCGCGACGGCGCTGATCGCGCACGTGCGGTACGAGCTGGGGCCGATCGCGACGCCGAGCGCGATCCGCTTCACGGCGAAGCTCCCCAAGACGCGCAGCGGGAAGATCATGCGCCGCCTGCTCAAGGCCCAGGAGACGGGCCAAGAGCTGGGCGACACGACGACGTTGGAAGAGTAGGGCGCGCGCTCCCTAGCGGCGGTGCGGCGCGGACGACGCCGGAGCGGCGGGGGCGGGGAGCGCGGACTCCGGCGCGCTCGGCATCGCGGCCGGGTTCGGCGCCGGCGGGACGCAGGGCGGGATCTCTTCCTGCGCCTTGAGGCCCTTGGCGATGACGTGCGCCGTCGGCTGCGGGACCGGCGTCGCCGTCGGCTCGGGGGTCGGCGTCGCGGTCGGCTCGGGCGTCGGCGTCGCCTTGTCGCGGCCGCGGCGGGGCGCTTCGGTCGCGGCCGGCGTCGCAACGGCGACGACCGGTGCGGCGGCCGGGGTCGGGCACGCCTGCGGCTCGCCGTAATAGTGCTCGGTGAAGCCGATCACCATGTCTTTCTTGACGAGCTTTCCGAAGTACGTCGTCGGGAAGAGCTGCACGATGCGGTTCATGTAGATCCACGCGCGCTGCTGGTTCTGTTGGAGCCAAATCTTCTGCTCGCTGCGGATCGCCAGGAAGTAGGTGCGCGCGAGCTGCGGGTCGTGCGGGAATCTCCGCGCCCAATCGTCGAGCGCGTCGTCCGCGAGCGCGACCTTGGTGACGATCCCGTGGTCCGTCGTGTGCGAACCCGACATGATCGCGGCATCGTGGAACGTGTTGTTGATGCCGAGATAGCTCATCTTCATCTTGCCGAAATACCGATCGGCCGGAGCCGAGTTCTTGAACTCCTCGAGGCGCTCTCGCTGGTATTTCGAGAGCGGTGGGGAGGCCTTGGTCTTGGCCGCGGGCGCCGGATCCTTGGCCTTCGGCGCGGGGGTCGCAGCCGCGAGAAGACCCATGACGGCCAGCATGATGAGAGCGATGACGTTCACGAGCGTATCATTTCAAGAACGCGCCGCGTATTCTTTCGAGCGGCGGAAATCCGTGCCGCGGCACACCGCAAAAAGGAAGGAGCTCGATTGTCCGCTTGCGCTCGCTTCTCAGACATGCAAGTAACGCCGGCGCAGCTCCTCGTCCTCCCGCACTTGCGCGGGCGGTCCGGCGAACTTCACCTCGCCCTGGTCGATGATGTAGCAGCGGTCGGCGACGGCGAGCGCCGAGTAGAGGTTCTGCTCGACGAGCAGTGTCGTGATCCCGGCCGCCTTGATCTCGCGGATCACGCTTTCGACCTCGCGCACGATCAGCGGCGCGAGCCCCTCGGTCGGCTCGTCGAGAAGCAAGACCTTGACGTCCTGCACGAGCGCGCGCGCGATCGCGAGCATCTGCTTCTCGCCGCCGGAGATCTCGTCGCCCTTGTGCGTGAGTCGCTCGCGCAGGCGCGGGAACTTCTCGTAGACATGGTCGAGGCTCCAGCCCGGTTTGCGCGCGGTGACCTGCGCGAGCCGCAGGTTCTCGGCGACGGTCAGGTTCGTGAAGATGCGCCGCTCCTCGGGGACGAGCGCGACGCCGGCGCGCGCGATCGCCGTCATCTCCTTGCCGACGAGCTCCTCGCCCTCGAGGGTGATGCTGCCGCTGCGCGGACGGACCCAACCGACGATCGACTTGAGCGTCGTCGTCTTGCCGACCCCGTTGCGCCCGAGGAGCGCGACCGTCTCGCCGGCACCGACCTCGAGCGAGACGTCGCGCAGGACGTGGCTCTCGCCGTAGTAGCTGTTGATCCCCTCGACGCGCAGCCGCGTCTGCGTCGCGATCATCCGTGCGCGAGCTCCGCTTGGGAGTGGCCGCCCAGATACGCTTCCTGCACCCGCGGGTTCTCGCGGATCTCCAGGGGCGTTCCGGTAGCCAGCACGTGCCCCTGGTGCAGCACCGTGATCGAGTCGGAGATCCCCATGATCAGGTCCATGTCGTGCTCGATGATGAGGACCGTCATCTCGGCGGCGAGCTTGCGAATCAGCAGCTCGGTCTTGCGCGCTTCGTCTCGCGACATCCCGGCGACCGGCTCGTCGAGCAGCAGCACCTCCGGCTCGGTGGCCAGCGCGATCGCGATGTCCAGCCGCTTCTTGTCGCCGTGCGAGAGGTCGCCGCAGCGCTGCTCGGCGACACCGGTCAGCTCCAGGCGCGCGAGCGCGCGCTCCGCGGCGGCGTCGACCGCGGCGAGCCGCTGTGAGCGGCGGAAGACCTCGAGCGCGAACGGCCCCTGCACGTGCCCGAGGGCGGCGTAGCGGGCGTTCTGCCGGACCGTCTGCTCCGGGTAGAGGTTGGCGGTCTGGAACGCCTTCGCGATCCCGAGGTGCACCCGCCGGTAGCCGCCGGCGTGCGTCACGTCGCGTCCTTTGAAGCGGATCGTCCCCGCGCTCGCGGGCGTCGTGCCGCCGAGCACGTTGAAGAACGTCGTCTTCCCCGCGCCGTTGGGCCCGATCACCGCGCGCAGCTCGCCGGGTTCCACGGAAAAGTCGATCTGCGCGTTGGCCGCGAAGTGGCCGAACGTTTTGCTCAGACCGTGCGTCTCAAGCAGCGCGCTCATGGCGTGGCCTTCACGGTGTCGAGCAGCTGCTTGCGCGTCCTGCGCCGTTTGAGCAGCGTACCAACGATCCCGCTCGGCAGGAAGACGATCACGAGAACGAAGATCAGCCCTTCGATCAGCCGCCAGGCGTCGGTCTTCCCGGAGATCACGTTCTGCAGGTACATGATGACGCCGGTGCCGACGAGCGGGCCGAAGATCGTCTGGACGCCGCCGACGATCGTGAAGATCACGAACGAGCCGCTGCGGTCGATCCCGACCGAGTCGATCGGGACGGTCGCGTCGAACAGCGCGCGCAGCGCGCCGGAGAGGCCGCCGAGCGCCCCGGCGATGACGAACGCCGCGAGACGGTAGAGGCGCGGCGAGAACCCGACGAAGGTGCTCCGCTCTTCGTTCTCGCGGATCGCGCCGAGCACTTCGCCGAACTGCGAGCGAACGAGGACGCGGGTGAACCACAGGACGAGCAGCGTCACCAGCGCGGCGAAGACGTACCACAGCTTCACGTCCGAGAGGTTGCCGAACGGACCCAGATCGAGCGCGGGAAGCCCCGTGTTCAGGTCGATCGTGGAGCCGAAGAACGGCATGCCGACGGTCGGGACGTTCTGCATCCCGTCATCGCCGTTCGTCCAGTCGCGTGCCTGCTCGACGACGAAGAAGACCATCTGCGCGAACGCGAGCGTGAGCAGCGCGAAGTAGATCCCGTAGAGGCGCGTGACGAGCAGCCCGACGCAAAACGCGAGCAGCGCGGTCGTGACGACCGCGGCGAGCACCGCCAGCCACAGATTCGGATGGCCGCCGGCGAAGCGCGTCGCGACGATCCCCGCGACGTAGCCGCCGCCGCCGTAGAACATCGCCTGTCCGTAGGAGAGCATCCCGGCGTAGCCGAGCAGCAGGTTGAAGCCGATCGCGGCGATCCCGGTCAACAGGATCTGCGTCGCGAGCCCCGAGTAGCCGCCGAGTGCGTGCAGCACGAACGGGAACGCCGCTAGCCCGAGCACGGTGAGGGCGACGAAGCGCAGATCGTGCACGGCGAGCACGCTGCGTCGGCGCCGCGCGAGCGAGACGGCGCCGACGTCGGCGGCGCTCATTGACGGATCACCTCGGACTCGCCGAGCAGGCCTTGCGGGCGCAGCACGAGGACGAGCGCCATGCAGAGGTAGATGATGACGTTGGCGGCCGGCGCGTACACGACGGTGGTGACGCTTTGCAGCTCGCCGATCAAGAGGCCGCCGAGGACCGCGCCCCAGAAGCTACCGAGGCCGCCGACGACGACCACCACGAACGAGGGGACGAGGAACTCGAAGCCGGTGTTCGGATCGACGGAGTAGATCGGCGAGGCGGCGGCCCCGACGAGCCCCGCGATCGCCGCGCCCAGCGCGAAGACGACGGTCGACGCGCGCTCGATGTTCCCGCCGAGCAGCTGCACCATGATGCGGTCGCGGATTCCGGCGCGCACGATCAGCCCGTAGTCGGTGCGGTCGAGGAAGAGCCAGACGACCGTGATCATCACCAGCACGCCGGCTGCGAAGACCAGGCGATACGCCGGATACTGGATCGCACCGAGCGCAAACGAGGTCGCGAGCTGCGGCGGCACCGGAAACTGCTGCGTCGTCCCGCCGAACACCAGACGCAGCGTCTCCTGGACGACGACGGCGATCCCGAACGTCAGCAGCAGTTGCGAGGTCGGCTCCTTGCTGTAGAAGAAGCGCAGCACGAGACGGTCGAGCAGCACCGCGAAGATCGCCACGGCGATCGGTGCGGCGACGAAGCCCCAGACCAGCCCGACGTGCTGCGCGACGATCAGCCCGGCGTACGCGCCGATCGCGTAGAACGCGCCGTGCGCGAAGTTCACCAGCCGCAAGGTCCCGAAGATGATCGTGAGACCGACGGCGATCGCGACGTAGATCAGCCCGAGGACCAGACCGTTGAGCAGGGCTTGGGAGAGGCCTTCCACGCGAACTCCTGGGCGAGAGCGAAAACGGGAACGGGCCGGCGCGGGCCGGCCCGTTCGGCGGATCTGGCGGAAGCTAGGCGATCGGCTCCATCTGGCACTTCAGCCCGCTGAGCGGCTGCAGCACGCTCTCGCCGGGATGGACCTCGAGCACCTTCGCGTACTCGAAGCCGCCCGGGCCGCGCTGCGCCTGCGGGAGTCCCTCGACGACGAGCACCGAGTTGACGCCCTGGTGGTCCTCCTTGCGGAACCATTCCATTTCTTTGGTGAGCTGGAATTTGTACCCGTTCTCGAGCGCCGCGATCACCTTCTTGGGGTCGAGCGAGCCGCCTTTCTCGACCGCGGCCTTGTAGACGTACATGTCGACGTACGCGGTCTCGGCGCCGTTCGAGGGCGGCGTGCCGTACTTGGCGCGGAACGCATCGACGAACTTCTTCGCGCCGGGATACTTCTCGCCGTGGTACTTCCAGTAGAACGGCGCGGTGGAGACGACGTTGTTGAAGTTGTCCGCAACGCCCTTCGCCATGTACTCGTCGACCAGCGGGACGAGGATCTTCGTCGACTTGGTCAGCCCGAACTGCGCGGCTTGGTTGACGCAGTTCACCATGTCCTTGCCGAACTCGGTGATGACGAGCACGTCGGGCTTCGCCGCCTGCGCCTGCGCGAGCGCGGAGGAGAAGTCGGTCGTGCCGAGCTTGAGCTTGACGTTCGCGACCGTCTTGGCGCCCTTGGGCTCGACGACGGCGGTGAGGTTGTCGTAGACGCTCCAGCCCCACGCGTAGTCGGCGGTGATGTGGAACCACTTCCCGGCGCCGTACTTGGCGACGAGCGTACGAGCCATCGACTGCGCGCTCATGTACGCGTCGTTGTAGCGGCGGAACGTGTGGCGGTGGCAGTTCTGGTTCGTCGTCTCGTCGCCGTGCGTGAGCGCCGCCATGAAGATCGTGTTCTTGTCCTGGCAGAGCTTCGAGACCGCGATCGCGGTGCCGGTCGACGATCCGCCCGTGATCATCACGGCGCCGTCGCGATCGATCATGCGCGCCGCGTTCTCGGTCGCGACGCTCGGAGTCGTCTGGTCGTCGCCTTGTACGGCGCGGACCTTCATCCCCATGATCCCGCCTTTGGCGTTGATCTCGTCGATGGCGAGCGTGTAAGCCTTGAGCTGGTCCTGGCCTTGGTCGGAGTAGGACCCCGAGAGCGGAACGTTCAGACCGACGACGACCTCTTTGGTCGGCGCCGCGATGACGTACGGGGCGGCACCGAACGTGAGCGCCGCCGCGCCGGCCGTGCCGGCGACGAATTTCCCGCGCGATAAGGCGTGTTTCACGGCTGACTCCCTAGGTGGAGAGTGCGCGATGATGACTGGGCCTGCGACTTAGGAGGCCGTCGCGAAAGTTCCCTGCACGCAGTTCGGAGTCTTTCGCAAAAAGGTTGACTGCGCGTCATGCCGCGGGGTATTTTCACGCGTACCAGACGGCGGGTCGCCGAATTGTCGTTGTCATGGACTGAATAGCACGATCATCGAAAGGTACGGCGACGTGGAGTTCTTTCCGACCGATGCTCGGACGGTGATCGTCACGGGCGGCGCCAGCGGGATCGGGCGCGCGGCGTGCGGCGTTCTCGCGCGCGAGGGTTTCCGCGTCGCGGTCGCCGATCGCGACGCAGCGGGCGCGGCGGCGGTTGCGCGTGAGGTCGACGGGCTGGCGTTCACCGTCGATGTCGGCGAGGAAGCGTCGGTCGCGGCGCTCTTCGCGGATGCGACGGCGGCGTTCGGCGGTCGGCTCGACGCGCTCGCGACGTCGGCCGGGATCGCCGACACGACGGCGTTCCTCGATCTCGACGTCGCGGCGTTCCGCCGCGTGCACGAGGTCAACGTGATCGGAACGTTCCTCTGCATCCGCGAGGCGGCGAAGCGAATGCGTCCCGGTGCGCGGATCTGCACGGTCGCGAGCGTCGCGGGCAAGCGGGGAGGCGGGCTCTCCGGAACGGCGGCCTACGCGGCGAGCAAAGGCGGGGTCCTCGCGCTCAGCCGCAGCGCGGCGCGCGCGCTCGCGCCGCTCGGGATTGCGGTGAACTGCGTCGCTCCCGGGCCGACCGACACGCCGATGCTCGCGGAACCGTACCGCGATCCGGAGCACCGCCGCCGAGTCGAGGCGGCGACGCTGCTCGGGCGCTCGGCGGCGGCCGACGAGATCGCGGAGGCGATCGCGTGGCTCCTCTCACCGCGCGCGTCGTTCGTCCTGGGCGAGACGCTGACGGTCGACGGCGGCCTGATGCTGGACTGAGTCCCAGCTTACGCGGACCCGATCTTCGCGCCAGCCGAGGGCTAGCTTTGGGCTGTGCACTGAGTAGCCTAAGCCGGCTCGATCCCATGATCGGCAAAAGGCTGGGGCGAATACCGTCCGACGTGAAACTCGCGCGCCTGCTCCCGCTCGCCTTGCTGACCTTGACCGCTTGCGTCTCCTCGGCACCCCGGATCTACATCCCCGATCGCATGAAGGCCAGCTGCGAGAACCGTGCGGTGAAGCAGACCGCGATCGAATCGATCATCGCCTCGACCGACGACACGCCGCTGCCGAACGCCTATCCCGGCGACGCCGCGCTGCAGAAGACGATCACGCAGCTCGGCGGCGTCTTCGCGTACTGGAAGTCGCAGCCGCTGCGGATGCCCGACACGGCGAAGAAGGTCGGCGTCGACGGCGACTATCTCACGCTCACGCGCGCCGTGATCACGAACCAGATCGACAAGGCCAACCACTCGCGGCCGGTGTGGTTCACCTTCGAGGGCCCGAAGGGCTCGGTCACCGTCCTCGAACGCGCCTACGACATCCAGGACGTCTGCATCGAGGGTCAGGCCGACATTTAGGAGCGCGCACGGAGGCGGCGCACGTCGTTCCCGATCAGCATCTCGACGAGCAGCGCCGCGACGATCATCCCGCTCTCCAGCACGGTGAACGTGCGGGCGTCCGGCATCGCCGGCTGCACGACGTAGCCGGCGATCAAGAGCAGCGCGAGACCGACGAGCAGCCGCGCCGCGCCGCGCGCCGCGACCGCCGGGCGGCGAATCCCCGCGGCCACGTCGGCGAACAGGCGCAAAGGCGGCCGCGTCCCGACGTCCCAGACGATAAAGGCCAGCGCATCGAGGACGATCGCGGATGCGAAGCGGACGGCCGGTTCCAGCGCGCTCACCGTGCCCTGATCCGCCCCGCCGGGGGAGCGGTCCTGCGCCGTTCGTTGACACTGAATGAACGTTCGTTCAGGATAGCGACATGACCGAGATCGATGTCCTCGCCGTCGGGGCGGGACCGACCGGGCTCGCGCTCGCGGTCGAGCTGCAGCGCCTGGGGCTCTCGTACCGGCTGGTCGAGAAGAACCCCGAACCAGCGCGCTACTCGCAGGCGCTCGTCCTCCAGGCGCGCACGCTGGAACAGTTCGAACGGTACGGCATCGCCGAGACGGCGATCGCGCGCGGTCGTGCGCTGCACGGTGCGGATCTCATCAGCGATCATCGCACGATCGTGCACTTCCCGTTCGAGCGCATCCCGGGGCGCTATCCGTTCGTCCTGTTCTTGCCGCAGAGCGAGACGGAACGGCTCCTGATCGAGCACCTCGAGGCGCTCGGCGGCCGCGTCGAACGGAGCCTCGCGCTGCGCGCGTTCACCGACGGCGCCGCGGGCGTGGAGGCGCAACTCGACGGCGCGGGCGGGACGCAGACGGTGCGCGCGCGCTGGCTGATCGGCTGCGACGGCGCGCACAGCGCCGTGCGGCGGCTGGCGCACGTGCCGTTCGTCGGCGACACCGTCGGCCTCTCGTTCTTCTTGGCCGACCTCGAGCTGTGCGGACCGGACGTCCCCGAGGACGATCTGCGCGTCTACCTGCGCCACGGCGATGTCGTATTCATCGCGCGGCTCGACGAGCGCGTGCACCGCGTGATCGTGGCCCTGCACGAAGAGCAGGGCCACGAGCTGCGCGAGCCGACGCTCGAGGATTTCGCCACCGCGATCGCCCGCAACGTCGGGCCCGGGATCACGCCGGTCGCCTCGCACTGGATGACGCCGTTTCGCATCAACCAACGCAAGGCGACGCGCTACCGCGCCGGCTCGGCGTTCCTCGCCGGCGATGCCTCGCACATCCACTCGCCGGTCGCCGGCCAGGGGATGAACACCGGGATCCAAGACGTGGCGAACCTGGCGTGGAAGCTTGCCGCCGTGCGCGCCGGCGCGCCGGACGCGCTGCTCGACAGCTACGACGCGGAGCGCGGCGCCGTCGGTGAGGCGCTGCTCGCGACGACCTCGCGCGGGCTCGCTGCGGCGACGAGCGCGAACCCGCTGGTAGAGCGGATTCGCGACGCGGTCGCGTCGTTCGCCTCGAAGTTCGATCCGATCGTCGAACGGCTCGTCGGCTTCGTCTCGGAGACGGCGATCGCGTACCGCGGCTCGCCGATCGTGCGCGACGCCGGCGGCGCCGGAAAGCTGCACGCGGGCGACCGCGCGCCCGACTCCGATCTCCCGGAGGGGACGCGGCTGCTCGCGCCGCTGCGGCAGGCGCGCGCGCTCGCGCTCGTCGTCGACGCCGCCGCGGCGCGCGACGTGCTTGCGGACACGACCGTCGTCGCTCTGAGCGCCGCGCAGCTCGACGCGCACGCGCGTGAGGCGTACGGTGCCGGGATGCTGTACGTCGTGCGGCCGGACGGCTACGTCGGGTATCGCGGCTGCGCGGACGATCGCGACGCGCTCGCGTCGTATGCCGCTCTGGTGTCGCCGTCCTTCGACAAGCTCAGGATGACATCGTAGCTCAGGATGACGTTGTAGCTCAGGATGACGTCGCAGCTCAGGATGATGTCGTCGTCGGGATGAGCATCGTCCAACGGCGGCCGCGTGGGGAGACGCGCGCGAAATTGCTCGACGCCGCGCTCGACGCGTTCGCGCGCCATGGGTTCGCGGGCGCGTCGATCCGTGCGATCACGCGCGAGGTCGGGGTGCGCGAGAGCGCGTTCTACGCCCACTTCCCGAGCAAACGCGCCGTCTACGACGAGCTGTTCGCCGAAGCCGGACCGGCGGTCGTCACGCGCCTCGTCGCGGAGCTCCCCGACGAGGGCGCGGCGGAGCAGGTTCTCCCCGCCCTCGCGCAGAGGATCCTCGCCGCCTGGGCGACGCGGCGGGCGCGCGCGTTCGCGAGCGTCGCGGTGCGGGAGTCGTTCGGCGGAAACGCGGAGAGCCGCACGGCGCTGCTGAACGGGATCGACGGAGCTCTGCGCGCGCTCGCCGGACGCTTCGCGCATTTCGAGCGGCTCGGCACGGCGGATCCGCACGTGCTGGCGTACGAGTTCATCGCACCGATCGTCATGGCGCGGTTCTTGTTCTTCACGATCGACGCGAGCGAGGCGGAGATGCGGCGCGGCGAAGTGTTGGTCGCCGCGCACGCCGCCTCGTTCGCCGCGCTGCTCGGTGCTACGCGCGATCGTAGACGACCGTCCCCATCATCCCGCTGATCATGTGGTAGAGGTTGTGGCAGTGGAAGAGCCACGTCCCCGGGTTGTCGGCATCGAAGGCGATCGTGAGCGCGGTCTTCGGCGGGACCAGGACGGTGTCGCGGCGCGCGCCCGAGAAACGCCTGCCGTCGATCGCGACGACCTGGAAGACGTGCCCGTGCAGGTGCATCGGGTGACTCATCATCGTCGTGTTTCGCAGGACGAGCTCGACGCGCTCGCCCGCGGCGACGTGGAACGGCTCGGCGTGCGGGTACGGCGTGCCGTTCAGGCTCCATTGGTAGCCTTCCATCGTCCCGGTCAGATCGATGCGGTGGACGCGGTCGGCGACCTTCGGCGCAAGCGGCTTCGCGCCGCGCAGCTGGTGCTCGAGTCCTAGGCCCAGCGCCGGCGCAGCGTCCGCAGCGAGCGTCGCGATCTTGGCGACCCGGGCGTGCGCCGTCGCGAGCACGATCCCGGTGCGCGCGCGTTCGCCCTCGAGCGTCGCCAGGATGGGGAACGCGCCCTGACCACGCGGGAGCTGCACGCGCAGGTCGATGCGCTGCGCCATCGCGATCGGGAACGTCGATCCGCGCAGCGGCGCGACCGCATGCCCGTCGACCGCGATCAGTTGGCCGGTCAGCGCGCCCAGATCGAGCGCGAAATTCGACGCCGAGGCGCCGTTGATGATACGCAGGCGCACGCGGCCGCCCGGCTCGACGCGCACGATCTGCGGATCGTCGAGCGTGCGCTCGTTGGCGAGGAAGGCGTCGTACGAGACGTCGTTCAGGTCCGGCCCCATGCCGGACATCGCCATGCCGGGCATCGCCATGCCGGGCATCGCCGTCTTCGCTGCCCGCAGGCTCGCGAAGATCTCCTCCGGTGCGCGGAACGAGAAGTCGTGCAGCAAGACGATGATCTCGTGCTCGTCGGCGGCGCGGTCGGCGGGATCGCGGATGATGAGCGGCGCCACCATAAGCTGCTGCTCTTGGAAGTCCTGGTGCGAATGCATCCAGTACGTCCCGCCGAACGTGAGCGGGAAGTCGTACTCGGCCGACTCGCCGGTCGCGACCGGCGGCGCGGAGACGTAGGGAACGCCGTCCTGCCGGTACGGCGGCGTGAGCCCGTGCCAGTGCACGAGCGTCTTCCGTCCCGACGCGTTCTCGAGGCGGACGCGGAACGGCGTGGAGACGTCGGTGATCAAACCGGACGTGCCGTCAGGCTGACGCAGGCCGAAGACGCTCGCGGACTTGCCGTGGACTTCGATCACGCGCTTCTCGGCGCGGATGATCGTCGGCGATGCCGCTTGCGCGCGGCGAGGGAAGAGGCTCGCCGTCGCGAGCGCTCCGGTGCCGATGAGGAAGCTCTTGCGGTCGAGGTTCGGCGCGACGGAAGAAGGCGGGCTCGGGGTCATTGCACTTTCTGGAACCGTTCACCGGCTGACACCGGCCGGCCGCGGTTCAACCGGCCATGCCAGACATAGCCGGTTATACTTCGTCGGATTTAACCTGTCAACAACGTGATGAGCGGTGAGATCCGCGTCGCTCCGTTCCGTCGCGGAGCGACGCGTGCGCTAGCGCTGCGCCGCCCCGTCTTCGTCGGGCCACGAGGCGAGCTCGCCGAGCGCCGCGCTCTTCGCGACTTTGAGTCCGAGCATCGCGCATTTCATCCGCGTCGGACTGATCCCGATCCCGACGTTCTCGAGCACCGCGTCCTGCGGAAGCTTCGCAACGTCTTCGAGCCGCATCCCCTTGATCGTCTCGGTCAGCATCGAGGCCGAGGCTTGCGAGATCGCACAGCCCTTCCCGCTGAACTTGACGTCCTCGACCTTCCCGTTCGCGTCGACCGCCAGCTCCATCCGGATCTGATCGCCGCACAGCGGGTTGAGGTCCTCGGCCGAGGCGCTAGGGTTTTCGATATGGCCAAAGTTCCGCGGATTGCGGTAATGGTCGAGGATGTATTCTTTGTAGAAGTCGTCCATCAGGCGTTCGTAGCGTGTGCCCGCTTCGCGAGCGTGGTGGTGAGTGATGCGAACGCCGCGACGACCACGACCCCGAACGCCAAGGCGGCGGCGAGATATACCAGGCCGCGGCGCGCCTGGCTCATGCGATCCGGAACACCTTCGCCGCGTTCTCCAGTGCGGCGACGAGGGCGTCGACGTCTTCCTCGGTGTTGTAGAGATAGAACGACGCGCGGGCGGTCGCCGGCCAGCCCATCTTTTCCATCAGCGGCATCGTGCAGTGGTGGCCGGCGCGCACGCAGACCCCGTCGAGGTCGAGCAGCGAGGCCAGATCGTGCGCGTGGATGTCGGCGAAGTTGAACGAGATCACGCCGCCGCGGTCCTCGGCCTTCGCGGGGCCGTAGATCGCCAGGCCGCGCGGTTCGAGGGTGCGCAGGCGTTCGAGCGCGTACGACGTCACGCGGACCTCGTGCTCGCGGATCCAGTCCATCCCGACTTCCGTGAGGTAGTCGACCGCGGCGCCGAGCGCGATCGCGTCGGCGATGTTCGACGTCCCGGCTTCGAACTTCCAGGGCAGCTCGTTGAACGAGGTCGTCTCGTAGGTCACCCGCTTGATCATGTCGCCGCCGGTCAGGAACGGCGGCATCGCCTCGAGCAACGCGCGCTTGCCGTAGAGGAAGCCGATCCCGGTGGGGCCGCACATCTTGTGACCGCTCGCGGCGAGGAAGTCGACGTCGAGCGCCTGCACGTCGACCGGCAGGTGCGGAACCGACTGCGCGGCGTCGACGAGCACCACCGCGCCCGCGGCGTGCGCGCGCGGGATGATGACGTCGAGCGGGGCGATCGAGCCGAGCGTGTTCGAGACGTGCGCGAGCGCGACGAGCTTGGTTCCGCGCAGCAACGTATCGAGATCGTCGAGCAGCAGCGTGCCGTCGTCGGCGGCGGGGATGAAGCGCAGCTCGGCGCCGGTCTTCTCGGCCAGGAGCTGCCAGGGGACGAGGTTCGAGTGGTGCTCGACCTGCGAGGTCAGGATCGCATCGCCCGGCCGCAGATTCGCCAGGCCCCACGAGAACGAGACCAGGTTGATCGCCTCGGTCGTGTTGCGGGTCCAGATGATCTCTTGCGTGTGCGCGGCGTTCACGAAGCGCGCGACCTTCGCGCGCGCTTCCTCGAACGCGTCGGTCGCCCGCGCGGCCAACTCGTAGACGCCGCGGTGGATGTTCGCGTTGTAGCCTTCGTAGTAGTCGACCAGCGCCTCGATGACGGCGCGCGGTTTCTGCGAGCTGGCGGCCGAGTCGAGGTAGACCAGCCGCTTCCCGCGCGACGTCGGCTTCGCCAGGATCGGGAAGTCGGCGATTATGCGGGCCTGCTTCGGGTCGGCCGCCGCGATCATCCGTCGATCTCCGTCGCGTCGTCGAGCTTCTGGTCGAGGGCGGTGCGAACTTCGTCGCGCAGCGCCTCGCTCGGGAAGCGCGCGATCGCGGGTTCGAAGAACGCGAGCGCGATCATCCGCATCGCGTCGGCGCGCGCGATCCCGCGGCTCTGCGCGTAGAAGAGCGCCTCTTCGTCGAGCGAGCCGACCGTCGCACCGTGGAAGGCACGCACGTCGTTCGCCGCGATCTCGAGCGCCGGGACCGAGTCGATGTGCGCGCGCTTCGAGAGCAGCAGCGCATCGTCGCGCAGCGAGGCGTCGGAGCCGTGGGCCTTCGGGCGGATCAGGATGTTGCCGAAGTAGCGGCCCTGGCCGCGATCGGTCGCGGCGGTGCGCACGACGACCTCGGAGGTGGTGTTGCCGACGGCGTGGTCGGTCGTCGTGGTCAAGTCGACGTGCTGCGCGCCGGTGTTGAAGAAGAAGGCCGCGGTCTCGCCGTGCGAGCCTTCACCGTCGAGCCGGGCGTCGATCACGCTGCGCGCGAGCGTCCCGCCCAGGTCGGCGAGGTGCCAGCGCACCGTCGCGTCGCGCCCGCAGCGCGCGCCGCGGTGCATGAAGAGGCGCGCGCTCTCGCCGGCCTGCTGCACGACGACGTAGTCGAGCTGCGCGCCCGTCCCGACCTGCGCCTCGACGGTCCCGCAGATCAGCGGTTCGCCCTCGCCGACGTGCCGTTCCAGCACCGTCGCGCGTGCGCCGGCGCCCAGGACGACGACGATCTGCGGGAAGACCGCTTCGGTCTGGGGCTCGACGTTGCTGAAGAGCAGCTGGATCGGCGCGTCCAGGACGACGCCGTCGGGGACGTAGACGAACGCGCCGCAGTTCTGGAACGCCGTCGCGAGCGCGGCGAACTTGTCGTTGCGCCAGTCGACGATCGCGCCGTGGACGCCGGCGAGGACGGCGCCGTGCTCGCGCAGCGCGTCCGCGAGCGGGACGACGACGGCGCGCGGATCGGCGGCGGCACCTTGCGGCGCGGCGAGATACGTCGCGCCGAGATGGACCAGGCCGCCGGCGTTCTCGGTCGCGAGCGCGGGCTGGTCGTGCTTCGACAAGCTCAGCATGACATCGGCGCTCTGCACGACATCGGCGGGGCGGACCGGGGCGGTCGGGAGGGTCCCGCGGCGCGAGCTCCAGGTCAAGTCGTCGAAGCGCAGCTTCGTGTAATCGTGGCGCCAGGTGCGGCCGGGCTTCGTCCCCGGAACCGGCAGCTCGGCGTAGCGCGCGAGCGCCTCGCGCCGCACGGCCGCGTCGACAGCGCCGCCGCCGCGCTCACCGTCGCGCGTGAGGGACGCGATCGCGTCCTCGAGGATCTGGGCGGTCGGCGCGAAGGCGATCGCGTCGGCCGCTGCGCCGATGCTAGGCAACGCTGCCGGCGACCTCGTCACGGATGCGGTCGTAGCCTTCGCGCTCGATCTCCTCGGCCAGCTCGGGGCCGCCGGTCTTCACGATCCGCCCGTCGATCATCACGTGCACGACGTCGGCGGGGAGGTGGCGCAGGATGCGCGGGTAGTGCGTGATGACGAGGTAGCCCATCCCCTTGCCGTCCTCGCTCGCGCGCAGCGCCGTCGCGGCGTTGCCGACGGCCTGCAGCGCGTCGACGTCGAGCCCGGAGTCGGTCTCGTCGAGGATCGCGTACTTCGGGGCGAGGATCGCCATTTGCAGCATCTCGAGGCGCTTCTTTTCGCCGCCCGAGAAGCCGTCGTTGACGTAGCGGCCCAGGAACGCCGGGTCCATGTCGAGCGTGTCGAGCTTCTCGAAGACCAGTTGGCGGAACTTCGCCGGGGTGAGGTCGTCGGGGCGGACCGCCATGCGCGCGGTGCGCAGGAAGTTGGCGACCGAGACGCCCGGGATCGCCGCGGGGTATTGGAAGGAGAGGAAGAGGCCCGCCTTCGCGCGCTTGTCCGGCGGCAGCTCGAGCAGCTCCTCGCCGTCGAGCGTCACCGAGCCGCTCAGCACCTCATAGCCGGGATGGCCGGCCATCGTGAAGGCGAGCGTCGACTTGCCGCTGCCGTTCGGACCCATGAGCGCGTGGACGCGCCCCGGTTCGACCGTCAGATCGATGCCCTTGAGGATCTCATTCCCTTGAACGGCGACCCGGAGGTCGCGCGCAACCAAACCGCGCGTAGACATGCCAGGCCATCGTAGGCGCTTGAAAGGAGAAAGTCAAGGAAACTCTGGACTATCTGCGCCTTCCGTGATAGGGTTGGGGGCAGGATGCACGACCGGTTCTTCGAGTCCACGCGAGGGAAGATCGTCGGCGCGCTCCGCGAGCGCCGCTCGGCGTCGGCGTTCGACCTTGCGCAGACTTTCGGGCTCTCCCCCAACGCGATCCGGCAGCAGCTCGTCGTGCTCGAGCGCGACGGCCTGGTCGCCGGGCACTCCGTGCGGCGGGGCAAGACCAAGCCGACGGTCGAGTACTCGCTGACCGCCGAGGCCGAGCGCTACTTCCCGCAGCGCTACGACAAGATGCTCAACGCCGTGCTGCGCGAGATCCGTGCCGCCGGCGGCGACGAGGCCGTCCAGGAGGTCTTCCAGCGGATCGGCAAGCGGTCCGCCGAGAAGCTCCTCCCGCCGCCCGGCGAGGCGGCCAACGCCGAGAACCGGCTCATCTCGCTCGTCGAGTCGCTGAAGGGTTCGGGGGTCGCCGCGGAGTTGCGGCACGGCGAGTCGGGAAAGCTGGTCCTGCACGAGCACAACTGCCCGTACGCCTCGGTCGTCGCAGAGCACCCCGAGGCTTGCAGCGCGATCCACACGATCCTCGACACCGTCGCTCCCGGGAAGACCGAGCAAGTCGAGAGCATCGCAACCGGCGGCGAGGAGTGCCGGTTCGAAATCGATGTCACCGCTGAAAGAGAGACGGCCGCAGCCTCATGAATTTTGCCAAGTTTCAGAAGCTCGTGGAACATCGTACCGGGTTCCGCACGATGGACGACGCGACCGCGAGCGGCGAGTACTTCAGCGACTCGTGCGGCGACCTGTACACGTTCTTCCTCAAGGTCGGCCCGGGTGACATGATCGAGGACGTCTCGTACTTCACCACGGGCTGTGGTTTCGGGACGGCGACCTGCTCGCTGCTCGTCGAGCTGGCGCGCGGGAAGACGGTCGACGAGGCGCTCGCGATCAGCGATGCCGACATCGAAGCTGCCCTCGACGGCTACCCGGAGAAGAAGAAAGACTATCCGGAGCGTTCGCGCCTGGCGTTGCAGGCCGCGATCGAGGATTATCGCAAGGGCCGCGCCGAGGGGCGTATCACCGACGCGATGCTCGAGCAGGCACGCGGGATCGCGGCGGCCGCCGCGGCCGCGAATCAGCCCGGCAACGGCACGACCTCCGAGGACGCGAAAGCCGGGCCGAAGGTGCTCAGCGACGACGGCGTCCTCACGATCAAGCTGCACTGAGAGCGATGCGGCGCGTCGCGCTGGCGCCGTTCGCGGCGCTCGCCCTCGTCGCCGCGACGCCGCCGCCGAACGCCGGCTCGCACGCGCCGTCGCTGACGATCGTCTGTCAGGCGACGCCGTTCTACGCCTTTCCGTCGGGACAGAACGTTCCACAGCGCATCGCCGGCCCGCAGGCCACCCTCGGACAGCGTTTTCGCCTGGTGAGCGGGCCACGCACGACGCTCGAGAGCCTCCAGTACTACGAGACGGACGTCCCGGTCAATCAACCGGGCTATCCGTCGGACGCCCGTTCGTGGGTGCGCAGCGATTGCGCGCAGCCGTCGAGTTAGATGCTATAATGCCGGCCTGACACCCACAAAGGGACGGCCTCATGGACCTCCCCACGCATTACGGCGTCGAGATCGTGAAGCGCTCCATCGCAGCGCTGCTCGGCGGGCTCACGGTGCTCGCCGCGACGCAAGCCGGCGCACAGGAGCGAGCACGCGGCCCCGTGACGGTGACGGTGACCTGTCAGTGGACGCCGATGTGGATCTTCAACGGGGTCGATAATCTGCCGCGGAAAGCCGCAACGCCGAACGCGTTGCTCGGACAACGGTTCGAGGTCGTCAGCCCCTTGCGCACGACGTTGGGCGGTTTCCAGTACTGGGAAACGAACGTCGTCGTCGTCGAGCCCGGCTACGGCGGTTTCGGATACGGCGCCGGATACGGCGGACGTCCCGGGCACTATTGGCTCAGCGCGGACTGCGCGCTCCCGGATCGGTATATTCCGCGCTGACGCGGCGCGACGAATGACGTAGGGTCGGGACGAGGAGCGCACGGCAGCTTGCGGAAGCCGCCGTGATGACCGTACCCCAACGTTTCGTTGCGTTGATCGCGCTCTCGGGGATGTTCGCCGTATCGCCGGCGCCGGCGGCAGCCGGCGCGAATCCGGACGCGGCCTACGCGGCGATCGCGCGGCGCTACTTCGACGCCTCGTTCCGCGCCAATCCGGTCAACGCGACCGCGATCGGCGTGCACGCCTACGACGCGCAGCTCGGCTCGTACGGCGCGGCGAACTACACGGCGCAGCTCGCGCTCGATCGTCGCGTGCTGGGAGAGCTGTCCGAGCTCGATCCCGCGACCCTCTCGGCGCGCGGCAGGCTCGACCGTGCGATGCTCGAGGCCTCGCTGCGCGACGATCTGCTGCTGAACGGGACGATGGCGCAGTGGCGCCACAAGCCGGATACCTACGTGCAGCTCGCGAGCAACGCGGTCTTCGTACTGATCTCACGGAACTTCGCCCCGCCTGCGGTGCGCCTGCGCGACACGATCGCGCGCGAGGAGCAGATTCCGCGCCTGTTCGCCCAGGCTCGCGCGAACCTGACCGGCGTCGATCGCGACACCGCGCAGGTCGCGTACGAGGACGCGAACGGGGGCGTCGAGCTGCTGGCGCAGACCGTCCCCACCACGTTCGCCGGCGTCGGCGACGCCGCGACGCGCGCGCGCTTCCGCCGCTCGACCGCGACGGCGGTCGCGGCGACGAAGGCCTTCGCGGCGTACCTCAAAGAGCGCTGGATCGCGCATCCGGTCGGCACGTACGCGATCGGCGCGGCGAACTACCGCGCGCGGCTGACGTACGAAGAAGGGATCGATATGCCGATCGGCGAGTATCTCGCCGTCGGCGAGCGCGCGCTCGCGCAGACGCGCGCCGAGCTGATCGCGACCGCGAAGCAAATCGATCCCCACGCGAGTACCGAAGCGGTCCTCGCGCGCGTCGAGAAGGTCCACCCGACCGCCGCCGGGCTGATCCCCGCGGCCCAGGCGGATCTCGTGAAGCTGCGCGCCTTCGTCGTCGCACGCCACCTCATCGATCTCCCTGCCGATGCCGCGATCCGCGTGACGCCGACACCGCAGTTCGAGCGCGCGACGACCGAGGCGTCGATGGACGCGCCGGGACCGCTCGAAACCGTCGCGACGCAGGCCTATTACAACGTCACGCCCGTCGACCCGCACGATCCGCCGAAGGTGCGAGAGCAGTATCTGGAGTCGTTCAACGACTTCGAGCGGCCGATCGTTTCGACGCACGAAGTCTATCCCGGCCACTACACCAACTTCATCATCGACAAGCACCTTCCGTTGACGCTCACGGAGAAGCTGCTCACCGCGACCTCGTTCGTCGAAGGCTGGGCGCACTACGACGAGCAGATGATGGTCGAGCAAGGCTGGGGCAACGGCGATCCGCGGGTGAAGCTGATGCAGTTGCGCGAGGCGATTTGGCGCAACGCGCGCTACGTCGCGGGGGTGAAGCTGCACACGCGGGGGATGACGGTCCCACAGGCGATCCGCTTCTTCGAGACGCAGGCGTTCCTCGATCCCGCGAACGCGCGGGCCGAGGCGTATCGCGGGACGCAGGACGCGACCTACGGCTACTACACGCTCGGCAAGCTCGCGATCCTCAAACTGCGCGACGACTATCGCAAGAAGCTCGGCGCACGGTTCACGCTCGCTCGCTTCCATCACGATCTGCTGCAGTACGGCGATCCGCAGATCCCGCTCGTGCGCAAGCTGCTGCTCGGCGCCGACGACGACGGCCGGGTCTTGCCCGGCTCGTAGCGCGTTCCGTCGGGCCCACGCGCGTCGTTTCGCGTTCGACGCGCGTCCGATGCCCTCGCGCGCGCGGCGCGTTATCCTGGCGACGATGTCCATCGTCGCGGTCGCCGTCGGGAGCGGCGCGGCACTCTTCGCCGTGCTGTTCCTGTGCGCCGCGCGGCGAGGCGCCGATCCCGCCGAGACGCAGGAGGAACGCCGCAGCTAAGCCTGGCGCTCGAGACGCTCGGTGAAACGGTCGAAGAAGAGGTCGAGGCCGTAGTCGAAGGCGTCGGACGGCGAGCCGCCGAGCCGGAACGCGCTGCTCAGCTCCATCGTGATGAAACCGTGCAGGAACGCGGTGAGCGTGCGGGCGGCGTGCAGCGCGTGCTCGGTGCCGGCGAGATGCCCGAGGGTCTCGAGCAGCGTCGCGACCGCCTTCGTCCGTGCCGCTTGCGTCGCGTCGTCGGCACGCGCGGTGAAGACCAGCGGATAGAGCCGCGGATGCTCGTGCGCGAATGCGCGAAACGCCGTCGCGAGCGCGCGGGCATGCTCCTTCGGGCCGCGCCCCTTCGGTACGCGTGCGAGGCGGTCCGCGACCATCTCCAGCGCGCGCCGTTCGACCGCGGCGAGGAGCGCGTCACGGCTCTCGAAGCGCTTGTAGAGCGAGGGCGTCTTGACCCCGACGGCCTGCGCCACGTCGGGCATCGTCAGCGCGTCGACGCCCCCGCGCGCGACGAGGTCGAGCGCGGCGCCGACAACGGCGTCATCGTTCGTCTTGGGCGGCGCCGGCATCGGACTCCACGGGGCAAAGGCTATATGAATTAGCCAACCTCGTCAAGCCCCGGCGCCCGAACGCGCAGGGAGCCGCCGGTGCATGACCGGCGGCTCCCTGCGAGCACGGCGTTTCGTTGCGCGTGTGTCAGGTCACGCCCGACGAAGCCGGCTGTTTCGTTCCGTTCGGCGTCGGGATGAGGATCGGGACCGGGTCGATCCCGTGGATCGCCAGGTCACCGCCTTCGACGTCGCCCTCGCTCGCCCGCAGCGGGACGATGAACGAGACGATCTTCAGAACCACGAAGGTCGCGACGATGTTCCAGATGATGATCACCGCGGCGGCTTGGAGCTGCGCGATGAGCTGGTGCGCGCCGCCGCCGTAGAAGAGCCCCGAAACCGAGATCGGCGAGGTCTTCTTGTCGTTGCTCAGGTACTCGATCATCCCGGGGTTCGCGACAAGCCCGACCATCAGACCGCCGACGAGCCCGGCGACGCCGTGCGTGTGTAGCACGCCGAACGTGTCGTCGACGCGCTTGAGCAGCGACCACTGTCCGACCTTGTTCAAACTGACCCACGGGATGATCCCCGCCGCGAGCCCCACGCAGATCGCGCCGAGCCCGTCGACGTACCCGGCCGCCGGCGTGATCGCGACGAGACCCGCGATCATCCCGTTGATCATCGAGACCGCCGAGGGTTTGCCGACGGCGAACATGTCGAGCACGAGCCAGCAGAGCAGCGAGGTCGCGGTCGCGATGTTCGTGTTGAGCACGGCCGCGCCGGCGTCGGCGTTGGCGAAGTACGGATCGCCGCCGTTGAAGCCGTTCCAGCCGAGCCACAGCAGACCCGCCCCGGCGAGCGCGGTGATCAAGTTGTTCGGATCGAACTCACGCCTGTCTTCGAGGAGACGCGGGCCGACCATCGCCGCGGCGACGAACGCCGAGACGCCCGCCGCGAGATGGATGACGTACCCGCCGGAGTAGTCGACCGCACCGAGCGAGGAGAGCCAGCCGCCGCCCCACAGCATGAACGCGCCCACGCTGTACACGCAGGTCGTCCAGAGCGGCACGAACAGCATCCAGGCCTTGAAGTTCATCCGTCCCAGCACGGCACCGGCGATCAGGATCGGCGTGATCGCCGCGAACACGAACTGGAAATAGATCATCGCCGCGCCCGGGAAACGCAGCGGCGGAAGCGCGGAACCGGCCAGCGGGATGTTCGCCTGTCCGATGATCGCGTCGGGGCCGAGCGCGGGGTGCGGGATCCCGAGCAGACCGATCCCGCCCGGGAGCGGGATCGGCGAGCCGAAGGACATGTTGTAGCCCCACAGCACCCACACGAGCAGCACGATCGAGAACGCGTAGAAGCACATCACCGCGGAGTTGAGCGCCCATTTCTTCTTGACCAGTCCCGCGTAGAGGATCGCGAGACCGGGGATGCTCTGCAGTCCGACGAGCGTTGCTGCCGTGAGCTGCCACGCGGTGTCGCCCGAGTTCAGAAACGCGGGCGCCGGAATATACGGGTTGGCATCGGCGAGAACCAGCACGAAGTTCCCCCAGAAGACGCGTAGGATGGAGTACCACCATAGTCCCGTGGAGCGCGCGGCGACATTCGACATGCGCCTAAGAGAGCGCGTCGCGCTCGTTCTATCAGGCTAAGTGGGCGTCGGGTAGGGTGAACGCGCAGCGCATCGAGGTCTCGGGAGGGATGGCCCTGTAAGCGTTCCGGCTAGGTGGGCAGCAGGTACGGGTTGCTCCGGCGCTCCTCGCCGATCGTCGTGCGGGGCCCGTGGCCGGGGACGACGACGCTCGCGTCGTCGCGCACGAGGAGCTGCGCGCGGATCGAGCGGACGATGTCGGCGAGCGAGGTCCCGCCCAGATCCCAGCGCCCGACGGCGCCGCGAAAGAGCGTGTCGCCGGTGAAGAGCAGGTCCGGCGCCCCGGGGCGTTCCAGCGCGAACGAGGTCGAGCCCGGCGTGTGGCCCGGCGTATGCAGGCAGCGCAGCGCGAGGCCGCCGGCTTGCAGCACGTCCCCGTTGCGCAGGTCGCCGTCGAGGGACACGACCTGGGGTGCGGTCACGAGGCCGAGCCACCGGGCCTGCTGCGTGAGCATCGCGTAGAGCGGAAGGTCGGCGGCGTGGAGCAGCGCGTCGCCGCCGACCTGGTCGCGCAGCGGGCCGAGCGCGCCGATGTGATCGATGTGCGCGTGCGTGTGGACGAGATACCGCGGCCGCAAACCGTGCGCCGCGAGCCGCAGCGCGATCTCCGGTACGTCGTCGCCGCCGTCGATCACGATCGCCTCACCGCTCGCCGGATCGCCGAGGATCGTGCAGTTGCAGGCCAGCGCGCCGACCGGAAACGTCTCGACGATCACGGCCGGATCCCGAAGTCGCGGTAGGCGCGGTCGAAGTATCCGAGCGGCGCCGCATCGCGCGCGCCGGCGTCGACGACCTTCCCGAGGAAAATCGTGTGCGTCGAAGCGGTCAGCTCCTCGGTGACGACGCAGTCGACGTGCGCGACCGTCCCGCTCAGGATGGGCGAGCCGCTCGGACCGATGCGGTAGTCGACCCCCTCGAAGCGCTGGCGGGGCTCGCCGCCCGCGAACCGCTCGGCCAGCTCGCGCTGGTCGAGCGCGAGGATGTTCGCGCAGAAGCGCTGCGAGGCGGCGATGAGCGGATGCGCCTGCGCTCCGCGGTTCACGCAGATCAGCACCGTCGGCGGATCGGCGCTGACGCTCGCGAACGCGTTCGCGGTGAAGCCGTGGATGCGGCCTTCGTACTCGGTGGTCACGATCGTCACGCCGGTCGCGAAGCGCCGCATCGCGGCCTTGAACGTGTCAGTCGACGCGGGCACCGATGCCGATTCCGTCACCGATCGGAACGATCGTCGCGTCGAGCTGCGGGTGGTTGAGGAACGCCTTGTTGAACGCGCGGATCGCCTTGGTGTCCTCGTCGTCCGAGCTGCGCGGCGGCGCCGCGGCGCGTCCGCCCCAGAGCAGGTTGTCGACGACGACGATCCCCGAGCGCTTGAGCATCGGGACGACGGCTTCGAGATAGTCCTCGTACTCCGTCTTCTCCGCGTCGATGAAGACGATGTCGAGATTGCGCTGCGGGAACGGCTCGAGCACTTCGAGCGCCGGCTGATTGATGATCTCGATGCGATCTTCGACGCCTGCGCGACGAAAGTAGGAGGCGGCGATCTCGGTGCGTTCCATGTCGGGGTCGATCGTCCAGATCTTGCCCGCCGGCGGGAGGGCGAGGGCCATCCAAAGCGTCGAGTAGCCGTAGGCCGTCCCGATCTCCAGAATCCGGTTCGCCTGCATACAGTGAACGAGGACCGACAGGAGCCGACCGGCAGCCCGGTCGACGACGGGAATCCCTTCGCGCACTCCGTGCTGTTCCAGTTCGAGGAGCAACGGCGAGGGTTCGCGGTGAAGCCGCGTCAAGTAGGCCAGGTCGCGCACGATGGAACGTGTTTGCCCGTCGCCAAGAGCGGGAACCTGCCGGACGTCGGTCTCGACCGCATCCAGGCGGCTGCGGATACGGGGGTCGCGCTGGCGAAGTCGAAGCTCCGAATCTCCCCCAAACAGAACACGTAGGAGGCTTAGGTTGGCAACGCTCGCCCAGCAATCGTACACGCCGAAGAAGTTCGATCTCGCGGGCCTGCAGGGGATCTCGGACAATACGCTCCAGGTCCACTTCGGGTTGTACGAGGGCTACGTCAAGAACACGAACCTGCTCAACGAACAGATCGCCGAGCAGATCAAGAACGGGCAGGCCGCCGGTGCCAACCCGGGTTTTGCCGAGCTTACGCGGCGCCTGGGCTTCGAGTACAACGGCATGGTGCTGCACGAGTACTACTTCGGAAACATGACCAAGAACGCGGGCGGCACCCCGAGCTCGGTCGTGCAGGACGCGGTCGGCGGAACGTTCGGCGACTTCGAGACCTGGAAGAAGGACTTCTCCGCGGTCGGTGGCATGCGCGGCGTGGGTTGGGCGGTCGCGTACTTCGATCCGCACACGCAGCGCATCAACAATCATTGGATCACGTTGCATGAAGACGGCAACGTCGCGGGCTTCGTGCCGATCCTGGTGATGGACGTGTGGGAGCACGCGTTCCTGCTCGACTACAAGCCGGCGGAGCGCTCCAAGTACATCGAGTCGTTCTTCGCCAACGTCGACTGGAACGTCGTGCAGGCGCGTCTGGAAGCCGCGAAGGCCGGTAAGACCGTCTGATCCGGTGACGGAGTCAGGAAGGCTACGGCTCTTCCCGCTCAACACCGTGCTCTTTCCGGGCGCGGTGTTGAGCCTCCACGTCTTCGAGGAGCGCTATCGCCGGATGATCGCGGAGTGTTTGGACTCCGGCGAAGCGTTCGGCGTCGTGCTGATCCGCGAGGGGCGTGAGGCCGGCGATCCCGACGTTCTTCCGTACGAGATCGGGACGACCGCGGAGATCGACGAGGTCACCCCGCTTCCGGCGGGCCGTTACCACGTCAACACGACCGGCGGCCGCCGATTCCGCATCACCGAGATCGTCAGCCGCGAACCGTATCTCACCGCGCAGGTCGAGTTCTTGCCGGAGGACGAGGAGCAGGACGAGGGAGACGAGCGCGCCTCGGAGCTGACGCACCGCGTCAAGGGCGAGTTCCGCGAATACGTCCGGCTGCTGATCGCCTTTTCCGGCGGCGCAGGCCCGATCGACGTGCCGAGCGATCCGATCGGCGCGAGCTACGTCGTCGGCGACGCGCTGCAAGTCGCCGACGCGCTCAAGCAGCGTCTGTTGGAGCTGCAGACCGCCGAGGCGCGCCTTGCGGCCGAGCTGGGCTTCCTGCGCCGCCTCCTACCGCAGCTGCGTTCGCTGGTCGAGCGCAAGCGCGCGCAGGAGCGCGCGGTGCGCGCCGCCGCGCCGGGCGAGGGCGGCGAGTTCCGCTCGCGCCAAGAGAAGTACTTCGGCAAGCACTTCTCGTTGAATTAGCGGCGCTAGAGGTCGCGGCGGAGTTCGATCTCGTCGCGGATGGGGATGCCGTGGAACCCGACGACGGGGATCGCCGGCTTCTGCTCGCGTGCCGTTTCGATCGCGCCGCAGCGGATCTCGACGATGCGGAAGCCGCGCCGTTGGTAGAAACGCAGCGCGTCCAGATTGTCGTTCGTCGTCGTGACCCGAATCGCGCGCACGCCGAGCGCGGGGAGCAGCTCGATCATGCGCGAGAGCAGCGCCCCGCCGATCCCGCGCCCGGAGGTGTGCGCGTCGAGCGTCACGATCTCAGCGACGCCGTTCTGCACCGCGAACGTCGCCAGACCGCTGCCGTTCTCGGCGATCAGCGCCGGAAGCGATGCGGCATCGAAGACGGCGCCGCTGCGCATGATCGTCGTCGAGCCCCAGCGCGCGGTCAGCAGTTGCTCGATCCATTGCTGGTCGGCGGGCGTGCGCAGGCGGACGGCGATCATCGCGCCGCCTCGAGCCGCTCCGCGGCGAGCACGACGTTGCGCATCAGCGCGACGTTGGTGACCGGACCGACGCCGCCGGGGACCGGCGTGATCTCTCCGGCGACCGCGGCGACTTCGTCGAACGCGACGTCGCCGACGAGCTTCCCGTCGACGAATGTCGTCCCGACGTCGATCACCGTCGCGCCCGGCGCGACCATCTCGGCGGTGATCAGCCCGGGGACCCCGGTCGCGACGACGAGCACGTCGGCGTCGCGGGTGTGACGCGCGAGATCGATCGTCTCCTTGTGCGTGACGGTCACGGTCGCATCGCAGCCCATCAGCAGCAGCGAGACCGGGAGCCCGACGACGTTCGAGCGGCCGACGACGCAGGTGCGCACGCCGCAGAGCGGCCAGAACGCACTGCGTTCGAGCAGCAGCATGCACGCCTGCGGCGTCGCGGGGATGAACTCCGATCCGCTCGCGAAGGCGAGCCGACCGAGGTTGACCGGGTTCGCGCCGTCGACGTCCTTGTGCGGAGGCACCGCCTCGGCGATGCGCCGGATCCCCAGGTGCGGGGGAAGCGGCTGTTGGAGGATCACCCCGTGGACCAGGCGATCCTCGTCGAGCCCCTGCAGCCGCACGCGGACCGCTTCCTCGCTCGCATCGGCGGGGAGCGCGTCGACCGCCACCTCGACGCCGACCTTCGCGCCGACCTTCTCCAGGCTGCGCACGTACGCGTGCGAGGCCGGGTCTTCGCCGACGATCACCACGACGAGGCGCGGCGCGATCCCCCGCGCGCGCAAGCGATCTGCGCGCGCGGCGATCTCCTCGCGCAACTCCGCTGCGAGCGCGCGTCCGTCGAGTATCTTGGCCGGCATCGCCTGCGCGATTCGGGCGTGTGAGGAGCGAGCCCTGGAACGCGTGCGATGGACGGTAGTGCTCGGCGCGAACTATGACGCCGTCGACTTCGACACGGCGCTGCGCGGCTTTCGGCGTCTCTACAACGCCCCGCCGCAGCGCGTTCTGTGCGCGCCGGACGTGCTGATACGCTTCGCCTCGCTGCACGCGCGTTCGGGCGAGGACGCGTTGCGGCGCGCGTTGTTCCACGCCGGTCTCCCGGTCTTCTCGGCGGTCCTGCCCCCCGGCACGATCGTCTTCGAAGGCGAGGTCGACGAGAACCGCATGGGCGATTGGTGATCCTCCCGCGCAACCGCGTTTTTCGCGCGCGTGTAGTGAGGTTGTGATGCGCTCTTTGATCGTGAACGGTGTGGACGCGTGACGGCGGTATCGCGCTCGAACTTTCTCTCGCTGGCGGCATCGTTCGCCGGCAGCCTCGTCCTCGCTGCGGGGATCGACGTGTGCACGAAGCCGCTCGAAGCGGACGCCGCGGCGGATTTCGTGCCGAACATCTGGCTGCGCGTCCATCCGGACGACACCGTCACGGTCTATTTGAACAAGACCGAGATGGGGCAAGGCGTCGCGACGGGCTTGCCGACGTTGATCGCCGACGAGATGGACGTCCCGCTCACTCGCGTGCACGTGGAGTTCGCGCCGGCCGGGCCGCAGTGGATCTACCCGGCGTCGCCCTCGCAGGTCAGCACGGGAGGCAGCACGAGCATGCGTGACTCGTGGCTCCCGTTACGCCGCGCCGGCGCGAGCGCGCGCGCGATGCTCGTGCGTGCCGCCGCGCAGCGCTGGAACGTCCCCGCCGCGCAGCTCCGGACCGAGGACGGGGCGGTGATCGACCCGCAGACGAACCGCCGCGCGACCTACGGCAGCCTCGTCGCCGATGCGGCGGCGTTGCCCGTTCCGTCCTCCGTGGCGCTCAAGACGCCGCAGGAGTACCGCCTGATCGGGAAGACCGACACCCGCACCGACATCCCGAGCAAGGTCGACGGGAGCGCGCACTTCGGGATGGACGTCAAGGTTCCCGGGATGCGCTACGCCGCGA
This sequence comes from Candidatus Limnocylindria bacterium, assembly GCA_035493875.1. Taxonomy (GTDB): domain Bacteria; phylum Vulcanimicrobiota; class Vulcanimicrobiia; order Vulcanimicrobiales; family Vulcanimicrobiaceae; genus Vulcanimicrobium. Next base: position 45,393 of record DATJHK010000095.1, read on the forward strand.
TCGCGCGTTCGCCGGTCTTCGGCGGCCGCGTGCGCTCGTACGACGCGAGCAAGGCGAAGGCGGTCCCCGGCGTGATCGAGGTCGTGCGGATCTCGAACGGCGTCGCCGTCGTCGCGCACCATACCTGGGCCGCCTTTCAAGGACGCGATGCGCTCGTCGTGGAGTGGGACGAGGGCGAGAACGCGCACGTCGACACCGCCGACCTCTTCGCCGGGCACGAGCGCGTCGCGCGCGATCGCTCGCAGTGGCGCGTCGCGCTGCAGCGCGGCAACGCCGAGGGCGCGCACGGGAAGGCCGTCGAGGCGCTCTACCACGGACCCTTCCTCTCGCACGCGCCGATGGAGCCGATGAACGCGACGGCGCACGTGCGCGAGAACGACGTCATCGTCTGGGCGCCGATGCAGAACCTCACGCGCGTCCAAGCCGCGGTGGCGAAGATCACCGGGTTCCCGCCCGAGCGCTGCCACATCACCACGACGCTGTTGGGCGGTGGGTTCGGTCGCCGTCTGCAGTCCGACTTCGTCGAGGAGGCCGTCGAGGTTTCGAAGGCGATCAAGACGCCGGTCAAGGTCGTCTGGACGCGCGAGGACGACATGCAGCACGACTTCTACCGGCCGATGGGTGTCAACGCCGTGCGCGGCGTGCTCGACGAGCACGGCAACGTCGTCGCGCTGACGCATACCGTCGTCTCGGAGTCGATCCGCCACATCTACGCGCCGGCGCAGCTCGTCAAGGAGCACGGGCGCGACGACGCCGCGCTCAACGGCGTGACCGACATGCCGTACACGCGGATCCCGAACTACACCGCGGCCTACGCGGAGTACGAGCACGGGATCCCCGTCGGATCCTACCGCGCCCCCGACGCGAACTGGAACACGTTCGTGATGGAGTCGTTCGTCGACGAGCTCGCGCACGCGGCCGGAAAGGACCCCGTCGCGTTCCGCCTGGCGATGATGCCGCCCGACTCGTTCGCCGCGGAGTGCCTGCGTGAAGCGGCGAAGCGCGGGAACTGGGGCAAGCCGCGCCCCGGAACGCATCAGGGCGTCGCGGTGATGGCCTGGAACGGGAGCGTCGGCGCGCTCGTCGCCGACGTCGCGATGGTGGACAAGATGCCGCAGGTCAAGCACGTCACCGCCGTCGTCCACTGCGGCACGGTCGTCAACCCGGGGATCGTTGCGGCGCAGACGCGCGGCGCGATCATGTACGGGCTCTCCGCCGCGCTCGCCGGGAAGATCACGATCAAGAACGGCCGCGTCGAGCAGAGCAACTTCGACAGCTACCTTGTCGCGCACATGAAGGACACGCCGTCGATCGACGTACACGCGCTGCCGAGCGAGGCGCCGCCGACCGGGATCGGCGAGCTGGGACTCCCGGGGATCGCGCCGGCCGTCGCCGGCGCCGTCTTCGCGGCGACCGGAAAGCGCGTGCGCTCGCAGCCCTTCAGCGACGCGCTCGCCTAGTTCAACCGGCGAGGAACCCGCGCAGCTCGGCACCGAGCCGCGCGGGTTCCTCGAGCATCGGTAAATGCCCGCTCTCCCCTAGCACGAGCGTTCGCGCGTGCGGATAGACCGCGCGGACGGCCTGCAGCCCCGCGACGGGGATGAAGCGGTCGCGCGCGCCCCAGGCACAGAAGACCGGGCCGCGATAGCGCGCGAAGCCGGTGCGCACGGCGCGCGGGTCGGCGAACGTGCGCAGCGCACCCGCGTAGACCCCGGCGAAGGCGCGCCGCAGTCCGGGTTCCTGCGCGAGCGCGTAGGTGCGCTCCACGAGCGCGGGATCGAGGGACGCGGCGTCGACGACGCTTCGCGCGAGCGTGCGCGCGACGAAGCGCCGCGAGGGACGGTGCGTGAAGACCCAGCGCGCGAAATATCCCGCCAGCGCGTACACGACGTGGCGCGGGACACGCGAGAATCCGGCCGGTGCGACGAGCGCGAGCCGTTCGACGCGCTCGGGATGTGCGGCGGCGTAGTCGGCGGCGAGAAACGCGCCGAGCGAATGGCCGAGCAGCGCGAAACGCCGCAGCTCGTACGCGGCGACGAGATCGTCGAGAACGCGGCGGAAGTACGGCAGATCGTACGGCGCCGGCGGCTTTTCGCTTGCGCCGAAGCCGGGAAGATCGCAGCCCAGGTAGCGGATCCCGGACGGAAGCTCGGGGACCAGGCGTCCCCAGGCCGCGTCGGTCCATTGGCCGAGCCCGTGCAGCAGCACGACGACGGGAGCGCCCGGTTCACCGCTCCCCGTTTCGAACGTCGCGACGCTCGCGCCCGCGGCGTGAATCGTACCGCTCTTCCAGACGAGCGGAGCGCCGCCGTTCACCACGAAGAGGTACCGGTGCGGATGCCGCGTTTTCTCATCATCGCAGCGCTGCTGCTCCTTCCGGCCGCGTGTTACTCGGGTCCCGATCCGAATCAGAGCGCGGGGGGCGGCGGGCCGGCGGCATTGACCGGCGCACCGGCGCAATCGTTCGACGTCTCCCGCACCGACGGCCGCACCGACTCGCTCGCCCGCTACCGCGGTAAGGTCGTGCTGATGAATCTTTGGGCGACGTGGTGTCCGCCCTGCCAGGAAGAGATGCCTGCGCTCGAGCGCTTCGCGCGCGAGAACGCCGGCAAGGTGACCGTGATCGGCGTCGATCAGGGCGAGGCCGCGGCGGTCGCCGCCGATTTCGCCAAGCAGCACGGCGTCACGTTCCCGATCCTGGTCGACGAGAAGCAGCAGTACGGCCGTGCGTACGCCGCCGTCGGTCTGCCGACGACGGTGATCGTCGGGCGCGACGGACACGTCGTGCGCGGGATCGACGGCCCGCTGACCCTCGCGCAGATGCATGACGCCGTCGCGACGGCGCTTGCGCAGAAATGAGCGGCCGCATCGCCGCCCTCGCGATCGCGCTCGCCACGATCGCGCTGGTGCTCGCCCAAGACCTGCTCCCGCGCACGGCGCTCTACCACACCTGGCAGTACGCGCTCGCGCTCGCGATCGCGCTCGCCGTCGTCCTCGTCTATGCCAATGCGGCGCGGCGCGGCGAGGACGGGCCCGGCGGAAAACGTCTGGCGATCGCGATGCTCGGCGCCGCGGTCGTCGGGATCGCGGGTCTCGCCTCCGGTTTGCTCGGCCCCGACACCGCCGAGATCGTCGGGGCGCCGGGGACGGTGACCCCGGTCCCGGCGCTCGGCGCCGCCGCGTTCTTCGGTTCGGTCGAAGCGGACACGCTCGCCGCCGGTTCCGGCGGCATAGCGCTGCGCCGCCGCAACGGTCCGGAGATCGCGCTCGGCACGGGGAGCCGAACGGTCCTGGGCGAGTCGCTCGTGTACCTAGAGCAGCGCCCCGCGGCATACATCGACGCGTACGACGCGCACGGCGCGCACCTGACGATCACGCAGCCGACGAACCCGTCGTTCCTCTCGCCGGTGTTGTTGTTCCGCGACACGCAGCGGATCGGCGCGATCAGCGTCCCGCTCGACACGTTCGCGACGCCGGCCCAGCACCGCATGCTGCGCGCGCTCTACTTCACACCGCAGCAGCTCGCGCAGTTCTCGCATGGTGCGGTGACCGACGGGCGTGCGGGGCTCGTGATCACGGCCGACGACGATGCCGGACACCCGCTTGGGATCACGCTCGCGCCCTCGGGCCGGGACGTCACGATCGGCGGGATTCGGGTGCACGCGACGCTGGGCACCTATCCCGCGCTCGCGATCGCGGCGGCCCCGCCGACGTGGGCGCTCGTCCTCGGGATAGCGCTGTTCCTGTTCGGCGTGGTGTGGTCGTCGATCGGCAAGCCGGGCGCGGCGCCGGTCGTCAGCGGCCCGGCGCCGTCGGCATCGTAGCGCTCGGGGCGCCGGCGAGGGTCACCGTGCACTCGCCGACGCCGATCGTCCCGGCCGCCGCGATCGGCGGGTGCGCGAGCGTCCCGACGACGTAGAGCGAGTGCAGCGCGACCGGCGGCGCGAGCGCGGCCGGGACGCGCACGTGCAGCCGGCGCCGTCCGGTGAAGTCGATCGCGCGCGCGAACGTCACGATCCCGTGGTCGCCGTAGCGGTCGACCAGGTTCGCGCGGAGCGCCTCGCCGTTCGCGTCGCCGTCGACGGTGCAGGAGAGGCCGAGCGGTTCGCCCAGCGGCAGCTCCGGGGTCGGCAGGGCGTACGCGGCGCGGCCGCCGGCGGTGAAGTCGTAGCTCACCCGCAGCCGTCCCCCGACGACGTTCAGCGCCCCCAGACCCGCCGTCGGCGCCGTCACGTAGCGCCACGCGGGGCGGAGCTTGGGGTCGTTCAAGGCCAGCGGGGCCGTGTGCTGGCCGACCGGGACGGTGACGCTCGCAGTCGCACCGCCGACGCTCGCGGTGACGACCGCGTCGCGGTCCCCGACGCTGAGCACGCCGTCCGGATCGACGGTGCCGCCCTGAGCGCTCCAGCGAACCAGTCCCCCGACGGCGACCGGGCGGTCCTGCCGATCGAAGGCGGCGACCGTCAGGGGGACCGAGCCGTGCGGTGCCGGGTTGGCGCGCGGCGGCCCGACGGTCACGCGCGCGACGCGGTCGACGATCGTGAGCGGCAGCTGCGTGCGGACGCCGTTGCGCGTGACGTGGACGTCGTAGGTCCCCGTCTGCCGGCCGACGTGCAGGACGTCCTCGCCGTCGACGCTCGCCACCTGCGGGGGCGCGCCGAGCTGCCACGGACCGTCCGCGGGTCCCAGGCCATGGTCGGCGGCGTCGACGAGGCGCGCGCGCAGCGCGATCGTCGCGCCGGCGAGCGCCTCGATCTGCGCCGGGCGGACGACGAGCTGCGAGGGCGGCCCGACGGGAGCGTCGCTGTAGACGAAGAGGCCGTCGGCGACGGGGCGCTCGACGCCGTCGGAAGGGTCGTTCAGCACGCTCGGCCCCGCGTCGCCGAGCACGCGCGCGACGAGCGTCGCCGAGCCGCCGCTGTCGAAGAGCATCGCGTCGGTCGCGCCCAGGGTCTGGAGGAGCGCGATCAGCTCGGCGCGGTTGACCCCGATCGAGGTCGCGGGGTGCCGGCCGTCGGCGACGACGAGCGCGAGCGTCCCGTCGGTCAGGCGGGCCGCCGCCGCCGCGGGGATCCGCCGGTCACGGTCGGCGTAGTTCGGCGAGCTGGGATCGTCGACCGGGGCTCCCCCCTCGAGCAGCATCGGACCGCCGCCGATCGCCGCCGCGACGTCGCTCACGGAAGGGGCGGTGTCGTAGTTCAGCGTGACGACGTCGCTGATGTCCGGGACGGGGCCGAAGCCGAGCGCGGCCGGGCCGTACGCCAGCCGCAGGTCGCCGGCACCCGGGTAGGGCGGGACGCTGCTCTCCGCGTTGACGCGATAGCGCGGGGTTCCGCTCCCGTCACTCGGCATCGGCTGCAGGTCGAGGACCGTGACGTTCGCGGTCCCGTCCGCGGGGATCGGTCCGTACGAAGGGGTCAGCAGCGTCGCGCCGGCCTGCGGCGGCCAGACGTTGAGCGCCGTGATCGGGACCTGGACGACCCCGCTCGTCGCCGTCCCGGCGAAGCGGTAGGTGTCGAAGCGGACCGCGCGGTCGCGGGTCACCGTCAGCGCCGCACGCTCGTTCGGCGAGCGGTCCAGGAGGCCGTTGCTGACGAGGACGCCGGTCGGCGCACCGGTCGCGCCGATGTCGAAGTAATCGCCGTTGATCCCCGCAACCGCCCCGGTCCGCCGTGCCATCGACGAGACGGTCTCGTCGCTCGAGACGACGCGGTCGTGCGCCAAGACCGTCCCCAAGCGTACCGTCGGATCGTTCAGATCGACGGTGACGATCGAGACGACGAGCGGGCCGGCCGAGGTCATGAGGCGGTACGTCGCGCGCGCGACGCCCGGGGCGACCGGCTCGCGCTCGAGGCTCGAGGCCAGCACGAGCGGGAACGGCGGCGGGGGGGCAAGCGTCCCGGGGAGCGTCGCCGCGCCGGCGCGGCCGGGGCAGAGCAACGCGATCGCGGTCGCGATCAGGGGGACGAGGGAGCGATGACCCGGCGCACCGATGTATGACACCCCTACGAACGTACCGCGCCGGCGAGGCGTTCGAACTACCGGACCAACCCGATCACGAAGACGATCACGCCGATGGCGGAGGCGATCCCCGCGACGGTCGGGAGGAGCCGCGAGCCGACGATCGCGGTGATCGAGATGAGCACGATCGAGACCTCGAACAGCGTGGTCGCGATCTCGATGATCTCGTGCGAAAGGAGCAGGCGCTCGGAGCGTTCGTTATCGCGTGCCGCCTGCTCGTCGAACGCGCGCGCGCGCGCCAGCACCGGCGGGCCTTTCTGCGCTTCGCGGTCGGCGACGCTCCGCAGCCGCGCGACGTCCGAGCCGCGGTTCGTGTCGATCGCGACCTGGTAGACGTAGTACTTGATCCGGCCGGCTTCGTACTCGTTGTAGGTGTCCGCGGCGCGCGCGGTCGCGACGATCGCGTCGTTCTTGGCGATCAGCGCGCCCGTCGAGCGCAAGTTCGAGACGAACGTCGTGAGCGCGGCGAGGACGCCGAGGATCGCCGCCGCGAGCGGAACCCAGCGCGGGCCGTGCCCTCCGGCGGCCTGGTGACGTTCTTGTGCCTCTTCGACGGCTTTGACCGGGTCGTTCATGCGATCGTTCGGGTTCGCGCTGCGAGCCCGATCACGCCTTGCGCGGCGTCGCGAAAAATGGCGGTATCGACGCGTTCCGTGCCGATACCAAAGGCGGTGCCGGACGAGTCTGCACCAAACCATCGCTCGCACGTGGAGGAGGTCGCGTGAAACGACTGATCGCCTGTGTTTCTCTCGTTGCCGTCGCCGCCACCGCGGCCGGTGCCGCGACTCGCCATGCCGGGAAGAAGCTCGTCGCGCATCGCTCGGCGTCGTGCCGGGTCGCGCCGGCCGACGAGTATTTCGGCCGGCTGAAGATGAGCATCCTCGGAATCCGCAACACGATCAAGGATCAGGGGCTGCGGATCGACCTCGACCCGTCGCGCGCCAATGGGACGCTCAAGGAGATGGCGCTGACCGAGGACGCGGTGCACGACTGGCAGCACAAGTACCCCTGCGACTCATGGCTGCCGGGGACGATCTACGCGCTCGAGCATTTCTACGGGAAGATCCACACGCCGTACGGCCGCAAGCGCGTGCGCTACACGTACGGGTGGCTGCACCGCGACTTCCCGCATCACGCGATCGCAAAGCTCGCGCTGCGCGAGGAGACCGAGGCGAGCGCGATCTCGAAGGAATGAAAAAAGAAGAAGCCCCCGGCGCGAGCCGGGGGCTTCTTCGCGTTCGCAGCGCGAGTGCGCTTAGAACTTCAGACCGAGGCCGGCGTAACCGCCGCCGATCGTGGAATCCGCAGGCGCGAGGTTCTTGCCGCGGACGGTGTCGCCCATGTAACCCAGGTCGAGGAAGAGACCCGTGTTGCCGAGGCGGACCGTACCACCGATCTGGTACTTGAAGAAGCGATCCTGGAACTTGTCGGTGGTGCCGACGAGATTCGCGGGCGCCCCTGCCGGGAACGTGTAGTTGCCCGAGATGCTCGGGTAGTACCACGCGCTGCCGTAGATCGAGAACGGCTGGTCGAGGTCGGGGAGCTTCTCAGCACCGAAGCCGACGCCGCTCTGCTTGGGATAACCGTAGTTCTCCGCGCGGTACAGGTAGCCGACGCCGATGTAGATCCGCGGATCGGCGATCTTGATGCCGAGGCGGCCGTCGAAGTCGGTGTCGCGAGCGGTGAACGACGGAACGTTGGTCTGGCCGTATGCGCCGATGACCGTCACGCAGCCCTGGCGCGTGATCCCGCCGGGGGTGCAAGCCGGGACGCCGTTCGGCGTGGTGGTGCCGTCGGTCTCGCCCGGGGCGAAGTCGTTGTTGTGCGGGTAGCTGTACGAGCGATAGTCGCCTTCGAGCATCCACGGGATGCCGAACGCCGGGAACTCCACCGCGCCGCGGGCCGAGTACGAGCCGCCCGTCCCGGTGTTGCCGGGCGAGAACTCGTTGTAGACCTTCGGTGAGAAGATGTAGTCGCCGACGATGAAGTGCTCGTAGGGGTTCTTCGTCGCCTTCGGGGTCGGGGTCGGCGTCGGCGTCGGGGCCGGCGTTGCGACCGGGGCCGGGGTAGGCGTCGGCGTCGGCGGCGGCGTCGGGGCCGCGGCCGGCACGTAGCGCACGACGACGATGCGGCGATCGGGGACCCACTGAACGTAGGCGCCCATCCCCTCGGAGATCACGCGCACGGGCACGACGACCGCGCCCTTGTAGATCTCGGGGGGGACGTCGAGCGGACGGCTCTCGCCGTTGATGATGACTTCCGGACGTCCGACCGTGACCTTCACGTCGGAGCCGGGCTTCGAGACGTCGGCCGTCTTCGAAGCAGGGTCGTAGGAGACCGTTGCGCCCATCTGCTCGAACATCGAGCGCAGCGGGATCAGGATGGTATTGCCGCGCACCAGCGCAGCGAGGACGCGGTTCGCCTTCAGGCGGTCCGGCTTCGAGTACACGTGCCGGTCGTTGAAGAGGATCGGGACCTCGCCGGAAGGCGGCGTGCCGAAGTCAGCGGGCGGCGTCGAATCGGCCGCGGCCTGAGCGATCTGTCGGGGCGAGATGGTTCCGATGTTTCCCGTCGCCTGACCGGACTGCTCGTGAGCCGAGACCGACGTCGAACCGATTCCGACCGCGACAAGCGCGGCCAGAAGCCCGGTGCTCAGTCGTTTCACGTAATGACTCCCTAGCTAAGGTGTTGTGTCGTAGAAGGGCTGGAAAACCGGCAAAGCCGGCCCTATTGGATGAAGAGAGCCGAGAAGCACTCGCCTGCTATCATCGTACAGGGACCTACCCAACCGAAGGTTCCGTTAATCACAGGGCAACACGGCTACCCCGTGCCTGCCCCATACAACGTGGCCTGGTCGGCCTGGGTTCCGTTCTTGCACCCAGCAATCCCGTCGCGTTAGGCCTTTTGTCACGGGAGCGTAAAAAGAGTGACCCCGGTCGATTGCGACCGGGGTCACGCTAGGCTGTGGGTCGGGACGGGCTCAGAACTTGATGCCGAGTCCGCCGAACCAGCCGTAGTGCCGGAACTCGATCGGGGCGTTGGTCTTGTTCGTCCCGATATCGCCCTCGAAGCCGCCTTCGAGGAACACGCCCAGGTTCTGGCGGGCGAAGGGGTCGTAGGTGAACCCGGCCTGGTACTTCTGGATCCGGTACGAGAGTTCGAGGCTGTTCCCGAACGGGTCGATGAAGTCGCCCTTCACACTCGGGTAGTACCAGTAGCTGCCGAAGACCGAGAACGGTTCGTTGAGGTCGGGGAGCTTGTCGATCCCGAACCCGAAGCCGTTCTGCTGCGGGTAGCCGTAGTTGTCGTTCCGCCACAGGTAGCCGACGCCGATGTAGACGCGCGGGTCGGCGACCTTGAACGCGAAGCGGGCGTCGAGATCGCGGTCACGGGCGTCGAACGAGGGGACGTAGACGTTCCCGGCCCCGCCGATCGTCGTCACGCAGCCGGGGTCGTGGGCGATCGGTGTCCCCGGCGCGCACGGTGCGTTGCGCGGGACGAGGTTGTCGTTGTTGCCGATGTGCTGATAGCCGTACTGGCGTGCGTCGACCTCGAGCATGAACGGCAGATCGAACAGCGGGAACTCGGCGGCGACGCGACCCGAGAACGAGGGGCCCTCGTGCGAGTTGCCGGGTGAAAACTCGTTGTAGACCTTGGGCGAGAAGATGTAGTCGCCGACGATGAAGTGCTCGTACACGACGGGCTTCGGGGTCGGCGTGGGCGTCGGCGTCGGCGGAGGCGTGGGAGGCGCCGTCGGGACGGGGGTCGGCGGCGGCGTCGGCGGCGGCGTCGGAGCGGCTGCCGGGACGTAGCGGACGACGACGATGCGACGGTCGGGGACCCACTGGACGTACGCGCCCATCCCTTCGGAGATGACGCGGATCGGAACGACGACGGCGCCCTTGTAGATCTCCGGCGGGACGTCGAGCGGACGGCTTTCGCCGTTGATGACGACCTCCGGGCGTCCGACCGTGACCTTCACGTCGGAGCCGGGTTTGGTGACGTCGGCGGTCCGGCTACCCGGATCGTACGAAACCGTCGCACCCATCTGCTCGAACATCGAGCGGAGCGGGATGAGGATCGTGTTGCCGCGGACGAGCGCGGCGAGCACGCGGTTCTGCTTGAGCGTATCGGGTTTCGCGTAGACGTGCCGGTCGTTGAAGAGGATCGGTACTTCGCCCGACGGCGGAGACCCGAAGTCCGCCGACGGTGTGGCCGGGGCCGGGGCGGCCTGAGCAATGGTCGCCGGCGAGTGTGCGATCTTTCCTTGCACGGCGGGCGATTGCTGGGCCGAGACCGACGCCGTCCCGAATCCGGCGGCAACAATAGCCGCCAGCACTCCGGTGCTCAGTCGTTTCACGAGTATCTCCAAGCTACGTGGTGGTGCAGATGAGAGGAGTTGCCGAGTCGTTGCTCGGCGCGCTGCGCTTGGCGGCCGTTGGGTTGCCAACGCAGCTCTCGCTTCGAAGTACCCAGCCGAAAGCCCACCTAATCGGCTTGGGTGCCGAACCGTGTAGCCGTGGAACGCTCGGCCGCTTTCCGAGCGGGGGAGCGGTTACCCGAGCTTTTCTTCGAGCCGCTCCCGAAATTTCTCACGCGAGGAGACGTATCGCTCGTGCGTTCCTTCCGCGATCTTCTCGCGTTCGTCGAACGACGTGAACGCGTACTCGATCCGCCGTCCCTCGACTTTGAGCACCTCGACCTCGGTGCGCACGATCAGCCCGACCGGGGTCGCCGCCAAATGCGTGAGGTCGACATGGGTTCCGAGCGTCACCTCGTCGGGATCGAGGACGGGCGCGATGCACTGCATCGCCGCCTCTTCGACGAGCTGGAGCAGCATCGGGGTGGAGAGGGTGTCGACGCCTCGGTTTCCCGCCTTGGCCGCCGTCATCCACTCCTCGACCCGCGTTTGGCTCTGATAGGTCCTCCCTACTTCGATCTTGCCACGCACGGCGAAACACGTACGACCGGCAACCGGGCGAATCATTTTCGACCTCGACGCGGTACTACGGTCAGACGGCGGCCCCCCAAGGGGAGCCGCTGAGCCCGTTCGCAGGGAGTAGAAGTAGAGGGAGCATGATGAGACACAGTGGGCGCATGCTGGTGGCCGCCGCGGCTCTGGCCGTCGCCGCCAGCGCGTGCGGATCGAAGGGCGCGGCCCCGGGCAACCAGGGTCCTCCGCCGCTCGCGGTCGACGTGTCCCAGGCCACGCGCCAGGATATCGGGACCTACCTGAGCCTGGACGGCCAGATCGCCCCGCTTCAGGAGTCGACGCTCAGTACGCCGCAGTCCGGCAACGTCGTCGCGGTCTACGTCAACGAAGGCCAGCACGTGCGGCGCGGCGAGCTCCTGGCGAAGCTCGACGATTCGACGCTGCGGGCGCAGCTCGAACAGCAACAAGGGATCGTGCAGCAGCAGAGCGCGATCCTGAGCTCCTCGAACCTGCAGGCTCCGGTGACGGCGGCGGGCGCTTCGAACACGATCGTCACGGCCCAGCAGATGCTGCAGACCGCGCGCAACAACGTGCAGACCGCGCAGGCGGCCTACGACAGCGCGCTCTCGACGTATACGGCCGATCAGCAGCTCATCAAACAGGGTTACGTCGCGCAGACCGCGTTCGACCAGGCGCGGGCGGCGTACGTGCAGGCGCAGCAGCAGCTCGGGAGCGCCCGCGAGGCGGAGCGTCAGGCCGTCGTCGGTTTGCGTTCGGCGCAGTCGCAGGGCACGAATGCCGTGCCGATCCAGACGCAGACGATCGCCGCGAACCGCGGCCAGCTCGCCGCGGCGCGGGCGCAGGTGAAGCTGCTGCAGACGCAGATCGCGCAGACGAACATCATCGCGCCGTTCGACGGCGTCGTCACGCAGCGGCTCCTCGATCCCGGCGCGTTCGCGAGCCCGAACGCGCCGGTCGTGCGCGTCTCGCAGATCGACACCGTGTACGTCAACGTGAACGTCCCTGATTCCGACCTGAGCTACGTGCGGCCCGGCTCGCGCGTGAAGTTCACGACCACGAGCCTCGGCAACCGGACCTACTCCGCCGGCGTGATGGACGTCAACGCGACGCCGACGACGGGGACGCTCTCGTACCGCGCGCGTCTGCGCGTGCCGAACCCCGACGACGCGCTGCGCGGCGGGATGCTCGTGAGCGTCAGCGTGCCCAAGGAGTTCCGCCGCGGCGTGATCGTCGTGCCGCGCACCGCCGTCTACCAGACCGAGAACGGCGCCAACGTCTTCACGGTCACCGCGATGGCTGCGCCGCCCGGCGGCTCTGCCGCGCCCGCGAAGGGTGGAAAGGCCCCTGCGCAGCAAGGACCTCCGGTGAAACTGATGCAGGCGAAGGTCGTCCCCGTCAGAGTCGGCCTCCAGACCGACACGCTCGCGGAGATCTCCGGCCCGGGGATCGGCCCCGGAACGACCGTGATCACTACCCGTCCCGATGCGTTGAAGGATCAAAGCATCGTCGCGATCGGCGGACCTTCCGCCGGCGGAACAGGCAACGGAGCGCAATAGTTCATGAGTCCTTCCCCAACCTCGCGGGCGCTGCTCGGCGTCGCGCTGGTGAGCCTTGCCCTCGTGGGTGCGGCGACCCGGCCGGCGCCGGCACAGCCCGCGCCGGCGCCGCGCGCGACTCCCGCCCCGCCGATGCCGATGGCGACGCCGGCGCCCGCGACGCCGGTCTCGCCGTTCGCGAATCCGACCTTGGCGCCGGCCGATCAGGCGGCGCCGATCCCGTACCCGGCGTACGGAACGCCCGCACCGGCGGTCACCAGCGGGACGACGTCACCCGGCGTGCCGCAGATCGTCACGCTGCAGCAGGCGATCCTAATCGCCTACGCGCGCTCGCCGCTGCTCGCGCAGGCGCGCGCCGACGTCGCGATCGCGACCGCGCCCGTGGCGCTGGCCGAAACGGGGCGGAACCCCTCGGTGACGGGGACGGCCGCGGAGACGAAATCGCACGTCCAGCCGGGCGGGCTCATAAACGCGACGACCGGCGGGACGGGTACCGGCACGAGCACGACCGGGAACCCGACGATCCTCACCCAAAACACCCTCGCCCTTACGGTCAGGCAGCTGATCTATGACGGCGGTCGCGTCTCGGCGCAGATCCGCCAGGCCCGTTTCACCCAGTCGGAATCGGTCGCGACCTATCAGCGCCAGCTGCAGACGATCGCCTTCAACGTCGCGACCGCGTATTACAACGCGCTCACGGCGCAGCGGCAGGTCGAGGTTGCGCAGGCGACGGTCACGCTCGATCAGGTCCAGGAGAACCTCGTCGCGGCGCAGATTCGCGCCGGGACGGCCGCGCGCTCGGATCTTGCGACCGCGCAGTTCCCGACCGCGCAGGCGCGCGTCGCGGTGGTGCGCGCGCAAGCGACGCAGCTCAACGCGCTCTCGACGCTCGCCAACACGCTGGGGATCGACGCCGACGTCCACGTCCAGCCGAAGGACGACGTCCCGGCGCTGAGCACCGCGCAGGGGACGCTCCGGATCACCCCCGCCTTCCCGACCCCGACCTATCAGACCGCGCTGACCCGGGCGATCGCCCTGCGGCCCGACCTGGCGGCGGCGGAATTCCTGGTGAACTCCGACCAGGCCGGCGTGAAGGCCGCGCGCCTCGCCAACTTCCCGACGCTCAACGCCACGGGCAGCTACGGGACGAACTCGCTCGACGCGCAGGGCGGGTCGTTCCGCAACAGCTCGCAGCTCGGGGTGGCATTGACGATCCCGATCTACGACCAAGGCGTGACGCGCGCGCAAGTGGCCGCGGCGCAGGGGCAATTCGACCTCGCGCACGCGCAGCTGGTCACGGAGCAAGAGACGGTGCAGCTCGGCGTCAAGCAGGCGCTCGTGAACCTGGTCTCGGCCTACGCGGCGCTCGACCAGGTCAACGCCGAACTTGCGCAGGCGCAGACGGTGCTGCGTTCGACGCAGGCGCAGTACCGCGCCGGGGTGACGACGCTCCCGCTGCTCCTCAACGCACAAGTCGGGATCACGACCGCCTTGACCGACGAGGTGAACGCGGTCTACACCGTTCGTCAGGCGGAGCAGGCCCTGCTCTACGCGGAGGGCGCGAACGCCGCCGGGTGAATCCCGTCGGTATGCCCTCCACCGTCCCGGTCTGGATCGACGATCCGGTCAACGCGGCGATCCTCGCGGTCAGCGAGGATCGCCTGCAAGGTTTCCAACTCGACCCCTTCGGCGAGATCGCCGAGCGCAGCGGGGTCGACGTCGCGACGGTCCTCGAACGGATCGTCGTGATGCTCCGTTCCGGGACGATCCGCCGCGTCCGCCAAACCCTGATGGCGACGAACCTTGCCGAGGGCGCGCTCTGCGCCTGGCAGGTCCCGCAAGAGCGTCTGAGCGCCGCGTTCGACTGGCTCTTCCAGGAAGATCCGTTCTCCGGCCACGTCGTGATTCGCACGACCGACTCGGCGACGCCGGGTTCGAACTACCGGCTCTGGACGACGCTCAAGACACCGCAAGGGTTCTCGCTGCAGAAGCACGCCGCGTTCCTCGCCGGAAAGATCGGCGCCGAAGCGCATCGCCTCATGCCCGCGAAGAAGGTCTTCGCCCTCGGCGTCGGACACGTGCGGCGGCGCGGGATGGAGCCCGGGGCGCGCGCCGACGTGCCGGCCGACGTCATCGACACGAACGTCGTGCAGCTGAACGAGCTGGAATGGCGTGTGCTCACCGCGATCAAGCGCGAGTTCGCGTCGGACGAGATCGTGCGCGACGTGTGGCGCGCGCGCGCCGCCGAGGCTGGCGTCTCGCTCGAAGAGTTCGCGCGCGTCGGCACCGAGCTCAACGCGCGCGGGGTCATCGGGCGCTTCTCGACGTTCCTCGAACACGTGAAGCCCAACGCGAACGCGGGCGGCCAGAGCGTCACGCGCTACAACCCGCTCTTCCACTGGAAGGTCCCGGTCGGACGCGAGATCGAGGCGGGCCGTGAGGTCGGGCGGCACTACATCATGACGCACGCCTACTGGCGCGAAGGCGGTCCGGAGTTCAAGGGCGTCAACATCATGGGCGTCGCGCACGGTACGGACAAGGACGTGGTGCTGGCGCACAAGGCGGCGATCGACCAGCACCTGCGCGAGGCGGGGATCCCGTTCGATTACACCAACGTCTTCTGGGGCGGCCGCAGCGAGATCAAGCCCTCCGAGATCGCGCCGGCGGCGTACGTCGCGTTCTGCGAGAAGTACGGAATCGATCCGGAGACGATGCGTTGAACCTGCGCCGTCTCCTCGCCGCGGGCGTCCTATTGACGCTCGCGGTTTCCGCGTGCTCCAAAGCCGGCGACACGGGCGCCGGAGGTGCCGTCTCGGGAGGCGCGCATTCGGACCGGCTCATCATCTCGACCGCGGCCGACCCGAAGAACCTCAACCCCGCGCTCGCCTCGGCTTCGCCGGTGCTCGAGCTCTCGGCGTTCATCTACTCGTACACCGTGCGGTATGACGATCACGCGCGGCCCGTCCCCGACGCGGTGAGCGAGATCCCGACGGTCGCGAACGGCGACGTCTCCAAAGACGGTCTCACGATCAAGTACAAGCTCCGCCACGGGATGAAGTGGCAGGACGGCCAGGGCGACGTCACCTGCAAGGACATGCGGCTGACCTGGCAAGTGATGATGAATCCACGCAACAACGTCAACACGACCGACGGCTGGAAGGACATCAAGGACGTCGACTGCAGCGACCCCTACGTCGCGGTCGTGCACATGAAGAAAGTCTACGCGCCGTACCTCCAGCAGCTCTGGAGCGTCAACGGGAACGGGCCGATCCTCCCCGAGCACATCCTAGGCAAGCTCAACGCGACGGGCTCGATCAACGACGCGCCGTACAACGCGCTGCCGGTCGGAAGCGGGCCCTATCGCGTCGTCTCATGGTCGCGCGGCAGCGAAGTGCGCCTGGAGGCGAACCCCGACTACTACTTGGGCAAGCCGAAGATCTCCGAGGTCGTCTACAAGATCATCCCCGACCAAAACACCCTCGCGACGCAGCTGCGCACGCGCGAGGTCGGCTTGGCATGGAACCTCGACCCGAATTCGTACGAGCAGCTGCGGAGTGTTCCCGGGCTGACGACGATCACGCCGGTCGTCTACATCTGGGATCACCTCGACTTCAACCTGACGCGCCCGATGTTTCAGGACGTGCGGGTGCGGCGCGCGCTCGCGTACGCGATGAACCGCCCGATGCTGCTCGACAAGGTGCGCCACAACCTCGGTGAGCTGACCGACACGTTCCTCGACAAGACGCTCTACCCGGACGCCTACGACGACCAGGTCATGAAGTACCCGTACGATCCCGCGAAGGCCAAAGCGCTCCTCGACGAGGCCGGCTGGAAGGTCGGTCCCGACGGGATCCGGGTGAAGAACGGGCAGCGGCTCAGCTTCCAGATCACCACCCAGGTCGAATCGACGATGGGGCAGGCGTTACAGCAGCAGGTGATCGCGCAGTGGCGCGCCGTCGGCGCCGACGTTCAGGTGAAGAACTACCTGACCTCGCTGTTCTTCGACAACGGTCCGAACGGGATTCTGACCAACGCACGCTACGACGTTGCGCTGTACGCGTGGTCGGGCGCGGCGGACATCGACCAGAGCTCGCTCTACTCCGGCGACGCGCTCCCGCCGCACGGGCAGAACTACACGCGCTGGGCGAATCCCCGCGCGACGCAGGCGATGCGCGATGCGAACGAGACCGTCGACCAGAAGCGGCGGATCGCCGACTACAAGATCGTCCAGGAAGAGTTCGCGAAGGACGTTCCGACGATCATGATGTGGTACCGGAAATACCCGGTTTCGTACACGAGCGATCTGCAAGGCTTCACCGCGACGCCCGTGATCACGACGCCGTTCTGGAACCCCTGGGAGTATCACGACTGAGCCGAATCCGCCGTGCCGCCGCCGTGCTCGCGCTGACCGCGAGCGCGGCGATCCCGGCCGCCAGCGGTGCGCAGAGCACGCGGCATCCCTGGACGGTCCCGCACGTCCTGCGCTATGCGACCGCCGAGGACGTCGTCTCGCTCAACCCGCACCTGAACGCGCAGGCGACGCTCTCGTACATGAGCTCGCTGACGATGGCGTGGCTGGTGCGGTACGACGGGCGGAACCGTCCGGTCCCCGAGCTCGCGACCGCGGTGCCGACGCGTGCCAACGGCGGGGTCTCCCCTGACGGGAAGACGATCGTCTACCACCTGCGGCGCGATGCGCGCTGGTCCGACGGCGCACCGTTCACGGCGGCCGACGTGCGTTTCTCGGTCGACGTCGTGCGCGATAAGGCGAACAACGAGACCTCGCAGCAGGGCTTTGACCAGATCGACCGCGTCGAGACGCCCGATCCCTACACCGTCGTCTTTCGTCTGCGCCGGCCGCACGCGTCGTTCGTCGTCGACTTCTTCGGCTCGGCGTACGGGCGGCCGTGCATCCTTCCCGCGCACCTCTTCGGCGGGAAGACCGCGATCAACGAAGCGGCGTACAACGCGTTGCCGGTCGGGATCGGACCGTTCAAGTACGCCGTTTGGAAGCGCGGCGACCGGATCGAGATGGTCCCCGACCCGCTCTACTTCGGGCGCAAGCCGAAGCTGCGCGAGGTCGTCTTCGACATCGTCCCCGACCGCAACACGCTGCTCATGCGGATGGCCGCGCACGAGCTCGATCTGTGGTTCCCCGTCCCGGCCGCATACGCGGACCGCGTCGGCGCGATCGCCGGGGTGCGCACGTTGCGCCTGCCCTCCTACGCCTACAACCATCTCGACTTCGAGCTGCAGCACGGTCCGCTGCGCGATCCGGTCGTCCGCCGCGCGCTGCGGCTCGCGCTCGACCGGCGCGCGATCGTCGCCAAAGTCGGCCACGGATACGGCGTCCTCGAAGAGACGATCCTGCCGCCCGGCCATCCGTTCCACGTCGGCGCCCCGCTCGTGCCGTTCGACCTCGCCGCCGCGAACCGGCTTCTCGACGCCGACGGCTGGCGCGCCGGCGCGGACGGCGTGCGCACGAAGGACGGCGAGCGGCTTGCGTTCACGTTCGTCAGCCCGACCGGTGCGCCCGACACCGACGCGATGCTGGAGATGATCCGGCAGACCTGGGGGCAGATCGGCGTGCAGTTCACCGTGCGGCGGTATCCCACCACGCTGCTGTTCGCCCCGGCGAACGCCGGCGGCGTGATCCTGGGCGGAAAGTTCGACCTGGTCATCTTCGGCTGGACGGTCAGTCCGCTCGGCGATCTCGCCAACCTGTTCTCCTGCGCAAGCGCCTCGCCGGCCGGGATGAACGTCGTGCACTACTGCGACCCGCAGGTCGACCGTGCGTTGAAACGGTTCGACGAGACCTACGACGAAGCGTCGCGTCGAGCGGCCTCGCGCTTCATCCAGCAGCGCTTGGCCCAAGACGTCCCGACGATCGTCCTCAACGCGCGCGAAGACGTGTTCGCGTACAACGACGATCTGCACGGATTCCAGCCCAATCACGTCACCCCGTTCGACGACCTCGTCGACGCCGACATCTGAGGATTTCGATGGCCTTGCGCAAGAGATCGCTCGCGCTGCTCGCCGCGCTCGTCTTCTCCGCCTGCACGCGCAGCGACCAGACGGGTGCGCCGGAGGCGGGCGCAGGGCGCCAGAACGCGTACACGATCCCGCACACCCTGCGGCTTGGCGACATCC
Organism: Candidatus Limnocylindria bacterium; assembly: GCA_035493875.1. Classification (GTDB taxonomy): domain Bacteria; phylum Vulcanimicrobiota; class Vulcanimicrobiia; order Vulcanimicrobiales; family Vulcanimicrobiaceae; genus Vulcanimicrobium. Next base: position 64,074 of record DATJHK010000095.1, read on the forward strand.
AAGACTTCGACAACCTCAACCCGCACCTGTCGACGGCGATTCAGCTGGGAACGCTCTCCGAGCTCACGATGGCGTATCTCGTGCGCTACGATGCGCACAACCGCCCGCGGCCCGAGCTCGCCACCGAGGTGCCGACCCAGCAGAACGGCGGGGTCAGCAAGGACGGGTTGACGATCACCTGGCACCTCCGGCACGGCGTGCGCTGGTCGGACGGCGCGCCGTTCGATGCCGACGACGTCGTCTTCTCGACGAACGTGGTCAACAACCCCGCGAACAACGAGGTCGGCCGCGACGGCTGGAACCTGATCACGAAGATCGACGAGCCCGACAAGTACACCGTCGTCTTTCACCTGAAGAAACCCTATTCGGGCTACCTGCCGACGTTCTTCGGTTCGGCCGGTGCGAACCCGTGCATCCTGCCCAAGCACATCCTGGGCAATCTGCCGAACATCAACCAGGCGCCGTACAACAGCAAGCCGGTCGGGATCGGCCCCTTCCGCTACGTCGAGTGGGTGCGCGGCGACCACGTCACGCTCGAGGCCAACCCCTACTACTGGCGCGGCGAGCCGAAGCTCAAGAAGATCGTGTACAAGGTCATCCCCGACCGCAACACGCTGCTCACCGAGCTGCAGACCGGCGAGATCGACATGTGGGCGTTCGTCCCGCCGGCGTACGTCGGCCGTGCGGTCGCGCTTCCCAACGTCGACCACGTCCGCGGGCCGAGCTACCTGTACATGCACCTCGACTTCAACACGACGCGCCCCGCGCTCGCCGACCAAACCGTGCGTGAAGCGTTGCGGCTCGCGACCGACCGCAAGCTGCTGATCGACAAGGTCAACCACGGCGTCGGCCTGCTGCAGGAGAGCCCGGAGTCGTCGGTGAGCCCGTGGTACACGCCGATCCCGCTCGTCCCGTACGATCCCGCCAAAGCGAACCAGCTGCTCGATCAGGACGGCTGGAAGCGCGGACCCGACGGGATTCGCGCCAAGAACGGTGTGCGGCTCAACCTCGAGTGGGGGACGAACTCCGGCTCACCGGACGGCGACGCGCGCATCGAGCAGATCCGCAGCATGTGGAAGCAGATCGGCGTCGCGATCACCGTGAAGCACTATAACCCGGCGCTCTACTTCCAGCTGACCGGCGGGGTGATTTACGGCGGGAAGTTCGACGTGACGGCGTTCCTGTGGCAGATGACGCCGGACGGCGATCTCAACCCGATCAACTCGTGCACCGAGATGCCGCCGAACGGCCAGAACGTCACGCGCCTGTGCGACCCGAAAACGATCCAGCCGCTGCTCGATCAGGAGAAGCTCGCCTACGACGAGGCGGCGCGCAAGGCGATCATCGCCAAGGCGACGCGCGCGATCAGCGACCGCGTTCCCTACGAAGTCCTGCTGCTGATGGAAGACGTCCACGCGTACAACAAGGACCTCAAGAACTTCCACCCCAACGCGACGACGCCGTTCGACGACTTCATGAACGTCGACATCTGACGCGTAGCGCATAACGCATGACGTGGGCGCGGTCGGGCGGCAGACGCTACGCCTCGCGCCGACGTCCCGCGAGGACGACGGCGACGCCGAGCACCACACAGCCCGCGAGGGGGAGCGCGCGCAGCGCGCCCCATGCGGGCTGCCGTGTCTGCAGACCGCTGAGGTCCTGTTCCTGCGCCCACACGGCGGTGGCGTCGGCGCCCGACGGCGCGTGGTACGCCGCCGGAAGCGCGTCGGGCCAGGTCGGCGCGGGGAACGCGTGCGCGAGCGGGACCGCGGCAGCGACGACGACGAGCGCGGCGAGGAGCGGCGCGAGGTCCGCGCGGCGCGCGCGCGTGCCGGGGCCGAGCGCGACGAACGCCGCGGCGAGGGCGAAGGCGCACACGGCGACCTGCGCGGTCGCCGGGGGGCGCTGCGCCATGCTGAACCAGTCCGTCAGGACGAGGACGGCGCCGGCGCCGGCCCACGCGCGCGCCGCGCCCTGCGCCCGCACGCCCAGGACGAGCACGGGGATCAGCTCGACGACGAAGTCGTGCTCGTGGAAGAAGGGGATCGCGAGCGGGAGCGCCGCGAGCGCCAGCAGCGCGCCGTCCCGCGCGTCGAGGCGCGAGCGCACGCCTGCGACGATCGTCGCGCCGAGCGCGGCGAGCGCGCAGACGGTCGCGATCGCCGCAGCGGCGTTCTCCGGCGCGCCGAACGCCCACGCGATCGACGCGGGCGTGTCCTGGATCGCGATGAACCGCTCGGCGCGGCCGTGCGCGCTCAGGCGGTGCAGGTATCGTAACATCCCGCCGATCCCGCCGCCGCTCGTCAGCGTCAGGGCGGCGAACGCGAGCGCCCCGAGCGTCGCCGCGGCGAGCGCGGCGCGATCCCGCATCCGTGCGACGAGGACGATCGCAAGGTTCGGCTGCAGTCCCGCGACGAACGTCGCCGCCGCGCCTGCGGCGATGGCCTTGCGCTCGTAGAAGACCAGCGCGCACGCGATCGCGCCGGCCGAGAGCAGCGCGACCTGACCGAGCGCGAGCGCGCTGATCGTCGGCCCGGCGACCAGGCCCAGCGCGAACGCCGCCAAGAGCACCTCGACGCGCCGCGTGCGCGCGAGGAGCAGCGCGGCGACCACGAGCGCGCCGAAGGCCCCCGCGAGCAGACCGCTCCAGAGGCGCACCGCGACCGGTTGCGGGAAGCGCGCGAGCGCGCCGAAGAGCGGGAGCGCCGCGGCCGGGCCGACGTACGGGAGCAACTCGTCACGCGCGGCGTCGACGCCGCCGATCGCGCGCTCGACGCGCCACACGTCGCGCGACCACGGGTCGCCGCCGGCGTCCCAGACCGCGCCGGCGGCGTCGTAGGCCTCGAAGTCGCGTGCGTACGGACCGCTCGTCGGCGGCGGCTTGAGGATGGTGAACGCCACCACGAGCGCGAGCAGCGCGCCGGCGAACGCGAGGCTACGTCGCAGCGTAGAGCCCGATGCGCTCGACGCGCCCGCCGTTCCCCATCACGTACGCCACGCCGCCCGGGAAGCGCACCTCGTACGCTTCGGCGTAGACGACCGGCGCCGGCCCGCCGACCGCCGTGACGTAGCGCTCGTCGAGCGTCGCCGTCGCCGCGCCGAGCGCGACGTCGCCCGGAGTGAGCCGGAAGCTGCCGTAGTCGCGTGCCGCGAGCGAGGGCGCCCCGCCGAGCTTGGGGACGTAGTACTCGAGCGCGACGAGCGTCTCTTCGCGGTAGAACGCGCTCAGAAAACGGCGCTCCCCGTCCTCGCGCGCCGCGTACGTGTGCCAGCCGCGCATCGGATAGGCGAACGCGACGCCGAACGCGCGCTCGACCTGCGCGCGGGTCGTCGTGCCGAGCGCGAAGACGACGTGCTCGTTGGCCAAGACGACGGGCCGGTCGATCGGTGCCGGCGGGACGTTGCGCTTCTCCTGATTGCGCTCGTAGATCTGCGCGAGCACCTCGACCGCGCGGCGCATCGCGAAGTCGGGGGCGCGCTCGTCGTCGCTCATACCGGCCGCGCGCCCGTGGTCGCGGCGGCGCCGGCGACCGTGACCGCGATCAAACCGAGGTAGGCGATCCCGATCGCGACGCGCGCGCCGCGCGGGACGGCCTCGCGCGGATCGATCTGCCCGCGCCACGCAGCCAGCGCGCGCGGGACCGACGAGCCGACGATGAAGATCAGGATGAGAAACGTGAACGCGGAGAAGTGCCGGAAGGCGATGATCCAGATCACGAAGATCGCCACGCCGAGCAGATAGAGCCGGTTGTCGATCACCCCGGCGACGCGGCCGCCGTCGAGCGGGAGCGCCGGGATCAAGTTGAAGAGGTTGATGAAGAAGCCGGCGTAGGCGCAGGCGGTCCAGAACGGTTCGCCCGTCGTGACCGCGTAGCCCCAACAGACCGCGGCGGCGGCGACGCCGAACGCGGGGCCCGCGAGCGCCGCGACCGCATTGCGCGCCGGATCGGGCGACATCGGCGAGCTGACGAACGCGCCGAGCCCCGGGATGAAGTACGGCAGCGAAACCGGGATCCCGAAGTTGCGGAACGTCAGCAGATGACCCATCTCGTGCACGAAGATCATCGCCACGAAGACGATCCCGAACTTCCAGCCGAAGATCGTCGCGTAGAACCAGAGCGAGAGGAAGATCGATCCGAAGCTGAGCAGCAGTTTGGGCGCGAGGAGCAGCCACTTGAAGCTCAGCAGCACGGCGAAGATCGTCTTGAACTTCGCGGCCAGGACGGCGAGGGCGACGAGCACGCCGCCGACCCCTCGCGCGCCCTTTCGTCCCTTCACCGGCCTCGGCTGCTCGAACCGGTTCTCCTCTTCTTCCTGCACGGTGTGATGATTCTCGCTCGACCCGTCCCGATCCGTGATTGGCTTCCCGACCAGCTCCCGCAGGGGGACCTGCGCTCGATCTCGCTCCATTGGACCGCCCACGACTATGCCGCGGTCTTCCCGGCCTACCATTTCTGCCTGGCCGGCGCCGAGGACGTGGTCGTCCACCACACGCACGACCTGCGCGAGAACATGCGCGAGGTCTACCAAGAGCCCGAGCTGCCGTATGCCGCGCACACGCGCGGGCGCAACTCCTATTCGATCGGGATCTCGATCGCGGCGATGCGCGGCTCGACCCCGTCGGATTTCGGCGAGTTCCCCCTCACGCGGCCGCAGCTCGACGCGATGTGCCGGCTCGCGGCGGGGCTCGCGCGCTTCTACGAGATCGACGTCGCGGCGATCCGCACGCACGCCGAAGCGGCGCTCGACGACGGCTACTTCGGCGCGGGGAGCGACGAGCTGCGCTGGGATATCGCGCGGCTGCGCCCGTCGGCCGATCCGCTCGAGCCGCACGAAGCGACCGTGACCGGCGATTGGTTCCGCAATCGCGTCGCCGAGTTGCTGGTACTCGCACGCTGACCGACAGAGCGGACGCTCGTCGCGAAGACGGATGCCACGACTCGTCGCCGCAACGCTCTGGATGCTTCTTGCGTTGGGAGTCGCAGTGATCGTAGTGATGACATGGCATCCCTGGACCGGCGTGGGACCGGCGCGATGACGCGCATCGTCGTTCTCGGCGGCGGTTTCGCCGGCGTCGCCGTCGCACACCGGCTCGAACAGCGCTTGCGCCCCGGCGAAGCCGAGGTGACGGTCGTCAGCCGCGACAACTTCACGCTCTTCACACCGATGCTGCCGGAGGTGAGCTCCGGCGGAATTGAGTTGCGCCACGTCGTCGCGCCGGTGCGCGTGCAGTTGCGCCGCTCGACGTTCGTGCTCGGCGAGGTCTCGCGAATCGACCTCGAACAGCGCTGGGTCGACGCGCAGCATCCGATCACCGGCGACGTGACGCGCCTGGAGTACGATCAGCTCGTACTTGCGCTCGGCAGCGTCACCTCGACCTTCAACATCCCGGGCGTCGCCGAGCACACGCTCCCGCTCAAGACGCTCGAGGATGCCGGCGCACTGCGCAATCGCGTCGTCGCTGCGCTCGAGCAAGCCGTCGTCACCCCACCCGGACCCGAACGCGAACGGCTGCTGACGTTCGCGGTCGTCGGCGGCGGCTACACCGGCTGCGAGTGCGCGGGCGAGTTGGTCGATTTCTTTCACTCGGTGCTGCCGTACTACAAACCGCTGCGGCTCTCCGACGTGCGGATGGTGCTCGTCGAGGCCGGGAAGGCGCTCCTTCCCGACCTGCCGGCGGGGATGGGGCGGTACACGACGTCGAACCTCGCGAAGCGCAAGGTCGATCTGGTTCTCGGCGACGGCGTCACGCGCATCGACGACGAAGGGATCGAGCTGCAGTCGGGACGGAAGATTCCGAGCGCGACGATCGTGTGGAGCGCGGGCGTGCGGCCCTCGCCGGTCCTCAAGGATCTCCCGCTCGTGACGCACGCGCGCAACGGCGGGATCGTCGTGAACCAGGACATGTCGGTGATCGGCGCGCCGGGCGTCTGGGCGATCGGCGACTGCGCGTGGATCCCGAACAAGCCCAATGCCGACCTCACGGACCGGAACGCGTGGTACCCCGCGACCGCGCAGCACGCGATTCGCGAGGGGCCGGTGCTCGCGGACAATCTGCTGGCGTCGCTCCGGGGTGAGCCGACCAAGCCGTTCGAGTACCGGTCGCTCGGGACGATGGCCTCGCTCGGCGCGCGCCGCGGCGTCGCAGCGCTCCCCGGCGGGTTCGTCCTGACCGGCTTCCTGGCGTGGATCCTCTGGCGAACGTATTACCTCGCCCGTCTGCCGGGGCTCGACCGCCGCCTGCGCGTCACGTTCGACTGGACGCTCGGCCTGCTGTTCCCACGCGACATCGCCGAGATTCGGCTCTACTCCGAGCGCAATCGGCGCGAGGTCGCCCGCGAGGCGGGGATGGCTCCGCCGAGCTACCCCTAGTCCCACTGCCCGGAGGGTCGGTCGCTTGACACTGCGGGCTTTTCTTCGTACCGTTGAACTATGTTTATAGTTCTTGCGCTCGCGACGATTCCGTTCCATTACGACGGCGCGTTGCGTCCGGGGCAGACGCTCACGGTGCGCGACATCAACGGGACCGTGCGGGTGCACGAGGGCGGCAGCCTGCGGATCGACGCGACGAAGCATGCGGAGCACGGCGATCCCGCCGCGGTCGCGATCCACGTCGAGCCGCGCCCCGACGGACTGATCGTCTGCGTGCGCTATCCGCCCGACGCGCAGCGCGGCTGCGCGGACGGCGGTGGCGGCACGCACGTGTCCACGGACAACGACACGGCGGTCGATTTCGACGTGACGCTCCCGCGCGACGTTCGGCTCGACGCGCAGACGGTGAACGGCTCGATCGACGCGCAGACCGCCGGTGAGGTCAGCGCGGCGACCGTCAACGGCCGCGTGAGCGTCGACGCACCCGCGATCCGCGCGGCGAAGAGCGTCAACGGTTCGCTCGACCTGCGGCTGCGTGCTCGCGGCGACGTTCCGCTGACGGCGAAGACCGTCAACGGATCGATCCGGGTCGATCTGCCGCCCGGAAGCGGTGCCAGGGTCGCCGCGAAGACGCTGCTCGGCGGGATCGACGTCCCCGGACTCGCGGTCGACAAGCCGCGCTTCGGCCCCGGCGCGAGCGCGAACGGCACGCTCGGCGGCGGCGGACGCGACGTCGACCTGCAGACCGTCAACGGCACGATCACGTTGCGCCGCTGAAGCGTCCCCGGGGGCGCGACGTCTTCGACAGGCTCAGACGGCGGCAGCGCCGCGCCGCGCTTCGACAGGCTCAGCGTGACGGGGGCCAATCGCGATTGACCTGCAAACCGTCAACCAGCTCGATCGCGCTACGCCGCAGACCACCCTCGTCACGCTGAACCTGTCGAAACGTCCTCCGTCACGCTGAGCTTGTCGAAGCGTCCTCCGTCACGCTGCGCCCGTCGAAGCGTCCTCCGTCACGCTGCGCCTGTCGAAGCGTCCTCCGTCACGCTGAGCTTGTCGAAGCGTCCTCCGTCACGCTGAGCTTGTCGAAGCGTCGGTCAGAGCCAGGGGTCGTCGGGGCCGGCGTAGGTGTTGCCGTAGAGGGAACGGGGATCGGGTAAGGGTTCGGCTTCGATCTCGTCGGTCGTGCGGTTGACGAGGTCGCGTACCTCGCGCTCGAGCGTGCGCAGCTCCTCGGCGGTCAGGACGCCGCTCGCGATCAGCGTGCGTGCGAATCTCGGCACCGGGTCGTCGGCGCGATGGCGGGCGATCTCGTCGCGCGAGCGGTACGTGCGGTCGTCGTCGTCGGTCGTGTGCGAGAGGAACCGATAACAGGTCATCTCCACCAGGACCGGGCCGGCGCCGTCGGCGGCGTGCGCGCGCGCTTCGCGTACGGCGTGCGTGACCGCCACCGGGTCGAAGCCGTCACAGCCGACGCCGCGCATCCCGTAGCCGGCGGCGCGTTCGTGAACGTGCGGATTGCGCATTTGCTTCTCGATCGGGGTCGAGATCGCCCACGTGTTGTTCTCGCACAGGAACACGATCGGCAGCGTGTGCACGGCGGCGAAGTTGAGCGCCTCGTGCCATTCGCCCTCGGAGGTCGCGCCTTCGCCGAACTGGCAGAAGACGACGCGGTCCGCTTCGCGCGCGGTCTTGAGCTTCCACGCGGCGCCGACCGCGTGCGTGCACTGCGCCGCGATGATCGAGCTGATCGTCGCGATCCCCAGCTCCTTCGCGCTGACGTGATTGATGATCGAGCGGCCGCCGCTGCGGTCGGCCGCGCGCGCGAGCTGCGAGCGAAAGACGTCGGCGAGCGGAAACCCGACGGCGAGCAGCAGGCCGGTGTTGCGGTAGTAGGGGTAGAGCAGATCGCGCCCGCGGTGAAAGGCCAAGCCCGTCCCGGCTTGGATCGCTTCGTGGCCCTCCGAACCCATCGCGATCCCGATCTTCCCTTGGCGATTGAGCTGGAAGCCGCGCGTGTCGACCGCGCGTTGCGTGAGCATCCCGCGCAAGAGGGTGAGAAGCTCCTCGCGTGAGAGGCCGGTCTGCCCCACGGTACTGGTCATCGCTCAGAAGCGTTCCTTTCTCGTCCCGCCCTACCTACTGATCGTTCGGGGGGAAGCGCGGCTCACGCTGGGAAGGGACCGCCTGATGCGTACTGGTCCTCTGCTGGCCGCCGTCGTTCTCGCGACGGCGGCCGTTCCGACATCTCCGGCCCCGCGCGCGTTCGCGGCGGCCCAACCCCCCGTCTCACCGGCCGCCGTCGTGCGCCGGCCGGCCGCAAAGCCGGTGCCGAGCGGGACCCCCGCACCCGACACCGACGCGGTGAAGTTCCGCGCGATCGGGCCGGCCGTCTCCGGCGGCCGCGTCGGCGCGGTCGCCGGGAGCGACCGTGACCCGAATCTCTACTACGTCGGCGGCGCCGGCGGCGGCGTTTTCAAGTCCGACGACGGAGGCACGTCGTTCTCCCCGGCCTGGGACGGCCCGCGGTTCGGCGCGATCGGCGCGATCGCGGTCGCGCCCAGCGACGAGAAGACCGTTTGGGTCGGGACGGGCGAGGCGAACCCGCGCAACGACGTCTCGTACGGAAACGGCGTCTACGTCACCCACGACGGCGCGAAGCACTGGCTGCACGCGGGGCTCGAGGGCACCAAGTACATCAGCAAGATTCTCGTCGATCCGACGCATCCGAAGCGCGCGATCGTCGCCGCGCTCGGCGACATCTACCAGGACAGCACGCAGCGCGGCGTCTACGTCACCGACGACGGCGGCGCGACGTGGCGCAAGACGCTCTACGTCGGGCCGCAGAGCGGCGCCGCCGATCTGGCGTGGAATCCGAAGGATCCGCGCACGGTCTTCGCCGCGATTTGGCAGTTCCGGCGCAAGCCCTGGACCGCGGTGAGCGGCGGGACCGCCGACGGCCTCTACCGCTCGCGCGACGGCGGACGGACGTGGACGAAGATCACCGGGCACGGCTTCCCCGGCGGCGTGATCGGCCGCATCGGGATCGCGATCGCGCCGAGCGATCCGCGCCGCGTCTACGCCGAGGTGCAGTCGAAGACCGGGACGATCTGGCGCTCCGACGACGGCGGGACGAGCTGGACGCGCATGAGCGACGACACGCTTCCGGCGCAGCGGCCGTTCTACTTCAGCCACCTCGCGGTCGATCCGACGAACCCGAACCGCGTGATCTCGCTCTCGATGTACCTCACCGTCACGAAGGACGGCGGGAAGACCTGGCGTCACCTCGAGGGCTACCTCCATCCCGACAACCACGCCGTGTGGTGGTCGGCCGACGGCAAGCGCATCATCGAAGGGAACGACGGCGGCGTCGTGCTGAGCCGCAACGGCGGCGGGACGTGGGCGTTCCTGGACCGCATCCCGCTCGCGCAGATCTACCACGTCGGCTACGATGCCCAGAAGCCGTACACGATCTGCGGCGGCTTGCAGGACAACAGCTCCTGGTGCGCGCCGACGACGAGCCGCAACGGCGTCGGGATCCTCGACCGCGACTGGTTCGCGATCGCCGGCGGCGACGGGATGTACGCGATCCCTGATCCGACCGATCCGTCGCTCATCTGGAACAACACGCAGGACGGCGTGCTGGCGATCTACGACAGCAAGGCGCGCCAGAGCATCGACGTCTCGCCGTTCCCGCGCGACGTCTTCACCGCGACCGACTCGCTCGCGCGCTCGCGGTATCGCTTCAACTGGAACGCGCCGCTCGCGTTCGCGCCGCAGGACGGGCACGTCGCGTACTTCGGCGGCAACGTGCTCTTCAAGACGAGCGACCGCGGCCGTCACTGGACGCCGATCAGCCCGGATCTCACGCGCAACGAGAAGGCGCACCAGCTCGCGGCGGGCGGACCGATCTCGCTCGACGTCTCCGGCGCGGAGTATTACGACACGCTGCTCGCGATCGCGCCCTCGCCGCAAGACCCGCAGGTGGTCTGGACCGGCAGCGACGACGGACTGGTCCAGCTGACGCGCGACGGCGGTACGCACTGGAGCGACGTGACGCCGAAGGGTTGGCCGAAGTACGGCCGCGTCAAAGTCGTGGAAGCGAGCCCCGATGCCGCGGGGACCGCGTTCGCCGTCCTCGACCGTCACGATCTGGGCGACGACCGTCCCTACGTCTACGCGACGACCGACTACGGCGCGAGCTGGCGCAACATCACGGGCAACCTTCCGTCCGACGCGAACGCGAACGTCGTGCGGCAGGATCCGCGTCAGCCGAGCCTGCTCTACGTCGGGACCGAGACGGGCCTCTGGATCTCGTACGATCGCGGCGCGCGCTGGGAGCCGCTGAAGGCGGGTCTCCCCGTCGTTCCCGTGTACGACGTCCACGTGCAGCCGACCGAGAACGATCTGCTCGTCGCGACGCACGGCCGCGGCTTCTACGTCCTCGACGACGCGACCGCGCTGCAGCAGCTCGCGGCGGCGCGCGCGGCGAAGGCAACGTTCTTCCCCGTGCGCGAGGCGACGCTGTGGGCGTCGTTCCCGTCGGTCGAGCCCGGCGACGGCGGCTCGATGCCGTCCAACATGTACGTCGGCGGCGGCGCGCCGAGCGGCGCGCTCTTGACGTTCTACCTGCGCTCGAAGGCGAAGGAACGCCCGTGGCTGGAGATCGTCGACGCGCAGGGGCACGCGATCCGCACGCTGCGCGGCGCGATCCCGCAGAACCCCGACGCGCCGCCGGCGAAAGAAGAAGCGGCGCGCTGGTACGTCACCAACGACGCCGGCCTCAACCGCGTCACGTGGGACGGCAGCGAGCAGGGGCCGACGCGCTGGCTCGGCACGTCGTTCCAGAACCAGGGCCCGACGAGCGGACCCGAAGCGCTGCCGGGAACGTACACCGCACGCCTGCACGTCGACGGCGCGACGTACGAACAGAAGGTCACGCTGGTCGACGATCCGCTCAGCCCGTTCACGCCCGAGCAGCGCGCCGCGCGTCACGCCTACCTGACGACGGCGTACGCCTGGCTCGATCAGGTCGACCGTGCGCTCAACGCGATCGACGCGAAGCTCAAGACCGCGACGCCCGCGCAGAAGCGGCGCTTGATCGCGCTGCAGGCGCAGCTCACCGCGAACGACCTGCACGACGAGGACTCGATCGCCAAGCCCGACCGGATCCGCGAGCAGATCGGCGGTCTCGCCGGTTCGCTCGGCGGCGCGCTGCAGCCGCCGTTCTCGCAGCACGAGAGCGCGCTGCAGGCACTGCGTCCGCAGGTCGACCAGGCGCTGCGCGAGGCTAGCTCCGTGCTGGGCGTCGCGTTCGGTCCGGCGAAATCGAGCTAGTGTCCCGTCTCAGGTTACACGAGTGACCGCCGAGCCGCGCAAGCCGTACGACATCGACTCGCTCACCGACGTCGCGCTCCGCGTCTTCGCGGAGCGCGGCTACGACGGTGCGTCGATGGACGACGTCGCGCGCGCGGCCGGCATCACGAAAGCCTCGATCTATCATCACGTCAGCGGGAAGGAGGCGCTGCTGGCGCGCGGTCTCGGCCGCGCGCTCGACGCGCTCTACGCGGTGCTCGACGAGCCGGCGGCGCGCGAGGGCACCGCGCTCGCGCGCCTGCGGCACATCGTGGCGCGCGTCGCCGAGACGACGCTGCGGCTGCGTCCGGAGCTGACGGTCCTGTTCCGCGCGCACGGCGCCTCCGCGAGCGAGCGCGAGGCGCTCGAGCGGCGCCGCGCGTTCGACCGCATCGTCACCACGCTCCTCACGCAGGCGCAGCGGGACGGCGACGTGCGCGCCGACCTCGATCCGCGCGTGACGACGCGGCTGATCTTCGGGATGTCGAACTCCGTCGTCGAGTGGTACCGCAGCGGCTCGACGGTCGGCGGCGCGACGCTGGTGCAGACGATCGTCGCGCTCGTCTTCGAGGGGATCGTCTCGACGCGACAGCGATGAGCTAGGGCGTTTCCGGCGCGTCCGCGCGCTCGTCGAACCGCGCCTGCGCGGCCTCGATCTCCGGCATGTGCGCCTGCGCCCACATCCCGAGCGCGACGACGGGCTCGCGCAGCGAACGGCCCAATTCCGTCAGCTCGTAATCGACGCGGGGCGGGATTGTCGGGAAGATCGTCCGCGTCACCATCCCGTCGCGCTCGAGCCCGCGCAGCGTGAGGACGAGCATCCGCTGCGAGATCCCGCCGATCATGCGCTTGATCTCGTTGAAGCGGCGCGGACCGTCGCCGAGCATCATGACGACGAGCACGCTCCACTTGTCCCCGACGCGGGACAGGATCTTGCTCACCTTGCGGCAGTCGCCGGTGAGGTGATGCTGCTCGATGGTCACCTGGATGTGCTCCGGTAACAGACGTGTGACTCCTTGCGAGTCCGGCAGTAGTTACTTATGATGTGCAGGTTACAAACGCATACTGAGGATACGTGATTGAACTTACTGCATGTCGACGCGAGCATCCTGGGGACGCATTCCGTGAGTCGACAGCTCACCGCCGCGATCGCGGACCGACTCCGCGAAGGTGATCCGGGTCTCGTGGTGACCTACCGAGATCTCGCCGCCGAGCCGCTCGCGCACCTCACCCCCGAGGTGCTTCCTGACGACCACCCGCTCGCCGCCCTGCGAACGGCGGACGACCCCGCCGCGCGCGCCCTGAGCGCCGCGGTACTCGAGGAGTTCCTCGCGGCCGACGTCGTCGTCGTCGGCGCGCCGATGTACAACTTCACGATCCCGAGCCAGCTCAAGGCCTGGATCGACCGGCTCCTCATCCCTGGCAAGACCTTCACGTACAGCGAGCAGGGTCCGGCGGGGTTGGCCGGTGGGAAGCGCGTCATCGTCGCGCTCTCGCGCGGCGGAATCTACGCCGCGGGGATGCCGACGGTTGCGAACGAGCACGTCGAGCCGGTGCTGCGCACCGCGTTCGGCTTCATGGGGATCACGAACCCGGAGTTCATCGTCGCCGAAGGGATCCGCGTGAGCCCGGAGATCGGCGCGAAAGCGCTCGCCGGCGCGCTGCAGGCGGCGCGCGAGCTCAGCGCCGCATAGGATTCGCGGCGTTACGCCGCCGAGGCGGTCGCCGCGGCGGTGGTGGTGCGGCGGCGCGAGAGCGCGGGGCAGGCGGCGAGCCAGCCAACCGCGAGCGCCGAGATCACGGAGCCGATCGCGATCGTCGTCGCGACCCCGCCGACCGTCGCGACGACGCCGCCGAGGAACGAGCCGATCGGGAGCGCGCCCCACACGACGGTGCGCATCGCGGCGTTCATGCGGCCGAGCAGCGCGTCGGGGACGTTCGCCGTCTGCAGCGCTTGCTGTGTCGTCGCGGCGATCGGGCCGCTGAACGAGAGGAGCACGCGTCCCAGGAAGACCGCGGCGAGCGGCGCCGCGTGCGCCAGGAAGAGCGCCTTGCCGAGCGCGGAGAGGAGCGTCGCGCCCGCGAGCGTCGCGCGCGTGCCGAAGCGCACGGCGATACGTCGCGCGAGCATCGCGCCGACGAGGCCGAGATTCGCCAGACCCAGGATGAGCCCGAGCTGTCCGGGCGTCAGATGCAGCGAGCGGTAGCAGTAGAGCGCGAACACCGAGGTCACCATCGCGCCGCCGAGGTACGCCGTCGCGGTGCAGAGCGCGACCGCGCGCAGGATCGGATCGCGCGCGAGCAGCGCGAATCCCGCGCTCGCCTCGGATGCGAACGGCCCTTCACGTTCCGCCTTGCTCCCCGGTGACGCGGGTTCATCGGCGATCTCGATGCGCGCGAGGTTGCACGTCGAGACGACGTAGGTCACGACGGTGACGAGAACCGCGAACGGCGCACCGAGCAGCTGCACGAGCATCCCGCCGCCACTGGTTCCGACCGCTTCAGCGACCGAACCGCTCATCGCCATCCGCGCGAGCGCGCGATGATGGCGCTCGCGACCGCAGAGCGCCGGGAGAAACGCCGCGTACGCCGTGTCGAAGAGCACCGACGCAGCCCCGCAGATCGCGCCGACGACGAAGAACTGCGCGAGCGTGAGCGCGTGCAGCATCGACGCCGCTGGGATCGAGGCAAGCGCGGCGAGCCGCACGACGTTCGCGGCGATCATCAGCGGCCGCCGCGGATGGCGGTCGGCGACGACGCCGGCGAGCGTCGCGAGCAGCGGCACGACTGCGAACTCGAATGCCTGCAGCGCACCGACTTGCAGGGCGCTTGCGTGAAGGGAGACGATCGCGATCGCAGGCAGGGCGAACGTCGTGAGTTGCCCGCCGAGATCGGAGACGAACTGACCACCCCAAAGCATACGAAAGCGACGCCGGTGCATACGTCCGTCGTCCATCATCGGTATGGTTCAAGTATCGGCAGAACGTACGGCGGCGATCAGCGGGAGAAGTCGCCGTCTCGCAGGGGTGTGATCGGTCGTTCAGCCCAGTAACGCGCGCACGATCTCGGTCGCGAGCTCGTCGTCCAGGGGAGCATGGTCGTCGAGCAGGCGATACCACATCGCCCCGAAGACGAAGTCGACCGCGAGGTCGAGCGGTACGCGCGTCGCCGTCCGTGCGAGGACGGCCCGCAGCACCGCGCGCCGGCCGGCGAGGAAGTGCTCGCGCAAGAGCGTGCGAAAGCGCGCGTCGATCTGCGCTTCGGCGACCAGGCCGCGCAGCACGTCGGCGCCCTCTTCGTGGATACGCCGGAACGACGCGGCGAGGAACCTGCGCAGGTCGGCCGCGGGGTCGTCGGTGTGCTCGGGGACGATCGTCGCAGTTGCGTCCTGCGCGACCGCATCGAGGACGACCTCGGCCTTACCGCGCCACCAGCGGTAGATCGTTTGCTTGCCGACCCCGGCGCGCTGGGCGATCCGCTCGACCGTCACGGCGCCATAGCCGTCGGCGCGGATCGCCGCGAGTGCGGCGGAGAGGATCGCCCGGCGTGCCGCCTCGCTGCGCGGGCGGCCCCGCGGTGCGGCGGATACTTCCATGCCGCCAGTATGCCGCGCGGCCGCCATATTTACAAGACGAGACGTATCGTTTAGAATCCCGGCCAGCGAGACGATCCGTCTCGAAATGTGGAGGCAACGCAGATGAGTTTGCAAGGGCATAGGGTCGTGGTCGTCGGCGGAAGCTCGGGGCTCGGGGCAGCGGCGGCCGAGCGCTTCGCGCGCGATGGCGCCGAGGTCGTCGTCGTCGGACGCGACGGCGCGCGTACCGAGGCCGTCGCCGGGCGGATCGGCGCCCGCGCCGAGGTGGTGGATCTCCGGGATCCGGGCGCGGTGCAGGGGCTCTTCGCCCGACTCGGACCGATCGACGATCTGGTCGTCACGGTGACGGGGCGCGATGGGGCGGGGCCCTTCGCGACCCTCGACCTGGCGGCGCTGCGCCGCGGGATCGAGGACAAGGTCCTCACGCAGCTGGCGATCGTGCAGGCCGCACTCCCGACGCTCGCCGAGCGCGGCTCGATCACGCTGATCACCGCCGCGTCGGCGCGCGCGGCGTTGCCGGGGACGGTCGGGCTCGCGGCGATCAACGGCGCGCTAGAGGCTGCGGTCCGGCCGCTCGCGGCGGAGCTGGCGCCGCGGCGGGTCAACGCGATCTCGCCGGGGGTCGTCGCGACGGCGTGGTGGGACGGATTCGGCGACGCCGCGCGCGAGGCGGTCTTTGCCCAAGCACGGGAGACGCTACCGGTCGGGCGCGTCGGGACCCCCGAGGAGCTCGGCGACCTGATCGTCGCGGTCGCCGGCGCGGCGTTCATGACGGGGGCGGTCGTGCCGTGCGACGGCGGCCTTTCGCTCGCGACCGGTGCGCGCATGCCGAGCCGCGTCTAGCGCCGCAGGACTCCTCACGGCGATCGAGGGGACGGTTGGCCCGGCGGCAGCGCCCTTGCGGTCGCGTCGCCCAGCGGGGTATACTGCGCTGACCGACCATTTGGTAGGGAGAGTGCATCTCGCATGGCCACCACCGCCCGGCCCCAGCTCGTCGTTCCGAGCGGCGGCTTCGCGCCGCCGCCCGCGATCCCGCAGCCCAACATCTTTCCGATGGAGTGGCGGGTCGAGACCCCCAAGCTCGTCGAGATCTACGAGCGCTCGAAGCGGCAGGTCTGGAACCCGGCGGATTTTCCTTGGGACGCTCTGCGCCCCGAGGACTTCACCGAAGAGCAGCGCCTCGGGATCATGTACTGGTACGCCGTGCTCGCGAACTTCGACGGCTCCGGTCCGGCGGTCTTCGCGAAGGCGACGATCCATGCGTTCGAGACGCACCAGGAAGACCCGGTGCGCAAGTGTTTCTTTTCGATCACGCGCGACGAGATGAACCACGAGGAAGTCTGTCAGCGCACGATCCAAAAGCTCGTCCCCGGCGCGCCGCTCGACTTCACGCCGACCAGCGATCTCGCGCGCGCGGCGCAGAACAACATCGGCTGGCTCTACCACAACGGCGGCCGTTACTGGAACGGCTACTCCAAGTCGCTCGAGAAGTATCCGCTCAGCGTCTTGTTCACCTCGTTCCTGATGGGCGAGATCGCGAGCTCCACGCTGTTCTTCGGGATGTCGCGCAAGGCGACGCATCCGGTGTTCCAGGAGATCTTCAAGCGCGTCGGCCAGGACGAGGCGCGGCATCTCGCGATCTGCCTGACGATCCTCGAAAAAGACTGGCCCGGGCTCACCGACGAGCACAAGGCGCTGATCACCAAGCAAATCCGCGCCGGCTTCGTCTTCCTGAGCATGATCTTGTGGGAGCCGCCGAACCAGTTCTGGGAGATCCCGGAGTACTTTCTGCCGAACCATCGCGCCCTCGTGCAGCACGCGCGCGACGCGGGCCTGGGCGTCCTCACCTACGACGAGCAAGCCGAGAACTGGCGCACCGCGCTCGCGCGCTGCCGTGCGATCGTCGGCGAATGGGGGATCGCGTTTCCCGCGATCCCCGAGCTGGACCTCGACGGCGTCGACGTGAGCGACATCGGCCCCGAGGACATCATCCCGGTCTTCTGACTTGCGGCGCGGTGGGCGCGCGCGTATCATGAACCGGCCATGGGGGAACGCGAGACGGACGGCCCTCGGGGCCCGATGTACCATGAGGCGCAGCGCGCGCTGCAGGATCGATACGGGACGCGCCGGCTTGCCGACCGCCTCGTGTCGGTGATCGTGCATGACACGTTCACCGACGAGGAACGCGCCTTCATCGAGGCGCGCGACATGCTCTTCCTCGCCACCGTCGACGGCGACGGACAGCCGACGGTCTCATACAAGGGCGGTGCGCCGGGCTTCGTGCGCGTCGAGGACAACGAGCTCGTCGTCCCCTGTTACGACGGGAACGGGATGTTTCTCTCGACCGGAAACGTCGCGGCGAGCGCGCGGGTCGGCGTGCTCTTCATCGACTTCGAGACGCCGAACCGGCTGCGTGTCGACGGCGTGGCGCGCCTCGACGACGGCGCGGCGAAGGAACGCTTCCCCGATGCGCTGTTCCTCATCCGCATCCGTCCGGCGCGCATCTTCGTGAACTGCGCGCGCTACGTGCACACCTATCGGCGCACCGCGGAATCGCGCCATGTTCCGGGCCCGGACGGCGGCACGACGCTCGCCGCGTGGAAGCGTCTCGACGCCGTGCGCGACACGCTCCCCGACGTCGACCGCGCCAGGGCTGAGGCGGAGGGTGCTTTGTCGCAAGACGAGTATCACCGCATGCTCGCGCGCGGCGAGACCTGATGCCGATCTCGTGATGCGAGCGTCCCTCGCGCTCGCGGCGGCGCTCGCGCTGCTCTGCGCGTGCGCGCGTCGCGAACCCGAACACGTCCCGCCCCCGTCGCCGACGCCGACGGTCCTGCCGACGCCGCGCTCGTTCCCCGCCTTGCGCGTCGGAATGCGCGGCATCCCGCGGCTGAACGCGATGCAGCTGCGCGAGATACACGCCGTCCTCGCCGCGAGCACGCCGAAGGAGCGCCGAAACCTCATCGTCTCGCTGCTCGACGGAACGCCGTCGGGCGCGATGGAGCTGTTCTACGGCGACCCGCGCCATCCGGACGGGATCGTGCCGGGGATGGTCTCCGCGTATCACATCATCGGCGCGGGTTGCAACCTGTACTATCGCCCCTCGACGGGCGAGATCTTCCCCTCCCCGCCCGACGGCTGCGCGCATTGGACGCCCTCGCCCGCCGACCGCGCGATCCTACGCGTTCCCTGACGGACGATGCTACGAGCCGACGTTCGCGAGCCGCGCGATCGCGACGATGAGGACGATCGGCGCGACGATCGCGGCGATCACCAGGTAGATCCGGACCGGCGCGATGCGGTACGTCTGACGGCGCGCAAGCTCGATGAGACGTTCGACGAGCCAGCCCAAGAGATACGCGAAGAGCGCGATCTCCAGCAGCACGAGGGTGAGGACGAACCAATCCTCCGGGTGCGGCGGCGCCGTGAGCAGCCCGACGCCGAGGATCGCGACCGCGAGCGCGAAGAGCCCCGGAAGGAACCATATCCAGACCTTCGGATAGAGCGGCCC
>DATJHK010000096.1:0-62582 GCA_035493875.1 Candidatus Limnocylindria bacterium
TTCGTTTACGACGCGCGGGATCGGCGTTCGTCGGCTCGCCGACGGACATACCGGAGACAGTTGCGCCGCCGCGCGATGATCGGATCGCCCTAAGCGGATACGTCGATCGACTCGCCGCTTTCCACGACGGGGCTCACGGGCACTTCGTGGACCTGCTCCGTCGCCGCTTCCGCGGGCTGCGCCGCCTGCGGTTCCGCGCGTGACTCGGTCTTCGCCACGCCGGCCGGAGCTTTCGCGCGCGTGCGCTTAGGTTTCTCCGGCGTCGCGGCTCCCGCCGCTCCAGGACGCCCCGAACCCCGCGCTGGAACCGCGACGGGCGCAGGCGCTTCGCCGACCGTCCCGCCGTTCAGCAGCGTTTGCAGTGCCTTCGCTTCGCTCTCGTGGTACAACGTCGCGATCTTCGTCGCAGCGGTCACCGCCATGACCTCATACCGGACCATGCCGGTCTCTTCATCTCGTAGCTCGTGAATATACGCGTGTTGCGCCATGACTAAAACGGCCTCTTCGTCAATCTGGTCTTACGGGAAACGAGAAGCATAGCATGGGCGGATGCCAGCACCCTGGCACAACATGCGCTCAGAGGATCTGCAGCGTCGCAGCATGTTGATGAACCGCGGCGGCGATACCCCCGTCCGATGTGATGCGAGCTTGGCGAAGACGCGCACACCGCGCGATCTTATGGGGATTAGCCGAACCGTAGCATCCGATATGCGCGAGCAAGCGAACGCAACGTCGGGTCGTTCGATTCCTCGCAGGCTTTCACGATGCGATCCATATCCTCGCGTTTTGCGGCGCGGGCTATTGCCTCTGCTTGCGCTAAGACGGGGTCGTTTTCGAGCATGGACTAGCTTGCCTCTTCAGAGATCCTTTGCGAACTTCTGAAGTGAACGAGCAGTTGCTCCGGAATGGTTGCGGCGAAGCGAGTCAAGGGTCGGCAAAGCGCGCAGAAGTGTCGAACACGACCTGGTCCCATCGCCAGAGTTGCTCGAAGAACGTGCGCGCCAGACGGCGATCCCGCCGATCAGAGCAGATCTCAGCGATGGTGCGCTCTCCATCGATGGCGGCCAGCAGTCGCTCCCGGCGCGCATCGATCGGCAGATAGAGATCGGTATAGGTGTGATTGCGGTTGATTAGCACCGCTACCGACCCCGACGGCAACCGATCCCGCACGGTGAGCGCTTCGGGGAGTCGGATGGGCTTGTAACCGAGCCACTCGTCGCCGTCGAAATGAACGGGCGTGCCCCGTGTCGGTCGATCTTTTCTGTATGCGATGACGCTGTGGCGGACCATCGTCCCGCGGAAGAGTTCGATGGCGGCGTATTGTGATTCGGCCGTCAGCTCGATGAGCCTGGGGTAGTGAGGCGTACCGGCCAGCGCGCCACACGAAGGCAGGTAGGGCGCCTGGCGCACCCAGCGCCCGAACACCAGGTCGGCGCGGCCGAGGAAATCCATCAACTCCGGAACCGAATACGATCGGTCCAGAGGATGGAGCAGCGCATCGGCCAGCCCAGACGTGCTTGCGAAATCGGACGATTTGCGCAGCAAGGGGACAAGGGGATGGTCTGGCGGGAGCGCCTTGAGGCTTGCCGCGAGGTCGCGAATCTCGGCGTCGGTCGGACCGATGCCAAGCCGACGGCAGTACTCTTGGAGCAAAGAGACGCCTGCGCGGCCATATGGCGCGTACACGAGCACGTTGAGCGCGCCGGTCGGCTCGAGCACATCGCGCAGAGCCCGTAGACCTGCATCAGGATCGGGAAGGTGATGCAGCACGCCGGTACAGACGACGTACTCGAAGGCTTGCCCAAGTTCGGCGGCGCGCTCCACGGCGAGCTGGCGCACTTCGAGGTTGTCGAGCGCGTACTTGCGTTTCAGGTCCTGCGTGAAAGCGATGCTCGTTGCGCTGAAGTCGATCCCGACGACACGGGCGCGGGGCCAGCGCAGCGCGTAGTGTGCGGCCTGGGTCGTGCCGCACCCGGCCACCAAGATGCTGCGGTCATCGCGGTACGGCTGCGCCGGCCAGAAGAGATGCGAATCAACGCGCCGCCGCCGGTCGTCCCAAGCCCGGCGGTAGGCGTCCAGATCGTCCACGGGCGGTGGATAGGGATGACGTTCGTAAAAGGCACGCACCTGGTCCACAACGGCGGCACCGGCATCATGCGACATCCTAGCCGTGCGGCGTTTTCACCTGTTCCAACACCGCGTCCAGGTTGAACGAGGCCGGCCTCTGCCGCGGCGGGAATTTGATGAAGTCGTCGATTTGCTGCGCCACCACCGCCTGCATCAGGTACAACTGGGGCACGTGATCGACCGCCCAATCCCAATACGTGTTCGAGTTGAAGTCCGCCCGCTCGAAGGGATCGCGGCGCAGGCTTACGATGTGCGGCAGCCGGAGCTTCACGAACGGCTCGGCCCACTGCTGCATCGTATTGGCGCGTTGGACGGCCAAATTGAACTTCCAGTCCCCGACGCGCACGGCGATGACATCGCCATCGTCGCTGAAGTACACGACGGCCTCTCTTGGACTGCCGGCCGCCTCGCCCGTGAAATACGGGACCATGTCGTAACCGTCGAGATGGACGTGAAACGTCTTGTCACCCACCGTGCACCCATCGAGCAGTTGTTTCGTCACGTCGGGATTTCCGGCGATGGTCAGCAGCGTCGGGAACATGTCGATGTGCGAGACGATGCCGTTGAACACCGATCCGGCTTCGATCTTGCCCGGCCAGCGGATGAATGACGGCACACGCCAGCCGCCCTCCCAATTGGAGTCCTTTTGCCCACGGAACGGACTGTTGGCGCCGTCCGGCCAGGTGTCGTTCTCCGGTCCGTTATCGGTCGAATACATGACGAACGTGTTGTCGGCGATCCCCAGCTCGTCGAGCTTGTTGAGCATCATCCCGATCTGCTCGTCGTGCACGACCATGCGGTCACTGTACGGATCCTGGCCGCTCTTGCCGATGTTCTTCGCGGCGACGTGCGTCCTGAAGTGCATGGCCGTGGAGTTGTACCAAAGGAAGAACGGCTTGTCGGCCTTGGCCTGCTCCTCCATCCACGCGAGAGCGCGGTCGGTGATCTCTTCGTCGATCGTTTCCATGCGTTTCTTCGTCAGCGGACCGGTGTCCGTGACCGTCTGCTTTCCGACGCGCCCCCAGCGCGGATCGACGGTCGAATCGTCGACGTCCGTCGCCTTGCAATGCAGCACGCCGCGTGGCCCGAACGCCGCGAAAAACTTGGGATCTTTGGGGTAGTCGGGCAGCTCGGGCTCTTCTTCGGCATTGAGATGATAGAGGTTGCCGAAGAATTCATCGAAACCGTGTACGGTCGGAAGATACTCGTTGCGGTCGCCCAGATGGTTCTTGCCGAACTGGCCCGTTGCATATCCCTGCGGCTTGAGCAGTTCCGCGATCGTCGGATCTTCCGGCTGAAGGCCGACCGTAGCGCCCGGCATCCCGACTTTGGTGAGGCCGGTGCGGATCGGGTTCTGACCGGTGATGAAGCACGCACGGCCGGCCGTACAACTCTGCTGGGAGTAGTAGTCGGTGAAAAGAGCGCCCTCGTTGGCCACACGATCGATGTTGGGCGTGCGATAGCCCATCATGCCGTTGCTAAAGCGGCTGATATTCCAGATCCCGATGTCGTCGCCCCAAAGAATCAAGAAGTTTGGTCTCTTCGCAGCCATTTTCCGAAGCCTTTCACGGTGTGCTCGTGCTTGAAATCGACCAGAGGGCTTATCGTTACCGGATATCCGCTACTGGATATCCGCGGCGAGCGATTGCTTCAGCGAGGCCTTGAACGTCGCTTGCTGCGAGGGGGTCAGAATTCCGTAGATGTTCTTGACCAGCGTTTTTCCCGCGGCTTTCTTCGTCGCGGAGTCGGCGCTAGCGGTCTGCGACTCGTAGTTCTGCACCATCCCCTTGACTTGACGCTTCTGCGGTAAGGTGAGGTCCACGTTGACCAGCGCCTGTTTCACGGCGGCCTTCACCTCGGCCGGCGAAGGACTGGCGGACTGCGCCACGGTGATTGCGTGCTGCTGCGCCGAAACGGCGATCGGCACGAACGGAGTAGCAAGCGCGAAAGCCGCAACTGCGATACGAAGACCAATCCGCATGATGACAACCTCTTCCAATACGTGACGAATGGTGACCGCAGTGCGCAACGGCCTGTCGATCAGACAGTCCTCATAGACGTAATCTATCGGAAACAAGGCCGCGGCGACTATCCCAAAAAAGCGACGTCTCGGCGGACTCGCGCTTGATCGGCCGCGTTCCCGGCAGCCGAATAGCGGCCTGCCGCCCGGCCTGCCTCGGACGGCTCCGCCGCGGCGTCACGAAATGCGGCGCTCACCGGTCTACCGGCGCGGAGGTGAACCCCATGAACGAACCGCGATCCGACCCCGCCGGCGACGCCGTTTCCCTCGCGACGTTCGACGAGCACCGCGGTCTGCTGTTCTCGATCGCCTACCGGATGCTGGGAAGCGTGACGGATGCCGAAGACATGCTCCAGGAAGCGTTCATCCGGTGGCAGCAAGCATCGAAGGACGAGCTCCGCTCCCCGAGAGCGCTCCTCGTCACGATCGTGAGCCGTCTTTGCATCAGCCATCTGCAGTCGGCACGCGTGCAGCGCGAGCAATACGTGGGCCAATGGCTGCCCGAACCGCTCGTCACCGACCCGCGAAGCGATCCTCTCGGCGTCCTGAAGGCCGACGAATCGCTCTCGATGGCGCTGCTCGTCCTTTTGGAACGGCTCACGCCCGTCGAGCGCGCCGTCTTCATCCTGCATGAGGTGTTTCGCTTCAAGTACGCCGAGATCGCCGCGGCGCTCGGCCAAAGCGAGGCGAATTGCCGGCAAGTGCTGCACCGCGCGCGAGGGCACGTCGGCATCGCGCGCCGGCGATTCACCGCGTCCGCGCGAGAGCACGAGAACCTGCTCGAGCGGTTCCTCGCGGCGAGCCGCGAAGGCGACGTGAACGCGCTCGTCACGCTGCTTGCCGACGACGTCGTGCTGCACGCCGACGGTGGCGGCAAGGCGATCGCCGTGCCCAACATCATCCGCGGCATCGACAAGGTCGGCCGCGCGCTCGCGGGCGGTATGAGACTGCTTCCCGCAACGCTGTTCTCGCGGACGGCACGCGTCAATGGGCAGCCCGGCGTCATCAGTTATGTCGACGGGAAGCCGTTCTCCGTGCTGACGCTGGACATCCGCGACGGACGCATCGCCGGCATCTTCATCGTCACCAACCCGCGGAAGCTGGCACATCTTCCGAACCTCGACCACGAGGGAGGAGGCCGATGAAACTCTTGGTCGTGGGTGCGACGGGCGGGATCGGACGCGAAGTCGTCGCACAGGCGGTCGAGCGCGGCCACGCCGTGACAGCCTTCGTGCGCACGCCCGACGCGCTGGCGGCGTTGCGCGATCGCATCACACTCGTGCAAGGCGATCTGCTCGATGCGTCCGCGCTCGCGCGCGTCGCCGAGGGCCACGACGCGGTCCTCTCGAGCTTCGGGCCTCGCGATCCGAGGGCCGGCGGCAGTCTCTTGCAATCGTTCGCGCGAGCGCTGACGGACGGGCTGAAGCGCGCCGAGGTACGACGGCTCGTGATCGTCTCCGTCGCCTTCCTCTTCAAGGATTCCGTCATCCCCCCAGCTTACCTCGCCGGACGTCTGCTCTTCGGCCACCACGTCTCCGACGCCGCCGCGATGGAGACGATCGTGCGTGAGAGCGGACTCGATTGGACGATCGCCCGTCCGCCGGCACTCACGAATCGTCCCGATCACGGAGCGTACCGCGTGCGCGAGGGACACCTGCCGCTCTTCGGCTTCGTCATCTCGCGCGCGCAGGTCGCGGACTTCATGCTCGGAGCCGCCGAGAACCATTCGTCCGTCGGCAAGATCGTGGGCATCAGCCGGTGAGAGCCTGATTTATTCAGCGATGCTACCGACCAGGGGCGCAGCGTCCATAACCGCTCGTTTGCAAATGCAAAACAACTTCTATTTTGACTGATCGGTCGAGCGGCCGTATCGTGGGTTCATGGAGACCGAGACACGACCGGAAGCGTCGTTGAGCGCGTTGCTCCG
Organism: Candidatus Limnocylindria bacterium; assembly: GCA_035493875.1. Classification (GTDB taxonomy): domain Bacteria; phylum Vulcanimicrobiota; class Vulcanimicrobiia; order Vulcanimicrobiales; family Vulcanimicrobiaceae; genus Vulcanimicrobium. The sequence continues at coordinate 6,075 of DATJHK010000096.1, forward strand.
TGAGCGCCGCCGTCAGCTGCGGCCCGACACCACGACGCTCGGCTTCTTCGAACGGCATCCTCAGCGCATCGGAAAGCGCGTAACGCAGGAAGAGATCGCCGAGGCCGCGGGCGTGAGTCGCGTCTGGTACGGACTGCTCGAAGGAGCCGCGAAGGTCAATGCTTCCCCTGCACTGCTGTCACGACTGGCGGAAGTCTTGATGCTGGACGAGGCTGAGCGCATCGCGTTGCTTCACGCCGCGATCCCGGGGCTCAAGACGACTTGAGCTGCGTCACTCCGCGACGAGCTCGCCCAACCTGAGCACCGTGTTCCAGTTCCGGGCCGTTCCCCGCGTTGCGAGCCGCGCTTCGATGAGCGCGTTCGTGAGCCGCGAGCGCCCGATCCCCATCGGATACGTGATGTAGAGCTCGCGCTCGCCGGCTCGGACGAGCTCCGGTCCCGTGATCGCCGCTTGCAGCTCCCGCACGTGCGAGGCGTTCGGGGCGTCCTTCAGGCACATGACGACCAGATGGCTCGGGTCGCGCTCCGCTTCATCGGGAAACGGGTTGCGCACGACGATGCGCCGCCACTCCTGCGCCGTCCGTACCATGACGTCGGTGCGCAGACCGAAGCGATTCGCGATCGCGCCCTCGAGCCGCCACTCGAGCTCCGCGGCATTCGTGCCCGCCCCGTTCGAGAAGACGAGGTTGCCCGTCTGCAGCAGCGATCGCACGTCGCGCAAGCCAAGCTCATCGAGCACCTGACGCAGCTCGGTCATCGGCACCTTCGTCGTGCCGCCGACGTTGACGGCACGCAGCAACGCAATGAACACGTCTTCCCCTTCCCGGCGGAGCATTGCTCGCTCCGGATGACTTCACGAGCGCGGTAGCGCGTCTCCCTTTTTTCAAAAGGCGAACAAGTCCGCCGAGTCGGCGCGGACAGAAGCGGGATGCAATCCGCAAAGCGGACAGGTATGCTGGGCGTTCTCTTCACGATGAAACGTCCTCGCTTTCTTCCCGACAACTTCACGCTCGCCCTGATCTCGACGGTGATCGTTGCAAGTTTCATCCCCGCACGCGGTGCGGGGATGGACATTTTCAACGTCCTCACGACGATCGCAATCGCGTTGCTCTTCTTCTTGCACGGTGCGAAGCTTTCGCGCGATGCGATCATCGCCGGCGCGACACATTGGCGACTGCACCTATTGGTCTTCGCGTGTTCGTTTCTGGTCTTTCCGCTGCTGGGGCTCGTGCTCAAGCCGGTCCTCGCACCGCTCGTAACGCCCGACCTGTACCTGGGCGTCCTGTTCTTGTGCACGCTGCCCTCGACCGTGCAGTCGTCGATCGCGTTCACGTCGATCGCGCGCGGAAACGTCCCCGCCGCGGTCTGCAGCGCCTCCGCGTCGAGCCTGATCGGGATCGTTCTCACGCCCCTGCTCGCCGGACTCATCGTCGTCCGTCATGGGAGCACGGGCGGCTCGTCGCTCGGGTCGATCGGTGACATCGTCATGCAGTTGCTGGTGCCGTTTCTCGCGGGGCAGTTCGCACGACGCTGGATCGGCGCGTGGGTCGACGACCGCAAGGCGATGCTCAAGCTCGTCGATCAGAGCTCGATCCTGCTCGTCGTCTACGTCGCGTTCAGCGAAGCGGTCGACCAAGGGCTCTGGCAGCACACGCCGCCGCTCGCGCTCGGCGGGATCCTCATCGTCGACGCGGTGCTGCTCGCCCTCGCGCTCGCGACGACGACCTTCGCCAGCCGGCGTCTGGGCTTCAGCAAGGAAGACGAGATCACGATCGTCTTCTGCGGCTCCAAGAAGAGCCTCGCAAGCGGCGTACCGATGGCGAAGGTGCTCTTCGCCGGTCATGCGGTCGGCGCGATCGTCCTGCCGCTGATGCTCTTTCACCAGATTCAGCTCATGACGTGCGCCGTGCTCGCGCGCCGCTTCGCGACGCGCCCGCGGCCCGGCGTCCTCGCGGAAGCGGTCTCCGCCGAGGAGGAGCGCACGCTCGTCGGCGTGCGCTGACTCCCGGCGAAGGCCGGTCTTACTGGACCGGCGACAAGGGTTTTGCGATGTCGCCCAGCACGTCGGGCGTCCCCGCGATGCGCTGGAGCTGCGGGTACCGCGGGCCGCCGTGGTAGTCGAACGTGACGGTCCGGTAGACGTCCTTATCGACCAAGATCATCGTCACCCCGGGTCCGTTCTTCGCCGCCTCCAGCGCCGCGTCGATCTGATCCTGACTCTTGAGCGTGCGGTCGTCGACGGCGAGGATCTTCGTCCCCGGCGCGATCTGCGCACGGCCCGCGGGCGAGTCGGTGAGCACGTCGACGATCGTCCCGTCCTGCCGCGCCGAGATCCCGAGCGAATAGCGCATGTCGAGCGCCTTGCGCTGCGCGTTGCCCATCTTCTCGAACGCCGAGGGCTTCTCGCCGTAGACGAGTTTGTAGCCGGCTTCGGCGAACGGGTTCGGCGGGTGCGGCGCGATCGCGTCGAGGCGCTTGGCGAGGAAGCCGCGCCAATCGTAGGGCTGGACCGCATTCAGCGCCGCGATGATGTCGTCGCGGGTGTACGGGAGCACCTGCGGATCCGTGTCGTGTCCGTCGCCGAAGAACGCACGCGCCATGTCGTCGAGCGACCGTTTTCCGCCCGACCGCTCGCGGATGATCACGTCGGCCTCGAGCCAGAGCAGCTCTCCTTCGGCGTAGTAGTCCTGGCTGCGGCGCTCGGCGCTCCAGGCCGGCATCCCGCGGCGGATCGACGAGGCGATCGCGGTGTCGATCAGCGGGTCGTCGAGCCGTCCGTGCTCACTGTCGAGCGACGCGTACGTCATCGCCAAGCCGTCGAGGAACTGCTGCTCGGTGCGCAGCCCCGCGCGTTCGGACTGCAGCTGGCCGTAGAACTGCGTCATCCCCTCGTAGACCCACAGGCCCGCGTCGATCATCGGCACCTGCAGGTTCGGCGTCGCCAAGCGCGCCGGCCGCCGGAACTTGCCGTCCCAGGAGTGGTTCCACTCGTGCGGCAGCAGATCCGACTCGGTCGCGAGCGCGGGCGCCGAGGTCAGGAAGTCCCCGCCCGTGCCGTTGTCGCTCGACTGGTGGTGTTCCAGACCCTCACCGGGCATCTCGTCCGTCAGCGTCAACAGGAACGTGTAGTGGCGGAAGTGCCGGTAACGGTAGAGCGCGTGCATCTGCGCGACGAGCGCGCGCAGCTTCTTCACCGTCTCGTCGCTCGCGGCGAGCTCCTCGGGGGTATCGGCGAAGGCCGCGAGCGAGACCGGCGCGCCGTCCCACGTCCCCAGCTCGAAGGTGCGCGCGTTCGTCCCCGCGTCGAGCGGCGAGTCGACGAGCGTCTCGAGCGTGACGGGCTTGAACGCGACGTCCGCGCCGCTCGCCGACGTCGTCTCGAGCGCGCTCGCGTACTTCCACGCCGGCGAGGGCAGCGTGATCGACGGCGTGACGACGACGGTGCGCTGATCGTCCGCCTGCGGCGTCAGCACGACCTTGTTCCATTCCAGGCACAGCATGTTCGGCGTCGAGAGCCGCGGCAGGCTCGACGAGGCCGCCGGGCTGTTCACGAACGCGAAATCGACGGCGAGCGACGTGACGCCCTGCGGCACGTCGACGTGGAACGCGTAGAGGTTCACGGGATCGCGCTGCCACGTCAGGTTCGCGGAGCCCGCGTGCACCGCGAGGTCCACGACGTTCGCGATCGGCCCGTTCGGGGCGTGCTCACCGGGGACCCAACGCGGATAGACCAGCGTGAGGGCGCCGGGTGTGACGGCGATCATTTCGTGCATGCGCAGGATGCCTTCGACGGCATCGGTCGCATCGACGTGGAGGGCAACTTGATGATTCGGAGGCGCCTGCGCGGGAACCGGGGCAGGGAGGAGCGCAGACGCAAAGACGAGTGCCGCCGTAACGACGGCCTGTGCACGATGACGCATTGGCGCGTCGCGTTCGCGGCAACCGGCGAGGCGCCCTGGAGTGCGAGCCGGCCGCACAAGATCGTGTTAAGGACGCTCGCTGCCGGGGGGTACGCGAGCGGTGCAACCGAAGCTTCGGCGCCATGTCGGACGTCGAGGCCGCCCGCGCGAGCGAGACGCTCCTGCGCCTCAGCGCGGCGCTCGACGCCGTCGCCGATGCGATCCTGATCCTCGACGCGACCCCACGATCGCGCGGCGGCCCGCGGATCGCCCATGCAAACGCCGCTTGGCTCCGCGCGTTCGGCTACACCGCCGGCCACCTTCTGGGCGAACCTGCCGCGCAGGTCCTCGGCCCCGTGGAGGCGCTCACGGAATCCGAGCCGTGCGAAGGCGAGACGGAGCAAGAGCTGTTCGTACACGACGGCGACGGGGCGCTCGTGACGTGGCCCGTGCGCACGCGCGCGATCGTCGACGGGTGCGGGCTCTACGCCGGACGCCTCCTTGCGGCGCGCGGTTCCGCCGGCCGGCTGCGCGATCGCGAAGATCTCGACGTGCTGCGCACGGCGTTCGCGCATACGCACGACTCGATCATCGTGTACGAACGGCCGCTCACGGGCAGGCGTGCTCGGATCGTCTACGTGAACGAAGCGACGATCCGTCACTCCGGCTTCTCTCGCGAGGAACTCCTCGCCGGCAGCACGGGAACCGGCCCGCAGACCGATCTCGCCGTCGTCGAGGCGCTGCGCGAAGCGATGCTGCACGGCGAGCCGATGCGGGCGCGGCTGGCCCTGTACCGCAAGGACGGCTCGATGTACTGGGGCGAGATCGACGGCCGCCCCGTCGTCGACGCGAACGGGCCGGCACGCCACTGGATCTCGATCGAGCGCGACATCACCGACGCGTTCGAGCGCGAACGCGCGCTCGCGGCGCTCCTGGACGCGAGCCGGCTGCTCTTCGGCGAGCTGGAAGGGACGCTGCTCGACGGACGCTTCTTGGCCGCGCTGCAAACGGTTCTCGCCGCCGAGGCGACGATCGCCACCGGCGACGCCGATCCGCTCGTCGCGCGTGCGCTCGCCGAGGGAGCCGTCGTCGCCGACGAGCGCGGGCGGTTGGCGATCGCGCTGCGCGCGCCGGGGCGCGACCCGCGCGTCGCCGTGGTGACCTTCACCGGGACGACGCGCGGCAGCGCCAACGAACGCGCCGTCCTTGCGCTGCTCGCGCAGATCTACGCGGCGGCCGGCCGGAACGCGGCGCTGTTCGACGAGGTGCACCACCAGCGCGCCGCCGTCCTCGAGCTGAGCCGCATGAAGGGCGACCTCATCACGATGCTGGCGCACGATCTGAACAACCCGCTCACCGCGATCCGCGGCTTCGCCGAGTATCTCGCCGAGGAGCGTGCCGGCGACGCTGAAGGGATGCTCGCGACGAACGCGATCCTTCGTGCAGCGGAGCGGCTCTCGGCGCTCGGCAAGGAGACGCTCGCGCTCGCGCGGCTCGAGGACAACGCGCTGGTGATCGCGCCGGTCCCGCTCGATTACGGCGCGCTCATCGCCCAGATCGCGCCGGAGATCTCCGCGACGGTCTCGATCAGCGTCCAGGGCGACACGCACGGCAACGCCGACCCGATCCTCATGCGCGGCCTCTTCGAGAACCTGATCGGGAACGCCGTCAAGTATTCGAGCGCCGGAGCGCCGGTCGAGGTCGACGTCCGCGAAGACGGAGCGACGATCGTGGTCACGGTCGAGGACCACGGGATCGGGATCCCGCACGGCGAGCTCAGCCGCGTCTTCGAGCGCTTCGCGCGCGCGTCGAACGCGCGCGACGCGGAGATCCCCGGCACGGGCGTCGGGCTCTACATCGCCCGTCTCATCGTGCAGCGGCATCACGGGGACGTGACGATCGAGAGCCGCGTCGGCGAGGGGACCCGCGTCATCGTGCGGCTTCCTCGCAACCCGCCCACCACCGTCCCGCCTTACGTGCTCGTCCTCGAGCCCGACGATCAGGCCGCATCGTACACCGAGCACGTGCTGCGCGACGCCGGCTACCGCGTGCGCGTCACGCGTGAGCTCACCGTCTTCGAGCATGCCTTCCGCCAGGACGACGTGACGATCGCGGTCGTCCCCGAAGGCTCGCGTGCTGCGCGCGATGCCGCACGCGCGAGCGGCGTTGCGGTCGTCGAGCTGCGCAAGCCGTATCTCGCGCGCGACCTGCTCCTCGAAGTCCAAGGAGCGCAGCCGCAGCTGCCGCGTTGAGCGGAGCGGGGGCTGGTTACGACGAGGGCGCGCACGGAGCCATGCGGTCGTTCTCGACGCACTGGCTGCACACGATCTCGCCGTCTTCGTAGGAGTGGAACGCGTAGGAGTGCCCGCACCGCGGGCACCGTCCCGTCGCCTTCGCCATCACTGCGCCGCCCGTGCGCGCGCACGAGAGACGCGGCAGAGCGCCGTGACCGAGCGCGCCGAGCTCGTGTAGAGCAACACGTTGTCGCCGGAGACGACGACGCGCGCGATGCTCAGCTCCGCGGGAAGCGAGCCCGCCGCCTCCTCGCGCGGCAGCACGACGTACGCGAGACGGCCGCTGAGGACCGCGTACGCGCGCCCTTGCGGCGGCGCGCCGCACGGCGAGACGATCGTCGCGTTCGGCGGAACGCCGAGAACCGTGTTCGCAAGCGCGCCGGAGATCCCGCCGAGCACGCCCGTCTCGGAGACGCGTCCCGTGACGAGCGAGAGGTTCGCCAGCGCCTCGGTGAGGTCGCCTTGATACGCCTCCATCTCACGCTCGTGCAACGCGGTCTGCAGGTTGTTCGCGGCGGCGAGAAGGTTCGCTTTGGCGCCCTGAAGCGCGGGCGTCCACACCTCCTCGCCGTTGCGGTCGAGCAGCGCGTCGACGTGCCCGAGCGCGCCGACACCGTCGCCGGGGTCCCCGGAGGCGGCGGCAAAGGCAGGGTCGCGGCGGCCGACGAGCGCGTTGAGCGCGCGGTGCGCGGCGCGCAGATACGCCGCATGCCCGACGGCGTTCCCGTTCTCGATCCGCACGATCTCGGCGACGGCCGCGCGCACGTCGACCAGCGCCGCGGTTGCCCGAGCGTGATCGCTGGGCGCGGCGCGCACGCCGGCCGGCGTCGCGACGAGGGCCAAAGCCCACGCGACGCCCAGGAGCATGGTGCGCACGATCACGGCAGCGCGTAGGCCGTGATCATCGAGCCGGCGTTCGTCTTGGGCAGCTCGGGAACGAGCTGGTTCCCCGGCTGTCCCGATGCGACGACGACGTATTGTTTGCCCGCGAACACGTAGGCGGTCGGCGGCGCTTCGATCGTCGAGCCGGTCGCATCGTGCCAGAGCACCGTTCCGCTCGCCGCGTCGTACGCATCGAAGTTCCCGTTCAGCTCGCCGCTGAAGACCAGGCCCGTCGCGGTCGTCAGCGCGCCGCCGACACCCGGCAGCGTGAGGTGCTTGCGCCACGCGAACGTCCCGGTGCTCACGTCGACCGCGTTCATCCAACCCGTGTTCGGCCCGGAGAGCTTCGGAAACGAACCGCCGAGATAAAACTGTCCGGCGATGTAGGTGGCGTGCGGTGAGCCCTTCCAGATCCCGCACTCGTCGACGCTCGGAACGTAGAAGGTGTTCGTCTGCGGCGAATAGCTGCCGCCGTTGAACTCGACCCCGCCGTTCGTGTTCGGACAGGCCAGGTTCCCGGTCGCGCTCGGCGCGGCGCTCTGGCCCTTCTGCGTGCTGACGGCGAGATGATGGACGAGCGTGCCGTTCGTCGCGTCGAGGATCCAGAAGTTCCCTGCCTTGTCGCCGGCGGCGACCAGCTCGCGCTCCGCGCCGCCGACCTTCCCGCGGAAGCGGACCGGCGGCATCGCGGGATCCCAGTCGTGCGTGTCGTGCGGGACGAACTGGTAGTACCACTTCACCTTCGGCGCCGCACCGGAGATGTCGAGCGCGACCATCGAATTCGAGTACAGGTTCGCGCCCTTGCGGACGGTGCCCAGGAAGTCGGGCTGCGGGTTGCCGAGATCGGCGTAGAGCGTGTCGGTCGCCGGGTCGATCGCGACCCCGCTCCAGACCGCCGCGCCGCCGCGCTTCCACGAGTCGCCGGCCCACGAGTCGTGCCCCGGCTCACCGGGGCCGGGGACCGTCTTCCACTCCCACACCCGCTTCCCGGTCGCCGCGTCGAACGCCGTGAGGTAGCCGATCCCGCCCCAATCGCCGTTGGAGGCGCCCAGCAGCAGGAGATTCTTGTACGGCACCGGCGCCATCGTGTAGAACGTGTTCGACGGGTCGTGCACGCCCACGACGTTCCAGACGACCTTCCCGGTCGCCGCGTCGAGCGCGATCAAATGTCCGTCGAGCGTTCCGACGTAGACGCGGCCGTCCTCCAGCGCGACGCCGCGGTTGGCGGAGAAGGCGATCACGTGCGGGTGGTAGGCGAAGGTCCACTTCAACGCGCCGGTCTTCGCGTCAAGGGCGTAGACGTCGTCGTGCGCCGAGGTCACGTAGACCGTTCCGTTCCAGGCGATCGGCGCGGCCTCGATCGGCGAGTCGTCGGGGATCCGAAAGCGCCACGCACGCCGGAGCCGCGCCACGTTGGCCCGCCCCAGCGACGAGCGTTGCAGATACCGATTCCCGCTGTAATCGTGCGCCGGTAATACCCAGTTCGTACTGTCCGACGCAGCGGTGACATACGTCTCCGCCGTCGGCCAACTCCCCGCGGCGCTGCTGCGGGGGGTCGCCGCGAACGCGATGGCGGCGGCGACGGCGAGGACACCCAAACCACGGAAGACGTTCACCACGAAACGCATCTCCTTCGCCGGAAATCTCCGATGGTACGAAATTGCGCGAGCCCGCCGCGAACCCCTGGCGCCTATCGGGGCTGCGGGCTGAGCATGATGAGCTTGAGCTCGGGGCGGTTGGCGAGGTGCAGTGCGATCTGCTCGTAGCGCACGACCCCGTCCGTCGGATGGTCGAAGGTGCGTTCCCCGCCCTCGCGCGCGGTGACGACGTACTCGTCCCACGCGCGTGCGAACTCCGAGCTTCGCGAACGCAGCTCCGCGACCAGCGCCTGGAGCTGCGGATCGTCGAGCCGCTCCGCGGAGTCGGCCCGAAACTCGGCGACGACGCGCCGCGCGCGTTCGTCCCAATCGCGAACCAGCGCGCGCGCCGCCGGGTGCAGGAAGAGATAGCGCAGGAGGTTCGGCTCACCGGGCGCGTCGAGCCAGCCGACGAACAGACGGCTCGCTGCGGCGTTCCACGCGCGCACGTTCCACAACCGGTCGAGCAGATACGCCGGCACGGCGGTCGCCTCGATCGCTGCGACGATCGCGGGCGAGGCGTCCATCGAGTCGTCCGCGTGCGGCCGGTTCGGATCGCGCTTCTCGGCGAGCTCGAAGAGATAGGCGCGCTCCGCGGGCGAGAGCTGGAGCGCCTGCGCGAGGCGCGCCAGCACCGCCGGCGAGACGGAGACGCGCCGGCCCTGCTCGATCCAGGTGTACCAGGTCGGGCTGATCTCGCAGAGCTGCGCAACCTCTTCGCGCCGCAGCCCCGGGGTGCGGCGTCGCCGTCCGGCGCTCATGGGGGCGAGACGCGCGCGCTGGGCCCGGACGAAGTCGCCGAGCGCCCGGCGTCGCGCCTCCGGCACCATCTCCATGGCATCGAATATACCAGAATATGGACCCATCTCGTACCAGTTCAGCGGCTCTGGTATACCTGAGGGCACGATGACCGCACGAGGACACGACGACCTGGTCGCCGCGCAATTCGGACCGCAGGCGGCCGCCTACGCCACGAGCACCGTCCACGCCCAGGGCGAGGATCTCCGCCGACTCGCCGAGATCGCCGCCGCGCGCGCCGGCGGACGGGTGCTCGACCTGGGCTGCGGCGGCGGCCACGTGAGCTTTCACGTCGCGCCGCACGCGGCGGAGGTCGTCGCGTACGACCTTTCGGCGGAGATGCTCGCCGCCGTGGCCGCGAGCGCGCACGAGCGCGGCCTGCGCAACGTCGTCACCGCGCAGGGCGCCGCGGAGAGGCTGCCCTTCGCCGACGGCGCGTTCGATCTCGTCCTCAGCCGCTACAGCGCGCACCACTGGCACGATCTGCGAGCGGGACTATGCGAGGCGCGTCGCGTCCTGCGCGCGGGCGGACACGCCGTCTTCGTCGACGTCGTCACGCCGGGATCGCCGCTGCGCGACACGTTTCTGCAAAGCATCGAGCTGCTGCGCGATCCTTCGCACGTGCGGAACTACACGTGCGCGGAATGGGAGCGCACGCTGCGCGAGAGCGGGTTCGCACCGGGCGCACCGATGCTGCGACCGCTGCGCCTGGAGTTCGCCGCCTGGATCGCACGAATGCGCACCCCCGAGACGCACGTTCGCGCGATCCGCTCGCTGCAGAAGCTCGCCTCGCGCGAGATCGTCGAGGCGTTCGCCCTCGAACCGGACGGCACGTTCACCGTCGAGACGATGACGCTCGAAGCCGCGCCCGCGTAGTGCTGCCGCTCACGGTCGCCCTCGAATCCTCAACTTCGGCGCGCGCGAGGTCGACGACTGAGGCCGAATGGTGCTCTTCCTCGGCCGCTCGGGGCGTGCGGGCGTCGCGCTCGCACTCGCCGGCGCCGTGCTCTCCGCAGCCTCGCCCGTCGGCGCGGCCGGTTTCGGCCGGCCGCTGGCCGCGCGCTATGCCGACGCGCTCGGCACGGTCAACGGTCGACTCACCGCGGCGGCGCGGCTCGACCTCGCGCAGCGGCTTCTTCTGATCTGCTCGTACTACCGGCTCGATCCCCGTCTGCTCGTCGCCGTCGTGACCGTCGAATCGTCGTGGCGCGCTCGAGCCGTCTCGCCGAGCGGCGCCGAAGGGCTCGGTCAACTGATGCCCGCGACGGCAGCGACGCTCGAGGTCGACGCGCTCGAACCGTACGAGAACCTCGACGGGACCGCACGCTATCTGCGCCGGCTGCTCAATCGCTACGCCGCGCGCAGTCAGATCACGCGCATGGAGCTCGCGATCGCCTCCTACAACGCCGGCCCGGCCGCCGTCGCGCACTTCGACGGCGTCCCGCCGTACCGCGAGACGCAGGCGTACGTGGCGAGCGTCATCGCACGCTGGCGTCGCCTCGCCGCGACGCTCGCGATCCCCTCGGCCGCCGATCTCGAGGCGCTCACGGCCCCGGCGTCACCGCGCCCGCGCGTCGCGCGCGCCCGCGTCGCGCACGGAGGTGCGCATCCGAAACCGACCGCCGCTCCGCGGCGCATCGCCGCCGTGCCGAGGCCGACGCCGGCGCCGACGCCGACGCCGACCGCGAGCCCCGTCGTGTGGGAGCGCTCGCACTCGCTCTTCGCGCGCCTGCTGGGCCTGCGCCATCGCGTCTCACCGCAGCGCCAATGAGGCGAGATCGGCGATCGTCGCGATGAGCGCGCGATCCGCCGCACCGTAGCACGCGTTGAAGTCGGCCAGGAACAGGTGGCCGACGTACCCCGAACGCGAACGGATGCGCGCCAGCAGCTCGCCCCCGTTGTTGCGCTCGTAGCGGCGCTCCGCCCCTTTGAGGATCCGCGCCAGCGTTTCGCGGTCGTGGGACGCGAACGTCATCAGCTCGCCCGGTTCCGAGACCGTGGGGTACCCCATGAGCAGGTCGAGCCCGGCCCGGTCCATGCGTTCGAGCGGACGATGGATCTCGTCATACTGCCGCCACATTCGGCGCAGCGCCCCCCGCGTGCCGCAGCCCTCGCCGTGCGCGACCCAGGCGCCCTCCGGCGTGCGCGACATCGCGATGATGAACGACGTCTCGGGGCACTGGGCGCACGCGGTCTGCTCGGCGAGGTTCAGGATCTCGTCGGCGCTCGAGGCCGTCCCGAGCTTGCGCAGATACCAGCGCAGCGATGCGTGCGCGTCGAGCACGAGCAGCGAATCGGCGCGCGGCCCGTCGCGCTCGAGCGAAGGAAGCGCGAGGTCCCAGAGCGTCTCCCGCTCGCTCACGTCCAAGTCGAACACCGATCCGAGCCGATCGACCATGCGCAGCGAGGGGCGCGTCGGAACACCGGCCTCGGCCAGCTCGTACCACCTTGCGCTCACCCCGATCGCGCGCGCGATCTCGTCGGGCATGACCGGTTGCCCATAATGGCCCCGCGCCCGCAGCACGGTACCAAGAGCGAGCGTCGCCGGCGGAATACGCTCGCGATGGCGGATCAGGAAGGTCGCGAACCGCTTCGAGCGGCCGTCGACCGAGTTCGCGAAATCCGTCATCGCGAAAGGAGTCCGCTTCGTCTAAACGGCGGCCGCTTCCGGCGGAACGACGAAGTTCGGTGGGGCGAGGTCGCGGACCTCACCGCGCACGATACGGTCGATGTCGCGCAGCGTCTCGGGATCGAGCCGGAACGAGAGCGCCTCCGCGGCGCGCGTCAACTGATCGGGCCGGCGAGCACGCCAGAGCGCGACGCCCATCCCCGGTTGATCGAGCACCCAGCGCAGCGCGAGGTGCGCGACGCGCTTGCCGAATCGCTCGCGCGCGAGGGCGTCGAGCCGCCGCACCGCTCGCAGGTGCGCGCCGTAGCGCGGCCGCTTCGCAGCGCCCGGAACGCAGACCTCGTCGACGACGAGCGTGGGACGCTCCTCCATCGGACCGCTGAGTAGACCGCTGAGCAGGCCGCGGCAGAGCGCGCCGTGCGTGATGACGCCGAGCTTATGCCGCAGCGCATGCGGCAGCACGTCGCGTTCACCCGAACGCTCGAACAGATTGTAGGGAAGCTGCACCGCATGCACCGGCACGACGGCGCGCAGCGCCTCGACGTGCGCGGGCGAGAAGTTGTTCACGCCGACGGCGCGGATCTTCCCCGTCGCCAGCAGGTCGCGCAACGCTTCGCCCGTCTCTTCTATCGGGGTCGCCGGATCGTGCCAGTGCAGGAAGTAGATGTCGATGCGGTCGGTGCGCAGACGGCGCAGCGAGTCCTCGACATCACGGAACAGGCGCGCGCGCGACGCGTCGCGACCGACGTTTCCCGCGGCGTCCCAGACGACGCCGCCCTCGGTCGCGATCACGGCCTGATCGCGACGTCCGACCAGAGCGCGCCCGACGAGCTCTTCCGCGTGTCCACGGCCGTGCGCCGGAGCGGTGTCGATCGTCGTGAATCCCAGCTCGAGCGCGTGGCGGATCGTCGCGATCGAGGCGTCGTCGCCGGCGCCGCCCCACATCCACGTGCCCATCGCCCACGTGCCCAAACCGAGACGCGAGGCGCGAACCGCGCCGATATCAACGAAGTCCATCGCTGCTCCTGCGCAAGAAGGCCCGTTGGCGGGCGAGCATCCGCGACCCGTCGCGTGCGCGCTGGTCCAGGACGATCGATCGTTCCCAGATCGTCGACTCGTAGCCGCGCGGAAACTGCGGATAGGCGCGTTCGAAACCTAGCCCGACGAGCGCATCTCGGTTGTCGGTGGTGGGGGTCAAACCACGCCGCAGCATATCCTGAATCGCCGCTGCAGAGTGCACGATCGTCATCGGTCCGCCTTCGGATGTGGTGGGATGGTGAGGGTCGATGCGTTTCTCCGCCCTTCGGCCCGCATCGTGAAGGAAGCATAGCCGCCTCGGGGTCCGATGTCTGCCAACTGGCGCTTAACATCCGCAGCCGCCGCAGCAAGCTCGTACGGCCGCTCTGGACTGGGGGCGGCCGTACGAGCGCTGCCTTCAGATCAGTGTGCCGAAGCGTGCGCGGGAAGGGGTCCGTGCAGGCCGTTCCCGACCTCGACCACGGGCTGCGGCTCGGTCACCTCGACGTATTTGGGTGCCATGATCATGTACATGATCGGGACGAGGAGCAAGGTGAGCACGAGCGAGCTGAGGTCTCCGCCGATGACGACCACGCCCAAGCTGCTGCGCGTCTGCGAGCCCGGTTCGAGCGCCAACGCGAGTGGGAAGTTCCCTGCGATCAGCGCGATACTCGTCATCATGATCGGGCGGAAGCGCGTGTACGCGCTCTCCGTGATCGCGCTGCGCTTGTCGTATCCGCGCGCACGCAGCGTGTTCGCGTAGTCGACTAGCAGGATCCCGTTCTTGGTCGAGATCCCCACGAGCAAGATCGTGCCGATCAGCGAGAACAGGTTCAGCGTCTCATGCGTGACGTACAACGCGCCGAGCGCGCCGACCGAAGCGACCGGGACCGAGAACAGGATGATCAGCGGCGAGAGGTAGCTGTTGTAGAGCGCGACCATCAGCAAGAACACGAGCACGACGGAGAGGACCAGAGAACTTCCGAGCCCCACGAGGGCTTGGTGCATCAGGTCTTCCTGACCGAGCGGCGCCGGGTGCACGTTGATGTTGCTGGGTAGGTGCAGCGCCTGGACCTTCTTCTGGAACGCCGCCTGCACCGTGGCCAGCGAGCTGCTCGGATCGATGTTCGCATCGACGTGCACGACGTTGAGACGGTTCGTGCGCGTGACGAGCGGCGGCGTCGGCGCGTACTTGAACGTCGCGAAGTCGCTCAGGTGCACGATGTTGCCGCTTTGCGAGCGAATCGGGATCGCGCCCAGGCTCTGGATCTCGTGCTGGAACGCGAGCGGGTAGATCACTTGGACCTGCTCGAGCCCCTGCGGCGTGGTGAACTGCGTCGCGACGTCGCCGCCGAACGCGGCCCCCGCCGCCGTCGCCGCGGCACCGATGTCGACGTTGAGCGCCTGCGCCTTGGTGCGGTTGAAGTCGACCTCGATCTGCGGAGCGACGAGCGCGCCGGAGCTGTTCACGCTCACCGCGCCCGGGGTCGAGAGCAGCGCCTCGTACACCTTTTGCGCCGCCGCGGTCGGATCGCCGCCGGTGACGTCGGTCACGAGCTCGTCGATCGGCTGCGTGTTTCCACCGGTCATCGAGGTCGACGGCACGACGGTGATCTGCGCGTTCTTGATCAGACCGTTCGCGATCTGCTGGAAGCGCGTGACCCAGTAGCCGGTCGGGTGCTTGCGATCATCGTTGAGGAAAACGACGAGCTGTCCCTCGTTCCCTTGGATGACGACACCGCCGAACGATGCCGTGTACGCACCGGAGATCGCCGTCGAGGCCTGCACGTCCGACTGGTTCTGGATGTGCGTCTCGAGGGTCGCGATCCCGCGCTGCACCGTCGTGAGCGGGGTCCCGACCGGATACTGGAGCTGCACGTAGATCTGACCGCGATCGGTCGGGGGGACGAACTCCTCGCCGATGAGCCCGAGCGGCACCATCGCGACCGAGCCGACGAACGTGACGGCGCAAATGCCGACGATGAGGATCGGATGCCCCATCGCCCACGGGAGGATGCGCTCTGCATACCAATCCCGCAGCCGGTCGAACTGCTCACCGAACGCATCGACGATGCGCGGCGGCTTCCAGTTCGACTTGAGCGCCCACAGGCCCGAGAGCGTCGGCGTGACCGTGAACGACACGAACAGCGATGCGAGCGTCGAAATGACGACGACGACGGCGAACTCGGCGAGGTTTCGGCCGACCTGCCCTTGGACGAACGCGATCGGCAGGAAGACGACGACGTCGACGAGCGTGATCACGACCGCGGCCGGTCCGATCTCGCTGCGGCCCTTGACCGCGGCGTCCTCGGGTTTCTCCCCCAGGTGGAAGTGCCGCTCGATGTTCTCGAGCACGACCGTCGAGTCGTCGACGAGGATCCCGATGACCAGCGTCATCCCGAGCAGCGAGATCGTGTCCAGCGTGAGCGACATGAGCTTCATCGTGAACAGTGCGATCGAGAGCGAGGTCGGGATCGCGACGCAGACGACGAGCGCGTTCCGCCAGGAGCGCAGGAAGAAGATCATCACGAGCGCCGTCAGGCCGATCCCTTCGGCCAGCGTGCGGACGACGCCGTCGATCTGCTGCTCGGTGAAGATCGACTGCGTGTGGGTGACCTTGAAATCGACCGTGGGGAACTCGCGGCGCAGCGCGGGCAGCTCGGCGATGACGGCGTTTGCGGCCGTGACCTCGCTGGCGTCGGAGGTCTTCTGCACGTCGAGGATCATCGCGTTCTGCCCGTTCATCTGCGCGTACGCGCGCCTGGGCTCATTGCCGGCGACGACCTGCGCGACGTCACCGACCCGCAGCACCTCGTTGCTCGCCGTCCACGGGTCGACGGTGCTTGGCAAGCCGGCGAGGCCCGGCGAGTAGTCGAGCCCGGCCGGGGCCGTGCCCGTACCGGAGGGCGTCAGACTGAGACCGGCGATCTGTTCGGGCGTCTGGATGTCGCCGCGCACGTCGATGGTCGTCTCGCGGTTGGGTTCGTACGCGATCCCACCGGGGACGCGATCGTTGTTGTTGGCGACGGTGTTGATGACGTCGTTCAGCGTAAGCCCGTGCGAGGCGAGCTTGTCGGGATCGACCATCACCTCGTACGCGGGGGTCACGTCGCCGCTCACGGTGACGTACGAGACTCCCGGCGTCTGCTGGATCTGCGGGCCGATGACGTTGTCGACCAGCAGCGAGAGCTGCCCCGCCGAGAGTTTGCTCGACGAGAGCGCCAGCGTCGTGACGATGCTCTCCGAGGGGTCGTTGAGCGCGATGTTCGGCGGCGTGAGGTTCGTCGGCAGCTGACGCAGCGAGGCCTGAACGGCCTTCTGAACGTTGACCAGGTCCATCGCCTCGTCGGAGGTCAACGTGAATTGGGCCGCGATGATCGCGCGGCCCGCCTGCACCGAGGAATTGATGTTCAACAGGTCCTCGCTACCGGCGAGGTTGTTCTCGATCGGCGCGACGATGTTGTCGCGCATCTCGGTCGTCGAGGCGCCGTTGTACGTGACGGCGATTCGGACCGTCGGCTGATCGACGTTCGGGAATAGCTGCTGCACGAGGGTCGTCGCCGCCATGAAGCCGGCAATCGACATCAACGAGATGATGACGAAGACCAGCGTCGGCCGGTGAACGAAGAGTCGGGTCAGGTTCATCGAATCGCCACCTGCTGTCCGTCTGTGTAGCCCGCTTGGCCGTCGGAGATCACGCGTGTTCCCGCGGCGAGGCCGCTCACGACGGAGTACGCCCCATCACCGCCCGCCTCACGCACCTTCACCGTGGTGACGGTCCCGTTGTGGACCGTCATCACGGTACTGTGCGTGTCGTCGACGAACGCGGTCGTCGGGATGCGCACCCCGTGCAGCATCGGCGTCGCGAGCCTGGCTTCGACCGCCATGCCCGCGCGGATCTGGTCGCCGGGATTCTGCAGCAGCACCTTGACGATGAAATTCGTCGAGCCGGGGTTGATCTGGTTGAGCACCGCCGCGACGGTGCCGTGGAACGGCTGCGGACGCAGATCGCTGACCACGACGTCGGCGGGCGCTCCGACGTGCAGCTTCGCGACCTGCTGACCCGAACCGGTGACGATCGCGAAGATCGGGTTGGTCTGCTGCAGCGTGAAGAGCTGCCGCGTTCCCGGGTACTCGCCTGGGTTGAGCACGCGGTTCACGACCACTCCGTCGACGGGAGACGCGATCCGCGCCTTCTGGATCTGCACCCGGATCTGCTGCGCCTGCGAGAGCGCCATCGCCTCGGTCGCCTGCGACTGCTGGATGGAAGTGCTCTGCAGACCCGGCCCGTTCATCGAACCATTCGCCGAGACGAGCGACTTCGCGCTTCCCAGCGACGCGATGTCGTTCCGCACCGTCTGCTCGTCGTTGGCGACCAGCGTCTGCTGCTGCTGCACCACTTGGAGCGCGACGTAGCCGTTCGCGTAGAGCTGTTGGTCACGAATGAGGTTCGTGCGGTCGTTCGTGAGTGTCTTGTTGGCCTGCTCGAGCATCGCTTGCGACGAGCTCACGCCATTGACGCCCTGCGTGATCGCGAGCGAGCCGGCGTACTGGAGATGCGAGGTATTCGCGGCATCACTTTTCGCGGTCGCCAAGTCCGCCTGCAGATTTGCTTCCAGATCGGCGGTGTCGAGCTGCGCGAGCAGCTGTCCGCGGCGCACGTGATCACCTTCCTGCACCACGACCGAATCGGCCGGCTCGGTCAGCGTCGACTGGATCGCGACGTTCTGATACGGCGCGATGATTCCCGGCAGCGTTTCCGCCGGGACGACGGAGCCGTCCGCCGCGATCGACGTCGACACGGTCGGCGGCGCAGGCTTGGGCGGCGCTGGGCGTTTTCCACATCCGCTCAAAGCAACCGCGAAGACGGCGATGGCGGCAACCAGCCTGCCTCCCAGGTTCGTGTACTGCATTGCATCGCCGAGTATGGCGACGATATTGGAGTTAAGACGGAGAATGTTCGCGAGTCTGAGAGAAGGCTGCGAACGCCAGGCTCTCTAGCTCATTTCTGCCGCGATCCGTACACTGGTTCCATGGCAACCCAACGGGAGGACGTGGGAGCACCCCCACGGCTCCTCGTCGTCGACGACGAGCGCGCGATCCGCGAGATGCTCGAACTCGGCTTGCGCAATCGCGGCTTCGACGTGCGCAGCGTCCCCGACGGACCGGCCGCGATCCCGCTGATTCGCGACTGGAAGCCGGAGCTGATCGTGCTCGACGTCATGCTGCCGAAGGTCGACGGGCTCTCCATGCTCCCGCTTCTGCGCCGCATCACCGAGGCGCCGATCCTCATGCTCAGCGCGAAGGGGGAGGTCGAGGACCGCGTTCACGGCCTGGACCGGGGCGCCGACGACTACTTGGCCAAGCCCTTCGAGATGTCGGAGCTGGTCGCGCGGCTGCGCACGGCGCTGCGGCGGCCGCGGCTCGAGCACGTCGAGGTGATCACGTACGCCGACGTCGAGGTGGAGCTGCCGACGCGCACCGTGCGGCGAGCCGGGCGCACGCTGGATCTCTCACCGCTCGAGTACGACCTCTTCATCACACTGCTGCGCCATCCGCGGCGGGTCTTTTCGCGCGAGCAACTTCTCGACTTGGTCTGGGGTCCTGAGGCCGATGTGGGCCCCGGAAGCGTCGAGCGCTACATCTCCTATGTGCGCTCCAAAGTCGACGACGCCGCGATGACGAAGCTGATCCATACGATCCGCGGCGTGGGGTACTCCCTGCACGATGAATAGCCCGCCGCTGCGGTCGTTCGCGACCCGGCTGGCTATGACATACGTCGGCGCAGCGATCGTCCTGCTCTTCTTGATCGGCTTCGCCTCGACGTTCTTCACCTTCGACTTGTACGCTCGTACGTCGAACGAGGTGATCGCGTCCGCGACGCGCTCGGTCGAGCGGCGAATGGCGGCCTACCACGGGCACTATTCGCTGGCGCGCATCGCACCGCACCTCGCCGCGGATCTCGAGCGCCCGCGCGTCCACATCGCCGTCTTCGACGCGAACCACCAACTGCTCGGCGGGCATGAGGATCCGCAGGTCGCTCCCGGACTGGCCGGCGCCGTCGCCTCGCTGATGGACCTGCGGCGCGCGCAGATCCCGGTACGAGGCGGGGTGATCGTCGTGAGCGCCGACCTCGGCCGGCTCGACCAGACGCTGCGCTCCTACTGGAAGTTCATGCTGCCGCTCGGCGTCGTCGCGATCCTCGGCGCCTGGACGGCCGGCTGGGCCGTCACCCGTGCCGCGGTCGCGCCGCTGCGGCAGATCTCGGTCGCGATGCGGCGCTTCGCGAGCGGCGACTTCCGGTCCGAGCTCCTGCGCTCGACGCGCGACGACGAGATCGGCGAGCTCGCGCACTCCTACAACGGCGCGCTCTCCCAAGTCCGCTCCGCGTTCGCCGAACGCGATCGCACCGAGGCGGAGATCCGCCAGTTCATCGCCGACGCCGGACACGAGCTGCGCACGCCGCTGACCGTGATCATGGGCTACCTCGACGTCCTCGAGGACGGCGGCGTCGAGGCGCCGGCGATTCGCGAGCGCGTGTTCACAACGCTGCGTCAGGAGAGCCGCCGCATGCGCTCCTTGATCGAGAAGCTGATCTTCCTGGCCAGGTTGGAGCGCGGCGAGCCGACGCGGCGCGAGGTCGTCGACGTCTCGAGCGTCGTCTCACGCGTCGCCGAGTCGCTCGCGGCCGTCGACCAAGCCGGGAAGCTCGACGTTGCGACGGTCCCCGACGCGCGCGTTCTCGCCGACGAGTCCGACATCGCCGAAGCGGTCCGCAACCTGATCGACAACGCGCTCAAGTACGCACCCGACTCGCCGGTCGGCGTGAGCACGACGGTGATGAACGGCGAGGTGATCCTCGTCGTGCGCGACGAGGGACCGGGGATGTCCGAGCAAGATCAAGCGCACGCCTTCGACCGCTTCTACCGCGGGCGCGACGTCTCCGACGTCGACGGCTCGGGGCTCGGCCTTGCGATCGTGAAGCGCGCGGTGGTCCGCTCCGAAGGGACGATCGCGCTCGAGAGCGCACCGGGCGCCGGGACGCGCTTCACGATCCGGCTCCCGCGCGCGAACGCCTAGGCGAAACGGTTGCGCAGTGTCCCGATCCCGTCGATCGCGACCTCGATCGTGCTGCCGGGCTTCATCTTGCCCGCCCCGAGCGACGTGCCGCAGGCGATCACGTCGCCCGGCATCAGCGTCATGTCGCGCGAGATCAGGCTGACCAGCCGCGCCGGCTTGAAGATCATGTCGGAGGCCGGATAGTTCTGGCGCTCCTCGCCCTCGAGGATCGCCCGGATCACCAAGCGCTCAGGATCGAGCCCCGTCGCGACGACCGGCCCGAAGACCCCGAACGTATCGAAGCTCTTCGCCCGCGTCCACTGCGCGAACGACGGGTCCCGATTGAGCACGTCGAACGCGGTGACGTCGTTCACGCAGGTGTAGCCGAAGATGCAAGCCTCGGCTTCGTGCTCGTCGACCGCGCTGCAGCGCGTACCGATCACGATCCCCAGCTCCGCCTCGAATACGACGCGGCCGTCGTAGAAGCGCGGCTGCCGAATCGTCTCGCCGCTCGCCGCATACGAATTGCTGCCCTTGATGAAGTACAGCGGCTCGGCCGGGACGGCCAGCTCGAGCTTCGCGCCGAGCGCGGCGAAGTTGTTCCAGAGGCCGATGAACTTGGCCGGCTCGGTCGGCGGCAGCAGCCGAACCTCGGCGAGAGGGACCGTTTCCGAGGTCGCCGCCGGCGCGGCGAACAGATCGCCTTCATAGCGGGTGATCGTCTCACCGTCGAGCGTGCCGAACGCCGCGCGGCCACCGTGTTCGTACCGCAGCCAGCGCTTCGTCGCAATGCGCAGATCCATGGCCGTTCCTTCCTTCGGAGCGAGCGAGGATGAACTCGTTCGCGCTTCAGGCGGCGACGACCGAGCTGCCGTCGGTGTACCCCAGTTCGAAGAGCCGGTTCACCTGCGCCTGATCATCGAAGCCGAGCGTCGGGATCGGCAGCGGCCCCGCCGGCCCGATCACGCGGAAGGCCACGTGGCGCTTCCCCGGGGCGTGACCGAGCAGGACGTCGTCATTGATCCGGCGCGCCAGCTTCAGATCGAGTTCGAGCATTCGCTCGGTGTTCGCCTCGAGCATGATCGAAGCGACCTCCAGCATCGAGTCGACGCTCCGTTCCTGACCGCGCGGGGCCGACGGCGCGACGAAGATCGCCGTCACGTCCGTCGCGCCCGCGTCGATCGCCTGGCGGATCGGGGCGCTGTTCGTGAAGCCGCCGTCGGCGAACGTCCGCTCGACGCCGTCGGCGCACACGATCGTCACCGGTTCGTAGACCGGCGGGAGCGCGGCCGACGCGCAGATCGCCTCGACGTAGTTCCCGGCGTGGATCGGTTCGGCGGCTTCGAGCGCGTGAAAACGCTCCCGCGCCGCAAGCTGCTCGGGAGGGAAATAGGCGAATGCCTCGCCGCGTCCGAGGCTCAAGTTCGTCGTGCCGACGATGAACGTGCGCCGGATCGCGCTGAAGTCGGCGATCTCCGAGATCACGCTGCGGACGTTCCCGCTCTCGAACAGCCCGAGTAGTCCCGGCAGACTTCCCGTGCTGCTGAGCTGCGGGAGCGCACGCAGCATCGAGACGGCGTGCGCGGCCTTACGCGAGAACGGCGAGCGCAGCAGACCGTGCGTCGCCTCCCACAACAGCACGAGCACGGCCAGCTCCGGTTTCAAGCGCGTGATCCCGCGCGTCGAGATCGTCTGCCAGACGTCGGCGAGCCGTTCGGGGATGTCCTGCGCGACGAAGATCCCGTTGATCGCGCCGATCGACGTGCCGCAGACGATGTCGAACGTCTCGCGCTCGCTCAGCGCGGCGACGACGCCGGCCTCGTATGCGCCGCGCGCGCCGCCGCCGCCCAGAATCAGCGCACGAACGGGCCGCTGCGGCGTCTCCTGCCGCCTCCGCCTTCCCAGCATGCCGAGCATCACGCGGACGTCTCCTCGCGACGGGTTGCGAAACGGCACCCCCGCTTTCATCCTACCCTCTTTCTCGCTGATCGGCCAGGCGCGCACTCACATCGGGGCGAGGTAGCCCGCGACGGCGGCGTACTGGGCGCCGGCCGCCGCGACGACGAGCAGATGGAACACCTCGTGGAAGCCGAAGCGGTTGGGGAACAAGTTCGGCCGCTTCGTCGCGTACACGAGCGCTCCGGCGGTGTAGAGCACGCCGCCCAGCGCGATGAGCGCCGTCGCCGGCGGCGGGAGCGCGGCGACGAGCTTCGCCGAGGGAACGAGCGCCGCCCAGCCGAGCGCGAGATAGAGCGCCGTCGAAAGCGCGCGCGGCGCGTCGACGAAGCGGATCGCGACGAAGATCGCGACGGCGGCGATCGTCCAGATCGCGCCCAGCATCGCGCTGCGCCACGTACCGCGCAGCCCGAAGAACAGGACCGGGGTGTACGTCCCCGCGATCATCAGGAAGATCGAGGCGTGGTCGATCCGCCGCAGCACCGCCGTCAGGCGCGGCCAGCGCGTGATCGCGTGATACGACGCGCTGGCGGCGAAGAGCACCGTCACGCTCACGCCGTAGATGCCCAGAACGAGCGCTTTCGGCACGTCGCCCCACGCGCGCACCAGCAGGAACACCGCGCCGGCCGCCGCCGCGATGGAGGCGACGCCGTGCGTCGTCGCGTTCACCGGGGGCTTCTCGCGCATCGTGCCTCGCGATCGAATGTTAGAGCTGCAGATCCGTGACGATCCGGCGGGCGATCAAATCGACATGCTCGGGGAGCGCCGTCTGGAACGTCTCTTCTTCCGCTTCGCGCGCCGTACGATGCATCACCAGGCGTGCCGAACCTCCCTCGAGGCGGCGCAGCTCTGCGAAACGATAGCGGTCGATGCGGCGCCACGACGCCGTCGTGCCGGCGATTCCGTGGTGGTAGTCGGTACGCGTAGCAAGCGTCGCGATCGCGCCATCGACTGCTGCAACGAACTCGTCAAACGTCATCGTTGCCGTACATTCCGCTCGCGCAGGCAATTCGCCGCCTGACTTGGGTTGCAGATGAGCGAGGACACGCAGGATCTGCACTGCCGAAATCACTATACGTGATCGTGACGCGTGCGGCAAGCGCACGCCGAATCACTGGAGGAGTTCTGTTGGGCATGATGCCGAACGCTCGAGGCGTCGGGCGTCGATCGTTTCTCGCGGGGATCACGACGCTCGGCGCCGCCGCCGCCGCCGCGCGTCCGGCGCCCGCCGCCGCGAATACGGCGTTCGCGGGTGCAACGACGACGGCGCGCAAGCTGCGCCCTCCCTCGCCGGCCCTGATCGCGGCGGAGCAGGTGGGCCCCAGCACGGTGACCGACAGCCTGCACGTCCACGATCCGGGTTCCGACTTCATGGTCGACAGCCTGCGGGCGCTGGGGATCGACTACGTCGCGACGATGCCGTCGTCGTCGGCGCGCGGATTCCACGAATCGCTCGTGAACTACGGCAAGGGCAAGCCCGCGATCATCACCTGCATGCACGAAGAGGTCGCCGGCGGGATCGCGCACGGCTACGCGAAGGCCTCCGGCAAGCCGATGGCGATCCTCGTGCACAGCACCGTGGGGCTGCAGCACGCCTCGATGGCGATCTACAACGCCTTCTGCGACCGCGTCCCGATGCTGGCGTTCGCCGGGAACATCCTCGACGAGACCAAGCGCTACAACCGCGTCGAGTGGCTCCACGCCGGCGAAGACCTCGCGACGATGGTGCGCGGGTTCGTCAAGCACGACGCGCAGCCGGTCTCGATCGAGCAGTTCCGCGACGACGTGGCGCGCGCGTACGCGATCGCGACGACGCCGCCGATGGAGCCGGTTCTGCTCGTGCTCGACGCGGACGTGCAGGAGAACGCGATGGAGCAGCGGCTCACGCCGCGCCCGCGTCCCGAGTACCGGCCCTCGGCGATCGATCCCGACAGTGCGACCGAGATCGCGAAGGTGCTCGTCGCTGCGGAGAATCCCGTGATCGTCGTCGACCGCGCCGCGCGCACCGCGGAAGGCGTCGAGCTGATCACGCGCTTCGCCGAGATGCTCCAGGCCCCGGTGGTCGACCTGTTCAGCAAGATGAACATGGCGAACACGCACCACCTCTATCAGGCCTTCAACCAGCGCGACCTGATCGTGAACGCCGACGCCGTGCTGTTCCTCGAGTCGGACAGCGTCCAGGGCGTACTGACCGAGATGCCCGACAGCGCGATCCGCAAGCTGATCACGATAGCGAAGCCGGGCGTCAAGGTGATGCTCGTGAACTCGGAGCTCGGCGAGGCGGGCACCGGCAACTTCGCGGACTTCCAGGAGTACTGGCCCGCCGACATCGCGGTCGCCGCCGACGCGCAAGCCTCGCTGCCCGTGCTGATCGACGCCGTGCAGCGCGTGATGCCGCCTTCGCGCCGCGCGCAGAACGCGCAGCGCGAAGCGCACTTCCGCGATCTGCACTACCGCTGGCGCACCGCGAACCGCGAGCTCGCGGCCCGCGGCTGGGACGCCGAGCCGATCAGCGTCGCGCGGCTGTGCATGGAGATCTGGCACCAGATCCGTCACGAGGACTGGTCGCTCGTCTCCAGCTCCGCGTTCCAAAGCCGCTGGCCGCAGCGTCTGTGGGACTTCGCCAAGCACGATCAGTACATGGGTGAGCCCGGCGCGTACGGCGTCGGCTACCAGCCGCCCGCGGCGGTCGGCGCGGCGCTCGCGTTCCGCGGTACCGGAAAGATCCCGGTCAACATCTGCGGCGACGGCGAGATGATGTGCGCCCCCACGGCCCTGTGGACCGCGGCGCACGAGAAGATCCCGCTGCTGACGATCATGCACAACAACCGTGGCTGGCATCAGGAGACCATGTTCATGACGAAGATGGCCGCGCGCCGCGACCGCGACACGCTGGCGGCGCAGGACAGCACGCTGATCCGGCAGCCGTTCGTCGACTTCGGCAACCTCGCGAAGAGCATGGGCGTGTGGGGCGAAGGCCCGATCACCTCGCCCTCGCAGATCGGACCCGCGATCGCGCGCGCGCTGCAGGTCGTCAAGCGCGGCGAACCCGCGCTCGTCGACGTCGTGACGGAGGGACGCTGAGGTGCGCATCCATCCCGCCTACGCACTGCTCCTCGCGGGCACGCTCCTCGCCCTCGCCGGCGGCGTCCGCGGCGCGAACGCGCAGGACGCCGCGCCCTCCGGCGACGCCGCGCAGGGCAAAGCGCTCTTCGGTTCCTACGGCTGCTGGGAATGCCACGGCCACGTCGGGCAAGGGAACTTCCAGTCCGGTCCGGCGATCGCGCCGCACCCGATCCCGTACGCGGCGTTCATCAAGCAGGTCCGCACGCCGCGCGCCGCGATGCCGCCCTACGGCCCACTGATCATGTCGAATCGAGCGGCGGCCGACATCTACGCGTACCTGCGCTCGATCAACGCGAAGCCCGCGAACGAGATCGCGCTGCTCGACGAGGTCGACACCGGGAAACCGCCGGCGAACGGCGCGTCCACGGCGGTCGCCGCCGCGCCGAGCGCCCCGGTGCGCCACGGCCGCGCGCTCTTCGGTCAGAACTGCTCGTCCTGCCACGGCGCGACGGGCACCGAAGGCGGCGCCGGTCCGTCGCTGGCCGGCGAGCGGAGCCGCAAGAACCTCGCCGCGGCGATCGCCTGGATCGAGAACCCGCAGCCGCCGATGCCGAAGCTCTATCCCGC
The DNA here is from genome assembly GCA_035493875.1 of Candidatus Limnocylindria bacterium. Classification (GTDB taxonomy): domain Bacteria; phylum Vulcanimicrobiota; class Vulcanimicrobiia; order Vulcanimicrobiales; family Vulcanimicrobiaceae; genus Vulcanimicrobium. The sequence goes on from DATJHK010000096.1 coordinate 31,939, forward strand.
GCCGCTCTCGCAGCGCGACGTCGAGGACGTCGCGGCCTACGTCGAGTCGCTCTGAGCGGACCGTGAACGAGAAAGCGCCTCGCAAACCGCGAGGCGCTTTTCTTCGGAGCGCGCTTTGCGCCGTTTGTCGGCGTGAGTCCCGCCGCGCAGGATCGTCTGCGGGGGCGGCCCCAGCCGGCCGGCGATCGGGCGCGCCGGCTCGTCCTTCTTCTTTGCCATCGAACTCCTCCGAGGTTTGAACGAAGGCCGCGCCGGCGCGGTTTCACCTGCCGTCTAGTACGTCTGCACGCAGCTGCTCGACGCGTTGCTCCACAGCGGCTGCGTGGGATAGCCGCCCGCGTTGGGGTTGTTTTCCAGCGAGATCCAGGCGCACTTGTCGCCGTTCTCCTCACTGCTGCTGTCGAGCCACCCCGAGTCCGGCTGCGGATCGGTCTCGGTCTCGGCCTGTTCGTGGCCCGAGACGATCGTCACGCCGTCGAGCGTACCGGGGCTGTTGACCGAACCCGCGCCGCACGAGGCGCCCGCGTCGGTCATGTACGGCAGGTTCGTCCACGCGATCGTTCCGCCGCTCGCGCTGACCGAGCTGTGGTACGCGCAGTACTGCGTCCCGAAACCGGACGGGCTCACCCCGTGCGGCATCGCGACGACGTAGCTCGCGCTCGCCGTGTAGTCGCCGAAATACGCCGCCGCGCGCACCGCCTCGGCGGCCATCTGCGACTGCGTCGGGCGCTTCGGCGGCGTGCTCGACGTGTCGACGTACGATCCGGCGAAGATGTTCCCCGTGTTGCCGACGTGCGCGCCGCCGGTCTGCGTGTACTGCGTGACGCTGTTGAGCCAGTGCGAGCCGCCGATCGCGGCGTAGAAGGCCTTCAGCTGCGCCGCCACACCGTTCGGATCGCCCGTCGTCGTGTTCCATGACGAGCCCCAAAAGACGACGTAGAGCTTCGGCGCGGTCTGGATCGGGCCGCCGTGATAGGTCAGGTTGCTGACGGCGAGCGGCGCACGCTCCGCGCTGCCGAGCGTGCTGATGACGTCGCGCGTCGGAAAGATGCGCACGACCGCTCCGGTCGTCTCGTCGCGCGCTTCGAACGTCGAGAGCCGCGTCAGCTCCGAACTCGCCGCACCCGTATCGGGCGTCGTCGGAACCGTCTGCCCGCCGCCGCCGCACGCCGTGAGCAATGCGGAAATAGCAGCGAGCGCCAAAAGCCTTGCTTTGAACACGAAAACTCCTTCACACCCACAGGAGAACAGCGGTGGGAAGCCGGCCCTTCCCTCAGGCTTGCGTACGCACCCTCTTATGAGTCACATAACCGAGCGATCAGTGACCCACGCTACGTTCATGCAAAAACTGCGAGCGAGCGCCTTCTCGTAAGAGAGGACGGCGAGCTTGCGCATGCGGAACGAGGCGGCGATGGGTGCTTTACATCGTCGCCTCGCGCTCGTCGCGAGCATCGTCCTGACCAGCGCGCTTCCGCTGGCGGCGCGGGCCGACACGTTCACCGTGACGTCCGCGGCGTTCGCGGACGACGGGCTGATGCCGTCGCGCTTCGCGAACACGCGCCTCGCGCCGGACGGCCGCCCCTGCGGCGGTCAGAACGTCTCACCGCCGATCGCGTGGAGCGGGGCGCCGGCCGCGACGAAGAGCTACGCGGTCACGCTGATCGATCCCGACGGCCACAAGGGCCTCGGCGTCGTCCACTGGGTCGCCTACAACTTCCCCGCCGGCCAGATGTCCGTGCCCGAAGGCCGGCCCACCGCCGGCGGTACCCCGGGCAAGACGAGCGAGGCGTCCGGCTACAGCGGCGTGTGCCCGCCGCTCGGCGCGGCGCCGCACCACTACCTGATCCAGGTCTATGCGCTGGACGCCGCCTTGGATCTCGCGCCCGGACTCGACCGCGACGCGCTGCTCAAAGCGATCGAGCCGCACGTCATCGGCGTCACGAGCTACGCCGGACGGTACGGCCGCTAGGCCGCGGCAGGCGGGATTTCTCGCTCGATCGACAAAAGTCGCACGAGGCGGGTGCCTTTTTCCTACCTCGGGGGACCTGTTGGCCGTGATCCACGCTGAGTCACCCACGCACGCCGCCGATGACGATCGCTGCGCCGCCTGGCTGGAGGCGATCGAACGTAGCCGCGACATGACGCTCCCGCTCGCCGGCGCGGGCGACGCGGCGACGGCGGCGCGTCGCTTCGTCGACGGGCTGCGCGCCGAGATGCACGACTTCCGCGCGATCGTCGAAGCGGCCGCCGAAGCAGCGGCGCGCAACGCGCTCCAGCTCGACGCGATCGTCGCCAACACCGCGGAGCAAAGCGCGATCGTCGAGCAGGCCGCGGCGGCGATCGCCGAGATCGACCGCGGCGCCGCGCACGTCGCGCACGCCGCCTCCGACGCACAGCACCTCGCCGCGACGCTGGCGGCGTCGGCGAGCGGTTACGACGAAGGGACGGAGCTCGTGCTCGCGCGGCTCGAGACGCTCGCCGCGAACGTCGAGTCGGCGGCGCGCGCCGCCGGCGCGATGGCCGGCGGAGCGGCCGGGATCGCCGTGTTCCTCGACGAGCTGCGACGGATCGCGCGCCAGGCGCGGCTGCTCGGGATCAACGCGGCGATCGAAGCGGCGCATCTCGCACAGGCGGGGAGCGGCTTCGCGATCGTCGCGGGCGAGATCAAGCGCCTCGGCGAGTCGACCGCCGAGTCGGCCCACGGCGTCGGTGCCATCGACACGCGGCTGCGCGACGCGACGACGCGGCTCGAGGCAGCGGTCGGCGAAGGGGCGACGATCGTGCGCGGGCTCGCGAACGATCTGGCGAGCGCGCGCGGCGCGTCGGCGCAGACGGGCGAGCAGGTGCGGGCCTTCGATCGTGCGACGGGCGAGGTCGCCGCGATCGCCGCCGAGCAGAGCGCGAGCCTCTCCGCCGTCGCCGGCGGCGTCGAAGGGATCGCCCGTCACGCACACGACGTCGCGGCCGCCGCCGAGCGCGCGGCGCGGCTCGAGCTCGGCGAACGGCTGAGCCGTCTGCGCGCGACGATCGACGCGCACCGCCTCGGCGAACGGCCGCAGCAGGCTGGGACGGCCGACGCGAGCGCACTCGGTCCGCACGCGCAGAGCGCCGCCGCCGCGCTGCGCGCGCGAATCGACGCCGACCAGCGCGAGATCCTCTCGCTGGTGACCGGGATCGCCGTTGCCGTCGCGCGCAACAGCTACGAGTGGCGCGCGATCGGCACGGGACTCGCCTCGCTGCGCGCGCAGCTCGAGGACACGACGCGCGCGATCGACCGCACCGCGCAAGGCGCGAGCGTCGCCGCGACCGCCGCGCAGCGGATGCGCGTGGCGCTCGACGCGATGCGGGCGGGATTCGGACGCGCGGTCGAGACCCTCGGGACGGCGCTCGAGCGCGCCGCGCACGTGCGCGAGACCGTCGCCGCGGCGGAATCGCTGGTGCGCGCGAGCGCGGCCCAGGCCGAACAGGCCGCGCAGATCCTCGAGACGATCGACACGATCTCCGGCGAGACCACGCTCCTCTCGCTCAACGCGGCGATCGAGGCGGCGCACGCGGGGACCGCCGGGAGCGGCTTCGGGATCGTCGCCGACGAGATCCGGCGCCTCGCGTCGACGACCTCGCGCGCGACGCAGGAGATCGCCGCCGTCGTCGCCGCGATCGCACAGGCCAGCGCGGCGATGACGACGACCGCCGACGAGGCGGTCGTGCAGACCGACGGCGTGCACGAGGAAGCGTCCCGGATGCAGAACGGGGTCGCGCGCCTGCGCAGCGAGCTCGACGGGAGCCTCGCGCGCGCCGGCGAGGTGGCGACGATCGTCGAGCAGCAGCTCGCCGCGCTCGCGCAGGTGCGCACCGCCGCGGAGCGCGCGCTCGAGCACGTCGAACGCGACACGCTCGCGGCGAACGACGGCCGGCGGTTCGACCTCGCGATGCTGGGGATGCGCGCGCACGCGCTCGCGGGACGACGGCCGCTCGGGACGGTCGCGGAGGAGATCCGCGGGATCGGTCTCGCGCTCTCGGCCGAGATGGACGACGTCTTCGAGGCGGCGATCGCGCGCGGCGCGATCCGTCTGGAAGACTGTTTCGACACCGGCTACGTGGAGCTCCGCGGCGCGGCGATCGCGCGGCTCGCGCGTCTCTTCGACGTCTCCAAGGCGCCGCCGGAAGGCTTCGACCCGCCGAAGTTCGAGACCGCGTACGATCGTGCCGTCGAGGACGGCTTCAACGCGCTCATCGATCGCGCAGTCCCCTCGCATCCCGCGATCGCCGCGATGTTCGCCGTCGACCTCAACGGCTATTGCTTCGGGCACTATCGCACGTGCCGCGAAGACTGGACCGGCGATCGTGCGAGGGACCTCGCGCACAACCGCATCAAACGCTTCTTCGAGGACGAGCTGAGCCTGCGCTGCTCGCGGGTGGGGTTGGGCGTCGGGGCCGACGAGCTTCCGGCGCGCACGCCGTACGCGACGTTCGCCGCGCGCGGCTGCCGGTTACGGCGCGAGGGCGAGCGCCCGTGGGCGATCTTCACCTACGCGCGCGACACGGGGACGGTCTACAACGATCTCTCGCTCGGGCTGTTCGCGCGCGGCCACCGGGTCGCGACGATTCGCATCATCTACGACGCCGACGTCATCTGAACGCGCGCGCGCGACGCTTGGCCTTCCGCCAGGCGGCGCGCCATGCTCCCCGCGCCTTCGCGTCGGCCTGACATTCGAGGATGAGCAGCTCGCCGGCAAGGAACATCGCGTCGTCGTGCTGCGCGATCCGGCGGAGCGTCGCGCTCGCGGTCGCGGCATCGTGCTGGGTGCCGAGTACCGTTTGCAGTGCCTCGACGCGCCGCGCCAGCCGGCGTGCGCGCGGTCCCGCCGCCGGCGCGATCGCCTCGGCCGCGTATCGCACGCGCTTGGCCTTGATGCGGATGTCGTGCAGCTCGCGGTCCGCCGGCGGCCGGCTCCGGCGCCGCACCGCCTTGCGCAGCTTCTTCCACGCGCCCCCGACGACCACCGTCGCCGCGTCACCGGCGGGCGTGTCGGCGTACGTGCCGAGAACCGGTGCACGCGCCGCCTCGACGATCGCGCCGAGCAGCTCGACGTAGCGCGGCTCGCGCAGCGTCGCCGCGACGGCGCGATAGGCCTCTTCGCGCGCGTCGCGCAGCGGTGCGATGACCGTGTCGATGCGGCGGCGATCCACCTGCGGGAGCGCCTCGCCGTCGGCATCGAGCCGCGCGAGCAGGACGTCGGCGTCGCGCGCCGCGGAGAGTGTGTCGCCGATCCAGCGCAACCGCTCGCGCAACTCGTTCGCCCACGCCGGATCGAGCACCGACCTGAACGTGCGCAGGTCCGAGCGCATTCTGCGGATCGCGACGCGCGCCTGGTGAACGGCCTCGGCCTCCGGCTCGAGCCGCAAGATCGTGTCGTAGCGGACGAACCGCTCCGCGGCACGCGCGAGCGCCGCGCGCGCCACCTCGCCCGCGCTCGAGCGCGCGTCGACCGCGGGGACGATGATCTCCGGCTCGCTGGCGCGCGGACCGAGCGCGCGCACGTTCTTGGGCGTCGGATCCGGGGAGCCGGCGCCCGCGCCGCGCAGCACGGCGGTGAGCTCGTCGAGCAGCGCGTCGGCAGCCGGAGCGCCAAGCTCGATCTCCAGTTCGCGGAAGCGCTGCACGACGTGCGAGCCCTCGACGACCCGCACGTCGTCCTCGGCCAGCTCCGCGAGGTCCTCGCCGTCGCCGGAGTAGACGTGCCGCGTCGCGCGCAGGGTGCGCAGCTCGGCGACGGGATGCGGAACGGCGCCGCGCAGATAGGCCGTGGCGAGGTCGAGCACGCCCTGCGGGACGGCGTCCGCCGCACCGGCGAACACGTGCTCCTCGCGCACGAGTCCCTTCGATGCGCGCGGAACGGGAAGCTTCAGCGTCCAGCCCTGCCCGCGGCGGTAACGCAGGCTCAGCCCCCACCGCGTCAGGCGCAGATCGTCCGTGTCGTAGTAGATCGTGTGCAGCCGCCGCCAGCGCGTCGGCGTCGTGACGAATCCGTCCAGCCGCGCTTCCAGGCGCGCGAGCGAGAACGCCCGCGGGACGCCCAGCTTCACCTCACGTTCGAGATTCGTGTCCATCGCGTACCTCGGCACTGCGCTCGCGCACCTGCTGCGCCGCCGCGCGCGCGACCCGCGTCGCGAGCGTCGCGGCCAGTTCCAGGCCGAGCGATTCCGTGCACAGGACCAGATCGTACTGCCGGCTGTCGTAGAGGTCGGAGCGGAAGTAGTGACGTTGATAGCGGCTGCGCGCCTCGTCGGTGCGTGCGATCCGGCGCTGCGCCTCGATGCGGTCGATCGCGTAGCGGCGCGCCAGCTGTTCGATGCGCCACCCCCGTCCCGCGCGCAGCAGGATCGCGAGCAGCGGGATCCCCAGCTCTTCCCAGTCGAGCAGCGCCGGGCCGCCGAAACCGATGACGACGACGTCGCCGGCCGCCGCGTGCTCGAGGACCAGCTCGCGCACGCCCTCGATGATGCTCTCGTCGGGCTGCTGCCAGGTCGTCGTGTACGGAACCATCGCTGTGGCGGCCGCGAGGTCGGCGATGAAGCGCTGACCCGTCGAGGGCGGGCGCTCGATCCGTTCGGCGACGAACTCCGCGGGCAGCCCTACCCGGGTCGCCAGCTGATCGATCATCGAGCGCTCGTCCAGCAGCGGCGCGCCGAGCGCCGCTGCGACCGCCTCGCCGACCGACCGCCCGCCGGCACCGAGCTCGCGCGAGATGCTGACGATCACGCTGAACCTCCTGGTTGCGCTTCACCCGCCAGCGGTCATTTCGACGGTCCGTATCCCGATCCGCCCGCCGTCGTAATCGAACCACAGGTCGAAATGCGAGAGCTCGTCGGTTCCGACGATCCCGTCGAGCGGGACCGCGATCGCGTCGGGATATGCCGCGGGCTGCTGAACGCCGACGGTGATTTGGTCGAAGCGCGCCGGACCGAGCTCGAAGGCCGCGACGCGCCGCGCCTCGAGCGCGATCGCCCCTTCGAGATAGACTTCGCGTTTCGCGTATCGACCGTCAGCGAACACGACCGGCGTCCAGTGCGCCGCGATCTCGGTCGCGTAACGATGCGCGAACGGGTCGAAGACGTAGAGATGCGTCGACCCCGTGTCGAGCGCGAAGCGCTCGCCGACCGCCGCGCCGAAGCCGGCGCGCACGAGCGGGATCCCCTCCGCGACGTTCGCCGCCAGCACGGTCGTCGCCGAATCGCGGAAGACGTTCGCTGCGGCGTCGCGCGCGTACACCTCCACGCGGCGCCGCCCGTAGTCGAGGTGGACTACGTTGCCGACGAAGAAATCGTAGCCGAGGATCCCGTCGATCTCGCCGAAGCCGCCGTGCAGCGGCGCGGTGAGCACCGAGACGTCGTCGCGGACGAGGCCGCCGACGGTCATGCGCGGGACGCTCGCGTGCCCGAGGACCGCAGCGAACCCCCAGCGCGCGGCGAGATCGCGGTCGAGGATGATGCTCGCGGTCCCCGTGTCGAGCAGAAAGCGAGCGCGATGCCCGGCGAGGTCGACGTCGAGGACGGCGCTCGCGTGGTCGAAACGTGCCGGGAGCGGCACGACGCTCGCGGCGGGATCGCGCGGCGCGAAGACGCGCGCGTTCGCGGGCGGCGCGAGCGACGCGGGGTCGACGGGGCCCGGCTCGACCGCCTCGACCCGCACGTCGAGGTCATCGGCGCGCTCGTCGTCGCGAACGCTCCAGCGACGTGGGCGCAGCGCCCCGGCCAGGGGCGCGAAATCATCGAAGGTCGTCGTGACGGTCCGCTTCCCGACGCGGGTCGTCTCGCGCACGATGAGCGCGCTCGCGCGATCGACGAAGAACCAATGCGGCTTCTCGCCGGGCGGGCGGTCGACGACGACCCAGGCCGGCTTCGCGTCCGCCGTCTCGCCGGCGAGCGCGCAGTCCGCCGGATCGAACGCGAAGAGGCTGCGCGGGATGCGGTCGAGCGGATCGCCCTGCAGGTCGGAACGCGTGACGTGCGCGACGCCGTTCGCGTCGGCGCGCCAGACGACGCCGCGCAGTCGGCCGGCCAGGTAGCGCGCGTCACCGACCTGCACGCTCGCGCGATAGTCGTCGCCGTCGACCAAAACCTCGACCGGGAGCGACCGCGTGCCGCTGCGGTAGACGTAGCGCTCCCGCCGCTGCGCGAACGCCGGAAGCGAGATCCCCTCGGCGCGCGCGTTCGCCGCCAACACGGCGCGCAGCGTCGCCGTCGTCGCGCGCAGCGGGCCCGGCGTCCATTCCGCCGCAGCTGCGGGGAGCGCCGCGACGAGCGCGAGCGGCACGACCAGCGCGAGCGCCGCGCATCTCACGATACGGCGAGCGCGTCCTCGACCGCGACGCGCATCCCGCTCTCCGCGTCGTGCCAGGCGTCGGCGAACGCCCGCACGATCCGCGCGGTCAGCCCCCACACCCGCCAGCCTTCGTAGTCCAGGACGTACGTGTCGACCGTGCGGTCAGGCAACGTGACCAGGCCCGGGCGCGGGCCGACGCTGACCAGCAACTCGAGCGGGATCGTGAACATCCCGGCGGTCTCGGACCCGTCGATCGTGAACGGTCCCGGCGCCACGACTGCGACGAACGGGGTCACGTCGAAGTTGTTCACGCGCTGGCGCACGACCGGGAGCCGGCTCACGATCGTCACGCGCTCCGGGGTGACGCCGATCTCCTCGTGCAGCTCGCGCAGCGCCGCGCGCGCGTGATCGCCCTCGTCGATCGCGTCGAGCGATCCGCCCGGAAGGGCAACCTGGCCGGGATGGTCGCGCAGGTGCGCGGCCCGCTCGACGAAGACGACGCCGTGCGGCGGCGCCGCGATGATCGCGAGCGTGACCGCCGCCTCGCGTCGAAGGTCGCTCATGGTGGCGCCACCTCTTCGCGCTCCTCGGCACCCGGCCTACCGCGGCTCGCCGGGCCGGCCCAGGAGAACGGCAGGCGTCTCCCGCGGAGGAACCGCGCGCCCGCATCCCGTGGAACCCCTTGTGGGGAGACGATCGACGGTAGCAGCGCGGGCGCGGGGTGCGTGGTCGCTCGTACAGCGGCTCGGTCAGGAGACGATCCGGCTCAACCGCTCCGGCGTCGAGGTGGGGTTCGGCGTGCGCTGCACGATCGGCGTGGCGATCCCGCTCGTCCTGGGCGTGATGCTGGGCGGCCCGCTCTCCGGCGTCTCGGCGGCGATCGGCGCGCTCTGCGCCGGGATCGCGTCGCGGCAAGGCGTCTATCGCACGCGCGCCGCGTCGATGCTGCTCACCAGCGCGGCGATGGCGCTCTCGGCCTTCGTCGGCTGCGTGACCGACACCACACCGGTCGCGAACGTCTTGGTCACGGGCCTGTGGGGCGTCGGCGCGGGGATCATCGCGGCGATCGGCCCGACGGCGACTGCGATCGGGATCAACGCGGTGATCGCGCTGGTCGTCTTCAGCCACGCACCGTATGATGCGTCGGAAGCGCTGCCGCAGGCCGCGCTCGTCTTCGCCGGCGGCGCGCTCCAGACGGTGCTGCTCGTGCTGATCTGGCCGCTGCAGCGTTTCTCCGCCGAACGTCGCGTCCTGGCCGCCGCGTATCGCGCGCTCGGCGCGTACGCGGGGAGTTTCCCGCGCGCAAAGCTCGGCGCGCCGGCGAGCGCGTCGCTCGAAACGGTCAGCGACACGCTCGCCGATCCGCAGCCGTTCGCGCGCCGCGGCGAGATCGCCGCATACGAAGCGCTGCTCGACGGCGCACAGCGGATCCGCGCCTCGCTCGCCGCGCTCGCGACCGACCGGCATCTGCTCGAGACGCATGGGGCCGATGAGGCGGTCCACGCGATCGACGAGCTGGGCTCGCTTGCGGAGCTCGTGCTGAGCGAGATCGCGGCCGCGCTCGAACACGCGCGCGTCCCGAACCGGCTCGACGCGCTCTGGCACGCACTCGACCTCCAAGCCGCCGCGCTCGAACGCGGGCACGTCGCGCTGGAGGGAAAGCCGGCGCAATCCGACGTCGATCAAGCCGTGCAGGACAGCCGCGCGTTCCTGGGCCAGCTTCGCACGGCGTGGCGCTCCGGGCAGGCGACCGGCGGTCACGGCGCCGCCTCCGCGCTGCGCCCGCGCGAGCGCCAGCCGTTCGCCCTGACGCTGCTCGGCGAAGCGCTCGAGACGCTGCGCGCGAACCTGGCGCTGAACTCGGCGTTCGGGCAGCACGCGATTCGCCTCGGAACGACGCTGTTGCTCGGTGCGCTCGCGGAGCGCGCCCTCGGCCTGGAGCGCGGTTATTGGATCCCGCTGACCGCCGTGCTCGTGCTGCGCCCCGATTTCACGACGACGATCACGCGCGGCGGCGCGCGCGTCGCCGGGACGGTCGCCGGCGCGCTGATCGCCGGAGCGATCACGGGCTGGGTCCACCCTGGTCCCGCGGCCTACATGATCCTTGCGATCGCGGCGATCGGGATCGGCCTTGTGATCTTCAACGTCAACTACGGGATCTACACGATCACGCTGACGGTCTACGTCGTCTTCCTGCTCGCGCTGGGCGGCTCGCCGGAACACAACGCCGCGCTCGACCGCGTCGGCGCCACGCTCATCGGCGGCGCGATGGCGCTCGCGATCTACGTCCTGTGGCCGACCTGGTCGCGGGAACGCGTCCCGGCGGAGCTCGCCGACCTGCTCGACGCGCAGCGCCGCTACGGCACGCTCGTGCTGCGGGCCTATCTCGCGCCGCAGGCGGCGGTCGAACGCGAGATTCGTGACGCACAGCTCGCGTCGTGGCTCGCGCGCTCGAACGCGACGGCATCGGTCGACCAGATGATCGCCGAGCCGGTTCGTCCGCGCGCGATCACGGTGCGCGCCGCGCTCGGAATCTTGGCGGCGAGCCGGCGCTACGGGATCGCGATCCTCACGCTCTTCGCGCGGCTCGAGCGCGGCGCCGCGATCGCGCAGAACACGCTCGAGACGCTCACCGCGCAGCTCGACACCAGCATGTGCATGCTGGCGGAGGCACTGCGCGAAAACCACACGCCGGACGCGCTGCCGCGGCTGCGCGACGCGCAGGTCGAGCTCAAACGCGCCTTCGATCAGACCGGCGACGCGAGCCTCGGTGCGCTGGTCTCGGAGACGGATCTCCTCGTCGACAGCGTCGAGACGATCGCCGAGATCATCGCGCACCTGCACGAGACGTCTTTGACCCTCTGAGCGGAGCGACCGCGCGCAGGGCGGCGCGCCTCGCGCACACAACACCTGCGCAAGGTAGCGAGACGATGCTCTGCACGCGGTTTACCGAACTTCTCGGGTTGCGAGTCCCCATCGTCAACGCGCCGATGACGCCCGCGGCCGGCGGTATGCTTGCTCGTGCGGTGAGCGAAGCGGGCGGTCTCGGATTCATCGGCGTCGACCGCAACGCCGACGATCAGACGCTGCGGCGGGAGGTCGCGCTCGCGCGCCAGGACGACGAACGCCGTCGCTTCGGGATCGGCCTGATGACGTGGGTCGTCGACACGCGGCCCGACGTGCTCACGATGGTGATCGCGCAGCGACCCGCGCTCGTCGCGCTCTCGTTCGGCGATCCGACGCCGCACGTCCCCGCGCTGCACGATGCCGGAATCCTCGTCGCGAGCCAGGTGCAGGACCGCGAGTCCGCGTTGCGCGCCGCCGATGCCGGGGTCGACGTGATCGTCGCGCAAGGGACCGAGGCCGGCGGACACACCGGTACGGTGGGCACGCTCCCGCTGCTGCAGATCGTCCTCGAGCTGGTCGATCGTCCCGTCCTGGCGGCCGGCGGGATCGCGAGCGCGCGCGGGCTCGCCGCGGTGATCGCCGCCGGCGCCGACGGCGCCTGGATCGGCACGCCGTTCCTGCTCGCGCACGAGAGCCTCACGGAGGAATGGGTCAAGCAGCGCGTCGAGGCGAGCCGCGAGGGCGATACGATTCTCACGAGCCTCTTCGACCGCGCGCAAGGGATCCCGTGGCCGCGTCAGTTTCCCGGACGCGCGCTGCGCAACGCGTTCACCGACCGCTGGGAGGGACACGAGGACGAGCTCCCGGCCGAGGCGATCGCCGAGTACGATACGGCGCGCGCGAACCGCGATCCGCGGCTCGCGCACGTCTACGCCGGGCAGTCCGTCGGTTTGGCGGAACGGCGGCTCCCGGCCGCCGGGCTCGTGCGCATGATCGCCAACGGCGCCGAGGCGCTGCTGCGCGACCGTCTCGCGCTCGTCGTTCAGAAGGGGTAGTCGCACGGTGCGTGCCGGACGCTGATCCAGTGATCGGTCGGCGCCCTCGTTTCGAGCGCCGACGGAATCGTGCTGAATCGCTGGCGCTCGCCCGCGGCGAAGCCTGCGCGTGATGAAGCGCCGCCGTCGACGCCGCCGTGCCAACCGTCCGTTCCTTCCCATCCTCGCCGCGCTCGCCGCTGCCGCGGTCCTCGCCGGCGCCGTCGCCCTGATCGTTCACGGCGACGTCACCCCGCGGCCGGTCGCGCACGTCGCTCGTCATCGCCATCACCCGCGCGAGATCGCGGCGACCACGGCACCCGAGGCACCCCCGGCCGCCGCGACAGCCGTGACCCCTGCGCCGGTTGCGCAAGCGCCGACCACCGCGCCGACGAGCGCGGCGACGACGACCCCGGTCCCGGCGGTCTCCGAGCCCGCGGGCGCCGTCGTGCCGACCGCATCGCCCGCGGCCGCCGTGCCCGCCCCCGTGCCGACGTCCCCTCCGTCCGCAGCGCCTTCGGCCGCGCCGACCGCGACGCCCAAGCCCGCCGCTGCGGCGCCCGGCGCGCCGCGCCTGGCGATCATCATCGACGACTGCGGCCAGTGGCTGACGACCGAGCGCGGGTTCATCGCGCTCCCGGAGCCGTTGACGCTCTCCGTCCTTCCCCACGTGCGCTACGGCGGCTTGATCTCGCGCGAAGCGCTGGCCGCGGGAAAAGGCGTCATCCTCCACCTGCCGATGGAGCCGCGCTCGGAGATCGATCCCGGTCCGGGCGAGATCTCGACCTCGATGAGCGACGCCGCGATCGCGCGTCAAGTCGACGACGACATCGCTTCCGTCCCGCTCGCGATCGGCGCGAACAACCACGAGGGGAGCCGCGCGACCTCCGACGACCGGGTGATGCGCGACGTCAGCGCCGTCCTCGCGCAGCACCACTACTTCTTCGTCGACTCGCGCACGAGCGCGGCGACCGTCGCGCAGCGCGACGCCGCCGCCGCGGGGATCCCGACGGCGAGCCGCGACGTCTTCCTCGACGACGTCGCCGACGTCGCGGCGACCGAAGACCAGCTGCGCCGCGCCGCCGCGATCGCGCGCGAGCACGGCAGCGCGATCGCGATCGGCCATCCGCGCCCGACGACGCTCGTCGCGGTCCGCGCGCTCCTCCCCGAGCTGCGCCGCGAAGGGATCGACTTCGTCCTCGCGCGCGATCTGGTGCGGTAGGAGCCTCCCCTCGTGTTGCCGACTAGGGTCGGCATGGACGGCAAGGCCCTCAGGGCGAACGTTCCCCGTTCCGCCCAGGCCGCGTGGGACGCGCCGAGCGGACGCGATCCGCTCGCGCAGCTCAGCGCGGTCTTCGCGACGCTGCTCCCCGATCTGCGCGATCTGCGGATCGCGCGGATGACCCGCTCGCCGTTCGCGTTTCTGCGCGGCAGCGCGGCGCTGATGGCCGCCGATCTCGCGACGACGCCGAGCACCGGGATCCTCGCGCAGATCTCGGGCGACGCGCACCTCGCGAACTTCGGCGGGTACGCCTCGCCCGAGCGACGCCTCGTCTTCGACGTCAACGATTTCGACGAGAGCGTGCGCGGACCGTGGGAGTGGGATCTCAAGCGGCTCGCGACCAGCGTCGTGCTGGCCGGGATGGAGCACGGGCTGCGCGCGGCCGCGTACGAGCCGGCCGTTCGACGCGCCGTCGCGGTCTATCGCGATCGCACGGCATCGTACGCGGCGCTCCCGGTCCTCGACCGCTGGTACGCGCAGCTCTCGCTCTCCGCCGCGATGCGCGCGTCGCTGGACCCGCGCGCGCGCCGCCTCTGGCAGCGGGCTGCGCGCGACGCGCGCAGCCGCACCACGCTGGCGCTCCTCCCCTCGATCACGCAGCGCACGCAGAACCAGCTGCGCTTCACCGACGCGCCGCCGCTGCTCGAACACCTCGATGACGGCGCGCACGGGAACGACCTCGCCGAGCGCATCCTCGAAACGTACCGCGCGTCGCTGCGGCACGACGCGCGGATGCTGCTCGCGCGGTTCCGCGTCGTCGACGTCGTTCGCAAGGTGGTCGGCGTGGGGAGCGTCGGCACGTGGTGCGCGCTCGTGCTGTTGCTCGACACGGACGGCAATCCGCTCTTGCTTCAACTCAAGGAGGCACGTGCATCCGCGCTCGAGCCGTACGTCGGCGCGCAGCCGTACGCGACGCACGGCGAGCGCGTCGTCGCCGGGCAGCGCATGATGCAGGCGACCAGCGACGCGCTGCTGGGCTGGGCGCAGGTCGACGAGCGGAGTCTCTACGTGCGACAGTACCGCGACATGAAGACGTCGCCGGACTTGCGGGCACTCGATGCGGAGGCACTCGCCGACGTCGCCGCGCACTGCGCGTGGGCGCTCGCGCGGGCGCATGCGCGCACCGGCGATCCGCGCGCCGTCGCCGCGTACGTGGGACGCGGCGAGGTGTTCGTCGACGCGATAGCCGCGTTCGCGCGCAGCTACGCCGAACAGGTGATCCACGATCACGCGTCGTTCGTCGCCGTTGCGCATACCTTGCGTCAACCAGCATGACGAGCAGGCTCAGCGCACCATCGGAGCGGAACCGCGCGGGGATGATGCGCTTCCTCGTCGCGCCGCTCTTGGCGGCCGCGGCATTGCTCGTCCCGCTCGCGCCTTCCGGCGCCGCGCCCTCGCCCGGCGACGTCTTGCGCTGGCGCCCGATCGGGCCGTTCCGCGGCGGGCGCACGACCGCCGTTACCGGCGTCCCCGGCCGTCCGTACGAGTACTACATCGGCGCCGTGAACGGCGGCGTCTTCAAGACGCGCGACGCCGGACGCACGTGGACGCCGATCTTCGACGATCAGCCGACGGCCTCGGTCGGGGCGATCGCCGTCGCGCCCTCCGCGCCCGACACGGTGTACGTCGGCAGCGGCGAGGGACGTCAGCGCCCCGATCTCGCCGTCGGCGACGGGATCTACAAGTCGACCGACGGCGGCGCGCATTGGACGCATCTGGGGTTGCGCGACGGCCAGCAGATCGCGCGCATCGTGGTCGACCCGCACGACGCGAACCGTCTCTACGTCGCGGTGCTCGGTCATCCGTACGGGCCGAACGCCGAACGCGGCGTCTATCGCTCGACCGACGGCGGCGCGACCTTCACGCGCGTACTGGGCAGCGGCGCCGACGCGGGCGCGTTCGATCTCGCGCTCGATCAGCACGATCCGCGCACGCTCTACGCCTCGCTCTGGGCCGCTCGGCAGACGCCGTGGGAGACGGCCGACGGCGACTCCGTGCAGCGCGCGAGCGCCGGGAGCGGTCTGTACAAGTCGACCGACGGCGGCAGCACGTGGACGCATCTCGAAGGCGGCTTGCCGACGCAGGCGCAGGGCGTCGGCCGCATCGCGGTCGCGGTCGCGCCGAGCGACCCGCGGCGCGTCTACGCCTTCGCCGACGCGCCTTCGAACGGCGGGCTCTACCGCTCCGACGACGCCGGCACGAGCTGGACGCACGTCGACGGCGAGGACCGCGTCGCCGAACGCGGCGACGATCTCGCGACGGTCGGCGTCGACCCGGCCGATCCGCAAACGGTCTACGTCACGAACACCTCGACGTATCGTTCGACCGACGGCGGGCACACCTTCACCGCACTGCGCGGCGCACCGGGCGGAGACGATTATCAAGCGATCTGGATCGCGCCCGACGACCACGACCGCATCGTCCTGGGCAGCGATCAGGGCGCGATCATCAGCCTCGACGGCGGCGCGTCGTGGAGCTCATGGTACAACCAGCCGACGGCGCAGTTCTACCACGTCATTACCGACGACCGTTTCCCGTATCGCGTCTACGGCGGACAACAGGAGAGCGGCAGCGCGGAGGTGCTCTCGCGCGGGAACGACGGCGCGATCGGGATGCGCGAATGGCATCCGGTCGGCGTCGAGGAGTACGGCTACGTCGCACCCGATCCGCTCCATCCCGGGATCGTCTACGGCGGGAAGGTGACGCGTTACGACGAGCGCACGGGGCAAACGCAGGAAGTCGGCCCGGTGATCGGCTGGCGCAGCGGGACCTACCGCTTCCGCCGCACCGCGCCGCTCGCGTTCTCGCCTGCCGACAAGCGAACGCTCTACCTCGGCGCCAACGTGCTCTTCCGCAGCGGCGACTACGGCGAGCACTGGTCGATCGTCAGCCCCGACCTCACCCGCCCGCATCCCGCCGACCCGCCCAACGTGGGGATCTATACCGACCTCGCCGACGCGAAGCCGCACCGCGGCGTGATCTACGCGCTCGGGCTCTCGCCTCGCGACGCGCGCGTGATCTGGGCCGGGACCGACGACGGCTTGGTGTGGCGTACCGCGGACGGCGGCGCGCACTGGAGCAACGTCACGCCGCCCGGCGTCGGCCCGTGGGCGAAGATCTCGATCATCGACGCCTCGCCGTTCGACGCGCGGAGCGCGTACGTCGCGGTCAACCGCATTCGCCTGGACGAGCAGCGCCCGCAGCTCTTCCGCACGCACGACGGCGGGCGCACCTGGACCGAGATCGACCGCGGGATCGACGCGGCGCCGACGAACGTCGTGCGCGCCGATCCGATCCGCCGTGGACTGCTCTACGCGGGAACCGAGCGCGGCGTGTGGGTCTCCTACGACGACGGCGACTCGTGGTCGTCGCTGCGGCTGAACCTCCCCGCGACCTCGGTGCGCGATCTCGTCGTGCACGGCGACGACCTCGTCGTAGCGACGCACGGACGCGGGTTCTGGATCCTCGACGACGTCACGCCGCTGCGGCAGCGCGAGACGCTCGCGGCGCGTGCGCCGGCGCTCCTCGCGCCCGAACCGGCGTGGCGCGTCGAGCGCGACACGAACACCGACACGCCGCTCCCGCCCGACGAGCCGTTCTTCCCCAACCCGCCGAACGGCGCGGTGCTCGACTACGCGCTGCCGCGCACGGCGACGCGCGTGACGCTCACGATCCGCGACGCGCAGGGCGTGCTCGTGCGCCGCTTCGCGAGCGACGATCCGCCGGCCGCCGTCGACGCCGCGAAACTCGAGGTACCGTCCTGGTGGATCGCGCCGCCGCACGTGCTCGATGCGAGCGCCGGCGCGCACCGCTTCGTCTGGGGTCTACACCTCGCGGCCCCGCGCGTGTTCGGCGAGGATCCGACGATCGCCGCGATCCCGCACGGCACGCCGCTCGAGCCCGAAGGGCCGCGCGTCCCGCCCGGGACCTACACCGTCACACTGGAGGCCGACGGCGCGCGCGCGACGCGCACGCTGACGGTGCGTGAGGATCCGCGCGTCGCGGTCTCCGAGGCGGACCTCGGCGCGCAGTACGCGCTCTCGCGCGCGGTCGCCGACGCGGCGCAGCGCGCGTACGACGCCTCGCTGCGCGTGCGCGCGCACGACGCCGCGCTGGGCCGCGCGCTCGCGCGCGCGAACGGACGGCTCGCGGCGATCCTCGAGACGGTCGTCGCCGCCGACGCCGCGCCGACGCCCGCGCAGCGCGACGCGTTCGCGACCGCGCGCCGCGAGCTGGACGGGCTGCTCGCGCAAGCCTCGCACGCCGCGACATGAGCGGCTCGGTCGAGGCGCGCGCCGAGCGCCGGGCGCTCGACGCGGTCCCGCACATCGTCTGGATCGCCAATCTCGACGGCCTCGGCGAGTGGTTCAACGAGCGCTGGTACGACTATACCGGCCAGACGCCGCAAGAGGCGCTCGCCGGCGGCTACTCGCGCGCGCTCCATCCCGACGACCTGCGTTCCTCGACCGGCACGTTTCGCTCCGCGATGGAGAGCGGACGCCCGTATCATCACGAACACCGCCTGCGGGGCCGCGACGGCGTGTACCGCTGGCACGTCGCCCAGGCGCGTCCGCTGCACGACGCGGACGGCCGGGTGACCAGCTGGATCGGAACCGCGACCGACATCGACGCGCGGCGCCGAGCGGGCGACGCGATGGCGTTTCTCGCCGATGCGACCGAGGTGCTGGGCGCCGCGCGCGATCTCGACGCGGCGTTCGGCGCGCTGGCGAAGCTGGTCGTTCCGGCACTCGCCGACTGGTGCCTCGTGCATCTGGTGCGCGACGACCTGATCGTCCCGCACACGATCCATCACCGCGATCCCGTCAAACGCGCCTTCGCCTGGGACGTCATGCGCCGCTATCCGGCGCGGCCGCTCGATCCGCTCGATCCGCTCGATCCGCTCCTGCGCCGCGACGTCAGCTACGTCCCGATCGTCACGCCGGAGGTCATCGCACGCTCGGCCTCCGACGAGCGCCATGCCGCCGACCTCGCCTTGCTCGGCTTTCGTTCGCTCGTCGGGGTCCCGCTGGTCGCACGCGGGAACGCGCTCGGCGTGCTGCAGCTGATCCGCGACGGGCGTCGCGATCCGTTCGCGCCCGGCGACCGCGACCTCGCCGTCGTCCTCGCGCAGCGCGCCGCGGTCGTGCTCGACAACGCGCGGATCGCGGACCGCGAGCGCCAGATCGCGCGGACGTTCCAGGAAGCCTCGCTGCCGCGCACGCTCCCGCGGCTCGACGGGCTGCGCCTGAGCGTGACCTATCTCGCGTGCGACCGCGACGCCGGGATCGGCGGCGACTGGTACGATGCGTTCGTGCTGCGCGACGGACGACTCGTCATCTCGATCGGGGACGTCGCGGGGAACGGCGTCGACGCCGCGGTGCTGATGAGCTCGCTGCGTCAGGCGATCCGCGTCGCGGCGTTTCGCGCGCTCGGACCGGACGAGATCCTCACGCTCACCGACGAAGCGCTCGCGAACGAAGCGCCCGAGCGAATCGCGACCGCGTTCGTCGGGATCCTCGATCCGTGCACGTGGTCGCTCACGTACGCGTCGGCGGGCCATCCGCCGCCGATCCTGCGCACCCCGGAGGGCGCGCTGATCGCGCTGACCACCGGCGGCCCGCCGCTCGGCGTCGGCGCGCGCACCGACGTCGCGCACACGATCCCGGCGATCGCGCCCGGCTCCGTCTTGGTCAGCTACACCGACGGGCTGACCGAGGCGACGCACGACATCATCGAGGGTGAACGCCGGCTGCGCGAGCTGCTCCGGGACGACGCGGTCGTCCACGCCGCCAATCCCGCGCGCTTCGTGCGCGACGGCGTGCTCGAGGACGGCAGCCGCGACGACGTCGCGATCCTCGTGCTCGGGTTCGGCCGCGACGCGCATTGGGCGTTCGATGCCGAGGACGCGATGGCGGCTCACGGCGCGCGCTCCTCGTTCGTCGACTACCTGCGCCGGCACGCGGAGCCCGCGAGCGACTTCGCCTCCGCGGAGCTGATCTTCGGCGAGCTGGTCGGCAACGTGGTCCGCTACGCCCCCGGCCCGATCGACGTCGCCGTCGAGTGGAACGACGAGCGGCCCGTGCTGCACGTCCTGGACCGCGGCGCGCCGTTCTCGGTCGCCGCGGCGCTCCCCGAGAACGTGCTCAGCGAGAACGGGCGCGGCTTGTTCATCGTCGATGCGCTCGGAGAGGAGCTGAGCGCCCGCCGCCATCCGGGGCGCGGCAACCACGTCCGCGTCGTCCTCCCCGTCCGGCACGGCGGTCCGCGCGGCACCTGACCCGTGGGGGCCGCGAGGCTTGGGGGACTCAGCTTGTCGAAGCTGCCCTGCCGATGGAAAAGGGCGAACCGCAAGTCCCGCACCCGCCGTACGACGAGCTTCGCGAGGCCGCCGGCGACGACGCCCGCGCGCACGCGGACGTCGATGCGCTGCAGGCGCAACTCGCCCGACCGGCGCCGAACCCGGAAGCGGTCCGCGCGCACGCCGGGCGGCTGCGCGCGATCCCCGTGCTCGAAGCGCGGATCGCGAACTGGTGGGACGATCCCGAGACGCAGCGCTGGATCAAAGCGATCACGGACGCGGGGTTGTAAAGGGAAACGAGGGCGTGACGGGGATCGCGGTGCGACGGGGAATCGGCGATCCGGTCACCAGGACGCGCGGCGTGCGGACCGGTTCGGGCGTGAAGATCGTCGTCGGCGCGACCTGCGGCGCGCGCGGGTCGAACGCGGGATGCTCGCGCGACTGCGCGGCGCGCGCGAACGCCAACCCCAGCGTGCGGCTCGCGGCGTCCCAGCTGACCGTCGCGCCGAGACACCGCGCGAGCGGAGCCAGCTCGACGAACGCCGCACCTTCCGCACCGATCGTGCGCGCGACGCAGGCGCGCTCACCGCGCTGCGCGGTCAGGCCGCCGTCGGCCGCGACGGTCACGCGGTCCGCCAACCGCGCGATCAGCGCGATCGGCGCGAGCACGCGTCCGCCGACGAGCCGCGCCGGCGGGGCGCTCGGCGCGGGAGCGCCGTCGAGCACCACCGTCACGAGCGCGGCAAGGATCAGGTGAGCGGGTGGCACGGCTGATTCGAACCTTCCGCAGCGCGGCGCAGAGCTTCTCCGCCGAGGGCGGAACGTTCATGGCGCAAGCGCTGGCGTTCAACGTGCTGTTCGCGGCGATCCCGCTGCTGCTGGTCGCCGCCGCCCTCTTGGCGTTCGTCTACGGGACGAGCGAAGGGGTCGCGCGCGCGAACGACGCGATCAGCTTGTACGCGCCGCAGTTCCAGGATCTCGTCGCGAACAACTTGGACGCGATCGTGCGCTATCGTGGCCTGAGCGGAACGATCGGCCTGATCGCGCTGGCGTGGTCGGGGAAGAACGTCTTCCAAGGGCTGACGTACGCCCTGAACCGCTCGGTGGGCGTCTCGCGCGACCGCCACTATCTCTGGAACGTCCTGATCGCGCTGGTGCTGGTTCCGGTCGTCGGCGTCGTGATCGTCGTCGCGACCGCGCTCCCCGTCGTCATCACGCTCTTCGTGCAGTTCGCCGGCCTCGAATCCCTGCGCTGGTTTCCGGAGATCGCCTCGTACGCCGCGTCGCTGGGGCTGATATTCGTCATCATCGCGCTGCTCTACGCGTACCTGCCGAACCGCCGCGCGTCCTGGCCGGCCATCGTCGCCGGAGCGGGCGTCGCCTCGATCGGGTACTCGCTCGCGCAGATCGCGTTCGCGGCCTACACCACGATGGCGGCGAACGCGTTTCGCATCTACGGCGCGCTCTCGGCGCTGTTCGTCCTGCTGCTGTGGCTCGACGTCATCGGGATCGTGTTCCTGTTCGGCGCTCACGTCAGCGCGGCGTGGGAAAGAGAGTCTCAGGATGGCGCCCTCCCTCTCGCCTCGTAAGGACTCGCAACGCCCGCACCCGAAGTCAACCGTGGTGCGCCGTCTCCTCGTCGTCCTGTTCGTGTTGCTTGCATGCCCGCTCATCGCCGCCGGGCCGCCCGACCTGAGCGTCAAGCCGAACGTCGTCGTGTATCCGTTCACCGCGAACGGCAGTACGCTCGACCGCGAGGCCAGCTCACGGCTCGCGACGATCATCGCGACGGAGATGGCGAACACCGGGAAGGTCACGGTCATCCCGCCCACGCCGGGAACCGAGCGCAAGGATTATCTGACCGCCGCTCGAGCGGTGGGCGCCGACTACTACATCGCCGGATTCATCTCGCCGCTCGGGAACGGCGTCTCGATGGTCGAGCAGGTCGTCGGCGTCACCAGCGGGATCATCGTCTACAGCAACACCGGGCAGCTCACGACGTACGCCGACGCGGCCGGTCAGGGCGATCAACTCGCCTCCTTCGTCTCGCAGTACGCGAACCGCGGCCTCGCCGCGATCGGGACGCCGCCGCCGGCCTCTTCGCCGACCCCGGCTCCCGCCAGTTCCGGCGGAGCCAACCTCAGCGCGCTGGGCAAGCTGTTCGGCCGTCATCGGGGCACGCAGTCGGCCAGCCCGACCCCCAAGCCGATCATCAGCCCGACGCCGATCCCGACCCCGGCCGGCGCCGCTTCCGTCCCGCTGACGAGCCCGCCGCCGGTCGTGCGCACGATGGTCCCCCGTCCGCTCGCGAGCCCGACCGCCGCCGCGACCGCCGTCATCCCCGTGACGGGGACCGCCGCCGCGGAGCTGCGCACCTACGCCACACAGCACGTCGCGGAGATCGCGAACGCCGACCAAGCCGACACGGCCGCGGCCGCGTGCCAGGTCAGCCGGTCGCGGACGGTCCTGGCCGGTGTGCTGAGCTTCCGCCCCGACACCACGGGCGGCGGCAGCGCGAATTTCGAGCTGATCGCCAGCAACTGCCGCGGCAAGGTCTCCTGGCGCAAGAGCTTCACCGAGGCCGCGACCGGGACGCAAGGCAGTCAGCTCGCGACCCAGCGCGCCGTCGAAGCGGCGCTGGCGGCCTACCTGAACCCGTCGCACACCCGGCGGAGCTAGAGCCCTAGGCCTCTTCCGCCTGCGCCGGGTCGAGCAGACCCGGCGGGAGCGCGACGACGATCCGCCGCGCCGGGACGTCGATCCCGCGCACGAACGCACGCACGAGCGGGACCAGCGCGCGCCGCGCACCGACGACGAGCACGTCCTGCGCAGGATGATGCTCGACCGCAACGACCTCGCCGAGCGCGGTATCCGCCTCATCGACGAGCGTGCAGCCCACGAGATCCTCGTCGAAGTATTCGTCGGACGCGAGCGAGACCTCGGCGCGATCGAGCTGCAGCGTCGCACCGGCGAGCGCTTCCGCCGCCGTCGCGTCGTCGATCCCCTCGAACGTCACGAGGGGCCGTCCTTTGTGGCGCCGGAGCGCCCGCACGCGCAACGCGCGCACGGTCCCGTCGCGCAGCGTCGCGTCCAGCGCGAGTCCGACCGCGAGCGCATCGTCGCCGATGCGGCTCGGATCGACCTTCAGCTCGCCGCGCAACCCGAACACGCCGGCGATGCGGCCGGCGTTGGCCTTACTAGTCAGCCTGCCCTGAGCCTGACGAAGGCTTCTCGGGTTCCGAAGCCTGTGCTGATCCTGAAGCATGCTCGAGATCGGCTTCGAGCTCGTCGTCGTCCTCGACGTCGACGATGTCGACGCTGATGCGGCCTTCGGCGCTCGCGCGCACGAGCGTACGCAGCGCCATCGCGACGCGTCCCGCGCGCCCGATCACCTTTCCGAGATCGTCGGGATGGACTTCCAGCTCGATGACCGGCCCCTTTGCCGTATCGATCGCCTCGACGATCACCTCGTCGGGCTTGGTCACGAGGTTACGCGCGAGGAACCCCAACAGATCGACCGCACGCTGTTGCGCGACCGCCGGATCGGCGGTCTTGCGCGGACCGCGGTCGCCGCGCGGCTCCCACCGGCGGCGCGGCTGCTCGCCGGAAGCCTCACCGGCGCCGCCGGCGCCCGAACGCCGCAGCGTCCGCCGCGGGCGCTCGTCCTCCGGCTCGATGTCGTCGTGCGCGGCTTCGTCCGACGCGATACGGCGCGCGCCGAGAGTCGAGCGACGCTCTTCCTCCGACGTCTCCTCGTCGCCGAAGAGCCCGAATTCGTCGTCGAACGCAGACATGCGCTACGACTCTTTCTGGTTCTTCGGCGGCCGCTTGTTCTCCGGAACGTGCCCACGCTCCACGAGCCCGAGCTCCGCGAACAAACGCCGCACCGGATCCGACGGCTGCGCCCCGTTGGCGAGCCACTGCTTTGCCTTCTCCTGATCGACGACGACCGTCTTCGGCTCCGTCCGGGGATTGTAATGCCCCAGAATCTCGATGAACCGCCCGTCGCGCGGCGACCGATCATCCGCCACCACGAACCGGTACGTCGGCTGCTTCTTGGCGCCCATACGCCGCAATCTAATCTTAACCATGTTGTCTTTCTAGATAACCCCGCAAACCCAAACGTAGGTGTGTGGGAGAGTGATAACCGTGCCGTGACCGTCTCGCGCCGCGTCGGTCCTGCGGGGCCTTTGCGAAGGAGCGGAGCCAGGATGGCGAGAGCGACGAAGCGTCCCCGCAGGGCCGACGCGGCGCGAGATGGTCACCGCCCCCGCCCCAATCCCATAGGCAGTCGAGGCATCCGCCCCTTCTTCATCCCACCCAGCTGCTTCATCATCTGGCGCGACGCATCGAACTGCTTGACGAGCTTGTTGACGTCCGACACCTGCGTCCCGCTCCCCGCCGCGATCCGCTTGCGCCGCGAGCCGTTGAGGATGTCGGGCCGCTCGCGCTCGCGCCGCGTCATCGAGCAGATGATCGCCTCGACCTTCGAGATGTCTTTCTCGTCGATCTCGACGTTCGGCATCGCCTTCGAGAGCCCGGGGATCATCTTCATGATGTCGGTCATCGAGCCCATCTTGCGCACCTGACGCAGCTGCGCGAGGAAGTCGTCGAGCGTGAACTCCGACTTGCGCAGCTTGCGCGCCAGCTCTTCCGCCTGCTGCTCGGTGTAGACGCTCTGCGTCTTCTCGATCAGCGTGAGGACGTCGCCCATCCCGAGGATGCGCTGCGCGAGACGATCGGGATAGAACGGCTCGAGCGCCGTGATCTTCTCGCCGACGCCGACGAACTTGATCGGCGCACCGATCATCTTGTGGATCGAGAGCGCCGCGCCGCCGCGCGCGTCGCCGTCCATCTTGGTGAGGATCACGCCCGTGATCGCGAGCCGCTCGTGGAAGCTCTTGGCGACGTTGACCGCTTCCTGTCCGGTCATCGCGTCGGCGACGAACAGGATCTCGGTCGGTTTGACCGCGGCCTTGATCTGCTCGAGCTCCTCCATCAGGCGCTCGTCGATCTGCAGGCGGCCGGCGGTGTCGATGATGACCGTCGGGATCCCCAGACGCCGCGCTTCGGCGACGCCGTCGCGCGCGATCTTCACCGGGTCGCCCTGGCCCTCGTCGAAGACGGGGAGATCGACCTGTTTGCCGAGCGTCTTGAGCTGCTCGATCGCGGCCGGACGGTAGACGTCGGCGGCGACGAGCAGCGTGCGGCGCCCTTGCTCCTTGAGGCGCAGTGCCAGCTTCCCGGCGTGCGTCGTCTTGCCCGAGCCCTGCAGGCCGACCATCAGGTAGACGGTCGGCGGCGCGTCGGCGTAGGTGAGCCGCGCCGCGGCGCCGCCCATCAGTTCGACCAGCTCGTCGTAGACGATCTTCACGACCGACTGCGCGGGCGTGAGCGAGGTCAGGACGTCCGTGCCGACCGCTTTCTCGCGGATCTTGGCGACGAACTCCTTCGCGACGGGCAGGGCGACGTCGGCCTCGAGCAGCGCGACGCGAACTTCGCGCAAGACTTCAGCGACGTCCGACTCCGAGAGTCGACCGCGGTTGCCGAGCCGGTCGAAGATCGCGCCTAAGCGCTCGCTGAGTGCCTCGAGCATGGGAAACCGGTCGGGTTATTCCTTCCCGCCGACGGACTCGATCTTCGCGACGGCGTCGCCGACGGTCTTGATCTTTTCCGCCTCTTCGTCGGGGATGTCGATACCGAACTCGGTCTCGAATGCCATCACGAGCTCGACCTGGTCGAGCGAGTCGGCGCCGAGGTCGTCGGTGATCGACGCCTCGGGCGTGACTTCTTTTTCCTCGACGTCGAGCTGCTCGACGATGATCTTCTTGACGCGATCGAACGTATCGGAAGCCATGGTGTGCGTACTTCTCCTAAAAAGCGGGGCTAGATCACGAATCCGCCGTCGACCACGATCGTCTGACCGGTGACGTAACGGGCGGCGTCGGAGGCGAGAAAGGTGACGACCGGGGCGACATCCTCGGGGGTCCCCGGGCGGCCGAGCGCGATCGAGTCGAGGTAGTGCTTGCGCGCCGCCTCGGGCATCGTCGAGGTCATCGCGGTCTCGATCAGACCGGGTGCGACGACGTTGACCCGAATCGAGCGCGACCCCAGTTCTTTCGCGAGCGACTTGGCCAAACCAAGCAACCCAGCCTTGGTGGCGGCGTACATGCTCTGCCCCGCGTTGCCGGCGATCCCGGCGATCGAGGAGACCAGCACGATCGAGCCGGAGCGCTGCTTCATCATCGGCTTGGCGACCGCGGCGCTCAGGTAGAACGCCGACTTGAGGTTGACGTCGATCAGGCGGTCGAGATCGGCGCTCTTGAAGCGCAGGATCAAGCCGTCGATCGACTGCCCGGCGTTCGCGACGGCGACGTCGATGCGGCCGTGCGCGGCGAGCACCGCGGCGATCGCCTCGCCGGTCTCCGGCTCGCTCGCGACGTCGAGCGTGTGCTGGGTGATCTTCGTCTCGGGGCGTGCGGCGCGCGCCTCGGCCGCCGTCTCCTCGAGCGCGGCGACGTCGCGTCCGAGCAGCGCCAGATCGGCTCCCGCGCGTGCGAGATCGACGGCGATCCCGCGGCCGATCCCCCGGCTCGCGCCGGTGATGACCGCAACTTTTCCGTGCATCGTCACACCGCCGCCGGCGCGAGCTGCGCGCGCAGCTTCTCGACGCCCGCGGCGTCGGAGACGGCGATCGCCTTGGGCGCGCCCTCGATGCGTTTCATCATCGGCGCGAGCACGGCGGACGCGCCGAACTCGACGATCAGATCGAGTCCGAAGCCGGCCATCGCGACCGCGGTTTCGTGCCAGCGCACTTCGTCGGTGACGGAGCGGATCAAGTTCTTCTTGATCCGCTCGACGTCGTCGTACGGCGTCGCGTCGACGTTGGAGATGACGGTGAAACGTGGGTACATGACCGTCGAGGATTCCACGTGCGGAGTGAATTCCTCGCGCGCGGGATCCATCAGCTCGCTGTGCCACGCACCCGCGACGTTGAGCGGGATGATGCGTTTCGCACCGGCCTCGAGCGCAAGCTCACCGGCGAGCCGCACGGCCGCGACGTCGCCGCTGATCACGATCTGACCGGGCGCGTTGAAGTTCGCGAGCTGCACGCGGCCCGCGCCGCGCGCGACGGCCTGGGCGACCGCATCGCGCAATGCTTCGGGGCCGAGCCCGAGTACCGCCGCCATCGCGCCCTGCGCGCGATCGGCGGCGCGCTGCATCGCAAGGCCGCGTTCGTTGACGAGCGCGAGCGCCGTCTCGAACGTGAGCGCGCCCGCCAGCGTGAGCGAGCAGTATTCGCCGAACGAATGTCCCGCGCTCACGACCGGGCTGAGCAGTTCGCCGACGGCGAGCGCGAGCGCGACGTTGGTGACGAAGATCGCCGGCTGCGCGTAGCGCGTCTCGCGCAGCTTCTCTTCCGGACCGCTCTCGCACAGGGCAAGCAGATCGTAGCCGAGCACGGTGCGCGCGGTGGCGAAACAGCTGCGCGCCGCGGGGTAGGCGCGCGCGGCGTCGACGCCCATCCCGACGGTCTGCGAGCCCTGTCCCGGGAAGATCACGCCGACGCGCATGCTAGTTGACGCTCCCGTTGCCGTTGGTCGACCAGCGCCACGCGACGGCGCCCCAGCTCAACCCGCCGCCGAAGCCGACGAAGAGCACGATGTCGCCGTCCTTGAGCTTCCCGTCACGCTCCGTCTCGGAGAGCGCGATCGGGATCGAGGCCGAGCTGGTGTTTCCATAGCGATCGATGTTCATGATGACCCGGTCCGCGGACATGTCCAGGTGCTTGGCCGCCGCCTCGATGATGCGGCGGTTCGCCTGATGCGGGATGAGCCAGGTGATCTCGCTCGGCGCGAGCCCCGCGCGGTCGAGCGCGATGTTCGTCGACTCGATCATCTTGGTGACCGCGAATCGGAAGACCTCACGACCGTTCATGACCATCGTATTGCGCTTCGCAATGAGGTCCTCGGGGGTCAGCGGCGAGGTCGCGGTTCCGCCGGCGGGGATGCAGAGCGAGGCCGGATTCGATCCGTCGGAGCCGAGCTCGGCGGCGAGGAACGAGTCGTGCTCGCTGGCCTCGAGCACCACCGCGCCCGCGCCGTCACCGAACAAGATCGCCGTCGAGCGATCCTCGTAGTTGACGATGCGCGAGAGCTCTTCGGCGCCGACGAGCAGCACGCGTTTGAAGATCCCACTGCGGACCAAGCCCGCGGCGACGGTCAAACCGTAGATGAAGCCGCTGCAGGCGATCTCGATGTCGAACGCGGCGACGCCCGCGATCCCGAGCTTGTCGGCCAGGATGCAGGCGGTGGCGGGGAACGGATAATCCGGCGTCACCGTGGCCACGATGACGCATTCGACGTCCTGCGCGGTGCGGTGCGCACGACCGAGAGCGTCGAGCGCCGCGTGGAGCGCGATGTCGCTGGTCGGCTGATCCGGCGCGGCGATGTGGCGCTCACGCATCCCGGTACGCGTTTGGATCCACTCGTCCGAGGTCTCGAGCGTGCGCTCGAGATCGGCATTCGTGAGGATCCGATCGGGCACGTAATGCCCGACGCCCGCGATCCGTACCCCGGTCTGGGTCAACGAAGTCGACTAGCCGTGCTGGTGGCCGGCGTGCTCGTCCTTCGCGACGACCTGGCGGCCGTCGTACGTGCCGCAGAAGTCGCACACGAAATGCGGCCGCTTCGGCTGATGGCACTGCGGGCATTCGACCGTCGTCACCGGGTTGAGCTTCCAGTTCGCGGCCCGGCGGCTACGCGTCTTCGAACGAGGGGTCTTCCACTTGAGGTTCGCCATGATCGCCTTCCAGTTAATCCTGAGCCTGTCCAAGGAGGGGAGGACAGTCGCACCCTCCGCCCGGGTTCTTGCTCCGTCCGCACGTATCGCAGAGCCCACGACACGTTTCGCTGCATACGAGGCCGAACGGGAGCGCGCTGGTCACCACTTGGCGGACCAAATCGCCGACGTCGAGCTCCGTGCCGTTCAGTACGTTGTTCTCGCCGAACGGGTCGCTCGCTCCGCCCGGCGGATCGAAGCGCTCCTCGACATCGATCGTCATCGGGACGACCACGTCGTCCAAACACCGGTCGCACGTCCCCGCGACGTCCACCTCGACGGTTCCGTCGATCTGCACCCCGCGGTCGACGCGCCGCAGGTCGAGCCGGACATGCGCCGGATGCGGAAACGTGAACGTGGAGAACGGCGGAACCTCGACGCGCTCGTCGAGGGACACCGGGCGCCCCGCGAACAGCAACGTCCCGATGTCGACTACCAACGAAGAACCCATACCATAGAACGAGGCCCCCCGCGCGGAGAGACCCCATGCCAACCGACTCATGGTAGACCACCCCGGGAGCCTTGTCAACGCGAGGCCCCGTCGCAGGGGATCTTCGCCATGATCACCTCACCGCTTTCCGCCGCCTCCCTGCTTTCGCCGGCCGCTGCCGCGGCGACGCCCGCCGGCCTCGGCCGGACCGCGACGAGCGCCGCGTCGTCCCTCCCGGACGGTGCGGACGGGCTCGACGGCGGCACGTTCGACCCGAGCGAGCTACTCGGCTCGGTCAACGCCCTGCAGTCCCTCGCCGGCTTGCTCGGCGGCGACCAAGGGTCGACCGGCGCCTTTCAGCCGACGATCCCGCCCTACAAGCCGATCGACCAGATCGACCAGCGGACCGTTCGCGACTCGATCCCCGACGATTCCCCGACCTCCGGCACGTCGGGGGCCTAGCCGCCGCCCCGGCGGCGCGTGAACGCTCGGCGACCTCCCACGAAAGGACCACACATGGGATTCAATCTGGCCTCGGCGGTCGGCGGCGCGCTCGAGGGGTTCGCGATGGGCGGCCCGGTCGGCGCGATCGCCGGCGGGGCGGCCGGCGGGGCGATGGGCGGCGGCATCGTCGGTGCGACGGGCGCCGCGACGAACGGCACGCTCAGCCTGAGCACCTCCTCGTTCCTCGCCGGCACCGAGGCGCTCAACGAGCAGAACCTGGGCTTCCAGCTCCAACTCCAAGCGCAGGCGCAGCAATTCGACGAGGCGACCTCGGAGAAATCCGAGCTGATGCGCGAGCAGAACGAGCTGCGCAACGTCGCGATGGAACAGCGCAAGGGTCGGCAACGGAACGACGCTGGACGCCGAATGAATCGCGGCCACGGCGGAAATTCTTGCGCGAACTGCTCACGGAAAATCGCCTCGTGGTAGCGTTCGGGCATATGGACTTAGGAGCGGTTGCAGATCCACTCGTCAATTGGGGGACCGCCGAGATTGGGCCGCACGTCTACGGCATCGTCGGCGCCGGTCGCGTGAAGATCGGGATCTCCCTGCAGGTCAAGGCTCGGATGGACACGTTTCGGGTTGGATGCCCCGTCCCGCTTGAGCTTCGGTGGCTCTTCCCTGGATGGCGGCAACTCGAACTCGCCCTGCACAATGAACTTGCCGATCATCGCGCCTTCGGAGAATGGTTCGCGCTCAACGATGTTGTTACGCGCGTCCTGGATCGGGAGCAAACGAAGGCGCCGGAGGCGATCGAGATCGCGCGGTTGCGGAGCCTCTACCTCAGGCCAGCGAATGACTTCGATCGCAGCGCTCTCTTGCGCACGAGAAACGCAAGCGGGCCAGCCAATGCGCGAGAAGCGGCCTGAGACGATCGCGCCCGGGTGAGACTACCTGGGTTAGCGGCCTGTGAACTTTCCGTAACGTCCCCGCGTCCGGACGAGGCGGCCGTATGGTAGGGGCGAACGCCCGCTTCCTTCACTATACGGGGTGGGATGAGATGGCGCAGAATCAGCCGCAGGGGCGCGGGTTCGTTGCTGGCGGGGTCGTCGGTGCGTTAGCGGTCGTCGTGCTTTTTGTGA
>DATJHK010000097.1:0-16710 GCA_035493875.1 Candidatus Limnocylindria bacterium
AATTTCGCGCTCAGCTCGACGACGCGGGGCCAGATGCGGTCGTCGTGCGCGAAGCGGCGGAAGATCGTGGCGACGAGGTTCTCGACGGCGCCGAGGTTGAGGTGGTTCGCTTCGTTGCTCTCGACGTAGGCCGTGGGCATCGCGCCGTCGAGGTTCGCCGACTCGATCATTACGACGCCGTCGCTCTGCAATCCGTACTTCGGCATCAGGCCGGCGATCTGCAGGATGCGGTGGCCGACCGGCGCGACCCACGGCTTGTCGTTCAGGTGCCAGCGCTTTTTGCGCGGGTTGTCGGGGTCGGTCTCCCAATGGCCGTCGACGTCGTTGAGCCATCGCATGAACGGCGAGGCGACGTCCATGTCGCGCAGCGGCCGCACCGGAAAGCCGGCGAAACGCAGCGTTCCGGCGGCGTAATTCGTGATCAGACCGGTGTTCGGTGCCGCGACCTGGATCGTCGCCGCGATCTCGCCGGCGCGTTCCGGATACGCGCGTAGGAAGCCGCGGTTGATCAAGCCGCCGGCGCTGTAGCCGAGCGTCGCGATCGGGAACGCGTCCGGCTCGCGGTCGCGCAGCCCGTCCAAGAACGCGGCGAAGCGGTCGATCCGCTCGCGCAATCCGTCGCGGCCGTCGGGGAAGATCGTGCAGTCGACGCCGAACGCGTCGAAGCCGTCGATCCCGCGCCGGCCGTACGCGAACGTGCGCAGATACTTCGCCGCTTCGTTCCAACCGGGGATCACCACCAGCCGCATCGGGCGCCGTCAGGCTCCGATCGTCACGAGCGTCGCGCCGCCGCTCACCAGCTCGCCGGGCTTCACGCGCACGTCGCGGATCGTCCCTGCGACCGGCGCCTCGATGCGGTGTTCCATCTTCATCGCTTCGAGCACGACGAGCAGCGCGCGCGCGTCGACCGCCGCGCCGGGCTCGACGGCGACCGAGACGATCTTGCCCGGCATCGGCGCGGTGACCTCGCCGGAAGCGGTCGCGTGTGCGCCGTGCTCGGCGTCGGCGCTCGGCGGCTCCGCGTCGCGCCAGCGCACGATCCGTCCGTCGATCGCGACGCTTCCGCCGCCCGCGTCGAACGTCGCGTCGCGCGCGTCGGCGTCGACCGCGCCCTCGAGGTCGCCGCGGAGCGTCCAGCGCGCGCCGTCGTAGCTCGCTTGCGCGCGCACCGTCGTGCCGTTCACGACGAACGCGAGCGGGACGCCGACGCGGCCTAGGCGCCACGCGTCGTCACGCGCGAGGAGCGCGGCCGCGATGCGCCGCGTCGTCGCCGCGTCGGCATGCGGTTCGCCGAGCCGGTAGCTCGCGAGCCGCTCGCCGAGAAAGCGCGTCGTGGTCTTGCCCGCGGCAAAGGCGTCGTCGGAGACGATCGCGCGCAGCAGAGGCAGGTTCGTTGCGATCCCCGCGACCTGCGTCTCGCGCAGCGTCGCGTCGAGGCGCGCGATCGCGGCGTGCCGGTCGGCGCCCCAGACGATGATCTTCGCGAGCAGCGAGTCGTAGTGCACGGGGACCGTATTCCCCGCCCGAAACCCCGCGTCGAGGCGCACTCCCGGCGCGCGCGGGACCTCGAAGACCGCGAGCGTCCCCGACTGCGGCAGAAAGTCGTGCGCCGGATCCTCGGCGTTCAGCCGGGCCTCGATCGCCCACCCGCGCGGGACGAGCGCCTCCTGCGTGAAGCGCAACGGTTCGCCGCTCGCGATGCGCAGTTGCTCGTGGACGAGATCGACCCCGTAGACGAGCTCGGTAACGGGGTGCTCCACCTGCAGCCGCGCGTTCATCTCCAGGAAGTAGAACGCGCCGTCGGCGTCGAGCATGAACTCGGCCGTGCCGGCGTTCGTGTAACCGACGCTGCGAGCCGCCTCGACCGCGGCACGCCCCATCCGCGCGCGCAGCTCGCCGTCGAGCGCGACGCTCGGCGCTTCCTCGAGCACCTTCTGATGGCGGCGCTGGATCGAGCACTCGCGCTCGCCCACGTGCACGATCGATCCGTGCGCGTCGGCGAGGATCTGGAACTCGACGTGACGCGGGTTCTCGAGATACCGTTCGAGCAGCATCGCGTCGTCGCCGAACGCTGCGCGCGCCTCGCGCCGCGCGCTCGCCAGCGCGTCCTCGAAGCGCGCGAGGTCGTCGACGACGCGCATCCCGCGGCCGCCGCCGCCGGCGCTGGCCTTGATGAGCAGCGGGGTCCCGATCGCCTCGGCTTCGCGCCGCAGCCGTTCGTCGGACTGATCGTCGCCCTCGTAGCCGGGGACGACCGGGACGCCGAAGGCGCGGACGCGGCGCTTCGCCTCGCTCTTCGAGCCCATCGCGGCGATCGCGTCCGGGGTCGGGCCGACGAAGACCAGGCCGCTCTCGACGACCAGGCGCGCGAACGGCGCGCGTTCGCTCAAAAAACCGTAGCCGGGATGGATCGCGTCGGCGCCGAGGGTCTTCGCGGCCGCGACGAGCCGCTCACCGTCCAGGTACGAGTCACTCGCCGGGCCGGGACCGATGCGCAGCGAAGCATCCATCGCCTCGCGAAAGAGCGCGTCCTCGTCGGCGTCGGAGTAGACGCCGAGCGGGACGATCCCCAGCTCCCGCGCCGCGCGCGCGACGCGGATCGCGATCTCGCCGCGATTCGCGATCAGGAGGCGCCGGATCATCGCGCGATCCAGGCGGCGGTACGGCGCTCGAGGAACGCGCGCAGCCCTTCCTGTCCTTCGGCACCGACGCGCTGCGCGGCGATCGCGCGCGCCGTCAGTTCGCGCGAGTCGTCGTACGAGACCGAGCGCACCTCGGCGATCAGGCGCTTCGCGGCGACGACGGCTCCCGGAGCCGCCGTCTCGAATTCCTCGACGATCGCGTCGACCGTCCCGTCGAGCGCGTCGCCGTGCACGACCTCGTGCACCAAGCCGATCGCCTGCGCGCGGTCGGCGTCGAAGCGCTCGCCGGTGAGAAACAACCGGCGCGCGTGCGAGACGCCGATCTTCGCGAGCACGAACGGTGCGATGACGGCGGGGATGATCCCCAGCTTCGTCTCGGTGAAACCGAAGATCGTCTCCTCGTGCGCGACGACGGCGTCGGCCACGGCGCACAGGCCGATCCCGCCGGCGAGCACCGCGCCGTGCACCTTCGCGACGACCGGTTTCGGACAGCGGTCGATCGCTCGGTACATCTCCGAGAACGCCTCGGCGTCGCGGACGTTCTCCGCCTCGCTCAGCGCGAGCGCGTCGCGCATCCAGCCGACGTCGGCGCCGGCGGAGAAGGCGGGGCCCTCGCCGTCCAGGACGACGACGCGGACGCTTTCGTCGCGCGCGAGGGCGACGAAGCCGTCGTGCAGCGCCGCGATCAGCTCGGCGTTGAACGCGTTGCGGACAGCGGGTCGGTGCAGCGTGACGGTGGCGCGGCCGCCGTCTCGCGTGAGGCGCAGGACCTGGTCGGGCACGAGCTTGGTCGTTCCACGATTCGCGAGGGGCGGCCTCGTCGTTCCGGAATTCCCGCCGGATGAGACGTTTCCGCGGCCTGCTGGGGGCGCTGCTCGCCCTCGCCGTGTGCGCCGGCCCGTACGCGCCGGTCCGAGCCCAGACCCAAACCCATACCGTCGACGTGACCCGGGCAACCCTGCCGAACGGGATGCAGGTCGTCGTCCTGCGCGACACGCTCGCGCCGGTCGTCTCGACCTGGATGAACTACCTCACCGGGTCGAACGAGGAGGCGATCACGGGGCTCGCGCACGCGCAGGAGCACATGCTCTTCCGCGGGAGCAAGACGCTCTCGGCCTCGCAGTTCGCCGACACCACGGCGATCACGGGCGGCACGTTCAACGCCGACACGCAGAACGAGATGACGCAGTATTTCTTCGAGATGCCCGCGCAGTATCTCGACATCGCGCTGCACCTGGAGCGTTCGCGCGCGTGCTGCGCGCTCGACTCGCAGAAGCTGTGGGACCAGGAGCGCGGCGCGATCACGCAAGAGGTGACACGCGACAACTCGAGCGCGAGCTTCCGCCTGTTCGCGAAGACCGTCGAGCACATCTTCGCCGGGACGCCGTACGCCGATTTCGGCCTGGGGACGGTGCAGAGCTTCAAACAGATCCAGGCGCCGGACCTCAAGGCCTTCTACGCCAAGTGGTACCACCCGAACAACGCGATCTACGTGATCGCCGGGGACGTCGATCCGCAGACGACGATCGCGAAGGTGAAGGCGCTCTACGCCGATCTGCCCGCCGCCACGCTCCCGCCGCGCAAGCCCGTCCACCTGCGCCCGCTCACGCCGCTGACGCTGCGCGACAACAGCTCCGATCCGATCACGCTGGGTTTCGTCGCGTACCGGGTCCCGGGGTACGAGAGCCCGGACTACTTCGCCTCGGAGATCCTCAACGACGTCCTCAACAGCGAGCGCGGCGCGCTCTACGAGCTGCAAGCCTCCGGGAAGGCGCTCGGGACGTTCGCCCAAGCGATCACGCACCCCGAGGCCGGGATGACGCTCGTGGGGAGCGCCGTGCCGGTGACGACGAGCGGCGATCAGGCCGTCGCGGACGTCAAGGCCGTGATCGAGAAGTACAAGAAGACGGGGCTGCCGCCGGACTTGGTCGAGGTCGCCAAGCAGCGCGAGGTCGCGCAGGCGCAGTTCGCGCTCAACTCGATCAGCGATCTGGCCTCGACCTGGAGCGACGCGCTCGCGGTCGAGCACCGCACCCCCGACGAGGATCTCGCCGGCTTGCAGAAGGTGACGGTCGCCGACGTCGACCGCGTGCTGCGCACGTATTTCGACAACAGCACGGCGACCGTCGCGATCGCGACGCCGAAGCCCGCCGCCGGCTCCGCCTTCGGCGGCCGTGCCGGTGAGGACAACACCGTGATCCCGAGCGAGCACGCGCCGCTCCCCGCGTTCGCGCGCAACGTGCTGGCGAATCTGCGTGTTCCGCGCCAGACGGTCGTGCCGTCGATGCAGACGCTCTCGAACGGGATCAAGCTCATCGTCGTCCCCTCGCAAATCTCCAAGACGATCGTGCTGCGCGGCCAGATCGCCAGCAACCCCGGCGTGCAGGATCCGCCGGGCAAGGACGGGATCGACGACATCGTCGACGGCCTGTTCTCGTACGGCACGACGACGTACGACCGGTTGGCGTATCAAGCCGAGCTGGACAAGATCGCGGCAAACGTCAATGCCGGGAAGAGCTTCAGTCTCGACGTCCTCTCCGAGCACTTCGACCGCGGCGTCGAGCTGCTCGCCGACGACGAGCTGCACCCCGCGTTCCCGCGACAAGCGTTCGGGATCGTCAAGCAGCAGACGGTCGGGACGCTGACCGGCCAGATGCGGAGCCCCGACTACAAGGCGGAGCGCGCGCTTGCCGCCGGACTCTATCCGCCCGGGGATCCGATGCGCCGCAGCGCGACGCCGCAGACCGCCGGGAGCGTCTCGCTCGCCGACGTGAAGTCGTACTTCGCCTCGACGTACCGGCCGGATCTGACGACGATCGTGATCGTCGGCGACGTCACGCCGGAGCGCGCGCGCAGCGTCGTCGAGTCGGCGTTCGGCGCCTGGAAGGCCGACGGACCGAAGCCGGACGTCTTCCCGCCGGCGGTTCCGCCGAACAAGCCGAGCCAAGTCGTGATCCCGGCGACCGGACGGATCCAGGCCGACGTCACGCTGGGCGAGACGCTGCCGATCGGCTACCACAACCCGGACTTCCCCGTGCTGAGCTTGGGGAACACGGTGCTGACCGGCGGCTTCTACGCCTCCTTGCTGTTCCACGATCTGCGCGAGCTGCACGGCTACGCCTACACGGTCGGCTCGAACGTCAACGGCGGCCGCAACCGGAGCTCGTTCAGCGTCACGTTCGGCGCCGATCCCGACAACGTCGCGCGTGCCTCGAAGCTGGTCGTCGACGACCTGACCTCGCTGCAGAAGACGCCGCTGCCCGTCGACCGGCTGACGCGGGCGAAGGCGCTGATCGTCGGTGAGCTGCCCGTTCGCAAGGAATCCTACGAAGGACTCGCCCTGCAGCTCGCCGGCTACGCGCAGACGGATCGTCCGCTGGACCAGGACAGCCGTGACGCGGAGCAGCAGCTGCGCGCGACCCCCGAGCAGGTGCGGGCGGCCTTCGCGAAGTGGATCCGGCCGCGCGACTTCGTCCGGGTCATCCTCGCCCCGGCCGGCAAGTAGCGGCCGCGTAGGGAAGCTTACAGCCCGGATGCCGCCCCTCGTGGTAGCATCCGGGCATGAGCGGTTTGGGAGAGGCGATCCAGCACCTCGCGGCGCTGCGGCGCGACCGCGCCGCCGACGACGACGCCAACAAGGTCTGGTACCTGCAGCGCAACCGGTTGTTCGCCGAAGCGACGGAGTCGGAGGTCGCGCGCAGCGAGCACCTCTTCACGATGTGCGAGATGGCGCGCGGGACGCACGTCTTCGATCAGGGCGATCCGACGCGCGTCATCTATCTGGTGAAGCGCGGCGCGGTGCGGATCGCCCGCGAGACGGAGGACGGCAAGGACGTCACCGTCGCGCTGCTCGGACCGGGCGACCTCTTCGGCGAGGAGACGCTGTTCGACGCGAAGCCGCGCACGACCAACGCGATCGTCGTCGAGGACGCGCTGCTCTGCCAAACGCGCGCCGAGGACCTCTTCGCGCTGCTCTCGCGCGACCCGGCACTCGCGCTCAACGTCGCCAAGGTGCTCAGCGGCCAACTCGACGAGGCCCGCGCAACGATGGAGGATCTCGCCTACGCGAAGGTGAGCGAACGGATCCTGCACCTCTTGCGCAAGCTCGCCGCCGAACACGGCGTGCCGTGCGCAGGCGGGACGCGGATCGACCTGCGTCTGACCCACGCCGACATCGCCTCGCTCGTCGGCAGCACGCGCGAAACCGTCAGCCTCGAGTTGGGCCGTCTGGTCGAAGCGCGGCACGTCCGCGTCACCGGCCGCACCGTCGTCCTGCTCGCGGACGAGGAGACGCGATGATCGCCGCGCTCGTGCTCGCGGCCGCGACGACGCTCCTCCCGGTGCTCTCCGCGACGCCGTGGACGAATGCGTCGGGACCGCCGGCGACGCAGGGTCGCGTGACGATCGTCGACGTGTTCACGTACGGCTGCATCAACTGCCGGCACGTCACGCCGGAGCTGCGCCGCCTGCGGACGGCGTACGCGCCGGACGACCTCGCGATCGTCGGCGTTCACGCACCCGAGACGCCGGAAGAGCACGTGCACGCGAACGTCGTGCGCGCCCTGCGCGAGCAGGAGATCGTGTGGCCGGTCGTCTTCGACGACGCCTTCCACATTTGGAACGCGTACGGCGTGAGCGCGTGGCCCACACAGCTCGTGTTCGATCGTGCGGGCCGCCTGCGCAAGACGTTCGTCGGTGAAGGGTACGACGCGGAGCTGGAACGGGCGGTTCGCGAGCTGGTGGAGGAGCGCCGATGACCGGCAAGCGCGTCTACCGGCACGGGATCGGCGCGCGCGTCGCGCACTGGGGCTGGGTGCTCGCGATGCTCGTGCTGGTGATGAGCGGGCTGCAGATCTTCAACGCGGCGCCGTATCTCGACGCGTCCGACAAGAGCGATCCGTCGCGGCGGATCCTCGCCTTCGGCGCGCACCTCCAGAACGGCGTCCCGGTCGGGACGACGACGATCTTCGGCAAGACCTTCACCACCACGCACCTCTTCGGGTACACGAGCGACGGTCTGGGCGGCGAGTCGCCGCGTGCGTTTCCCGCCGCCGTGACGCTCCCCGGGCCGCAGGACCTCGCCGACGGACGGCGCTGGCATCTGCTCTTCGCCTGGGCCCTGACCGCCGCGTTCATCCTCTACGTCGCGGCGGCGGCGTTGCGCGGCACGCTGCGCGAGCTGGTGCTACGGCCCTCCGATCTGCCGAAGCTCTGGCCGATGCAGGCGTACTATCTGCGGCTGCGCCGCGAGCCGCCGCCGCACGGCACGTATAACCCGCTGCAGAAGGCGGCGTACACGATCGTGCTTTTCGTGCTCTTCCCGCTCGTGATCGTCACCGGGCTGACGCTCTCGCCGGGCGTCGACGCGGCGATCCCCTGGCTCACCGCGGCGTTCGGCGGGCGCCAGTTCGCGCGCACGTGGCATTTCGTCTTCATGGGGATCCTGATCGCCTACCTCGCGGGGCATCTCGTGCTCGTCACGACGACCGGCGTGTGGAACAACCTGCGCTCGATGACGACCGGCTGGTACACGCTCGGCGAGCACGACGGGGTGGGGCCGTGAAACGCCGTCTGTTCCTTGCCTCGTCGCTCGCCGCGGTCGGCTTGAGCGGATGCGGCTCCGTCAAGGAATCGTTGACGAACGGCCCGTTTCGCAAGGTGCTGCTCGCCGCGGAGGGCTGGAACCACGGGCTGATCGGGACGCGCGGGATGGCGCGGGAGTACACCGAGCGCGACATCGACCGGCAATTCCGCGTCAACGGCCTCGACACGCCGAGCGACACGTCGTATCAGCGATTGCTGCAAGGGGGCTTTCACGACTACCGGCTGGTCGTCACGGGTTTGGTCGAGCAGCCACAGCAGCTCTCGCTCGCGGCGTTGCGCGCCGCGGGCGAGCGCACGCAGATCACGCGGCACGATTGTGTCGAGGGCTGGAGCGCGATCGGCAAGTGGCGCGGCGTCCCGCTGGCGACCGTGATGGCGCTGGCGCGGCCGACGACCGCCGCGCGCTACTGCGTCTTCCACTGCTTCGACCGCGATCAGATGGGGACGTCGTATTACGAGTCGCTCGATCTCGTGCAGGCGGCGCATCCGCAGACGATCCTCGCGCTCGATCTCAACGACGCGCCGCTCGATGCCGATCACGGCGCGCCGGTCCGGCTCAAGATCCCCACCCAGCTCGGCTACAAGAGCGCGAAATGGGTCGCACGGATCGAGCTGGCCGCCGCGCTCCCGGGTGCAGGCGGCTACTGGGAGGATCAGGGTTACGAGTGGTACGCGGGGATCTGATGCTTCGACAAGCTCAGCATTGACGCGAACGCTCAGGACGTGAGCGCGAGCGAGGGGCGATAGGCCGGAACGGTGCGCGGCTGTTCGTCGTGTTGTGATGTGTCGCCGACGACGAAGCGGGCGACGAGCGCGTCGAGCTGCGTGGCCTGATCGCGCAGCGAACGTGCGGTCGCATCGATCTCTTGGACTCCCGAGGCCAGCTCGTTCGCGGCGAGCGCGGCCTGCTGCGCCGCGGCCGACTGCTCCTCGGCGGCTGTCGCGACGGGCAGGATCGTCGCGGTCACGTCTTGCGTGGTGATCCGCATCTGCGAGGCGGCTGCCGCGTTCTCTTCGACGGCCGCCGACGTGCTCGAGACGTTTTCCGTCACGCGTAACGACGCTTCGCGCATCACGTG
The DNA here is from genome assembly GCA_035493875.1 of Candidatus Limnocylindria bacterium. GTDB lineage: Bacteria > Vulcanimicrobiota > Vulcanimicrobiia > Vulcanimicrobiales > Vulcanimicrobiaceae > Vulcanimicrobium. Next base: position 9,326 of record DATJHK010000097.1, read on the forward strand.
CGCGCGCGAGGCCAGCTCCTCCGCGACGGCGGTCGTGCTCTCGATCGCGCGCTCGACGCCCTCGAGCGCCGCGGCGGCGCGCACGGCGACGGAAAGGCCGCCCTCCATCGAGGCGTCGGAGGCGCGCATCGCCTCGGCGGCGGTGACGGTCTCGCGGCGGATCGCCGAGAGGATCGTCGAGATCTCGCCGGTCGCGCGCGCGGAGCGCTCGGCGAGCTTTCGCACTTCGTCCGCGACGACCGCGAAGCCGCGTCCGTGCTCGCCGGCGCGCGCCGCTTCGATCGCGGCGTTGAGCGCGAGCAGGTTCGTTTGATCGGCGATCTCCTCGATCGTGCGCAGGATCTCGCCGACCTGCTGGGAGCGCTCCTCGAGCGAGACCATCGCCTCGGCGGCGCGCTGCGAGACCTCGCGCAGGCGACGCATCGCCGCTTGCGTTTGGGAGACCGCCTCGTAGCCCCCGCCGGCCTCGGTCGAGGCCTCACGCGCCGAACGCGCCAAGTCGCCGCCGTGGCTCGAAAGCGATTCGATCCCGTCGTCGAGCTGCTGGATCCCTCCCGTCGCGGCTTGGATCGCCGCGGCCTGGTGCGACGCACCGTCGGCGATCATCTCGGCCGAGCGCGAGAGCTCCTCGATCGCCGCGCTCGCGTGCGAGATCTTGAGCGACTGGTCGCGCGCACCCTCGGCGACGTTCTCGACCGCGCGGGCGATCTGCTCGACCGCGACCGAGGCCTGATTCGCGGCCGACGAAGCTTCGTCGGAGGCGACCGCGAGGCTCTGCGAGGCGATCGCGACGCCGCCGATCAGCGAGCGCAGGTTCGCGAGTCCGGCGTTGAGGCCGCTCCCGATCGCGACCAGCCCTTCGGCGAGCGCGTCGTAGCTGCGCACGAGATCGCCGATCTCGTCGCCGCTCGCATCGTGAATCGGCGAGCACGTGGCGGCGAAGCCTCCGCGCAAGTCGCCTGCGGCGAGCCGTCCCAGCGCGTGCGAGAGCGCGCCGAAGTCGCCGCTGACGACGCGGCCGAGCGCCTCGGAGACGCGGCCCAGGCGTCGCGTGATTCGCCGCGTCAAGACGATCGTCGAGACGATCGTGACGAGGAACGTCGCCGATCCGATGACGGTCATCGCCAGCAGCAGCTTGCGCTGCAGCGCATCGAACGCGGCGGAGGAATCGTCGCTGGAGCGATTCGCCGTCTCGATCAGCATGGTCATCGTCGCTTCGAGCCGCGAGTTGTCGCCGGAGTTCGCCTTCACCGCGGCGCGCGTCTCGGCGTCGGCGTGGGCGCCGTCGCCGCGAAACGCCGCGAGCAGGGCGTCGGGCTTGCTCGTCGCCAGCTCGGTCAGCTGGGTGGTGTGCGCCTCCATCGTGTCGACCAAGTCGCTCACGGCCTGCGCCTGTTCCGCCATCCCTTTGACCGCGTTCGCGTGAGTCGTGACGAACCGCACGTCGTCGGCCGCGGCGACGAGATTCTTCTTGACGTGGTCGAGCTCGTTCGCCTTGAGCGAGAGCGCGTAGCCGCGGGCGGCGTACCGCGCGCGCGACATCTGGAGCTCGATGTCGCGAATGCGCGCGCGCAGCGCGCTCTTCACGATCATGTCCTGCTTCGCCGCGTGGAGGCCGGCAAAGCTCACGGAGACACCGGTCGCGACGACCGCGAGAGCGATCAACGGCACGGCAAAGAGACCGGCCAATTGTACGCCGAGTCGAATCTTCACGAGACTACACTCCCCCAGGTCACGGTCACACCCTTGGACCTCTCCGCAACCTAAGGTCGGCCCGTGCCGGAAAAAAATTAGCAGCGCGCGGCTCTTTCATGAGAAAAAAATGCGCCCGGCCGATGGCCGGGCGCGGTGGAAGACGGCTTGCGCGGCGTTCGCGCGCGAATGTGCCGGAAAGCTTAGGAGTTCAAGGCAAACGGGCGCGACGCCATCGGGACCGCGGGCCGTCCCCGGCCGTCGTCGCCGACCACGAACTTCGCGACGAGACCGTCGAGCAGCTCGGCCTGCTCGCGCAGCGCGCGTGCCGTCGCATCGATCTCCTGGACGCCGGTCGCCAATTCCGTCGTCGCGATCGCGGCCTGTTGCGCGGAGGCGGCCTGTTCCTCGGCCGCGGCGGCGACCGGGAGGATCGTCGCGGTGACGTCCTGCGTGGTGATGCGCATCTGCGTCGCTGCGGCGGCGTTCTCTTCGACGCCGGCCGACGCGCTCGAGACGTTCTCGGTGACGCGCAGCGAGGCCTCACGCATCGCCCGGGCGCGCGCAGCCAGTTCCTCGGCGACCGAGGTGGTGGTGTCGATCGCACGCTCGACGCCTTCGAGTGCCGAGGCGGCACGCTCGGCGACGGAGAGTCCGCCGGCCATCGAGGCATCGGAGCTGCGCATCGCCTCCGCGGCGGTCACGGTCTCGCGGCGGATCGCCGAGAGGATCGAGGAGATCTCGCCGGTCGCGCGCGCGGAGCGCTCCGCGAGCTTGCGGACTTCGTCGGCGACGACGGCGAAGCCGCGGCCGTGCTCGCCGGCGCGCGCCGCCTCGATCGCGGCGTTGAGCGCGAGCAGGTTCGTCTGGTCGGCGATCTCCTCGATCGTGCGCACGATCTCTTCGACCTGGCGCGAGCGCTCTTCGAGAGCGAGCATCGCCGATGCGGCGCCCTGCGAGACCGTGCGCATCTTGCGCATCGCGTCCTGCGTCGCACCGACCGCGTCGTTTCCGCCGCCGGCCTCGGTCGACGCCTCGCGGGCCGAGCGGGCCAGATCGTTGCCGTGGGTCGAGAGCGACTCGATCCCGTCGTCGAGCTGCTGGATCCCGCCGGTGGCCTGCTGGATCGCGTCGGCCTGCGCCGACGCGCCCTGCGCGATCATCTCGGCCGAGCGAGCCAATTCTTCGATCGCGGCGCTGGCGTGCGCGATCTTGAGCGCTTGATCCTTGGCGCCGCCGGCGACGCCGTCGACCGCGCGCGCGATCTGCTCGACGGCGGCGGAAGCCTGGTTCGCGGCGGCGGAGGTCTGTTCGGAAGCGAGGCTGACGCTGCGCGACGCGCTGGCGACCCCGCCGATCAGCTCACGCAGCTTGCCCAGGCCTCCGGTCAGCTCGGTCCCGATCGTCGTGAGGCCCGCGGCGAGGGCGTCGTAGCTGCGGACGAGATCGCCGATCTCGTCACCGCCGCGGTCGCCGATCGCCTCGCGCGCGGAGCGGAAGCTCGAGCGCAGATCGCCTTCGGCCAAGCGCGCGAGCGCGTGCGAAAGGCGGCTGAAGTCGTCGTGGACGATCGCCTCGAGAGCCGACGAGACGCCGTTGAGGCGCGCGCTCATCCGGCGCGCGAGCACGAAGGTGATCGCGGCCGCCAGCAGTACCGCGAACAGGGCGATCGCGAGGACGAGCTTTTCGACCAGGGCCTGCTGCGCGTCGAACGCCGCCGAGGAGGCGTCGGATGCCGCGGTCGACGCGGTCAGCACCGAGGCGAGGTCCTTCTGCAGGCTCGCGTAGATCGTGCCGTTGACGCCGATCGCGGCATAGCCCGCGGCGTACTGCGGCCCTTTCTTCCCGATGTACGCGTCCAGCACGACTTGGCGATCCTGCTCGATCGCCGCGATGATCTGGTGCGAGCGATCTTCGGTCTTCCCGACGAGGACCTGCGCGGTGCGCAGGGTGTCGGCCGTGCCGGGGACGAGGTCCGCGTGCGCGATCAAATAGTTCATGTCGTCGTCGGCGCGGGAGAAGAAGAGATCGCGCTGCTTGACGTTCGTCGCCGCCGTCGTGAGCGAGTGCGTGCGGGTGAAGTACAGGGCCGAGCGCACGTCGTACTCGACGTTGCGCGTGCGCATGTGGAATTGCGCCTTCGCGCTCATGTCCTCTTTGAGATCGTGGAGGCGCGCGAACGCGAAGAACACGGAGCCGACGACGAGGACCAGGGCGACGATCGGAACGGCGAGGGCGGCGGCGAGTTGCGCGGCGATCCTGAACTTCATTACGAGTTCACTATCGACGGCGTGCTTGCTTTGGAGTAGCCGACATGTGCGTTATCGCGCAGAGTGCGGCGGATTGTTCCTCCGGTGGCGCGGTGTCGAGAAGAATCGTTGCGACGAGATGCGGCGCGCTACGGTGTGAGCGCGTACTCCCACGAGGTGGAGGGCTGCAGCGCCGGCGTTGCGGGGGCCGCCTCGTCGTCGTCGACGACGAAGCGCGCGATGAGCGCGTCGAGCAGCTCGGCTTGCTCGCGCAGCGCGCGCGCCGTCGCGTCGATCTCCTGAACGCCGGAGGCCAGTTCTCCGGTCGCCAGCGCCGCCTGCTGAGCGGCCCCTGACTGCTCCTCGGCCGCCGCCGCGACCGGGAGGATCGTCGCGGTGACGTCCTCGGTCGTGACGCGCATCTGGTTCGCGGCCGCGGCGTTCTCCTCGACCCCTGCCGATGCCGTCGCGACGCTCTCGGTCACCCGTAGCGAGGCTTCCCGCATCGCGTGCGCGCGCGCGGCCAGCTCTTCGGCGACGGAGGTGGTGGTTTCGATCGCGCGTTCGACACCTTCGAGCGCCGAGGCCGCGCGCTCGGCGACGGAGAGCCCGCCTTCCATCGAGGCGTCGGAGGTGCGCATCGCCTCGGCGGCGGCGACGGTCTCGCGGCGGATCGCCGAGAGGATCGAGGAGATCTCGCCGGTCGCGTGCGAGGAACGTTCGGCGAGCTTGCGGACCTCGTCGGCGACGACGGCGAAGCCGCGGCCATGCTCGCCGGCGCGCGCCGCCTCGATCGCCGCGTTGAGCGCGAGGAGATTCGTCTGATCGGCGATCTCCTCGATCGTGCGCACGATCTGCTCGACCTGCGCGGAGCGTTCTTCGAGCGCGACCATCGCGTCGGCGGCACGCTGCGAGACCTCGCGCAGACGGCGCATCGCGGTCTGCGTCTGGGCGACGGCCTCGTTCCCGCCTTCGGCCTCGCCGGACGCGTCGCGCGCCGAGCGCGCCAGCTCGTTGCCGTGGCTCGAGAGCGACTCGATCCCCTCGTCGAGCTGCTGGATCCCACTGGTCGCCTGATGGATCGCGTCGGCCTGATGCGTCGCGCCCTCGGCGATCATCTGCGCGGACCGCGCCAACTCTTCGATCGCGGCACCGGCGTGCGCGATCTTGAGGGCCTGATCCCTCGCGCCGCCGGCGACGCCGTCGACGGCGCGGGCGATCTGTTCCACCGCGACGGAGGCCTGGTTCGCCGCCGCGGAGGTCTGCTCGGAGGCCAGACTGACGCTGCGCGAGGCGTTCGCGACGCCGCCGATGAGCTCGCGGAGCTTCCCGAGGCCGCCGGTCAGCTCCGAGCCGATCGTGCGCAGGCCCGCGGACAGCGCGTCGTAGCTGCGGACCAGATCGCCGATCTCGTCGCCGCCGCGGTCCGCGATCTCCTCGCGCGCGGAACGGAACTCGCTGCGCAGGTCGCCCTCGGCGAGCCGCGCGAGCGCCTCGGAGAGCCGCGCGAAGTCATCACGGACGACCTCGTCGAGCGCGTTCGAGACGCGATTGAGCCGCCGGCTCATCCGCCGTCCCTGCAGGATGGAGATGAGGATCGCGGCGATCACCGCGGCAAGCCCGATCCCGAACAGGAGCCGCTTGAGAGCGAGCACCTCGGCGTCGAAGGCGCGGGAGGACGCGTCGGTCGCGTCCGTCGAGGCCTTGAGGATCTTCCCCAGCAGGGCGTCCAGGGCGCCGAAGTTCTTCCCGTTCACGCCGATCGCAGCGTAGGCGTCCGCGAGCTGCGGTCCCTTTTTCCCGAGGTACGCGTCGAGGATCGCCTGCCGGTCCTTCTTGGCTCCGACGTTGGTTGCGTGGATACGATTGGCGACCTGCGTGATGAGATCGTCGACGGTCGGAACGTCGCCCAGCACGCTCGGCACCAGCTCCGCGTACGAGAGGAGGTACGCCGCGTCGTCGTGGGCGTTCGCGAGCGCCTGATCCTGCGCGGCGATGTTCGACTTCTTCATCGACACGACGTAGTTGCGCGAGAAGTAGGTCGCGGCCCGGACTTGCAGCTCGATGTCGGCGGCCTTGGCGTGGAACTGGGTCTTCGCGATGACGTCGCTCTTGAGCGCTTCGAACTTCCCGAAGGTGAGCGACGTCGCGGTCACGACGATCGCCAAGGCGACGATCGGCACGGCGAGGCCGGCGGCGAGCTGGGCGGCGATCCGGAGCTTCATATCTGGGAATATCGACCCCGATCGCCGCCTTGTTTACCTCTCGGCCAGAGCGTCAGCCCGCTAGGGCCAGGGGAGTTTCGGGGGGTGCGAGTGCCTCGTCGAGCTTGAACTGCTCGACAAGGGCGTCGAGCGCCTCGGTCTGATCGCGCAGCGCGCGCGCCGTGGCGTCGATCTCCTGGACGCCCGCGGCGAGCTCGCTGGTCGAGGCTGCGGCGCTCTGCGAGGCGTGCGACTGCTCCTCGGCGGTCCGCGCGACGGGGAGCATCACCTCGGTGACGCCGCGCGTCGTCAGCCGCATCTGTCCCGCCGCCGAGGCGTTCTCGCCGATCGCCGCCGCGACGCTGGCGATGTTCTCCGTGACGGTCGTCGACGCGTCGCGCATCGCGCCGGCGCGCAGGGCGAGGTCGTCGGCGAATCCGGCCGTCGTGCGGATCGCCTCGGCGAGGACCGAGAGCGCGCGCGACGCGCGCTCGGCGACCGCGATCCCGTCGGCCATCGAGGAACTGGAGCCGCGCATTGCTTCGGCGGCGGTCAGTGTCTCGCGCCGGATCGCCGAGAGGATCTCGGAGATCTGCCTGGTCGCGCTCGTGCTCCGCTCGGCGAGCTTGCGGACTTCGTCCGCGACGACGGCGAAACCGCGGCCGTGCTCGCCGGCGCGCGCCGCCTCGATCGCGGCGTTCAGCGCGAGCAGGTTCGTCTGGTCGGCGATCTCCTCGATCGTCGAGACGATCTCGCCGACGGCACTCGAGCGCTGCTCGAGCGCGACCATCGCGCCGGCGGCCTTCTGCGAGACCTCGCCGAGCTCGCCCATCGCCTTGCGCGTTGCCGTGACCGCCTCGCCGCCGGCGGTCGCCTCACTCGATGCGCTGCGCGCCGCCGCGGCGAGCGCGGCGCCCGACTCCGAGAGGCTGCTGATCTCGCGGTCGAGCGCCTCGATCGCCAGCGCCGCGTCCTGAATCGCCGTCGCCTGCGCGTTCGCGCCCTCCGCGATCGCGGCGGACGCCCCGGCAAGTTGTTCGATCGCCGTACTGGCCTGCGCGATCTTCCCCGCTTGGTCGCGTGCGCCGTCGGCGACGCGATCGACGTTACGTGCGATCGTCTCGACCGCGTTCGAGGCCTGCGCGACGGAGGCCGAGGCCTGATCGCCGGCCAGCGCGACGCTGCGCGAGGCGCGCGCGACGCTCCCGAGCGCACCGCGCAGCCGTTCGAGCGCGGTGGT
>DATJHK010000098.1:0-19158 GCA_035493875.1 Candidatus Limnocylindria bacterium
GTGCGCGGCGAAGGTGTCGGCGAGCGGCGAGGCCATCCATCCGGTGTAGGTGAAGCGCGGCGGTGAGGCGAGCACGCAGGCCGTGATCCGCGTGTCGCGTTCGTGCGCGAGATACCAGGCCGATTTCACCGCGCCCAGGCTGTGTCCGAAGAGGAGGATGCGGCGGTAGCCGCGTTCGGCCAGGACGTCGGTCCAGGCGCGCCAGTCGAGAACGCAGTCGGCGATGCGTTCGTACGCGGCGCCGAGATACGGCTGCGCCGGGCTTCCGCTGCGGCTGACGATGTCGTGGCCGCGGTTGTTCGCGCGCAGCGTCGCGCAGCCGCGCGCGGACAGCTCTTCGGCGAAGAAGCGGAAGAACGGTTCGGCGAAATTGCCGCCGACGCCGTGCATCATCAGCACGGCGTCGAACGCGGGGAAGCGCTCCGCTTGGGGATGCGCCGGCAAGAACGCGCCGCTCAGGCGGACGTTGTCGGCGGTGACGGCGTCGACCAGGGTTACCGCGAAGTCAGTCGGCACGCCCGTGCTTCGACAAGCTCAGCATGACACACCACGCTCGCCCCATGACACTACGTACGCGGGCGGGTCACGACGATAGCGGGATCGCGGTGGTGCCCCAGTTTACGATGAACGCCTCGGATCGCTTGAGGAACGAGTCGACGACATCGAAGAGGCGTTCGGGCTGATCGATCTCGATCGCGTGGCCCGCGTCCCAGATGTAGACGAGATACGCGTGCTTGATCTCGCGCCGGAGCAGCTGCGAGCTGGCTGCGGGGATGCGGCGGTCTTCGGTTCCGTGCACGATCAGGGTGAGGTTCTCGATCTCGCCGAGGCGCGCGACGAGCGCGTCGTCGACGCCGAGGACGGGGCCGCGGTAGTGCATCGTCGCGGTGCGGTTTCCCGCCTCGACCTCGGGCGGCTTCTCTTCGCCCGTCAGCTTCTCGGGGTGCGCGAACAGCATCGCGCGCAGCGCCGCGGGGTCGCTGGGCACCCCGTTCGGGAGCGCAGGCCGGAAACCGGCGGCACATTCCAGGACCAGGTGCTCCACACGATCGGGGCGCTCCACCGCGAGCCACGTCGCGACCCAGCCGCCGAAGGAGTGCCCGATCACATCGCAGTTCACGCCGATCGCCGCGTCGACGAACTCGCCGATCATCTTCGCGAGCGCGGGCACGGAGTCGACGCCGTCGTGGAACAGCGTTCCGTCGTAGCCCGGCAGCACGGGGATGAAGAGCTGGTGCGATTCCGCCAAGCGTTCCAGCACCGGCGTCCAGCGCACGCCGCCGGCGGGATGGAGATACAGCACGGGCCGGCCTTCGCCGACGACGGTGTACGGCAGCTCGCCGCTCGCGAGCGTTATCGTGCGCTGACTGCGTTCCATGCCTTCTCCTCGGTGGTGCCCAGATCGCGCACGTGCGGGAGCACGCGATCGCGGAAGAGCTCCATCCCGCGCAGCACGACCTCGTCGGGAACCGTCCCGACCTTCATCGTGAAGTTGAAGATCCCGTGGCCGAGCTCGCGATGGACGCGCCGGATCTGCTCGACGACCTCCCCGGGGTCGCCGCAGAGCGTCGTCCCCGCCGCGATCGACTCTTCGAGCGTCTGTCCCGCGCGCTGCGTGAGCCGTTTCTGCCAGCGGTCACGGTTTTCGTCGTCCTTGTGGTAGCGCGTCTGCTGCAGCACGATCCGCTGCGCGTTGCGCACCGCGGCGAGCAGCGTGTTCTGAAAGTAATCATGCCCGACGCGCAGCGCTTCCTTCGCGTCCTCGGAGTTCTCGGCGATGCAGCAGTGCATCCCGATCAGGATGTTGTCGGCGGTCGGCTCCCAGCCGTTCGCGCGCGCGGTCTCGCGGTAGACCCGGATCAGGTCCTTCGTCGTCTCGAGGTCCGAGATCAGCACCATCCCCATCGTCGCGCCGACCTCGGCGGCGAACTTCGCCGAGTCGATCGAGGTTGCCGAGACGATCAACCGCGGATGCGGGCGCTGATAGGGCTTCGGCCAGATCGAGACCTGGCGGAACTGGAAGTGCTTCCCCTCCCAGCCGAACGGCTCGGGTTCGGTCCAGGCTTTGAGGATCAGCTGGATCGCCTCGCGCTGGCGCTCCCACGACTCCGAGGGCGGGATGTTGTACGAGATGTACTCGTGCGGGATCCCGCGCATGAGCCCGGCGACGAAGCGTCCGCCGGTCATGCAGTCGAGCATCGCGTACTCTTCGGCGACGCGGATCGGGTTGTTCAGCGGGATCAAGTTGCCGCAGATCGCGATCGACGCACTCTTCGTGCGGTACGCGAGCGCGCCGCCGATGATGTTGGGGTTCGCCATCAGCCCGTACGGGCTGAAGTGGTGCTCGTTGCACCCGATCCAGTCGAAGCCGCACTCCTCCGCGTAGGCCATCGTGTCGACGTAGGTGCGGAAGTGCTCCTCGGCGCGGCGAGGATCGAAGTCCCGATTGGGGACCGGCCATCCCTCGCCGCCGCCTTGGAACTCGGTGTACGGCATGAGATGGAAGAATCCGAATTTCACTCGGTGAAGTTCAGCGAGCGCGGCGCGTCCGCTTGCGCCGATTCATGAGTGTTTCGCGGTGCGTTCGTGAAGAACGCTCAGGAATCGCCCGCGATCTCGCTCGGCGCGGCCCCGAAGCCGGTGATCGCTCGGCGCAGGAGCGCGCGCAGCGTCGCGACGCCGGCGTCGGGCTGCGGGTGCTCGTCGGCAAGCCACAGGCGGATCGCCGCGAGGTAGATCGACATGATCACCCATGCACTCGTCGGCGCGTCGAGCGCCGGCGCGAGCGCGCCGCTGCGCTGCCTCTCCTCCAGCAGCTCGATGAGCTTGCCCAAAATGCTGTGCCGACGGCGATGGAAGCGCGTCGTCTCGGCGGCCTCTTCTTCGGCGCGCGCCGAGATCGTCGCGTAGAGCGCCTGCGTCGCGAGCTTCGGATCGGTGGCCCAGTACGCGTAGCGCGGCGCGAAGATCGCGAGCAATTGGTCAAGCAGCGGTGCCTGCGCGGGGATGTGCCGGAACGACTCCTCGGTGAGATGCTCGAGGTCGTCGTTCACCATCATCAACAGCAGCTCGCGCTTGTCTCGCGCGTACAGAAAGATCGTCCCGCTCGCGACGCCGGCGCGCGCGGCGATCTCGCGGATCGTCGCCGCCTCGTATCCCTTGCTGCGGAACACCTCGCGCACGGCGCGGCTGATCCGCGCACGGCGCTCCTGCTTGCCTCGCTCGCGCAAGCCGATCGGCGCCGCCGGTTCCGGCGAAGGGACTTTTCGCATCACGTCGGCGTCCTTGACACTGTTCTTCATCGGCTCGTATACTGCGAAAACTGAACGCGTTCAGTTTCTTCGATGGAGCACCTTCCGTGACGACAGCAGCAACCGACTCGCTCGCTACGCTCTTCGACGAAGCCGTCGCCGAGAACGCCAAACCGCTTTGGCCGGTGCTCGGGGAGCTCTCGCCGCCCGAACCCGTCGCGAAAGCCGTCCCCCACGTTTGGCGGTACGAGCGGATTCGCCCGTTCTGCGAACGCGCCGCACGGCTCGTTGGGACGGAAGATGCCGAGCGCCGTGTCTTCATGCTCTGTAACCCGGGGCTCGAGGCGCCGTACGCGACCGACACGCTCTACGCGGGCTACCAGACGATCCTCCCCGGCGAGGTCGCGCGCGCCCACCGGCACACGCCGTTCGCGCTGCGCTTCATCGTCGAGGGCGCGAACGCGTTCACCGCGGTCGAAGGCGAGAAGGTCGTGATGGAGCGCGGCGACATGGTGCTCACGCCGGCGTGGGAGTGGCACGACCACGGCAACGAGAGCGACAAGCCGATGATCTGGCTCGACGGCCTCGACCTGCCGATCTGGAAGACGATCCCGGCGAACTTCACCGACCACTATCCCGAGCCGCGCTACCCGTCGGCGCGCCGCGAGGGCCCCTCGATCCGCCGCTACCCGTGGGCGGAGATCGCGCAAGAGCTCGCACGCGTCGAGGGTCCGACGGCCGAAGCGCGCTACAAGCACCGCGAGCACGGCGGCGAGATCTCGGCGACGATCGGCGCGTCCGCGTGCCGGCTCGACGCCGGCGCGCGCACCGCGCCGCTGCGCGAGACCGCCAGCGCCGTCTACCACGTCTACGAAGGCGCGGGCCGCACCGTGGTCGATGGTACGGAGCTGACCTGGAAGCAAGGCGACTCGTTCGTCGTCCCGGCGTGGACGACGGCGGTCCACGAGAACACCACCACCCAGCGCGCGTTCCTCTTTCGCTTCGACGACCGGCCCCTGGTGAAGGGGATCGGCGCGTATCGCGCTGACCACGGAAAGGCATAGCTCGACCCGATGAAATTCTGTCGCTTTGCGGACGAGCGCTTCGGCCTCGTGCGCGACGGTGCGATCTACGACGTCAGCGCGCTCGCCGACCGCGTCGTCGCGCAGCAGCCGCGGGTGAAGCGCGGCGACGCGTACGTCGCGGCTCTCCCGCAGATCGCGCGCGCCGTCGACGGCGCCGACCTCGGCGCGCCGGTGGCGCGCGTCGACGACGCCGTCCTGCTCAGCCCCGTCGCGACGCCGACGAAGCTGATCGCGGCGCCGGTCAACTACCAGGCGCACATCGACGAAGCCGAGGCCGACAAGGGGATCACGTTCAACCACGCGGTCGCGCGCATCGACCAAGCCGGCCTCTTCCTCAAGGCGACGAGCTCGCTGGTCGGCGTCGGCGAGGGCGTCGCCGTGCGCTTCCCCGAGCGTCGCACCGATCACGAGATCGAGCTCGCGCTCGTGATCGGCGAGACCTGCGCGAACCTCACGCGCGAGAACGCGCTCGACGTCGTCGCGGGCTACGCGATGGGTCTGGACATGTCGATCCGCGGGACGGAAGACCGCAGCATGCGTAAGTCGATCGACAGCTACAGCGTGCTCGGCCCGTGGCTCGTCACCGCCGACGAGATCGCCGATCCCGACAACCTGAACTTCTGGCTCAAGGTCAACGGCGAGATCCGCCAGCAGGCGAACACGAACATGCTGCTGCGCGACGTGCGCCATCTGATCGTGTGGGCCTCGGAGTGGTACACCCTCTATCCGGGCGACGTGATCTACACCGGGACGCCGGAAGGCGTCGCGCCGGTCAAAGCCGGCGACGTGATGACCGCGGAGATGGACCGCATCGGCGCGATGCGCGTGGAGTGTCGCGCCGCCGCCACCGCGCCGGTACTCGCGAACAGCGCGCGATGAGCCGCGAACGCGTCATCGTCGCGGGCGCCGGCCCGGTCGGCCTGCTGACCGCGCTCGGCCTCGCGCGGCAAGGCGTCCCGATCCTGCTCATCGAGCAGGAGCCGGGGCTGACGATCGACCTGCGCGCCGGATCGTTCCACCCGCCGACGCTCGAGATGATGGCGCCGTACGGGATCACCGACCGGATGCACGAGACCGGGATCAAGGTCCGCCGGTGGCAGATCCGCGACCGAAAGAACAAGGACTTGGTCGCGAACTTCGATCTCAGGCTGCTCGCCGACCTCACGCCGTATCCGTACCGCCTGCACCTCGAGCAGCATCGGCTCACCCCGATCATCCTCGATCTCCTGCGCGAGGAGCCGAGCGCGGAGATCCGCTTCTCGACGCAGTTCGTCAACGCGGCGCAGGACGACGAGCGCGTCGTCGTGACCGTCGAGTCGAACGGCGAGCAAGAGCAGCTCGAAGCGCGCTGGCTCGTCGGCGCCGACGGCGGCCGCAGCGCGGTGCGCAAGGCGAGCGCGGTCGAGTTCGAGGGCTTCACCTGGCCCGAAGAGTTCTTCGTCGTCAGCACGCCCTACGATCTGGGGCAGCACGGCTACGCGATGAACGCGTACCTCGCCGATCCCGACGAGTGGGTCGCGATCTTCAAGATGCCCGGTGACGGGTCGCCGGGGATCTGGCGCCTCGCGTTTCCCGTCGACACCAGCATCCCGCACGACGAGCTCACGGCGCCGGACGCGCTCGAAGCGCGGCTGCAGGCGTTCCAGCCGAAGAGCGGCACCTATCCGGTCTCGTACCGCAGCTTCTATCGCGTCCACCAGCGCGTCGCGAAGGACTTCCGCATCGGGCGCATCGTGCTCGCGGGCGACGCGGCGCACATCAACAACCCGCTCGGCGCGTTCGGCCTCAACAGCGGGATCCACGACGCGACGAACCTCGTCGAGAAGCTCGGCGCGGTGTGGCGCGGCGAGGCGAAGCCCGAGCTGCTCGATCTCTACACGCGCCAGCGGCGTCTGGCGACGACCGATCACGTGCAGGCGATGTCGATTCGCAACAAGCGCACCCTCGAGGAGCGCGATCCCGAGGTACGCCGCCGCCACTTCGAGGAGCTGATGCACACCGCCGCGACGCCGGAGCTGGCGCGGCAGTATCTCGTCAACTCGGCGATGATCGCCAGCGTACAGCGCGCCCGCGCCGTCGCGTAGACGGCGGGGCGCTACGCCCAGTCCTGGGGGATCGGCGTATGCGCGGGAGCGACGCCGATCTCGGGCCGGCGTCCGCCGACCAGCGTGGTGAACGCGACGCCGAGCGTTTCACCGCTCGGCGCGCGAAGCCGTACGGCGAACGTCAGCCGCAGCGTCTCGCCGATCGTCTCCAGCCCCCGCGTCGCACCGGGGAACGGCGGCTCGGCGACCCAGCCGTGCGCCTGCGCTGCCGCGGCGAGACGCGCGCCGAGCGCATCCGCGAACGCCCGCAGAGCGGTCGCATCGTTCGGCACGATCCCCGCCGCCGCCAACCGTAACGCGAACGCCGCGGCCGTCCGCGGCTCCACCGGATCGAGGAAGACGTCATCGTGGCCCGTCATCTGACCCAGCAGCTACTCGACGCGCACGTGCGGGAGCGCGACGGCGAGGGGACCCTGCGGCTCGCGGTCGACCAAGTGTTGATCGAGGACGCGACCGGGGTGATGTGCGCGCTGCAGTTCGAGCAGCTCGGCGTCCCGCGCGTCGCGGTTCCGCTCGCGGTCATGTACGTCGACCACAACGTGCTGCAGATCGACGAGCGGAACATGGACGACCATCGCTACCTGCAGAGTTTCTCCGCGCGCTACGGTCTGCTGCACTCGCGGCCAGGCAACGGGATCTCGCACTACGTCCACCTCGAGCGCTTCGGCGTCCCGGGGCAGCTCCTTGCCGGCGCCGACTCGCACACGCCGACCGCCGGGGCGCTCGGGATGCTCGCGATCGGCCTGGGCGGCCTCGACGTCGCGCTCGCGATGGCGGGTGACGGCATTGTGCTCGGCCCGCAGCGCATCGTGCGCGTCGCGCTGCGCGGCGCGCTTCCGCCGTGGGTCGGCGCGAAGGACGTGATCCTCGAGTTGCTGCGCCGCACCGGCGTGCGCGGCGGAACGGGCACGATCTTCGAGTTCGCCGGCGAGGGGGTGCGCGCGCTTTCCCTCACCGAGCGCGCGACGATCGCGAACATGATCACCGAGACCGGCGCGACGAGCGCCGTCTTCCCGAGCGACGAAGCGACGCGCGCGTGGCTCGCCGCGCAGGGCCGCGCCGACGCGTGGCGTCCGCTCGCCGCCGACGACGGCGCGCGCTACGACGACGAGATCGTGATCGACCTGAACGCGCTCGTCCCGCTGATCGCGCGTCCCTCCTCGCCCGCCGACGTCGTCCCCGTTGCCGAGGTCGCCGGCGAAGCGGTCGCACAAGTTTGCGTGGGCTCGTCGGTCAACTCGTCGTACGACGATCTCGCGATCGTCGCGGCGGTATTGCGCGACGCCGTCGTCGCACCCGATCTGGAATGCACCGTCACGCCGGGGTCGCGGCAAATCCTCAGCACCATCGCGAGCAGCGGCGTCTACGCCGACCTGATCGCCGCCGGAGTCCGGATGCTCGAACCCGTCTGCGGCCCGTGCGTCGGGATGGGACAGGCGCCGCCGGCCGGCGCCGCGTCCGTGCGTACGTTCAACCGCAACTTCCCCGGCCGCAGCGGGACCGCCGCCGACCGCGTCTACCTCAGCTCGCCGCAGACCGCCGCGGCGAGCGCGTTGCGCGGCGTGATCACCGATCCGCGCACCCTCGGCGCGACGCCGCCGCCGCGCCGTCCGGCGCCGGCGAGGCTCCCGCTCGACGACCGGCACGTGATCGTCCCGCCCGCCGACGGCGGCGCGGTGCGCATCGTGCGCGGGCCGAACATCGTCGACCCGCCGAAGACGCGTCCGGTACCCTCGACGCTCGCAGGTGAAGTGCTGATCGTCGTCCCCGACGACGTCTCGACGGGCGACATGGCGCCCGACGGCGCGCTCGCGATGGCGATCTGGGCCAACGCGCCGGAGTGCGCGAAGACGATGTTCCGGCGCTTCGATCCGACCTTCCACGACCGCGCCCGCGCGGCGGGCGGTGGCTTCATCGTCGGCGGCCACAACTACGGGCAAGGGTCCTCGCGCGAGATCGCCGCGATCGTGCCGGTGGAGCTTGGCGTGCGCGCGATCGCGGCGAAGAGCTTCGCGCGGATCCATCGCGCGAACCTGATCGCGCAGGGCGTCGTTCCGCTGGTGCTTCCCCAGGATGCGCGCGTGCGCAGCGGCGCGCGCTGGCGCATCGAGCGACTGCGCGAGGCGATCGCCGCGGGCGACGAGCACGTCGCCGCGCGCGGCGACGACGGTGCGGAGCTGCGGCTCGGTGTGATGCTGACGGCGAGCGAACGCGGACTGCTGCTCGCCGGCGGTGCGCTGCGTGCATACGGCGAGCGTTCCGCCGTGCGTTGACAAACGGAGCGACCGCTGCGTACACTCGCGCTATGCCCTCGCCGAGGAGCGAGCCGAGCGGGACGACGGCGGTCGCCGAATCGCCGACGCGCGACGTTGACGCGGTCGTCGCGCTGCTCCGTTCCGACATCGCCACCGGCGCCTTTCAGCCCAACGAGCACCTCGTCGAGGCGGCGATCGCGGCACGGTACGACACCAAGCGCCCCGTCGTGCGCGCGGCGTTGCTCGTGCTCGCGAAGGAAGGGCTCATCGAGCACGAGCGCAATCGCGGCGCGCGCGTCCGCGCGATCACGCTGCGCGAGGCGATCGAGATCTCCGAGGTGCGGATGGTCGTCGAAGGGCTCTGCGCGGCGAAAGCCGCCGAGCTTGCGGATGATGAAGAGATCGCCGCGCTGCGCGAGCTGACGCGCGAGATGGCGGCGTGCGTCGCGAACGGCGAAGTGCCGCGCTACTCCACGCTCAACGCGCGTCTCCACGAGCGGATCGCCGAGTTCGCGAAGCAGCGCACCGCCGGCGAGATCCTCACGCGGCTCGCTCGGCTGAACGTGCGCCACCAGTTCAGCGTCGCGCTGCTCCCGCGCCGTATGGCGATCTCGCTCCCGCAGCATGAAGCGATCGTCGAGGCGATCGCGGCGCACGACCCCGCGCGCGCGGAAAGCGCGATGCGCGAGCACCTCGCCTCGGTGATCGAGGCGCTGCGCGAGGTCTCCGAGCTGCGCGGAATCGGCGTCTAGCGCTCAGACCGCGGCGTGCTGCTGCGCGGCGAGGAAGACGCCGAGCGCCGCCTGGACGCCGACCCCGGCCTTGACCGGCGCGCCCGCTTCGAGCAGCGCGATCTCGAGTGCGCCGAGCGCGCCCAGGATGTCGGTCTGGGTGAGATCGCCCATCGTGCCGATGCGGATGATCTTCCCCTTGAGCGCGCCCTGTCCGCCGCCGATGACGATCCCGCGCTGCTCGCGCAGCGCCTTGCGGACCGCGTCGGCGCCGATCGTCTCGGGAACGTTGATCGCGACGACCGTCACCGAGTGCGCGTTCTCGCGCGAGTAGACTTCGAGCCCGAGCGCCTCGGCGCACGCGCGGATCGCCGCCGCGTACCGCTCGTGCCGTTCCTGCACCGCACGCGCCCCGACGCGCTCGAACTCATCGAGGGCGGCATCGAGCCCGTAGACGATCGAAACCGGCGGCGTGAACGGCGTCTGCCCGAGCGCCGCGAACTCGCGCGCCTTCTTCAAATCGAAGTAGAAGCGCGGCGCGGTGTTGACGTCCATCTTCGCCCACGCGCGCGGCGCGACGGCGACCATCACGATCCCGGGCGGCACCGCGAGCGCCTTCTGCGAGGCCGTGACGACGACGTCGAAGCCCCATGCGTCCATCTCGAACGGCGCGGCGCCGAGCGCGCTCACCGAGTCGACGACGACGTACGCGCCGTGACCGCGGATCGCCTCGGCGAGCGCGGCCATGTCGTTCTGCGAGCCGGTCGAGGTCTCGTTGTGGGTGAGCAGGATCCCGGTGATCTTCTTCTCGGTGTCGGCCGCGAGCCGCGCGCGCAGCGCCTTCGCATCGACCGCGCTGCCCCACGCCGTCTCGAGGACCTCGACCTCGGCGCCGAACTCCCGCGCGATCGCGATCAGCCGCTGGCCGAAGACGCCGATCGGGCACGCGAGCAGGTAGTCGCCCGGTCCGAACATGTTGGCGACCGAGGCTTCGAGCCCGCCGGTCCCCGAACCGCCGAGGATCAGCACCTCGGCCTGCTCCGTGCCGAAGAGCGGCTTCATCTTCGTCGAGACGCGGTCGAGGATCGCTTTGAACTCGGGACCGCGGTGATCGATCATCGGTCGCGCGGTCGCGTTGAGGACCGTCTCGGCGACGGTCACGGGACCAGGGATCAGCAGCAGGCTCTTCGACACGGTCTCTCCGGGGCGGGCGTTCGTTCCGACAATGTTGTATTCGGCCGCGATGGAGTCCCCCGGCCGCCGCGTCCGCCTCACGGCATATTCGTCCTGCGCGGGTTGAGCGAGTAAAGTCGGCTCGGCCGATCTGGCGCAGGTCCTGCGCCGCTTGCCTCCCGCGACGGATCCGAACATGCTGGTCGGCTTTGCGACCGGCGACGATGCCGGCGTGTACCGCCTCACCGACGATCTTGCGCTCGTCCAGACCGTCGACTTCTTCACGCCCATCGTCGACGATCCGTACGATTTCGGACGCATCGCGGCGGCGAATGCACTGAGCGACGTATACGCGATGGGCGGCAAGCCGTTGACCGCGTTGAACATCGCGGCGTTCCCGGTCGAAGAGCTGGGCACCGACGTGCTGGCGCGGATCCTGGAGGGCGGCGCCGCCGTCGCGCGTGAGGCGGGCGTCACGATTCTCGGCGGGCACACCGTCAAAGACGACGAGCCGAAGTACGGATTGGCCGTTACGGGAACCATTCGTCCGGACGCGATCGTTACCCATGCCGGAGCCCGTCCCGGCGACCTGCTGCTCCTCTCCAAACCCGTCGGGACGGGTATCCTCGCCACCGCTCGCAAGCGCGACCTGATCGGCGAGGAAGCAATGCTGCCCGCGATCGCGCAGATGACACGGCTGAACGATCGTGCGGCGGCTGCGATGGTCGCGCACGGTGCGCACGCGGCGACCGACATCACCGGCTTCGGTCTGGTCGGACACGGCGGCGAGATGGCGCGCGCCTCGAACGTCGCGCTCGCGATCGACGCGCACCGCGTCCCGCTCTTCCCCGGCGTCCTCGAACTCATCGAGCGCGGCGCCGTGCCCGGCGGAAGCAAAGACAATCTCGCCGAGCACGCGCACTTCGCGCACTACGCGGGCGGCGTCGACGACGCGTTGCGCCTCGCGCTCTCCGACGCACAGACCTCCGGCGGGTTGCTGATCGCGGTCCCCCCAGCGGGCGCGCAAGGCATTCTCGACGATCTCGCCGACCTCGATACCGTCGTAGTGATCGGGGAGGTGCTCGCGGGCCCGGCCGGCGCGATCATCGTGCGCTGACGCAACGCGCGATATCGTACCGTCCGATGCATCGATAGGTACACCGGACGTCGCGTGCGAAGCGCACGGACGCATATGGGCTGGCGGTTGCGGGCGGACGCCACCGGATTCCGGTTCTTCATCCCGGATGCCGCCCTCGCGCAAAACGCGCGCGCAATTTTTCGCCGGTATCTCGAGGCGCACGCGACGCCGGACTCCGATCTCTACGGCGCGGAGCTGATCTTCGGCGAGCTGATCGCCAACGTCGCGCGGCACGCGCCGGGCGAGTTGGAAACGAACCTGTCATGGGTCGAGGGAGATGCCGTCCTCGAGGTGCGTGACCGCGGCGACGGGTTCACGCTCGCCGTCGCGCTTCCGGGCGACGAGGCCGAGAACGCGCGTGGTCTGTTTCTCGTCGCCGCGTACGGCTCGCAGCTCGTCCACGAACGCGATGCCGAAGGCAGCCGCGTCCGCGTCACGCTCCCGGTCCGTCGCCGCGAACGAGGCCGCCCGTCGCGCGGGCGGCCTCTCATCGGCTAGGAGCGCTTCCGTCCGGCGTTGACGCCGCTACGAACCGGCCGTTTGCGTTCGGTCCGGCCGTTCTTCACCGTGGGGCGCAGCGCGACGACGTTGCTCGCGCGCTTCGGCTCGGTCGCCCCGAGCAGCACCGGTGTGATCACGCGCTTGCCGAGCGCGTTCGCGAAGACCTCGCTCAGCTCGTCAACGAGCACGAACGCCATCGTGTCGCGGACTTCCTTCGGGACGTCTTCGAGATCGATCTCGTTGCGTCGCGGCAAGAGGACCTTCTTGATCCCCGCGCGCTTCGCGCCAAGCACCTTCTCCTTGACGCCGCCGATCGGAAGCACCTGACCGGTGAGCGTGATCTCGCCCGTCATCGCGACCTCCGGATCGACCTTCAGGCCGGTCAGGAGCGAGGCGATCGAGGTCGCCATCGCGATCCCGGCCGAAGGCCCGTCCTTGGGGATAGCTCCCGCCGGGATGTGGATGTGCAGGTCGTGCTTGGCGAACCAATCGTCCGGTAGACCAAGCTCCGCGGAACGCGAGCGCAAGAACGAGATCGCCGCGGTCGCCGACTCCTTCATCACGTCGCCGAGCTGCCCGGTCAGGGTGAACTTCCCCGTCCCCGGCATCGCGGTCGTCTCGATGAACAGGATGTCGCCGCCGACCGGCGTGTACGCAAGCCCCGTCGCGACGCCGACCGATGCCGTCCGCCGCTTCACCTCGTTGTAGAAGCGCGGCTTGGAGAGGTAGTCGACGAGGTTCTCGGGCTTCACGCGCGCCCTGACCTTCGGGTCCTCGGCGACGCGCCGCGCGACCTTGCGGAAGATCGTACCGATCTCACGCTCGAGGTTGCGCACGCCGGCCTCGCGCGTGTAGTCGGCGATGATCGCCTTGAGCGCGGGATCGGTGATCGCGGCCTGCGTGTCGCGCAGCCCGTTGGCCTTCTTCTGCTTGGCGATCAGGTATCGCTTCGCGATCTGGAGCTTCTCCATCTCGGTGTATCCCGCGAGCTGGATGATCTCCATGCGGTCGCGCAGCGGTCCGCTGATCGAGTCGAGCGTGTTCGCCGTGCAGATGAAGAGGACGTGGCTCAGATCGAACGGCAGATCGAGATAGTGGTCGCGGAACGAGTTGTTCTGCTCCGGATCGAGCACCTCGAGCAGCGCCGACTGCGGGTCGCCGCGGAAGTCGCCGCCGACCTTGTCGATCTCGTCGATCATCATCACCGGGTTGTTCGTCCCGGCGTCACGCAGCGCGCGCACGATCGTCCCCGGCATCGCACCGATGTAGGTGCGCCGGTGCCCGCGGATCTCGGCCTCGTCACGGACGCCGCCGACCGAGAGGCGCACGAACTTGCGGCCCATCGCCTTCGCGATCGACTGCCCGAGCGAGGTCTTCCCGACGCCCGGCGGGCCGACGAAGCAGAGGATCGGGCCGGTCAGCTTCTTCTTGAGCTTGCCGACGGCCAGGTACTCGACGATGCGGTCCTTGATCTTCTCGAGGTCGTAATGGTCCTCGTCGAGGATCTCACGCGCCTTGCCGATGTCGATCTGATCGGAGGTGGCGACGCTCCACGGCAGCTGCACGATCCAATCCAGATACGTGCGGATGACGCTGTACTCGGGCGACGCCGTCGGGACTTTCGAGAGCCTGTCCAGCTCGCGATCGGCCGCCTTCTTGACGTCCTCGGGCATGTTCGCCGCGTCGATCTTCTTGCGCAGCTCGTTGGCTTCGGCTTGCTGGGGATCGGCTTCGCCCAGCTCTTCCTGGATCGCACGCAGCTGCTGGCGGAGGTAGAACTCGCGCTGGTTCTTCTCCATCTCGCGCTGGATGTCGGACTGGATCTTGTGCCCGAGCTCGACCACCTCGAGTTCCTTGGTGATGAGCATCGTCAGCTTGCGCAGCCGCTTGCCGGTGTCGCGCTCCTCGAGGATCGCCTGCCGGTCCGCCGTCTCCAGCCGCATCGTCGATGCGACGAAGTACGAGAGCAGGTTGGGATCGGAGATGTTGTTGACCTCCATCTCCATCTCGCGCGGCGCCTGCGGCAGATAGCCCAACAGCTTCTGGAAGAGCGAGCCGAGGTTGCGCTGCATCGCGACGAGCGCTTCGGTCTCGCGCGTGACGTCGGGCAGCTCGGTGAACGTCGCCGCGAGATACGGCTCGGTCGCGACGAACTGGTCGATGCGGAACACCGGTCCGCCGGCGACGATGCAGCGCAGCGTACCGTCGGGAACCTTGAGCATCTTCTGGATCGTGCCGATCGTGCCGACACGGCGCAGGTCGTCCGGACCCGGGTCCTCCGTCTCCTTGTCCTTGAGCGCGACCAGGCCGATTTGCTTGCCTTCGCGCAGCGCCTCTTCGACGAGCTGGATGCCCGGCCGTTTCACGACGGCGAGCGGGATCACGGTGTTCGGGAAGAGCACCGCGTCCTGGAGCGGGAGGATACCGAGAATTTCGGGCGCCTTGTGGGATTTCGCCATCAGGCTGGGGTCCTTCTGACCGTCATGCGGATCTGGGTCCGCACGATCGGGAATGTTTGCGTATCGGAAAGCGGGAGACGGATCGTCAGGATGCCGTCCCGGTAGACGGCGCTCGCGCCGTCGTCACGGATGGGAACCGGCAGGTGGATGCGTTTGACGAACTCGCCGTACTGAATCTCCTTGCGCAGCAGCGAGGCGGTCCGCGAGACGTCGCGGGCCGCTCGCGCGCCGGCGATCAGCAGGTAGTCGTCGTCGAGCGCCACCCGAAGCGACTCGGCATCGGCGCCGGCCAGCTCGACGTGCACCACCAACGTGCCGCTTTCCGGCTCGAGGTGGACGTCGGTGTTCGGTTCGAAGCGCCCGTGGGCACCGCGGGGTGCGAAGAGGCGATCGAACTCGAGCAGCTCGTCGTGTTTTCGCACGCGCGAGAATCCTTTCCGGTTCGTGGTTTAGCACTCCCCTCAACACACTGCTAGGTCCGGAGGTTCCGCCGCCGCACGGACGTCCCTGCACACCCCTGCGGCTCACACCCGCGAAGTTGGAACCGGTTCTGTCTGATACCGTACCGACACGGAGCGTTCCCATCGGCTACGATCGGAGACCGAGCCCTGTGCGCCCGCGATTCATGGCGGCGCCGCATTCGTTTTTCCGCGTTCCGAGGCAAGACCACGCTCACCGCACCTTCCAACCACCTCCTCGACGCGCTTCCCTCCGGCGTGCGGGAGATCGTCGAGCAATCGTTTGAGCGGGTGCGGGTCCCGCTCCGGGCCACGATCTACGAACCGGGCGCCCGGGTGGACCAGATCTACTTCCCGATCGACGCCGTCATCTCGGTCGTGACCGTGCTGGGCGACGGCTCGCAGATCGAGGTCGTGACGGTCGGCCGGGAGGGTCTCACCGGGGCTCAGGCCCTGCTCGACGGCACCCCCGCCTCCTCGCTGACCTGGTGCCAGGTCGCAGGGGAAGCCTACCGTGTCTCGTTCACCCTCTTCGCCGAGCTGTGCGCACGCCATCGCCCGCTGCGGGAGCTGGTCGAGCGTTACCTGAGCGCGCTGATCGACGTCATGGCGCAGTCGATCGCATGCAACCGCCTCCACTACGTGAACGAGCGCTGCGCGCGATGGCTCCTGATGACCCACGACCGGATCGGCCGGGACGATTTCGCGCTCACGCACGAGGTCCTCGCGACGATGCTCGGCGTCCGCCGCGCGGGGGTCAGCATCGCGGCGGCCGCGCTCCAGCAGGCGGGCTACATCAGCTACGCGCGCGGACGCTTCACGATCGTCGACCCCCAGGGACTCAAACGAGCGGCCTGTGAGTGCTACGCGGCGATCAACGTCGCCTTCGAGCGGCGTCGGCTCCCGCAAAGCTGAGTCGCGCACCGAGCGAAGGACCGTTCCTCCACATGTGGAGCATTCATCCACATGTTCCACAGGGACGTGTGCAAAGTAAGGTTCCGTTAATAGAAGCGAGGCTCGGTACTGGCTTGCATCGCCGGGGGCGCTCGGGCGAAACGACGAAAGTCTGATCTCTTAGGGGCCAATGGACCACCAGATCAGCACCCTGGCACCCGATCCGCCGCCCGACGTCCACCGGACGCCGCTCATCGAACGCGTCCAGGCGGCTCGACCGGCGCTGATCTCCGTGGTCGCGCCCGCCGGCTTCGGGAAGTCGACGTTCGTTCGCCAGCTGATCGATGCTGCCAAGCCTCGCGCGGTCGCAATCTGCGACTGCCGCGGGGTGATCTCCGACGTCGACCTCGCGCGGCGGCTCATCCCCGCGCTCGCCGACGAGACGCCGGAGCGCAGGGCGAGCCTCTCGCAGAGCGAGCTGATGATCGGCGAGGGCCACGCCTCGGCCGCCGACCGCCTCGCGGTCGCCCTCGGCGCCTGGCGGCTCGGCTCCACGCCGTCGTACTTCATCCTCGAAAACGCCGAGGACGCGATCGCGAACGCCGGTGCGCGCGATCTGCTCGCGCGGCTCCTCGCGCAGCGGCCCGAAGGACGGACGGTCGTCATCTGCTCGCGAGAGTCGCTCAGGATGCACCTCTCGCGCTTCGCCGCGCCGCATCAGATCCTGAGCCTGCGCGCGAGCGACCTCACGTTCGGGAACGCGGAGATCTCCGCGATCTTCGCGCCGCTCGGAACCGACGCCGCGACGATCGAGCGCGTCGCCGCGATCTCCGCCGGATGGCCCATCGGCGTGCTGCTCCTGGCGCGCTTCGCCCACGAAGGCCGGCTCACGGAACTCCTCGAGCGGCTGGACGACGTGGCCTACGAAGAGCTGCACGAATACCTCGCCGATCAGGTCCTCGGCGACGCGCCGCAGGCCGTCACGCAGGGACTCCTCGCCTGCGCGGCGCTCCCGCAGCCGCGCGAGCGCGACCTGCGGCTCGCTCTCGGAGACGAGCCGTTCGAGGCGTTCCTGCGCTTCGGGCAGACCTCGCCGTTCGTCACGCGCGACGGTGACGGCGCCTTCGCCGTCCATCCCCTCCTCGCAACGACGCTGCTGGAAAGATACCCCGCGCGCGTCGACGCGCTACTCGCGCCGGTCGCGGCGGCGTACGGGACCGCCGGCGAGTACCAGCGCGCCGCCGAGATCCACCTTGCGCGCGGCGACCAGCACGCGGCGGCGGCGGCGCTCGAGCACGTCGAGGTGATCGAGGACGCCGCTCCGGAACTGGCCTACTCGCGCGTCCTGGCCTCGCTCGACCGCGCCGTCGTCCTGCGCTTCCCCCGTCTGTGGGCGACGACTGCGCTGCTGCGCACGTTCGCCGTCGACTCGCGATCGTTGCTGGCGGAAGCCGACGGTATCTGGACGCGGCTTCCGGCCGACGCGCCGCCGATGGTGCGCATCTATCTGTACGTCTTCCGCGTGCTGATGATGAGCTACGTCGGCGAGTTCGAACGGGCCCTCGCCCTCGTCGACGACTTCCGCACGCAGATCGCCGCACCCGAGATCCCGACGACGCGGATGCACGCGTGGCTGCTCTACCTGCGCTCGCTGATGACGGCGCGCCTGGGGCGGCTGCGAGAAGCCGAACGAGACTTCGAGGCCGCCTGGCCGTTCGTCAACGCGATGCACGTGATGGCGTCGGGGACGCTGATCACACTCGCCGCCGACGTCGCGCGCGTGCGCGGCGACCGGAGCGGTGAGCGCGAGAAGATCGAGCGCGCGATCGACCACATCCGAAGATCCGGACTGAGCAACTTCGTTGCGTTCGACGAAGCCGAAGCGACGTTCGGCGCCTGGCTCGCCGGCGACGACGCCGACTACACGCAGCATGGCTTCGTGCTCGAGGCGGAGGTCGAGCGCGAAGGGCTGCGCGGCTTCGCCTTCTTCGCCGCCTGCGTGCGCGGCGACGCCTGCGAGCCGCAGCCGGCCGACCACGTCAAGTGGGTCGCCTGCGGACACCTGATCGCCGCCGCAGCGAGCGACGATCCCGTCGCGGCGCTGCGCCACGCCGATCTCGCCCGCGAAGCGGCGGCGATCTACCGCAATCCGTTCACGCAGGTCCTCGCCGCGCTCGCGGTCGCCGAGCTCGATCCACGCCGCCGCCGTGCGATGCGCGAGGAAGCGGCCTCGATCGCGCAGCGCATCGACTCGCCCGAGCTGCACCGCGCGATCGCGGCACTGCGGCAGGACGCGAACGCGCTGTTCCTCGAGCGCTTCGTCCGCCGCTACCGAGGCCAGGTCGAGCAGCCGCGCGCGGGACTCATGGTCGAGTTGCTGACGGGCCGCGTCCTTCGTGACGGCGCGCCGGTCGCGCTCGCGGAGCGCGAACACGCCCTCCTCACCGCGGTCGCGATGCGCCGGGAAGCGCTCTCGCGCGAGCGGCTGACCGACATGCTCTGGCCCGATCTCGGCGAGAGCGCGGCGCGCAACGCCTTCCACGTCTGCCTGCACCGGCTCAAGACGCGCGTCGGCGAAGAGAACGTGGTCGTGCGCACGCGCGAGGGCTACCGCCTAGGGAACGACGTGCGCGTCGATCTCTGGGAGATCGACCGCAGCCTCGCGACGCTGCGCGCCTCGGAGCTGCTCGCCGACGACCAGGCGGCACCGCTGCGTGCGGTCTACGACGCGCTCCTTGCGACGCGGCCACCGAAGATCGAGGCGTGGGAGTGGTTCGAACCGACCGAACGGCACCTGCGCGAGCTGCGCTGCGAGGTCGCGCAAGCGCTGGCGAAACACGCGCTCGAGAACGACCGTCCGCAAGAGGCGCTGGCGCTCGCCCACGAGATGATCGCCTACGACCCGTGCGACGAGCCGGCGCGCGAGATCGCGATCCGCGCCTACCTCGCGAGCGGCGACCGCGGCGCAGCCCTGCGCCATTTCCGCCAGTACCGCGACACGCTGATGGTCGAGCTGCAATGCGAACCATCGCAGGCGCTCGCCGCCCTCGTCGGCGCAACGACGTCGTAGCGATACGGCGAGGACGGCGCGGTCGACGTGCTTTCCGC
>DATJHK010000099.1:0-39363 GCA_035493875.1 Candidatus Limnocylindria bacterium
GACGACGATCGGCGCGTCGGCGCCGGGGCCTTTCGCGATCTCGACGCTGTCGAGCATGTACGTCGTCAGAAACGTCGTGACGTAGTCGCCGTGGCTGCCGTTCGCGATCGGGTGACCGTCGATCAGCGTCGTCTTCTCGTAGTCGAGCGTCCCGCGCAGGTTCGGCGAGGTCTGCGCGCCGGGCGCGGCAGGATTCGACGTGCCGGTGTGCGCGGAAACCGCGCCCGGGGTCTGGTCGATCAGCTGGTTGAGCTGGACGTCGCCCTGGTCTTCCATGCGCTCGCGATCGACGGTCGAGATCGCGCCCGCGCTCGTGTTGAAGGCTACGCGGCTGTTCTGGACGTTCGTTCCGCCGATCGAGGTGAGCGTCGCCGCGGCGAGGCGGATCGTCACCGTGCCGGGGCACGCCGCGATGACCTCGGTCGCGCCGAAGCCCGCGCGGCTCGCGTGCAGCGTCGTCTGCGCGGCCGCGCAGGCGAGGGAGAAGCGGCCGTCCGCGCCGGTCTTCGCGGACGCATTCCCGAGGCGGACCACGGCACCCGCGAGCGCCTTCCCGTCGGGCGAGAGAACCGTCCCGGAGATCGTGCGGCTCTGTGCGCTGACCGTGAGGGGAACGAAGAACGCCGCCGCGCTGAGAGCGACGGCCGCGAGAGCACGCGGACGCATGGCCCGGCTTCTTGGCATGGCGGGAGCGCGGTCCTCTGTGCAAGCGTCGGATCGTCGACGGGGACCGGGAGAGGACGGCGAGAGGGCGGGCGGCGCCACTCGATGACATGGGGGCGCGGGGTGTGGTAGAGTAGGGCGTTGCGCCCGGCCGTGGTACCCCGGCGGCCGGTGCGGTTGCTCCGCGGGGGAGACGGCCGTCTCGGCGGCCATCGAAAGGACACCATGGCGAAAAAAGTCGTCGGGAAGATCGGTCTCGCTCTTCCCGCCGGGAAGGCGACACCTGCGCCTCCCGTCGGTCCGGCGTTGGGCCCCTACTCGCTCAACATCATGGACTTCTGCAAGCAGTACAACGACCGGACGAAGGCCCAGGAAGGGTTCATCATCCCGGTCGAGATCACGGTCTTCGAGGACCGTACGTTCACGTTCATCACGAAGACGCCGCCGGCGTCGTTCCTGATCAAGCGTGCGCTCGGTCTGGAGTCCGGCTCGAAGGAGCCGCACAAGACGAAGGTCGGCAAGCTGACCGAGGCTCAGGTCCGCGAGATCGCGACGACCAAGATGCCCGACCTCAACGCGAACGACATCGACGCGGCGATGAAGATCGTCGCCGGAACCGCGCGCTCGATGGGCGTGGAGGTCGGCTGAGATGAAGACCCACGGGAAGCGTTTCAAGGTCCTCGAGACCGCGTTCGACCGCGATCGTCTGTACGATCCCACCGAGGCGACGGCGCTCGTGAAGCGCAACGCCAACGCGAAGTTCAACGAGACGATCGAGATCCACGTGCGCCTGGGCGTCGATCCGAAGAAGTCCGATCAGAACGTGCGCGGCACCGTCAACCTGCCGCACGGCACGGGGCGCTCGGTGCGCGTGATCGCGTTCGCCAAGGGCGACGCGGCGCGGGCGGCCGAGGCGGCCGGCGCGGACGTCGTCGGTGAACAGGATCTGATCGACCGCGTCAAGGGCGGGTTCTCGGACTTCGACGTCGCGGTGGCGACGCCGGACATGATGCCCTCGATCGGTCGCGAGCTGGGCCGTATCCTCGCGCAGAAGATGCCGAACCCCAAGTCCGGCACCGTCACGCCGAATATCGGCAATGCGGTCAAAGAGATCAAGTCGGGTAAGGTCGAGTACCGCCTCGACAAGACCGGGATCGTGCACACGATCCTGGGCAAGGCGTCGTTCGAGGAAGCGCAGCTGGCGGAGAACTTCTCCGCGCTGCTCGATGCGATCGTGCGTGCGAAGCCCTCGGCGGCGAAGGGCACGTATCTGCGCTCGATCACGCTGACCTCCACGATGGGGCCGGGCGTGAAGGTCGATCCGACGCGCGTGCGTCCGACGGGCGCGACCGCGTAACACACGCGGCGCAACCGCGATAATCCGCGAAACGCGGCGAGCGATGCTCGCCGCGTTTTTCTTTTTCCCGCATGAGCTTTTTCAGTCATGTGACGATGCTGCGTGTAACGTCGCATGTGATGATTCGGTCGCAGTTGCGATGTGTGTCGCTGTTGACTTCGTGTTTGCACGATCGTTAGAGTTCCATGGATAGCGACATCGTCACCACGTCGTGCGACGCGCGTGACGAAGATGAAGTACGGGTGGCTCCACGGCTGCGTCGCTAGGAAACGTTGGAGAGTCATTCTATTCGTGATACGTTTTGATCGTGCGCTGCGTGGGCTGTTCGTTCTCGCAGCGTGCATGTTTGCGTTGGGAGAGCATCCGCAGGCTGCGTTCGCGTTGCCGCTGTTCTCCGACGCGCAGGGCGGCGTGAGCTGCGAGACGTGCCATACCGTCCCGCCGAGCTTGAACGCCTACGGTCGCTACATTCTGGCGACCAACTTCATGAAAGGCATCGATCCGCACGCGCAGATGAAGCAGAATGCGCGCGATCCGCTTGCCTTTCTCGCCACGCTCGACGGCGGAACCGCCGGTCCTCCGAAGGGTTCGGGCGGCAACCCGATCGCGGCGAAGAACTACATGTACTTCGGTGCGCTCGTCTCGGGCGGTTACCTCGGGCCGAAGATGACCTATTACGCCGCGGTGCCGATCGTCGAGAACGGCAATCCCGCCGGCGATCTCTATCAGGCGTGGATCGCCTACAACGGCTTCTCGCACGGCAACGGCAGTTTGCAAGTCGGGAAGTTCGCGACGCCGTTCTTCGCGCCGTGGCTCGGCATGCCGTCGGTCTCGCTGCAAGGCTACGCTCCACAGATCCTCACCGTTGGACAGAATGACGTTCTGGTCGGCGAGGATCGTTGGGGCGCAACCTACACGCAGGTGGGGCCGAAAGGGCTCGTCGGCACCGTCGGCTACATGACCGATCAAGGCGGCGTCGAGAATGCGTTCAACAGCGAGTACAACGCGCCGGCGACGTTCTTGGGAACGCCGGGCGTGCAGAGCGGGACGTACGTCGCTTCGCTGCAGTATCTGGAGCCGAGCTCGCGCTTCACGGGCGGGATCGGCATCCTGGGCGGCGCGACCCCCGTCACCGGCGGACCGCAGTTCGACGGCGGCAAGGATCCGTACCAGCGCGAGATGGCGCTCGTCTCGTACGCGGTCGCGCAGAACTTCCAGGTGACGGCGATGAAGCTGTTCGGCCAGGACGCGAACCCGTTCGCGACCGGCGAGTCGGTGAACAGCAACGGCTGGTCGTTCGGGATCAATTACAACCCGACGTCGTGGGCGCACGTCGAAGTGCGCGACGACCGGATGGATTCGGGACCAGGCACGATCTACAACAACGACAAGCCGGTCCTGCAAGAGTACGTCACGGCCGTCGCGTTCAACCCGATGCCGAACCTCTCGCTCACGCTGTACGACGTCCCCACGGTCGGTGCGAAGCCGACGGCGGGCTACGAGCTGGCGTACACCGGTCCGTGGTTCCACCACGCCGCGGCTCCGCCGGAGACGGTCGCGACGACGAACACAGGTGGCGCGCCGGGTGCGCAAGACTATGCGGTCCACTGCGCGGCGTGCCACGGCGCGACGGGCGGCGGCGGCGTGGGGCCGAACCTGCAGCACCTCACGCTCACGCAAGACCAGACGGTCGCGTTCATCAAGAACCCGGCCGGCAACATCATGCCGCACCTCTATCCCTCGCAGCTGAACGAGGCGCAGGTGGAGGCGATCGCGACGTACATCAAAGGCGGGTTCGCATCGGGCGGCACGGCCGCGCCGGCGGCGGCCGCGGACACCGGGGCGGGCGCGCAGGTCTTCAGCGTGCGCTGCTCGGCCTGCCACGGCGCCGACGGCAGCGGCGGGGTCGGCCCGAACCTGCACGGGATCGCGAGCCGCAAGAACCTCGACCAAACCGTCGCGTTCATCGAGAACCCGAGCGGCGGCATCATGCCGAAGCTCTATCCCTCGCAGTTGAACCTGGCCCAGGTCCAGCAGGTCGCGGCGTACATCCAGTCGCTGAAGTAGCCGCGGCCGAAGGGTGACCGAGTCGAAGCATGGGCGGCGATCGTGGCCCATGCTTCGACCAGCTCAGCATGTTAGCGTTATTCGGCGCGGAGGGCTTCGATCGGGTCGAGGCGCGCGGCTTTCGCGGCGGGGTAGTAGCCGAAGAAGATGCCGACGAGCGCCGAGAACGCCACGGCGATGATGACGGCGCCGGGCGGGACGGCGGCGGACCAGTGGGCGAGCGTTGCGATCGCGGCGGCGCCGGCGAGGCCGAGCAGCGCGCCGATCGCGCCGCCGCTGGTCGAGAGGACGACGGCTTCGGTGAGGAACTGTTGGAGGATCGCCGCGCCGCGCGCACCGACGGAGAGGCGCAGGCCGATCTCGCGCGTGCGCTCGGTGACCGAGACGAGCATGATGTTCATGATCCCGATCCCGCCGACGAGCAGCGAGACCGCCGCTACGGCCGCGAGCAGCACCTCCATCGTCATCGCGGCGCCGGACGCGGCGTTCGCGATGTCCTGCAGATTGCGGATCGCGAAGTCGTCCGGGGTGCCCTGCGCGATGCGATGACGCGCCTCGAGGAGGCTGACGATCGCGCTCTGCACGGGCAGGACGTCGGCGGCGTCGCGCGCGGAGACGAAGAGGATCCCGAGCATCGTCTGCCCGGTGAGCCGCTTCATCGCGGAGGTGTAGGGGATGATCACCGTGTCGTCCTGGTCCTGGCCGGTCGCAGACTGCCCGCGCCGCGTGAGTAAGCCGATGACGGTGAACGGGACGCCGCGCACGATGACGGTGCGCCCGACGGGATCCTGACCGGGGAAGAGGTTATCGGCGACGGTCTGACCGAGGACGCAGACCTTCGCGACGCCTTTGGTCGCGGCGTCGTCGAAGAACGTGCCGCGTGCGATCGGCCAGTCGCGGATCGCGAGATAGCTCGGCGCGACACCGATGATCTGCGTCGACCAGTTCGCGGTCGGTGAGACGACCTGCGCGCGGACGACGACGCCGGGGGAGACGGCCGAGACGCCGGGGATCTTCGTGAGCGCGAGGCCGTCGTCGGGGGTCAGCGTGGAGGCGGCGCCGGTGCCGGTGTTCACGCCGCCCTGCG
The DNA here is from genome assembly GCA_035493875.1 of Candidatus Limnocylindria bacterium. Taxonomy (GTDB): domain Bacteria; phylum Vulcanimicrobiota; class Vulcanimicrobiia; order Vulcanimicrobiales; family Vulcanimicrobiaceae; genus Vulcanimicrobium. Next base: position 5,175 of record DATJHK010000099.1, read on the forward strand.
TGAGGTTCCCGGGGATCACGATGATCAGGTTGCTGCCCAGGCCGTTGATCTGCGCGCTGACCGATGCGCGCGCGCCGGCGCCGATCGCAACCGTCACGACGACGGCGGCGACGCCGATGATGACGCCGAGCATCGTCAGCAGCGAGCGAGAGCGATTGCGCACCAGGGCGCGCACGGCGAGGCGGATCGTTTCGGTCCAGCTCATCGGGCCGCCGCCAGCGCATGTTCGATGGGGTGGTCGTCGACGACGCGGCCGTCGCGGAAGGAGACGAGGCGTTTGCCGTGTGCGGCGACGTTCGCGTCGTGCGTGACGATCAGGAGCGTGATGCCGCGCTCTTCGTTGAGCCGCGCGAGCAGGACCATCAGCTCTTCGGAGGCACGCGAGTCGAGCGCGCCCGTCGGCTCGTCGGCGAGAATCATCGTGGGCGTGTTCACCAGGGCGCGTGCGATCGCGACGCGTTGTTGCTGGCCGCCGGAGAGCTGGTTCGGCATGTGGTCGCCGTAGCGCGCGAGGCCGACCAAGCCAAGTGCCTCGAGCGCCGCCTTGCGGCGTTGCGCGCGCGGGATGCCGGCGTAGAGCATCGGCAATTCGACGTTCTCCGCTGCGCTCGTGCGAGGCAGCAGGTTGTAGGCTTGGAACACGAAGCCCAGGCGCTTGCAGCGGATGTCGGCGAGGTCGTCGGCGCTCAGCTCGGTGACGTCGTGCCCGGCAAATCGATACGTACCCGAGGTCGCGCGGTCGAGGAAGCCGACGATGTGCATGAACGTCGACTTCCCCGAGCCCGACGGCCCCATGACGACGACGAACTCGCCGGGCGCGATCGTCAGCGTCACGCCGTCGAGCGCCGCGAGCTGCTGCTCGCCCAAATCGTAGATCTTGCGCAGATCCCGGACGTCGACGACCGGGGTGTTCATCGCACCCCGCGCATCCCGGCGTTGAACGGGGTCGTCGCGGTCGCCGTGCGCGTCGTGACCGTACTGTCGGCGACGACGATCTCCGCGCCCTCGGGGATCGCTGCGCCCTCGCTCACGACCGACGCGTCGGTCCCCGCCACCAGCAGCACGCGAACGGGGATCGCGACCGGCTTCCCGCGCGTGAGGACGTAGAGCCGTGCGCGCGCACCGGAGACGACGCTGGCGCCGTTCGTACCGCTCGTCGCCGTCGCGCCCCAGATCGATCCGGGCGCCGCGCTGCGCGCGGCGGTCTGCTTGGCGGCCTTCTCCCCGGGCGCGACGTACGCGAGCGCCTGAAGCGGCACCACCGTCCCGTTATCGGCCTTGGCGATGTCGATCGAGGCGTTCGCGGTCATCCCGGGCCGCAGGAGCGCTTCCTGGTTGTCGACGTAGGCGACGGTCGTGTAGGTGACGACGTTCTGGACGGTCGTCGGGTTCTGGCGCACCATCCAGATCGTGCCCGTGAAGGTGCGGGTCGGATACGCCAGGACGGTGAAGCGCGCGATCTGGCCGGCGTGCACGCCGCCAACGTCGGGCTCGCCGACCGCGATGTCGACCTCCATCTTATGCAGGTCACGTGCGAGCGTGAACAGGGTCGGCGTCTGGAAGCTCGCCGCGACGGTCTGGCCGACCGAGACGTTGCGCGCGACGACCGTGCCTTCGACCGGCGAGACGATGACGGTACGAGAGAGGTTGAACTCGGCTTGCGCGAGCTGCGCGCGCTGTGTGTCGATCAGGCCGCGCTGCGCTGCGACCAGATCGGCTGCGTTCGCGCGCTGCTGGCCGGCGGAGACGCCCGCGAAGCGCTGCGCGTCGCGCTGCGCCGCGGAGGCGACCGCGCCGGAGGCGCTTGCCGCCGCTTGCGCGCGCGCCTGCCGCGCGGCGACCCGCGCGCTCGCGTCGGCGGCTTGCGCAGCAGCGAGCGCGCTCGCGTCGTTGTCGAACTGGCTGCGCGGGATGTAGCCCTGCGCGATGAGCTGCCGGTCGGGGGCGAGGGTGGTGCGCGCGAGCGCGAGCGCGCTTGCGGTGCGCATGACCTCGGCGTCGGTCGCCGCGATCGCGATGCTCTGCGCCCGGGCGGTCTCCGTCGCGGAGCTGGCCGAGGCTTCGCCGGCGCGCGCGGTGGCGAGCGCGCCGCTCGCGGTCGCCGATGCGGCATCAAGGGTGCGCAGCGACGCGGCGAGCTGGGCTTGCGACTGCGCGAGCGCGCCGCGTGCCTGATCGACCGCGGCCTGGAACGAGGTGGGATCGATGCGCGCGAGGATCTGACCGCGGCGCACGTGCGAGTTGTAGTCGGCGTGCAGCTCGATGATCGTGCCCGAGACCTGTGAGCCGACCGAGATCGTATCTTGCGGATTGACCGTCCCCGTGGCGGTGACCGACTGTACCAGCCGCCGATGAGCGGCGGGGACCGTCTGATAGACGATCTTCTGTCGGCTGCGGTTCACCACGACCACCGCCGCCGCTACGACGCCGATGAGGATCAGCGCAAGGGCGAGGAGCACGAGCCGGCGGTGCGAGTGGCGCGGAGACGGCGGGGGCGCCGGTGAAACCTCGCCGTCGACGCGAACGGTGCCGGGCGAGGGTACGAGCAAGTCCATCGCGAGGATCGTAAGCGGGCGATCTGCTCTTCCCGTGAACGGATCGTATCCGGTTTTTCACCACCTCTTCGCGTGCCGGCGCTACGGTACGCCCATGGAGATTCGCGGCTTTCGATCGATCCTCGTCCCGCTGGACGGCTCAGCGTCCGCGCAGGCTGCCTTGCGTCTCGCTCTGCGACTCGTCGACCCTGACGGGGACATCGTGCTCGTGCACGCGATCGACCGCACCGCGGTCGTCGCGGAGTGCGTCACGCCGTACGGCGGCGATCCGACGCCGGCGCTCGAGGCTCTCGAGGCGGACCAGCGGGCGATCTTCGAGGCAGGGGAGCGGCAGGTGACCGGCGCCGGAGTGCGGTGCTCGACGGTCGCGCTGGACGGCGCCGCGGCGCAGGGGATCGTGGCGGTCGCGCGTGAGCGCAACGTCGATGCGATCGCGATGGGAACGCACGGCCGGCGCGGCTTCGCTCGAATCGTGCTCGGCAGCACCGCCGCCGCGGTCCTGCACGAAGCGCCCGTGCCGACGTTCGTCGTGCACGAGCAGGCCGGGGTGGAGGCGGGGCTGCCGTTCCACCAGATCCTCGTCGCCCTCGACGGCGCGCCTGCGGCGAGCGCCGCCGCGCGGGACGCGGTCGACCTCGCGGCGCGCGACGGCGCGAGCGTGTTCTTCGCGCACGTCGTCGAGGCGCAGGATCAGGCGGAGGCGCTCGCCGCCGCGATGTCCCAGGCGCGCGCCTACGCGCTGGCCGCCGGGGTCGCGAGCGACGCGGCGATCCTGCACGGCGATCCGGTCGACGCGCTCCTCATCTGCGCCGAGACGTGCCACGCCGGAGCGATCGCGGTCGGGGCGCACGATCGCACCAGCAGCTTCTTCGGGATCGGGAGCGTCGCCGAGGCGCTGGTGCGGATGAGCCCGATCCCCGTGCTCGTCTCACCGCTTCCCGCGGCGACGGCGGTCGAACCGCCGCCGGTGCACGCCCGCCCGGCCTGAGCCGGGGCGTCAGTCCTCGACGGCGGGGCGCAGCAGCGCGAAGGCGTTCGCGAGCGTGTCGGCGATCGTAACACGGCCGGTGAGGCCGGTGATGCTCAGCAGGCGCACGAGGCGCTGGTCCTGCGCGACGATCACCAGACGGCCCCGGAGGCGCTCGCAGCGCGTGTGGGCACGGAACAGTTCGTCGATCACCGCGGAATCGAGATAGCGCAGCGCCGTGAGGTCGACGATGACGCGCGGATTGTCGGCCGCCGCCTGGAGGGCGGCGCGCATCTCGCCGCGCGCCGCGATGTCGGATTCGCCGACGATGGCAACCACCGCCGGCTCACGTTCTTGCTGATACACCCGAGGGCGGCTCTTCGACCGCCCCGGGGAGGAACTCTTCTCCGGCCTAGTAGCCGAACGTGTGGGTCACCGAGAAGTTGAAGGTTGCCGGCCCGACGCCGTTTGCGTTCTCCAGGCCGAAGTTGCCGTTCGCGAGCGGGACCGCGATCCCGCCGTTCGCGATCACCAGATCGTTGTTGTGGACGTCGAAGAGGTTGTAAACGGTGAAGAGCGCCGCCGAGTTGCGGCCGATCCCGTACCGCAGGCTCGCGTTCGAGACGAGGAACGGCGGGAGGCCGTAGGAGTTGTTCTTGCCGACGTAGGTCGTGCCGAGCGAGGCGCGGCCGTCGTGTTTGAAGCGGTAGCTGACTTCGGCGTAGCCCTCGGCGTACGGGATGCTGACGGTACTCGTGTTGAGCGCGGAAGCGTTGAAGCCGTTGCTCTCGCCGTTGCCGTTCGAGGCGACGTAATTGGAGCCCGAGACGACGCCGAGGTTCGCGATCCGCTGACCGTCGACGGTGCCGTAGAAGTCCGGCGGCAGGTTGTAGGGGAACGCCTTCTGCAGCGAGCCCTGCGCGACGAAGCCCCAGCCCAGGCGCGGATCGCGCCGGATCGAGAGCTCGACGCCCTGATAGCGCGCCTGCGAGAGGTTCTGGTATTCCATGTAGTACAGCTCGCCGGTCTTGCCGCCGCTCGTGTACGTCGTGCCGCTCTCGCCGATCCCCTCGAAGAACTGGTTCCAGAGGGTCGTCTCGTAGGCGTCGGTCGAGATGACGGTCGCGGGATCGCGCGCGAGCCGGAAGTCGCCGCCGATATCGTAGCCGAACGCGGTCTCCGGGCGCAGGTTCGGGTTGTTCACGTACTGTGAGTACGCGGTCGTCGCGTTGCCGAAGTAGAGGACGCCCGAACCGGCGGCGGCGGGGACCGTCGTCGGCTGGTAGAGCTCGAGGAACGGCGGCGCGGTCGAGGAACCGGCGGCGGCGCGCAGCGAGACGTCGTCGTTCACGCGCCACGAGAGCCCAAGGCGCGGGTCGTTGTGCGAGAAGACCGAGGTCATCATCCCGTTCGGCGCGCCCGTCGCCGGCTGGTTGGCGTAAAACGTGTTCTCGTAGCTGTTGAGGTAGTCGCTCAGCGTCGCCGAGAAGCCGTGCGGGAAGTTGAGGACCGCGCGCAGGAGCGCTGTCCCCTCGCGCTCGTTCGCGCCCGGGCCGACGGTGTAGTTGGGAACGGGCGCCGCCGTCGTCCAGCCCGTGCCTTGGTAGATCGCGGTCGTCTTGATCCAATTCGCCGCCGAGATCGAGTCGTCGTACGCGACGCTGTAGACGTTGGGACCGGTGACGTGGTCGTACTCGAACGACGCGCCGCCGAGATGGTCGACCGCCGGGGTGGAGTTGTACTGCCCCGGCATCACGATCGTCGCCGGACCGCCGTTGAACGCGACGGTACAGGTGGCCTGGCCGCTGGGGCACTTCGTCGTCGTCATCGTCCCGCTGACGGACTGAAACGTCGCCGTGTAGACCTGGTTCGCCGCCGTCTCGGCGTTCCCGAGCTGCGTGTTGACCGAGTCGCTGTAGAAGCGCGCGAGTGCCGTGTCGTTTTTGGTCGGCGAGGTGCGGAACTCGACGTCGAACATCGGCTCGTCGTTGTTCAGGTACTCGCCCGGCGGGAAGTAGCTCCCCGTCGTGACCGTCATCGGGCCGGGCTGCAGCGATCCGGTGTAGCCGGCGCCGGGCGCGAACGTCGTCGGGAGCAGCTCGGTGCCGTAGCCGTCGCGGTCGGTGTAGAGCTGGTTACCCAGGTACGTGGCGGTGAGGACCGACGCCGAAGAGAGGTTGTCGACGAGCTTGAGCAGCTCGGTCTTGCTGGTGTAGGTCGAGTTGATCGGTTCGCAGCACACGACGAGCGAGGTCTTCGAGCCGATGTACGAGTTCTGGATCCCGGCGGGCGGCGGCGCGGCGCCGTACGGGTTCGCGCCGACCGGATAGCCGTTGATCGTCTGGCCCGCGGGGTTCGTCGCGATCCCGGTCGAGAACGGCGCCTGATAGTTGCGCAGCGGTCCCGGCGAACCGTCGACGTCGTATTCCGCGACCCAGCCGAGCCTGCCGTTCGAGGTCGTGCCGCGCGACAAGAACGTCGAGAACTGGCCGCCGTAGTTGTCGGTGCCGTACGTGATCATCCCGGTCGGCTTTGCGGTCGGGTCGAGGGTACGGAAGTTCACCTCACCGTTGATCGCGCCGTTGTCGATGATCCCGGCGGTGCCGGGCCCTTTGTCGACCTCGACGGAGCCGAGCGCGTTCGCGTTGAGCGACTGCAGCCAGTAGTAGCCGGTGCCCTGCACGGCGACGGGATGGCCGTCGACGAGCGTCGCGGTCTCCCACGGAAGGCCGCCGCGGATGCTCGGGTTCACGAGCGCGACCGGCGACGCGCCGCTCGAGCCGGGGAACGCGGCGGAGGCGCGATCGCTCACGATCCCCGGCGTCTCGTCGAGGATGCGCGAGACTTGCTGCTGGCCTTGGTCGAGGAACGTCGACTGCGGGATGTCGGCGACCGCGGCGGCCGTCGCGTTGAAGTGGCTGCCGCCGGTATTCGTGGTGGTCTGCCCGATCACGTGCAGCGTGGAGAGCGTCTCCGCGGCGAGCGTGACGTTCAGGTTCTGAAGCGTGCCGGCGACGACGAAGAACGTCTCGTGCGCCGGATCGTAGCCGCCGCGCGTCGCGGCGACGCTGTAGCCGCCGGGGCGCACGCCGGTGAAGCGGTAGTGCCCCGCGCGATCGGTCGTCGCCGTGAGCGTCGTGGGGCCTTGGAGCTGGATCGTCACGTTCGCGAGCGTCGCGCCGTTCGCGTCGGTCGCGGTTCCGCTCACCGTCGCGGCGGAGACATCGGCCGCGGGTGGCGGCTCTTGCGCGGACGCCACGTCGTGCGGGAGGCTCGTCCCAAGTGCGCACGCGATGGCGAGACCCGCGACGCGTGCGAGCATCATCGTATGACCTCCGAGCGTGCGATCTGGCGGCGTGGGGTTGGATGAATCGTATCGCAACAAGAGCACCGTTATCGTTGGCGGAAGATAACGGGCTCGTTTCTCAGTGTTGTGTGCTGTTCCGCTTGGAGCGCCGGACGTATCGATCCAGCGCCGCGAGCTGCGCGGCGGCGTGCTCGCTCAGATCCGACTCGATGCTGCGGTAGCGCGTGATGACGTCGCGGCCGAGCGGCGTGACCGCGGCGGTGCCGCCCTTCACACCGCCGGGCTGCGCGATGACGAGCGGCTCCTTGAAGATCGCGTTGAGTTCGTTGACGAGCTTCCAGGCGCGGCTGTACGCCATCCCGAGCTCGCGGCCGGCGGCCGAGATCGAACCGGTCTCGCAGATCAGTTCGAGAAGCCGCACCTTACCCGGCCCGAGCGCGGCTTCGTCGCTGAAACGGATCTTGAGCGAGAGGCGCATGACGCGGCTCCTGCGCCGTCGTGCGACGCGCTCCCTATCCCAGCACGTTCACCGCGCGCGCGGCGGCGATCGCGATCGTCGCCAAGGAGAAGCCCGCCTGGACCGTCATGATCAGCTTCATGCGGCGCGACGCGGGCAGGACGTCGGTGGGGCTAAAGGCCGTCGACGTCGTGAACGCGAGGACCAGATAGTCGACGTAGTTCGGCGACCATCCGGGGAAACGTTCGGACTCGGCCTGCGGAAAGAAGAAGTCGCGCCCGTCGTCGAGGAGCCAGTACCAGAGCGAGAAGGTCAAGACCGCGAGGATCCACACCAAGATCGCCGATTCGAGGAGCGGTCCGCCTTTGAGCGTGCTACCCCCGACGATGATGCGGCCGATGATCGTGCCGAAGTAGCTGACGGCGGCCAGAGACATCAGCCCGGTGAGCGTGAACGCCGCCGAGCGTTCGAGGCGGTGCAGCTTGGGGACGTAACGTGCGACCCACGTGACGACGACGAGCGTATAGAACGCGATCGATATGGCGGGGCCGAGGCCGGCGGGGAAGAGGGTGTAGCGATTCGGCAGCAGGGCGGCCGCCGTCGCGAACACGATCATCACCACGGCAGGCGGCCAACCGAGAACCGACAAGGCGCGCTTGGAAGCCCCCACGGGCGAATTATAGGAGCCTGCATTCAGGTTAGACTGTCCGAATAATGCACAACGCTCGGCGAGGCCGCCGTGGTCGACCAGGTCGACCGGGGGCGGCTGATCGATCCCTTGCACGGCGCCGTCATCGCAGCGTCATCCGCGCGGGCTAGGGTTGGATCATGCCGCGCGCACTCGCCGCGATCGTCTTGGCAAGTCTCGGCGTGCTTCTACCCCTGCCGGCGCAAAGCGGACCGCCGTTCGTCACCGACGATCCGGAGCCGGTCGCGCCGCAGCATTGGGAGATCTACGCCGGGTATTCGCTCACGAACGATGCGAACGCACATACCGGAGCGCTGCCGTTCGTCGAAGGCAATTGGGGGCCGCGGCGCAACGTGCAGCTCAGCCTCGTCGTCGCGAACGCGTTCTCCACGCAGCATGGCGCCTTGACGTTCGGCCTCGGCGATCTCGAACTCGGTCTGAAGTATCGGTTCGTCCCGGAGGGGCGGGTTCGTCCGCAGATCGCACTCTATCCGATCGTTTCCGTACCGACCGGCGATCCATCGCGTGATTTGGGGGAAGGAGCCGCCGCCGTGTTCCTCCCGCTCTGGTTGCAGAAGCAGGTCGGCGCGTTCACGATCTATGGAGGCGGAGGCCTCTGGAATCGCGGCGGTGGATCGCCAGGGCGGTGGGGGCAAACGGGGATCACGATCGAGGCCGCGGTCGGCGGCCGAGCGATGATCGGGGCCGAGACGTACCGGATCGGCGCCCAGGATCGTGATGATCCCGCGTATACGGCGCTCACGTTCGGCGCCGCATACACGCTCGACGCCGGACACCGCATCCTCGCTTCGCTCGGCCGTTCTTCGCGCGGGGCCGCCCACAGCACGGCGTATCTCGCGATCGAGACGTTGCTCGGTCACCGATGAGCTCGCACGTTGCGGAACGTGACGAGTAGCGCGACGTCGTACGCGATCTTGATCGTGCCCGCGAGCACGAAGGGAAGCCCGAGAGCCGCGACCTGAAACGCGAAGCCGGTCAGGAGGGGGGCGATCGACGCGGCCGCGGGACGCACGGCTGCGGTGATGCCCGCGGCTCGCGCACGATCGTCCGGCGGCACGAGCGAGAGCGTATATGCCTGACGTGTCGGAACGTCCATTTGCGAGAGGGCGAACCGCGCCAGCAGTACGGTCGCCGCGAGCTGCAACGTCGGCATGAACGGCACCAGGCAAAGCAGCACGTTGGACGGCAGATGGGTGAAGACCATCGTGCGCAGGAGTCCGATCCTCGCGGCGACGCGGTCGGCGAGCAGGTACGAGAGCGCCGCCAGGGTGTTCGCGCCGAACAGGAGCGGGCCGATCGTTGCCGGGCCGACACCGAAGCGCAGCGAGAGCCAATACGCGAGGAATGCCTGCACGACGAAGCCTCCCGCGAAGGCATCGAGTGCGAAGAGCGCTGCGAGCCGCTCGACGACACCGATGCGAAGCTTTTGCGGCGCGGCGGACGGCGATTCACGAAGAACGTCGGGAAGGCTGCACGCGATGAGCGTCACGATGATCCCGGCAGTCCCGTAGAGGAGCAACACACCGGCGAACGGCAGCACGGCGGCGAGCAGTGCGCCCAGGGCGAGCGCCGCGGCGCCCGAGAGGTTGTACCAGGACAATCGCCGTGTGAGCGCGCCCGCGTCAACGGCGAGAACGACTTGCTCGATCGCGGCGTACGGACCGACGTCCTGACCGCCGGGGCTGACGACGCCGAGCAGGCACGCGAGGATGATCGCGGGGAGATTCCCGGCAAGGAGCACCGCGGCGAGCGCCATGATGATCCCGCTCGCGGCGAGTGTCGCTCGCGTGCCGAATACCCGTACCAGCGTCCCGCTGGACGCGGAGAACACGGCACCGAAGGCCAGCGCGATCGTGATGACGACGCCGATCGCGGCGGGCGAAAAGCCGCGGGACGCGAGCGCCTGCGCGAGCACGACCGCGAGCGCGCCGTATGCGAACGATCGTGAGGCCCGGGAGACCAGGACGCGAGCGACCATCGAGCCGTCCCTCGCTCAGAGTTTGGTGCGACAGCGAAGAATGAGTCTGCCGGCAGGTATGGGCTTGTTCGGTTGAGCAAATGGTCCGGCGTCTTTCCGTGAGGGTGTAGGTTGAGAGACGAGACGCTGGCCGGCGCGCGCGTGCCGGAGGGTCATGATATCGCGGTGCCGGCGCGTGTGCGGGCCGCGCTCGAGCGATCGTTTGCGATGGATCTGGGAGACTTGCGGGTCCGCGACGGGGAGCTTGCCGACCGGCTTGCCGCCGTGCTGGCCGCCGGAGCGTTCACGTGCGACCGTGATGGGGCTTGACGTGTGACCTAACGGTCACATAATATCCGGGGCATGGACGAGGTGTTCCGGGCCCTCGCCGACCCGACGCGCCGGAGTCTGCTCGACGAGCTTTTCAAAGAGGACGGGCAGACGCTCGGGGCGCTGGAGGCACGGCTGCCGATGACGCGTTTCGGCGTGATGAAGCATCTCAAGGTACTCGAGGAGGCCGGTCTGGTGGTCACCAGGCGGTCCGGGCGCGAGAAGCTGCATTTCCTGAACGCCGTCCCGATCCGGCTCATCCATGACCGCTGGGTCAGCAAGTACGCCGAACCGTGGGCCGCAACGCTGAGCGACCTCAAGCACCGCTTGGAGGACCAGACGATGCAGAAGATCTTCGAGATCTACATCAAGACGACGCCCGAGCGCCTTTGGGAGGCGATCACGAATCCGGAGATGCGGCGCAGATACACCTTTGGCGTGGGCGTCGAGAGCGATTGGCAGGCGGGCTCGCATTATCAGGGCGTCACGCCGAATTCGCCGACGCCGATCTTCGAGGGCGAGAACCTCGAAGTCGATCCGCCGCGCAGGCTCGTGCAGAGCTTTCGCGCACTGTGGAGCGACGACCTGAAGGCCGAGGGGACCTCGCGCGTGACCTGGGAGATCGAGCAGGTCGCCGACTCGTGCTGCTTGACCGTCGTGCACGATCAGCTGCGCGAGGACGCGCACCCCGAGTTGTACGGCGGCTGGCCGATGATCCTCTCCGGTCTCAAGACGCTGCTGGAGACGGGGGAGCTGTTGACGACGCCGGGATCGTTGCGGTACGGGGCCGCCGCGCCTGCGCACGACCCATGACACAAATGCTACCTCGCGCGCGCGGGGCCTCGTTGCGCTGCGCGCGGGGGGCGAACGGTAGGCGTCGGTGCGGCACGGCCGAAGCCTCATGCGTGAAGATGCTCGCGATCATGGCGAGCGCCGGGCTGCTCGCCGCATCCCCAAGTTCCCCGACGACGGCCGCGCACGCGGCGACGCTCAGCGGAACGATCGCCGTGTTCGACGGCAAATACCATCTCCAGCTGCGCGACGAGCGCGGATCCCTCGACGACGTCATGCTGCACCGCGGGACGGTCATCACGCCGACGGGCCAGCCCTTGACCTCCGGGATGCACGTGACGATCAGCGGTACGACGAACGGCACCGTCTTCGATGCGGACGAGATCGACGTCGCAGACGAAGATGCGACGATCGAGTATTCGCCGGGGCCGTACACGCCGCTCGTCGGAAGCCTCGGGACGACGCCGTGCACGAGCTGGGACTGCACCTGCGGGACCTACTCCAACGGGTGCTTCGGTGCGGGGTTCGGATTCGGTTCCGGCTATTATCCGGGCTATTATCCCGGCTACTTCATCCCGTACTCGGTCTGGCCGCCGGTGATCATCGTCCCCGCGCCGCCCGCCGCGAAGGCGTCACCGGCACCGTTCCACATGCGACGTCCGCTCGACGCATCGCGTGGGTATCTCGTTCCGCTGCCGCAGCAGCAGATGCCGCACCGTACCGTCGTTCCGCCACCGCGCCCGCATGTGGTGGTACCGCGCGGCGGCCCTCTGCATCGCTGAGCGACACGGCGGCGACGCCGGCGGCATTACGTTTCGAGGCCTGACCCCGGGGGCGCTTCGGATGTGACGGGGAGTTCGCGCTGCGCGAGAACGGTGCACGCTCCCGCGATCGCGCCGCCGAGGGCGAGCGTGGTGAGGATCGGGTGGCGGAGCTTGTCGTGCAGACCGAAAGCGCGATCGAGCGAGAGCGCGCCGTAGCCGGTCGACGCGAGTCCGAGCGCGGCGGCGGCGTAGAGCATCGGTATTTCGAGGCCGCCCTGCTGCACGAAGAAGCCGTTTTTGCGGTGGACGGTTTCGGCGGCGACGAGCATCTGCGCGATCAGGATCGCGGGGCCGAGCGGGCCGCCCAGACCCAGCGCGATCAGCGCCCCCGCGGTGAGTTCGTTCGCCGCCCCGATGGTGCCGTAAGTCGTGCCGGGCTTCAGACCGAGGCTCTCGGTGAATTGCGCCCAGCCCTCGGGACCAGGGCCGTCGAACCAGCCGAACGCCTTCTGCGTGCCGTGCGAAGCGATCCCCAGACCGATGGCAATGCGCGTGGCGAACTGCCCGAGATCGTTGACCATCGGCTTCATCCTTCCCCGAGCGAAAGCGCGCGACGCATGATGCCGCGGGTCACGTTCGCGAGCAGCTCGTCGGCGAAGTCGGTCGTGACCGGCAGATCGGAGAGCAGGAGACGGTGGTAGCACGCGCCCCAGAGTTGATCGACGACCGTGCTGGGATCGACGTCGCCGCGCACCTGTCCGCGCTCTTGCGCGCGCCGTAGCGCCTCGATCGCAAGCTGACGCCGGGGCGTGGAGTAGCGCTCGACGAGCCCCGCGCGCAGGTCGGCGTCGAGCTGGGACAGCCCGATCAATTCCCGCAGCACCCGTCCCGCCGGCGTGCGCGTCATGAGGTGCACGAAGGCGTGGAGCTGCATGCGCAGGTCGGCGACGACGTCGCCCGTGTCGTCGAACGACAAGTCGGGCGCGACGGCCTCGCGGTAGGCATCGAACGCGAGGGAGCCCTTCGAGGGCCACCACTTGTGGATCGTCATGCGGCTCGCGCCGGAACGCGCTGCCACGCGCTCGACGGTGAGCTGCCCCAAGCCCTCGTCGAACAGCAACGCTTGCGCCGCTTTCATGATCGCCTCGCGGACCTCGCCCTTGGGGCGCCTTCCGCGACCGGGTCTTTGCACTGCGTCGGTCACGGGAAAGATATTGACACAGTGACCATAAATGGTCCAGTATATGGACGCGATGTCTATTTTAGCGCGCCACCCCCTCAATCCCGCGCTCGCCGAGCTGCTTCATGAGCAGCACGAGGCCCCCGCGGGTGCCGCACCGCCCCCCGATGACGGGAGCCGCGCGGTCTTCATCCGCAACATGCTCGAGCAGGTCGTCGCCCAGCGCGGGCCGATCCCCGGATTACCGAACGACGTCCGCGTCGACGAGCGTCGTATCGGGGCGCTGCGCGCTCGGGTCTACGCGCCGGTCGTCGACGCTGATCAGAGCACGGGGACGCTCGTCTATTTTCACGGCGGCGGATGGGTCGCGGGAAGCCTCGCGACGCACGACCCGTTTTGCCGCCTCCTCGCGGCCGCCGCGCGCGCGCACATCGTGTCGGTCGACTATCGGCTCGCGCCGGAAGATCCGTTTCCCGCGGCGTTGAAGGACGCGATCGCGTCGACGCTGTGGACCCTCGAGCACTGCGGCGACTGGGACGGCGATCGCAGCCGCGTCGCGGTCGGCGGCGACAGCGCGGGTGCGAACCTTGCGGCCGTCGTCGCCAATCGGCTCTCCGCCGAGACGCCGGTGCTCCGCGCCGTGATGCTGCTCTACCCCGTGACGGATCATCCGTCGGCACATCACGCGTCGTATGATGAGAACGCGACCGGTTACGGCCTCGAGGCCGCGATCATGCGCTGGTTCTGGGCGCAGTACGCGCCGCACGTCGCGCCGGACGATCCCGACGTCGCTCCGTTGCGAATCGCGAACGTCCCGGCGCTACCGCGCACGCTCGTCGCGACCGCCGAATACGACGTCCTGCGCGACGAAGGCGTCGCCTACGCGCGGCGCCTCGCCGCGGCGGGCGTCGACGTGACGCATCTTCACGCGCCGGAGATGCACCACAATTTCCCCGTCTTCCCGGATACGGTGGCGCGCTTTCCGCAAAGCATCGATACGCTCCGCGACGTCGCGAGCTGGCTGCGAGGGGTACTACACGGATAATGATGAGTAAGAAGATCGCCGTCATCACCGGCGCCGGGCGCGGGCTCGGACGCAGCATGGCCTTGCACCTCGCGCGAGCGGGGACGGATATCGTCGGGACCTACCGCGAGAACAAAGCCGAAGCCGAGGCGGCCGCCGTTGAGATCGAACGCGCGGGCGCGAAGGCGATCATGCTGCGCCTCGACGTCTCCGACAAGCGGCAGATCGACGCCTTCGCCGCCCGACTCCCGGATGTTTTGGACGAGACGTTCGGGCGCCGGACTTTCGACTTCTTGATCAACAATGCCGGCATCGGCCTCAATCGTCCCTTTCAGGAGACGACCGAAGAGCAATTCGACGCGTTGTTCGCGATCAATGTGAAGGCGCCGTTCTTCCTCACGCAAGCCCTGCTCCCCGCGATCGCCGACGGAGGGAGCATCGTCAACCTCTCGAGCGGATTGGCGCGGTTCTCGCTCCCCGGCAACTCCGCGTACGGGGCGACGAAAGGCGCGATCGAGGTCCTTACCCGGTACATGGCGCGCGAGTTCGGAGATCGGAAGATCACGGCGAACGTCGTCGCGCCCGGCGCGATCGAAACCGACTTCGGGGGCGGGGTGGTTCGCGATAACCCCGAGGTCAACGCGCGCGTCACGTCCCAGATCCCGCTCGGGCGCGTCGGTCAACCCGACGACGTCGGGGCCGCCGTCGCCGCGCTCCTGGTGAACGCGGGGCACTGGATCAACGGCACGCGCATCGAGGTCTCCGGCGGCCAAAACCTGTAAGCACGCGGGCGAGCGGGCGCTGGCGGGCGAGACGCGCGTCCCGAGGACTGACGCAACCTTTCCTACGCCAGCGTGAGTCGTGCGCGATCGCATGCCGCCAACGAGATTCGCCTCGCGGGAAGGGAGCTGGGCGGCGCACGACGATGCGCGCAGTGGTGGTGAGGGAACGCTCGGCGTCTTCCTCAAGGATTTGCGTTGCCGCATCGACCCCGGAGCGCGGTCTCTGGGGCCGTACGTGCGTTTTCCGTTCCGGCACGGAAGGCCGGTAACCCAGGAAGAGGTCGCGGAGCTCGTCGGGGTGAGCCGCGTGTGGTACGCGATGTTGGAATCGAACGCATCCGGTCGCTGCTCACCCGCGTTGCTCGATCGCTTGGCGAACGCCTTGATGGCGACGCCCGAGGAGCGCGCGACGCTCTTCCGCTTGGCGCTGCCCGAGGTGGAGGCGGCGCGGTTCGGACGAGAGCGGGCGAGCGTGCTCGACGCGTTCTCCGTGCTTCGCTCATCGACCAAGCGCCTCTGGGCCGCCTCCTCGGAGCTGGAAGCGCTGACGGTAGCCAGCGAAGAGCTTGCAGCGTGGTTCCGCGACGCGTCGCTGACGCACGGCATGCGTCGCGTCGAGGCGGGGCAATGGGAGTGGTCCTCCGTTTCCGTGGACTCCATGGGGGAGCGCGTGAGAGAGGTCGTGCGAGAGATCGAGCGATCGATGTCGAGCGAACAGATCGACGAATTCCATCTTTACCCGCAGCTCGTGGAAGCAGGCCGCGTCGGCACCGCGCAGGTGTACCCGCGCAACGTTCTCCGAGTACGCCTCGACGCGTTCGCCCGCAACGATCTCGATGTGACGGGCTTCCTGCACGCGCGGGTCCGTTCGCGCTCGGGTCTGGTCGGGAGCGTGAACGTGGTGCACAAGGCCGGCCGCGCGTACAGCGAATCGGATCTCGCAGTCGTCGCAACGCTGGCGGAGATCACGTCTCTGGCGCTCTCGTAGAGCACCTGAAGACGCTTACCCCGTTTCCACCCAGCGCGGCGTGCTAGTCGAGGGCTCGAAGCCGGCGTCGCGTGGCGGCGGGGGTGAAGCCCAAGGCGGCGGCGGAGCGGATGACCGGCGAGTCCGGGGTCGTCTTCAGGGCGGCGCGGGTCGCACCGCGGCGGGTGGCGAGGGCGAGGCGCGCGGCGGTCAAGGCGCGATGGATGCCGCGCTTACGGTGCGTGGAGAGGACCGCGCCGGAATAGAGGAGCGCCAGGTCCCCGGTGATGCCGACCGCGGCGGCGCCGACGTCGACGCCGTCGATCGACGCGATCACGAGCCCTTGGGCGGAGGCGGCATTGGCCTCGGTGCTGCGCCGCAGACGCGCGTGGTCGGCGTCGGGGGTGATGTCTTCGAAGGCACGCACGACGAGGTCGGCCCAGGCGCGGCGGTTCGTCGCGGTGCGGACCGTGATGCCGTCGGGGACGGTCGCGGCGCCGATGGCGGCTTGCAGGACGACGAGACGAACGTCATCTTCCTCGTAACCGGCGGCGGTGAGGACGGCGCGGTCGCGGGCGAGGACCGCCTCGTCGAGCTCGAGGCGCGGCGGGAGGCCGCGTTGGGCGTAGAAGTCGCGGACGATCTCGAGGTCGTCGGGGCGGATCGGGCGCGTCGACCCGACGCCGACTGCGTACTCGAGGTACGTGCCGACCAGGCACAGGGCGTAGCCGCCGGCGACCGAGACGGCGCCGTCGTCCGCGCTGCGCGCGTCGACGTTGCGGTTGCGCAGGAAGGCGGACCAGAAGGCGGCTTCCGTACGGGCGAGGCTCACCGTTGACTCGACGCCGCTCGACATGATATAAGGTTCGTTGGCTCCAATGACCGCAGGTCGACCTCCGTGTCGATAATGTTCGTTCCTCGGAACGTGCGCCTGCCGAGGACACGGTATCCTTCGACAAGCTCAGGATGACGGTGGTCGCTCAGGATGACGAAAGTCGTCAGCGACAACCAGACCTGCCCTCTTTGCGAAAGACGTGCGCCTCGCCCCTGTCGGCGGAGGCGTTTTTCTTTCCCCTCCGGAGCACACGATGCCGACCGCGAAAAAAGAAGCGACGATCGAAGAACTCCGCGAGCGCATCGCTGGCGCGAAGAACCTATTCTTCACGAACTACGCGGGTCTGACGGTCGAGGAGATCTCGAAGCTCCGCACGGAGCTCCGTAAGGACGGCAGCACCTACGGCGTCGTGAAGAACACGTTGTTCAAGCGGGCCGCGGGCAGCGAACTGGCTTCGCAGCTCGACGCGATCCTCGCGGGTCCGACGGGCGTCGTCTTCGCCGGCGAAGATCCCGTTGCGCCGGCGAAGGCCCTCAAGACGTTCTCGGACGCGACCAAGCCCGTCAACGTCAAGGCCGCCTACATCGACGGCAAGATCGTCGATGCGGCCCAAGTTCAGGCGCTCGCCGCACTTCCCCCCAAACAAGAGCTGCTCGCGAAACTCGTCGGGTCGCTCAGCAGCCCGCTGTACGGACTCGTCTACGTCCTCAGCGGCAACCAGAGCGGACTTGTCCGCGCCCTCAACGCGATCCGCGAAAAGAAGAGCGCGGATCAAACCGCCGCCGCGTAACAGGAGCATCCAGGTATCATGGCAGTCGCCGAACTCATCGAACAGATCGACAAACTCACCGTCCTCGAGCTCGCGGACCTCGTCAAGCAGCTCGAAGAGAAGTACGGCGTGAGCGCCGCGGCGCCGGTCGCCGTCGCCGCCGCGCCGGCCGCGGGCGGTGCCGCCCCGGCCGCCGAGAAGACCGAATTCGACGTCGTCCTCGAAGACGCGGGCGCCGAGAAGATCAAGGTCATCAAGGCCGTGCGCGAAGTCACTTCGCTCGGGCTGACCGAGGCGAAGGCGTTCGTCGAGAGCGCCCCCAAGGCCGTCAAGGAAGGCATCCCCAAAGACGAAGCCGAGTCGATCGCCAAGAAGCTGCAGGAAGCCGGCGCGAAGGTTTCCGTCAAGTAACAGCTTCGCTTCCGCGAACGAAGAGAGCCGCGTCCCGTGTGGGGCGCGGCTCTTTTTTTGTCGGGGTCGTGGCCCATGACAGAGTTGCTTATCGAGGCGAGCGTTCAGGTGTTCGTGTTGTTCATTTGAAGCGGAGAGCCCGTGCACGAATGTGCAGGTGAAGAAGAAGCTTCGTGGTGTGATATTCTAAAACGGAGGAATATTCCAACGCAAAGTCGTCATGGTCATGACGCTTTCACCGCATACCGCATACGGGTACGCTGCATGAAGATCTCTCAGCTCGTCGACCGCGTTCCGGGTGGCCTGATGGTCGTGCCGCTCTTCCTAGGCATGGTCGTCAACACGTTCTTCCCGCATCTGCTCAAGATCGGCGGGTACACGGAGGCGCTCAGCAACGTCGGCTACCCGACGGTCCTCGGGATGTACCTGTTCGCGGTCGGGACGCGGATGACGCTCAAGACCGCGCCGCGGATGCTCAAGCGCGGCTTCGGGATCATGGGGGTGAAGATGGCGGTCGCCATCGCGATCGCCGTCGGGATCGTCGCGCATTTCTTCCACGGCGAGGTCCTGGGCCTGAGCACGCTCGCGCTGCTGGTCGCGCTCGGCGACACCAACGGCGGGATGTTCATGGCGCTCACCAGCGTCATGGGCGACAAGGAAGACGTGGGGACGTACGTCCCGCAGAGCATCGAGACCGGACCGTTCCTCACGATGGTGATCCTGGTCGGCGCGGGGCTCGCGAACATCCCGTGGCTCTCGATGGTCTCCGTGATCGCCCCGATCTTCGCCGGCGCGATCCTCGGCAACCTCGACCGCGGCGCGCGCGAGTTCTGCGCGAAGCACCAGCCGATCATCGTCCCGTTCATGGCCTTCACGCTCGGCCAGACGGTGAACCTGGGGAACGTGATCCACGGCGGGCTCTCCGGCGTGCTGCTCGGGCTGATCGTCGTGTGCTGCACCGGCGCGGCGTGCATCTTCGCCGACAAGAAGCTGGGCGGTACGGGGATCGCCGGCGCGGCGGCCTCGAGCACCGCCGGCAACTCCGCTGCCGTCCCCGCCGCGATCGCGCTCGCCGACCCGCATTACGCGACGATCGCCCCGGTCGCGACCGTCCAGGTCGCGGCCTCGCTGATCGTCACCGCGATCCTCACGCCCCTGCTCACGTCGTGGGTCTACCGCCGCGTCCAAGCGCAGCGTGCCCTGGCCGGGAGCGTGGTCGTCGAGGAGACCGTCGTCGAGGCCGAGGTCGAAGGACGGCGCGTCATTCGCGGCGAGGTGGGAACATCTCTGGAGCCGGCGATCGACTCCGTCTACTCGGTTTGACGATCGCCCGCGTTTCGCCACACCGCCGGAAAGGAAGCAACGCGCTCTCATGAGCCGCCCTAGCGTCTACGTCACCCGAACGATCCCGCGCGAGAACATCGAGGCGCTCGAGCAGCACTGTGACGTGGAGGTCAACACCCTCGACCGCGCGCTCACGCGCGAGGAGCTCAAGCAGAAGGTCAAGGGCCGCGCGGGCGTGATCACGCTCGTGACCGACACCGTCGACGGCGAGGTCCTCGATGCGGCGGGGCCGCAGTGCAAGATCGTCGCGAACTACGCCGTGGGGTTCAACAACTTCGACGTGGCGGCCGCGACACAGCGCAAGGTGATCCTCACCAATACGCCGGGCGTGCTCGACGACGCGACGGCGACGCACACGATGGCGCTGCTCCTCGCGACCGCGCGGCGCATCGCCGAGAGCGACAAGTTCGTGCGCGACGGCAAGTGGAAGGGCTGGGAGCCGATGTTCTTCGTCGGCCAGGACGTCGATCACAAGACGCTCGGGATCGCGGGCCTCGGGCGGATCGGCAAGAACGTCGCGCGCAAGGCCAAGGCGTTCGACATGACCATCATCTACAGCGACGTGCAGCCGGATCACGCGTTCGAGAAAGAGCTGGGCGCGCGGTTCGTCGACAAGGAGACGCTGCTGCGCGAGTCCGACTTCCTCACGCTGCACCTCCCGCTGATGCCCGAGACGCGGCACTACATCGGCGAGCGGGAGCTCGGGATGATGAAGCGCTCGGCGGTGCTCGTGAACGCGAGCCGCGGACCGATCGTCGACGAGACCGCGCTGGTGAAGGCGCTGCGCGACAAGGTGATCTGGGGCGCCGGGCTCGACGTGTTCGAGGACGAGCCGAAGCTGGCGCCGGGGTTGGCGGAGCTGGACAACGCGATCGTGGTGCCGCACATCGCCTCGGCGACGATGGAGACGCGCCTTGCGATGGGGCGGATCTGCGTGAACAACATCGTCAACGTGCTGCAAGGCCGGCCGCCGGAGACGTGCGTGAACCCGGACGTGCTGCGGGACCTGGCGCTCGCCTGACGGGGTAGTGGCGTCATCGCCAGGTCATCCTGACGCGCTACCATAGGGGCGTGCGGCTCGGGATAACCTGGCGTATCACGCTGCTCTGGACCACGCTCTTCGCGCTCGGCCTCGGCGCCTTCGCGTTCGCGGCCGCCGCGAACGTCGAGCACGAGGCGCGCGAAGCGCTCGATACCGAGCTGACGGCGCGCGCCCGCGATGCCCTGAGCGCGATCGGACGGGAGCCCCTGCGGCCGCAGCCCGGCGACGCAGGCGTCGTCGTCCTGCGCGGCGCGCGCACGGTCGGGAGCACCGGTGCTCCGATGCCGTCCGAGCTGGCGCGCGCACCGGCCGGCGCGCTCGCGCACGGCGTCAGCGTCGCCGGATACCGTGCCGTCGCCGTGACCGGCGGGCAGGACCGTGCCGTCGCGTACGCATCGGATGCGCCGTTGGTCGAGGAGGCGCGGCGGATTCGCGTCGCCTTCCTCGTGGCGGCTCTGCCGGTGATCGCCTTCGCGGCCTTGGCGGGCTGGCTGCTCGCGCGGCGTGCGCTGCGGCCGGTCGCCGACATCACGCGTCTGGCCGGCTCGATCGCGGCGTCGGGAACGATGGGCGCGCGGGTGGGGCTACGGTCGGACGACGAGCTGGGACGCCTTGCGGCGACGTTCGACGCGATGCTCGAGCGGCTGGAAGCGTCGTTCGGGCGCGAGCGCGCGTTCATCGGCGACGTCTCGCACGAGCTGCGCACGGCGGTCGGCGCGGTGACGGCGATCGCGGAGGTGACGCTGGCGCAGGAACGGAGCTCCGGCGAATACCGCACGGCGCTCGAGAGCGTCGCACGACGGGGGAAGCTCCTGACGTCGGTGATCGGGGATCTGCTGTTGCTCGCGCGCGCCGACGCAGGCGTGCTGCGCACGAACGAACGGACCGAGATCAACGACGTCGTCGCGACGGTCGGTGCCGAGGCGCAGCGTGCGGCGCGCGTCGCCGTCGACGTGGAACTCGCCGACGAGGCGGTGTTCGTCGAGGCGACCGGCGAGCTGATCGCTCGCGCGCTCGACAACCTCGCCCTGAATGCCTCGCGACATGCACGCGCGCGGATGCGCCTGGCCGTGGAACGGCAGGACGGTGTGGTCGCCGTGAGCGTCGACGACGATGGCCCGGGCATCCCCGAAGACGAGCGGGAGCAGGTGTTCCGGCGCTTCTACCGCGGCACGGCGCGTTATGAAGGCACCGGGATCGGGCTCGCGCTCAGCGCGGCGGTCGCGCGCGCGTACGGAGGAGAGATCAGCGTCGGAGAGAGCCCGCTCGGCGGTGCTCGCTTCGTGCTCTCGCTGCCGCTCGCACCCTGACGCCGTTCAGTCGTTGCCGAGTCGATAGCCGACGCCGCGCACCGTCTCGACGATCCCCGCCGCGTCGGCGAGCTTGCGCCGGATGCGGCGCACGAACACATCGACCACGTTCGAGGTGCTGGTGAAACGCGCGCCCCAGACGTGCTCCTCGATCTCGCCGCGCGTCATCACGCGCTCGCGGTTCCGCATGAGCAGCTCGAGGACGTCGAACTCGCGCGCGCTCAGCTCGATGCGCGCTCCGTGCACCGTGACGGTTCGTGCGGCGACGTCGAGCGTCACCGGACCCGCCGTGAAGATCGCGCTCCGTTGCGCGGAGGTGCGCCGCGCGACGGAGCGCACGCGTGCGAGCAGCTCTGCGATCGCGAACGGCTTGACCACGTAGTCGTCCGCACCGGAGTCGAGACCCTCCACGCGGTCGGGAACGTCGTCACGCGCGGTGAGCATCACGATCGCCGCGTCGGAGCCCGCTTCGCGCGCGCGGCGGCACACGTCCAGGCCGCTCATCCCCGGGAGCATCCAGTCCAACACGACGGCGTCGAGACCGCCTTCGGCGATCCGTTCGTCCGCCGACAGCCCGTCGCCGACCGCTTCGACCTCGTGCCCGGCCTCGCGCAGCGCCGTCGTCACGGAAGCACGCAAGTCGGCGTCGTCTTCCACCACCAAGAGCCTCATGTCATGGTCCCGTCATCCACGCTGCGTAGCATCTGCGTCATCGTACCACTCCTGGAGGTGCCATGGTTCGCTCGGTCGCTTTCGTGACGACGCTCGGCGTCGCGTTGATGGGCAACGCCGCTTCCGCGCACACGTCCGCCGAGATCACGGCGATCACCGCCTCCCTCGGTCCGGGGACGCTCACGTCCGCCAACGTCTATCGCGTGGGAATCCCGCGGTCGAACGGTGCGGTCGGCGGATACGCGGCGTTCGAAACGCTGCCGAATGGGAAGTCGCTGCTCCTCGCCGATCTGCGCTTGCTGCCGGGCGAACGCGATACGGCCGTGACGGCGTTGCGCGCGGAAGGCATGACCGTGACACCGCTCGGCGATCGCCTGGACGGCATGCGCTCGCGTGCCGTGTTCGTCGAGGTCCTCGGTGAAGGTGACGCGGTGATGCTGGCGCAAGGTCTTCGCCGCGCGCTGACGATGACGGGAACGGCGATCTCCGCCCAGGGGCGGCCGTCGAGCGATTCGGTACCGTTCGCGCGCGAGGTCGAGCGCATCATGGGACGGAAAGGAACGATGGCAGACGGCGTTCTCGCGATCGCCGTTCCGCGCGGGAGCGGTGTCGACGTGATCAATGTCGCGGCGGCAGGCGACGGGCGCGTCGCCGGCTACGGCGATCTTCCTCTCCGCGAGGCTGAAGCCGAACCGATGGTCGCGCTCCTGCGGTCGCACGGCTTCACGGCGACGTCGACGCGGCGCGCGGCGCTCGACGTGGTGCACTTCTGGCGCGTCGGTTCGGCCGCGGAGGTGGCGAGCGGATTGCACGACGTGCTCTCTCGCCCGAGCGCGGCGAGGTGAGACGCGCGGCGTTCGGCGCGGCGGCGCTTCTGATCGCGCTTGGGGTCGCGTACGTGTGGGAGCGCGTCGGCGCGACGGAAGGTGCGCTCCCGCTGCGCACGCTCGGCGAGTATCCCTTGACGGGGAGCGCGAGCCGTTTCGACTACGCGAGCATGGACCCGGAGCGCGGTATCCTTTGGCTCGCGCACATGGGCGACGGAACGGTCGAGGCGTTCGACGTGAAGACCGACAGGGTGACGCTCACGGTGCCGATCGCGCCGAACGCGAGCGTGCGCGGGATCCTCGCGGCGCACGGCAAGGTGTACGCCGCGGCCCAGGGCTTGTCGCGCGTGGTCGTGCTCGACGGCACGACCGGGCGACGGCTCACGGACGTGCCCGCCGGCGACGCGGACGGCCTGGCGTACGATCCCGTGACGCAGCGCGTGGTCGTCTCGGACGAGGGCGGCGGCCGCGACGTCGTGATCGACGCGCGGACCGACCGCGGCATCGGAGCGGTCGCGCTGGGCGGCGAGGCGGGGAACACGCAGTACGACCGCACCTCGCGGCGCATCGTCGTCGGCGTGCAGACTCGGAACGAGCTGGCCGAGATCGATCCCTCCACGCTCAGGGTCGTACGCCGCTATCCGCTCCCCGGGTGCCGGTTCTCGCACAGCGTCGCAGTCGACGCTGAGGCGCGCGCGGTGTACGTCGGCTGCCAGCAGAACGCGCGTCTGGTGCGGCTGGACTTGCGCTCCGGACGCGTGACGGGCGCCGGCGGCGTCGGGATCGGGGTGGACGTGATGGCTCTCGATCCGTCGGTGCACCGGTTGTACGTCGGCTCCGAGTCGGGGATCGTCAGCGTCTACGACGTCGCGAACGGCGGCCTGACGCGCGTAGCGCAAGCGTTCCTCGCACCCCACGCGCACGTCGTCGCGGTCGATCCGGCGACGCATCGCGTCTACGTTCCGCTGCAAGACGTCGGGGGGAAGCCGCTGATGCGCGTGATGGAGCCGGGGTGACGTGGAGCGGCCGTCCGTCCCCGATCTGGTGCGGTATTTCCTCGTCTTGGGTGCGGCGGGGTTCGGCGGCCCCGTCGCGCTCGCGAATTACATCCGGCGAGATCTCGTCGAGCGGCGCGGCTGGCTCGACGCGTCCGCGTACGACCGCGGGTTGGCGATCGCGACCGCGTGCCCGGGTCCGATGGCGTATCAACTCGGGGTCTACTGCGGCTACGTCACGCGCGGCGTACCCGGCGCGCTCGCCGTTGCCGTCGCGTTCGGGCTCCCACCGTTCGCGATCGTCTCGGTGATCGCGGCGCTCTATGTGCGGTTCTCGGGCTCCGGAATCACGCGCGGGCTGTTCGTCGGGATCGGGCCGGTCGTCATCGCGCTCATCCTGCGTGCAACCTGGGCGCTCGGGCGCAAGACGCTCGGACGCGACGTCGCGGCGTGGGTGGCGGCGCTCGCTGCGTGTGCGCTGACGATCGCGTTCCAGCGCGAGCTCACGTGGGTCTTCCTGCTCGCGGGGGCGCTGGGGATCGTGGTGTTCGCGCCGCCGGCTTCGGCGAGGACGGCCGCCGCACCGGCGTCGCCCACGCGGCTCCGCGCCTCCGGCCTCACCCCGGTGCTCGCGCTCGCCGCACCGTTCGGCGGTACGGCATCCGCGCTGTTCTGGTTCTTCCTGAAGACCGGCTTTCTCGTCTTCGGCAGCGGCTTGGTCGTCGTCTCGTTCGTCAAGACGTACGTGGTCGACCAGTACCACTGGCTGGACGACCGGACGTTCGTCGACGCGGTGGCGATCGGGATGATCTCGCCGGGTCCGGTCGTCATCATGGCGACGTTCGTCGGCTACGTCGTGGCCGGTCTCTCCGGCGCGGTCGCCGCCACGGCGGGGATCTTCCTTCCTCCGATCGTGCTCACGATCGTCGCGACGCCGCTGCTCGTGCGCTATGGCTCGCACCCGCGCGTCGCGGGATTCGTTCGCGGCGTGACGGTCGCGGTCGTCGGCGTGCTCGCGGGGACAACCTTTCTCGTCGGCCGCCCGGTCATCGTCGATGCCTTCGCGGCCGTGCTCTTCCTGGCGGTGCTGGCGGCGCCGCTCGTCGCGAAGCGGGTGCCGGACCAGGCGTTCGTCGCAGCCGGCGCGGTGCTCGGCCTCGTGGTGCGGTACTGGCGGTAGACCTCTGCCGGCGGTACGTGCATGATCCTCCCGGCCGTGCCCGTATTGTGCGCAAGCCATGGAACCACGCGACGCGGAGATGCTTCGGATCGAAGAGCTCGCACAGCAAGACGGAATGAGCGCCTCGAGAGCTCGCGTGAAGGTCGAGATGACCGGCGAGCAGCGTCGGATCGTGGTGCGTGCTCAGCGTGGGGAGAGCTTTGCCGTGCGCGCGTATGCGGGGACGGGGAAGACGACGACGCTGCGCATGATCGGCCGCGCGCTGGGCGGTAGCCGGCGCGTGCTCTACCTGGCGTTCAATCGCGAGATCGTCGAGCGCGCGCGCGAGCAGCGGCTGTTTCCGCCGAACGTCGACGTGATGACGGCCCACGCGTTCGCCAAGCAGCGGCTGGCGCAGATGCGGCCTGCGTTTCGCTTCGGGATGGAGTTCCCGCCCTACGCGCAGGCGATCCGCACGGCACTCGGCGTGCGCGACGAGAGCGCCGAGAACGGGAAGCGCGCGGCGCGCGTGGAGGCGTCGATCGCGGAGTTCCTGTTCAGCGACGCGACGACGTTCGCGCAGCAGGACGCCGACGGGGAGCTCGCGCGCACGATCATCCGAGGCTTTCTGGAGCGCCGCGAGATCAACGAGACCGACCACGATCTGTACGCGAAGATCTTCTATCTCGTACAGCATCGCGATCGGCATCCCGACCTCGGGTACGACGTCATCCTGTACGACGAGTGCCAAGACTGCACGGCGGCGATGTTCAAGACCGTGCGGATGCAGCGCGCGCAGCAGATCTACGTCGGCGACCCGTTTCAGTCGATCTACGGGTTCCGCGGCGCGCGCAACGCCTTTCGCGAGTTGGAGGATCTGCCGCAGGAACACCTGACACGGAGCTTCCGCTTCGGAGCGCCGATCGCCGAGCTCGCGTATCTGATCGTGCAGGCGATGGGGATTCGCGATCGCGTGGAGTTGCCGCCGATCGTCGGCGATCCCGAGCGCGCGAGCACCGTCGTCGCCGGTGATCAGGCAGCTTCGCCGCCGACCGTCGTGCTCGCGCGCGAGAACCGCACGCTCGTGGAGCTTGCTGCAAAGGAGGCCGAGAAAGGGCGCACGGTCGCGCTCTCGGAGCGCAACGCGCAGAGTCTGCGACGGGTCGCCGAGCGCGTCGAGGCGATTGCGGCGTTTCGCGATCGCGGCGCGACGAGCGATCCGGAGCTGCGCTGGTACGACGACTTCGAGAAGATGAAGACGTACGGCAAACGCCTCCGGCCCGAGAGCCGCATCGCGCTGCGGCTCGTCACCTCACGCGGCGATGCACGGGCAAGGGCACGCGCGCTCGCGGAACGGATTCGGGAGCGTGGCGAGGCGCAGGTGCTGTTCTCGACCGTGCACTCGTTCAAGGGCGACGAAAGCGAGCGGGTGCTGCTGGCGGGGGATCTGCGCGGCTACTCCGAGGGCGCCGAGACGCGCAGCGACGGGAGCCGGGCGCCGCGGATCGACGAGGATGCGCTCCGTCTGCTCTACGTGGCGATCACGCGGGCGCGCAGCGAGCTGGATATCCGGGCCGTGCTTCGCGTGCTGACGGAGAGCGTCACGAACGTCGAGGGCTCGGACCGGCGCTTGGTGCGCGCGCTCGGTCTGCGCAAGCGCGTGCGCACCGGCAGCGTGCTCGAGTCCGGGCCGGCCGTCGTGCGCGCGCCGGTCGTCTCACCGATTGCGAAGGCCGAGCGGCAACTGGCGGCGGTGGTCGCGCGCTTGGAGCGCGCGCACGGCCGGCGTTGCGCCGGCTTCGGCGAGAAGGATGCCGCCGAAGTCGCGGGGACGCTGCTGGAGGTGCTGATGGTCGGACGCGGTGCGCGGCTCTTCGTCGACGACGGCTCGTTGATCCGGCATTTCCCGGTCGACGGTTCGACGGCGCGCGGCGCGATGAGCTTGCGCGGGCGCGCGGTGGTCGCCCGCGGTGCGCGGGAGGGCTGGGTCGTGCGCACCGCGGGATGAGCGCGATCCGTCACCAGGCGAAGATGTTGTACCAGGCCGCGTTGCGGTCGACTCGCCTGACCTCCGTTCCCGCGCGGCTCCAGAGCCCGTTACGCCGGCGGTCGTTGGCTTCGCGCAGCATGCGCCGCGCGAAGCGATACGTTCGCGTGTCCGTCAAGCCCTGCGACTGCATCCAGTAGAGAAGGTCGCCCAGGACCGTCTCGTTGTGTGATTCCGGCTGCAGGAAGACCGCGTAGCCCGTGCGCATGGTGATGTGCTGGAGCTGCGGGGCGGTAAAGACCTGGTCGGCGTCGTCGGCTTGCACCTCCGCGTCGAGGTCTTGCCAGTTCGAGGCGAGGGTCGCGGTCTGTGCGTTGAGAGAGACGTCCTGGTTCGCGGTCGTTCCGGTCGCCGGGTTCACGGCGCCGGCTTGTGCCGGGAGGTTCACGCTCGCGAACGTGAGCGGTCCCTGCAGGTTCCCGCGATGCCGGAACATCTCGCCGCTGGCGGCGTGCGCGAGCTCGTGGATGATGTACCCGGCGTGCACGTCGGGGGCCAGGCCCGTCGCGGCGGCGGTATCCCAGTCGAGCCGGAACGGCGCGACGGCCGGCGGGGCGGCCTGCGCGGTGACCTCCGGCTGCCGTCCCGCAACCTGCACGAAATCGGTGCGAGGAAGGCGCGCGGCAGCGTCGCCGTAGAGGTGCGAGAGCGCCGAGTCGCCGGTCACGTGCGCAAGGTTGAAACCCGGGCTCACCGCCGCCCACATCGCGTTCATGTTCGGATAGATGACGCGCTGCACCGGAGCGCGATCGTCGGCTTGCCGCGACGTCGGCCGGCGGATCGTGACGTACATCGGCTGGAAGCGGCTCCTTTTGCGGCGTTCTTTCATTGCATGATGCGTCGTGGCGCACCTTCGGTCAAGGCGGAGGGACGCGAGGCGGGCGATGCGTGTTCGACGAACCGCGCGCCATGGGACAACCCGCGGCGAAGATGGGCGACCAAGTCGTGGGCGCCGACACGCATCTCGTGCAGCCGCCCGGGCCGACGCCGCCGGTTCCCGTCCCGCTTCCGTTCGCCGGTACGATCAACGGCGGGCTCAGCAGCAACGTGTTCATCAACGGGATGCCGGCGGCGACGCTGGGAAGCACCGCGACGAACCTCCCGCCGCACATTCCGCCGGGCGGAACGTTCGTGAATCCGCCGACGAATCAGGCGACGATCATCTCCGGCAGCCCGATCGTGATGATCAACGGCAAACCGGCCGCGCGCGCGGGCGACACCGCGATCACGTGCAACGACCCGGCGCCGTTGCCGGTGGGGACGGTCGTCGCGGTTTCGAACGTCCTGATCGCCTAGAGGACTTCCTTCACCGCGAGCGATAGTAGCGCACAACCGAGGGGCCGTCCTCGGTACGTCAGTCTTCCAGGGTGCGGGCATCGCGTCGTCGCTGTGTCGCTGCGAATAAGCGGCGTCTCTTTCGTTCGGCGTCGTCGTGTTTTTCCGCCCGTTGTCGTTGTCGTTGCCGTCGTCGTTGAGGTTGGGAGCGTTTATGGCCGTCACGCCTACCTATCCCGGTGTGTACATCCAGGAGGTCGACAGCGGTTCGCGCGTCGTTACCGGTGTCGCGACGTCGGTCACCGCGTTCGTCGGCCGGACGATCCAAGGCCCGGCGAACACCCCGATCTCCGTGAACGATTTCGGCGAGTTCACGCGCTGGTTCGGCGGGCTCTCGCGCGACCTGCCGATGCCGTACACGGTCCGCGACTTCTTCAACAACGGCGGTTCGCAGGCGATCATCGTGCGCGTGTGTGCCGGGCCGCCGATGGGCGGTCCCTCGACGGTCGCGCTCTCGCAGAATCCAGACTACACGCTCACGACGAAGGCGAGGGGCTCGATCACGAAGCTCTTCACGATCGGGGCGACCAAACACGACGACGGCACCTACGATGTCGCGATCACGCTGGGCAAAATCGAGCTCGCCACGTTGAGCGCGATCTCTCCCGGCCAGCTCGACATGGGCCTCAAAGGGTTGCCGAGCCTCATCGGCGTGACCGGAGCGCTGACCGACGACGACGCGCAGAAGGTCCTCGACGCGCTCGTCACCGCGCCGAAGGCGTTCGACAACGGCTCCGATCAGACGGGCGCGACGGCGGCTTCGTTCCAGGCGAACGACCTGGTGATTACCTCGTCGGTGCCGGGGAGCTGGACCGACGACCTCGACCTGAGCCTCATCCCGCGCGGCGCGAGCGGCTTCGCGCTGCAAGCGGACCATCCGCTCTTCGCGATGCCGCTCGTCGTGCCGTTCACCGACTGGAACGCGCTCAAAACCGACCTCGCGGCGACCAAGATGATCGAGCTGACGACGCCGTCGGCGATCGAGCCGAAGACGTTCATCGGCAAGGGCGTTCCGCTGACGCGCGTTCCGGACGGCTCGGGCGCCTCGGCGGCGATGCTCGTGCGCGGCCCGCTCGTGCTGATGGCGTCGAGCCCGGGTGCGTGGGGGAATCAGCTCGCGGTCTACTTCGATCAGAAGGGGATCAAGTCGCCGGGCGATCTGGCGATGCGCTATGCCGATTTCGGCGACGTCGCGGCCAAGGATTTCTGGAACATCAACGTCTTCGTCGCCCAGAAGGGGCAGCCGCTCACGACGCCGGCCGAGACGATCGGGCCGGTGTACCTCGGGCCGGTCGATGCGCCGTGCCGTATCGATCACGTCCTCAAGGCGGAATCGAACCTGCTCACCGCGCGCGCACCGCTCGCCTCGCCGGCGATCTCCGACCTGATCCTCGACCCGAGCGTCGTCGGCGTCGCGAACGATCCCAAGGATCCCAAGCACAAGCTCGGGGTACTGTGGGGCGGCCAGGACGGCGAGACGCTCGCCACGGACGGCGTGGTCGGCGATGAGAACGCGCGGACGGGTATCTACGCGCTCAAGCAGGTCGACCTGTTCAACATCCTGGTGATCCCGCCCGACCCGCTGCTGGCCGGCGACGACGACATGAACGCGATCTACACGACCGCGGCGAAATTCTGCGCCGACCGGCGTGCGATCCTCATCGTCGATCCGCTCGACGCGTGGGGCTTCGCGGCGAAGAAGGGGATGTTCGACCGCATCCAGCCGACGAACGTCCCGCTCGGGACGATCACTTCGCGCCGCGCCGCCTTCACGTACTTCCCGAAAGTCAAGATGGCGGACCCGCTCAACAACAACCGCGAGCGGGTGTTCCCGGCGAGCGGGATCATCGCGGGCGTGTTCGCCTCGACCGACGTGCGCCGCGGCGTCTGGAAGGCTCCCGCCGGGATCGAGGCCGGGATGGCGGGCGTCACCGGGCTCGAGCATCGGCTCACCGACGACCAGAACGGGACGCTCAACCAGGTCGGCGTGAACGTCCTGCGCGACTTCCCGGTGATCGGGCCGGTCGTCTGGGGTTCGCGCACGATGGCGGGCGCCGACGCGCTCTCGGACGATTACAAGTATCTCCCGGTGCGCCGGCTGACGAACTATATCGAAGAGAGCCTGTTCCGCGGCACGAAGTTCGCCGTGTTCGAGCCGAACGCCGAGCCGCTCTGGTCGCAGCTCCGTCTGACGATCAACACCTTCATGGCCGATCTCTCCCGCCAGGGCGCGTTCTACGACTACTACGTCCGCTGCGACAAGTCGACGACCACCGCGTACGACATCGACCGCGGCCGCGTCAACGTGATCGTCGCGTTCGCACCGGTAAAACCGGCCGAGTTCGTCATCCTCACGATTCAGCAGCTCGCGGGCCAGACGGCCGCATAGGGACCAAGGAGTAGTCATGGCAGCGATCTTCAAGACGAACGCGAACCGGTTCGATCCCTACAAGAACTTCCGCTTCAAGGTCAAGATCGACGGCAACTACGTGATGGCGTGCAGCAAGATCACGGTGCTCAAGCGGTCGACGAAGGTGGTCGAGTTCCGCGCCGGCGGTGATCCGAGCGTCATCCGCAAGTCGCCTGGGCAGACGTCCTACGACCCGATCACGCTCGAGGCCGGGGTCACGCACGATCCCACCTTCGAGCAGTGGGCGAACAAGGTCTGGGCGTATTCGCTCTCGACGCAGAACGACAAGTCCGACGTCTCGCTCAAGGACTTCCGCAAAGACATCATCATCGAGCTGTACAACGAAGCCGGGCAGAAGGCGATCGCGTACAACGTCTATCGCTGCTGGCCGTCGGCCTATCAGGCGCTGCCTGAGCTGACGGGAACCGGCGGCGATACGGCGATCACGCTGATCACCCTCGAGAACGAAGGCTGGGAGCGCGATACGGCCGTCGCCGAACCGACCGAGGAATCGTACACGCTGCCCGCATCCTAGCGATGCGTGTCCCCTCGGCCGCGGAGCTGATCCGCGTGTGGGAGCTGGGCCGGAGCAGAGCGCCCTGGTATCGCGCGCTCTTGCTCCTGGCGCCGCTCTTCCCGGACGCACCGATGCGCGCGATCCGCGAACTGACGCTGGGGACGCGCAACGCGTACCTGCTCGCGCTGCGCGCACGCCTGTTCGGGACTTCGATCAGCGCCCTGACGCGTTGCCCTGCCTGCGCCGACC
This sequence comes from Candidatus Limnocylindria bacterium, assembly GCA_035493875.1. GTDB lineage: Bacteria > Vulcanimicrobiota > Vulcanimicrobiia > Vulcanimicrobiales > Vulcanimicrobiaceae > Vulcanimicrobium. Next base: position 36,888 of record DATJHK010000099.1, read on the forward strand.
GCATCGAGTTCTCGATCGAGGTCGAGTCGATCGTGCCGCGCCTCCCGGATCTCGTCTCCGCGTACGAGCGGACGTACACGTGCACGGTGGATGGAGCACAGGTCGCGTACCGGCTCTTGTGCACGGACGACCTCGCCGCCGTCGCCCGAGCGGACCAAGCGCAGCCGGCACCGCCGCTGCTCGCGCAGCGTGTGCTCGTCGCGTCCCCAGACGCTCCGTCAGGGCCGGCGCTCCTCGAGGCCGTCTCCGAAGCATTGCTCGAGGTCGAGCCGCTGGCCGACATCCAGCTCGGCGTCGACTGTGCGGTGTGCAAGCACGAGTGGGTGACCTCGTTCGATGTCGCGGCGTTCTTGTGGAGCGAGGTCGAGATGGAGGTGTTGCGGCTGTTCGACGACGTCCACCGGCTCGGTTCGGCGTATGGTTGGTCCGAGGCTGCGATCCTCACGATGTCGGCGCATCGCCGCCGTGAATATCTGCTGCGCGTCTCATGAGCGAGCCGCTTCTCGCGGCGATCGCGCGCAGCGCGCGCGGAAGCGCGCCGGCGATCGTCCCGCGTATCGTCTCTCGATTCGAACCGCTCCCCGAAGCTCTCTTCGGCGAGGACGACCTCACCGACGAGGCGTCTTGGGACGAGATGAAGCTCGTCGCGCCCGACGTCGACGAGTTCACCGGCGTGGCGCGGCTGCTGCGTTCCTTCGGTCAGGACACGATCGGCGGCGGGACGCGTCCTGAGCGCGGCGACCTGGACGAAGCGATCGAAGGCGACGACGTGCACGTGGGCCGCTCTGACGAGGCGCGTCGCGCACCTTCGGCGGGTCCACGAGCGATTGCGCCGGCGAAGCGCGATGCCGTTCCCGGAAAGACCATCGCTTCGGTCGCGGCGCGGGACGCCGACGTCGGCGCCGGATTCGCGCCTCGCGTATCGCCCGCGCCTCACGCTCCCGATGAACCCCCGCAGCCCATCGTTGAGGATGCAATCGTAGGGGGCGACGCCGACGCGTCGACACCTGAGGGCGCGACGTCGAGCGATGGCGCGCGTGCTTCGGATGCAGCCCCGTCTGCGATTCAGCATGACTTGCCGTTCGCAGAGGAAGGCCACCGCGGCGACGTTCGGGCTGGGTTCGCGACTCCCATAACGTCGGCGCCACTCGCTCCGGACGAGACCACTGAGGTTCGGCACCGTCCGGAGAACGCGGCTTCCGTGGACGGATCGACGCCCGAGGGCGCGGCGTCAAACGGTGGCGCGTCACCCGCACCGCCGGTTCCCGCGCGCGAATACGCGGACGATGCGTTCGTCGCGTGGAGCGATGGCGCGCGTGCTTCGGATGCACCGCCGTCTGCGATTCAGCATGACTTGCCGTTCGCAGAGGAAGGGCCTCCGCTCCAGAACGGCGCGGTACGGGACGATGCGTCGGTCGTCGGTGACGAAGTCAGCGGCGCGCACCGCGGCGACGTTCACGCTGGGTTCGCGGCTCCCATAAGGCCCGCGTCACGCGTTCCGGACGGGACGCCCGAGGCCCGGCGTCGTTCGGAGAACGCGGCTTCCGTGGACGCATCGAGGCCCGAGGGTGCGACATCCGGCATCGGCGCGTCATTCGCATCGCCGGTTCCCTCGCGCGAACATGCGGACGATGCGTTCGTCTCGCGGAGCGATGGCGCGCGTGTCTCGGATGCGCCGTCGTCTGCGGCAGAGCGTGACCTGCCGTTTGCAGAGGAACGGCGTCCGCTCCAGAACGGCGCGGTACGGGACGATGCGTCGGTCGTCGGCGACGTTCGCGCCGGGTCCGCGTCTCCCATAACGCCTGCGCCGCCCGTTCCGGAGAGGACGCCTGAGATCCGGCGTCGGCCTGAGAACGCGGCTGCCGTGGACGCATCGACGCCCGAGGGCGCGACGTCGAAGGGTGGCGGGTCACCTTCGTCGCCGATTCCCTCGCGCGAACATGTGGACGATGCGTTCGTCTCGCGGAGCGATGGTGTGCGTGTCTCGGATGCGCCGTCGTTTGCGGCGGAGCGTGACCTGCCGTTCGCAGAGGGAGGGCCTCCGCTCCAGAACGGCGCGGTACGGGACGATGCGTCGATCGTCGGCGACGAAGTCAGCGCCGCGAACCGCGGCGACGTTCACGCTGGGTTCGCGTCGCCCATCACGCCCGCGTCGCGCGTTCCGGACGGGACGCCCGAGGTCCGGCGTCGTCCGGAGAACGCGGCTTCGGATGCGCCGCCGTCTGCGGCGGAGCGTGACCTGCCGCTCGCAGAGGAGGGGCGTTCGCCCCAGAACGGCGCGGTACAGGACGATGTGTCGGTCGTCGGTGCGGACAGGACGCGTGAGGTTCGGCGTCAGTCGGTGAGCGCGGCTTCCGTAGAGGCATCAGACGCATCGACGCCCGAGGGCGCGACGTCGAGCGGCGGCGCGTCACCCTCATCGCCGGTCCCCTCGCGCGAGCACGTGGACGATGCATTCGTCGTGCGGAGCGATGGC
>DATJHK010000100.1:0-22282 GCA_035493875.1 Candidatus Limnocylindria bacterium
AAGAACACCGACGCGATCAGCGGTTCGATCGCGATGATCAAGCGCCCAAAGAATCCGCGAAGCACGACGCGGCGCTCGGCGCGAGTCCAAGCTCGCCGGGCGACATCCGAACCGTGCCACTCCTGGCGACGGCGGGCCATATCAAATACGATTCCATATTTCGGGCTCGCTCCCCGGCAGTCCCGGCGGTAGTTCCAGCTGTCGCCGCGAAACCTCAAGCTGTGGAACGCCGCGGTCGCGCGGCTCCTGCGGTGGAATCGCTTGCAGGGAGATGAAACGATGAACCGGCCCTTTACTCGACTCGCGCTGAGCAGCCTGCTCTTGGCCGCCATGCTGCGATTCGGAGTCGCTTCGGCTCATCCGCAGCCCGTCAACGGGGTGGTGCTCAGCGTCCTGCCACACCACGAGATCGTCGTTCGCTGCGACGCCGCCGGATCGAAGCCGTCGATGACGAAGCTGTTCCGGCTCTCGCCGAAGGTCGACGCCGCTGCGTTGCATGCCGGCGACCACGTTGTCGCGCTCGTCGACGAGGATACGGGTGGGTTGCTGCTCGACGACGTTCGCGTCGTGCCGGAGACACCCGTGGCGCCACCTTCGAGCGCCGTGCGCGCCGTCCATCCGCTGAACGTCGGGGACCGAATGCCGGCGACCCGCTTCGTCGACCAGCTCGGGCGCGGGTTCGACTTCGCCGACTTCCGCGGTAAGTCGGTCGTCCTCGCCTTCATATACACCCGTTGCCGCGACCCCAAAGAGTGCCCGCTGATATCGAGCAACTTTCACGCGCTGCAGATGCGCCTGGCGAACGGCCCCTATCACCTTGTCGAGATGACGCTCGATCCGAGCTACGACCGGCCATCCGTCCTCGCTCGTTACGGTGCGCGGTTCGGCGCCGATCCCGGGCGGTGGACGCTTGGCACCGGTGACCCCAGCACCGTCCTCAACTTCGAGGCCCGCTTCGGGCTCGATCCGTTCGCCGATCCGCGCGTCGGTCTGATCCACACCGAACGTACGGTGCTCATCGATCCCAACGGAAAAATAATCGACTTCATCGACCAAGCGGGCTGGGATGCCGCCGACCTGGACGCGCGACTGCAAGCGCTCGAATCACGGCCCTCCAACCTCCTCGCGCGCGTGGATTTCGAACTCTCGAAAGCCGCCGTCGCCGTTTGCGGCAACAGGGTCGCGGGCTTCTCCGGCCTGGAGGATCTCGCGATCGTCCTGATCATCGTCGGCTCCGCCGGTTGGCTCTTGCATCGCCTCGCCCGCAAGATCTTCGCCGAGCAGATCTGAGCGACGCCTCTACCCTTTCCCGGGAAGGGCCGACCGTGAAGACGTTTCACCGGTCCCGAGCGACGCGAAAATGGCTGCGATCACGAACGCCAGGAAGGTCGCAACCGCATTCGCGGCGTGCGCTTCACGTAGCGTCGTCGGAAGGGACCACAGAACGTTGAGCAGGCCGAGCGCGATTTGCCATGCCAACAGGACCGCGGCGACGCGCAGCGCCGCAGTCGCCCTCCGCCTGGAGCGAGGGAGCACGACGGCCGCCACGATCGCGAACAGGACGACCGCCGCGGCGAGGAGCCGGTGGGTCATCTGGACCGCTTGCGGAACGGTCTGACCCAGCAGCGCCGGGCCGCATCCGGGGACGCCGGGACAGGCAAGGCCGGCGCCGCTCGCGCTGACGTACGCGCCGGCGCACATCGCGGCGAATGACCACGCGATCGCAACCACGAGCGGTGCCGTCCCGCGGCGCCAGGCAAATGCCGGCGCAGTCCGCCGCGAATCGTACTCGAAAGCGACGACCGCGAGCGCACTGAGGACGGCGAGCAGCAGCATTGCGGCTCCCCAATGCAGCATCACGGAGAACGGGCTATTCGCGAGGATGATCGTCGCGCCGCCCAGCAGCACTTGCAGCACGAACACGGCTGCGAGCGCGATCAGCATCCCGCCCAACGCGGGGATCGCGAAGCGCAGCCGCAGCCCGGTCACGATCAGCCCCGCCACGACGAAGGTCTCGACAAAGGCAAGCAGACGGTGCAGCCACTCCAGCACGACCCCGCCCCGCAGGACCGGCACCAACGCGCCGTGGCAAAGCGGCCAGTCGGGGCAGGCCATCCCCGCGCCGTTGATGCGCGTCCAACTTCCCAGCATAGCGAGTACGTAGGCCACCATCGCGCCCGCAACGGCGAGCGCGCGAAACGTGCCCACGGCCCAAGGAACGCCTGATCGCATCTGCGAGTGCCGGACGCTTTCGCGATTCGAGCTCGAGACCCCGTCGTGACCAAACGGCGAGGAGCGCGCGCGGGACGTAACTGCTCGCTTAAGCTCCGGATAAGCAAACGATAACGGTCTTCGGCTACGGTGCCTTGCCGAGGGCGCTTTGCGCCCGCATGACCTCGTACCCGAAAGGACCACCGTGCGCATTCCCTTACGCGCCGCGGCGGCTTTCGCGTTGTCGCTGCTCAGCCTCGTCGGTCCCGTTAGCGCGGCACCGTCGGCGAGCACGCTCGCGCCAGTCACGCAGCAGCAGGGCACTCTTTCCGGCACCGTCACCGATTCGCGCGGCAATCCGCTCGCCGGCGCGTCCGTCACGGTACACGGCCCCGGTTCCGTGAAAGACGTCACGACGGCCGGCGACGGCAGCTTCCACCTCGCCGTGCCCGCCGGCGTCTACACGATCACGATCGCCCGCGGCGGCTATCAAGGCCTGAGCACCGACGACATCGCGATCGTGGCCGGCACCGCGACGACCCTTCACCTGCCGCTCGCCGACGCGACGGCGTCGACCCTGCGCGTCATCGGCGGGACGCAGGCGCACTCCTCGCGAGCGCAGATCAATCGCGACATCACGGCCCAGGCCAGCATCCCGACCGACGAGCTCCAAGCCGTCGCGGCGCCGACCCTCGACAACCTGATCCAGCAAATCCCCGGCGTCACGCTGCAGCGCGGGAACCGTTCGACGGTCGCGCAGTTCAACGTGCGCGGGGCGACCTACGAGACGCGCGTCGAGATCGACGGACACCCGACGTCGACGGGCCAGAACGGCACGTTCCTGACGGGCTTGCTCAATCCCGACGTGTTCGAGAACATCGACATCGAGAAGGGTGCCGGCGTCTCGTCGGCCGACGCCGGCGAGTCGGCGTTCGGCACGATCAACATGCGCACGTGGGACTTCTCGGACAAGCCCGAGGCGTCGATCAAGACCGGCTTCGACTCGTACGCGGGCCAGTACGACTCCGTCCTGTTTCGCGGGAGCTTCCTCAAGGACAAGAAGCTCAGCATCGTCGCCAACGTGAACACGTACGGCTACAACGGTCCCTCGTACAACGACAAGGGCGTGCTCGCCGTCCCCGGCACGACGCCGGAGACGGCGCCCGCCAACGGCGGATTGGCCCTGCCGGGGAATCCCGGGACGGCGCTGGGCTCGTACACCGGACTGTTCGGTGCCGGTCAGCTCAACCGCTCGGAGACCTACAAGCTGCGCTGGCGCTTCAGCGACTCGACCTCGGCGTGGATCGGCTACGTCGGATCCCAGTCGGCGGTCGAGCCGCAAGGTTCGGCGTACGGCTCCTACGACGGCACCTACGTCATCGCGCCGTGCTACTCGGTGAGCACGGGCGGCAAGACCGCGCCGGTCACGAAGGCCTCGCAGTGCGGCGTCCCGGCGACCGGTATCGCCTCGTACATCTACAACAGCCCGTCGGTGCAGCCGTTCATCGGACAGACCGTGAACCTGTACTCCGCGTATCCCAACGGGCGTCAGTTCGAGAACGCGCCGCTGTTCGAAGGCGAGTTCCGCACCGCGATCAACAACGACACGCTGCTGATCCGTCCCTACACGGAGACGATCCAGCGCATCAACGACGGCGGCTACGAGCCGGACACGCCGGGCAACTCCGGACAGTTCGGCCTGGTCACCTCGCCGACGCAGTGCTCCGCCGCCGTTCCGTGCTACCAGGCCGGTTCGATGTCGACGCCGTTCACGAGCGCCGGCAACGCGTGCGCGACCTCGACGACGCCCGTCGCCGGTTCGTGCTACTCACCCGTGACGTTCAGCTCGTCGAACGGGAAGCTCACGTACTCCAATGGCACTCCCTACATGCAGGACGAGTACGACAGCCTCCACGGCGTCACGCTGCAGTACCTGCATCCGGTCAAGGACGGGATTCTGCGGTTCGGCTACGAGTACAACTCGGACATGACCGAGGGCACCTCCGGGTACGCGCCCGGTCCCGGCACGCCGCTCCCCTCGTACACGCTGCCGAACGGGTTCACGTACCCGGCCGGCGTTCCGAACCTCGGGATCGTGAACACCACCGTGCCCGCGACCGTGCGCCGGTCGAACGACTTCTCGCTGGCGACGTTCCTGCAGCCGAGCGAGAAACTCTCGCTTGCCGCGGGTCTCTTCTACAACATCGACCGTTTGCAGTACTCGACCGAAGACCCGGCCGTCCTCGCGCTCGCACAGCAGTATCCGACGCAGACCGGCGGCTACAAGAACTTGCCGCTCGACCTGATCACCGGCGAGGTCGACAAGAGCCATCTCGACCCGCACTTCGGCATCGTGTACAACTACGGGCCGCGCGGCGCCGTGCGCTTCAACGCCGGCTCCTCGGTAACGCTCCCGTACGCCTCGCAGGTCTCGGGGATCCCGAGCTACTCGCCGCCCTCGTCGTCGAACGGCAACCAGGGACAGTTCAGCGAGAAGAACCCGAACCTGCTCCCGGAGACGACGGTCGCCTATGACATCGGCACCGATTACCGCCTTCCCGACGGCGGCGTGCTCAGCGTCGACGGCTTCGACGACATCACGCACAACCGCATCCTGAGCGAGGTGTTCCTACCGCCGAATCCCGTCTCGGCGACCGCGCGCGTCTCGTACAACTTCAACGCCGGCGACTATCGCACCGCGGGGCTCGAGTTCTCGGCGCGCAAGGAGACGCTCGGTCTGGGCTACGACGCGCAGCTCACGCTGCTGCGCGCGTACTTCACGGACCTCGGCCCGTCGTACTACTCGCAGTACGCGACCGGGAGCGGAACGACGACGTACAACTGGCGCCAGCCCGACGGCATCCCGTTCTCGACGGCGCACGCGGCGCTCGTCTTCCGCGGCACGCAGGATTTCCGCGCCGAGTTCGGCGCCGACTACACCGGCAGCAACAACACGATCTTCATCCCGGCGTACACGCTGCTGTACTCCTCGCTGAAGTTCGACCTCGGGAAGCAAACCGCGCTGCAGTTCGGCGTCTACAACCTGAACAACCAGCAGACCCTCGCCGGGATCGCCGGCGCCGGGCCGACGGCGAGCGGGATGAGCACCGTACGCTGCACGTTCACCCCGGACGGAAGCCCCGGCGCCTGCAACAACTACACCAATCAGGTGCAGCAGCTCCCGCCCCGTACCTTCACCGTCGAGCTGCAAGAGCACATCTAGCCCTCGACGCCGTGTGCGGCGCGTCCGCGATCACTCATCGTCGGTGATCGCGGACGCCTCGGCGCGGTGACGGTGTCCCGTTCGGCCCATCGCACCGCGCCCATGCTCGCGCTCGACCGTCCAGCGCAGGAACGTGGGGACCCCGGTCGGGCCGCTCGTGTCGTGCACCGCGGTGAACCCCGCGCCGAGCGCGACCGCCGTAGCCGCGACCCAGGCGATCCCGCGACGCGCGCTCCCTTCGCCGACGACCATCGCGAGCAGCGTCGGCAGCCCCGCACGCAGCACTTGCACCACGTGCACGAGGATGAAGGCGACGAACGCGCAGGCGAGGACGACGTGGATCGCCGTGGCGATCCGCTCGCCGCCGAGAAGCATCAGCAGCCACGGAACTTGGCGCTTGAACCAGAGCGCGCAGCCGGTCAGCACCATCAGCGCGCCCATCGCCATCACGCCGGTGTACGCGACGCGCTGCGGCGGATGGTACTCGCCTTGCGAGAAGCCGGGGACGATCCGCCGCCACGCGCCCGTACGCAGCGAGACGGCGGCGTAGAAGAGTCCGTTCGCGATCAGCACGAGCGCGACGCCGAGGTGCCAGGCACGCCCCTCCAGACGGTGTCCCGTCAGCTGCAGGGCGTTCCAGAACGAGGGCGGGAGGAGCCGGATCGCCGCCGCGTAGTGACGGTCGGCGACCAGCATTGCGAAACCGCTCCACAGCATCACCGCCATCACCAGAGCGTTGGTCCAGTGCGCGATACGCGTTGCGAGCGGATGAGGGTGCTCGGCGTGTTCCATGGCGACAGCTTGCGCCCCCGAACTTGGGAAAACGCCGGGACGACGAAAGTCTCACGCGAGGCTCATATCGGCACCTCGACTCAGTGGCTCTTGCGCTCCTCGTCCGCCGTAGGCTCGCCGTGCAGGATCCACGTCAGCGCGACCGCGATCAGGCAACCGCACAGCGGCCCCCAGACGAACACCCACCACCCCGCGCTCCCGCCCGCGAGCAGCGCGGGCCCTAGCGTGCGCGCCGGATTCATCGAGCCGCTGGAGACCTTCAGCCCGATCAGCCGGTCGAAGATCGTCGTCGCGCCGTTGGCGAACGCGACCTGCGGGCCGATGAAGCGCGCTTCGTTGGCCGTCGAGAGCGCGACGAGGACGAGGAGCGTCGTCAGCACGATCTCGAGCCAGAACGCCGGCCAGACGCCGAACATGAGACTCGTGTGAAGCGCCGCGGCGCCGGGATGGAGGATCGCCAGGACGAGCGCTCCCGCGGCGATCGCACCGGCGAACTGCGCGGCGACGTACTCGGGGACGCGCGACCAATAGAAATCGCCGCGCAACGCGAAGGCGAGCGTGATGACCGGATTGGTGTGCGCGCCCGAGACCTCACCGAGCGCGTAGATCACGATCATCGTCGCGATTCCCGTGCACGACGCTTGCACCGCATAGCCGAGCTGTACGCCGAGGCCCCGCTCGAGGGCTTCCGGCGCGACCGTCCCGAGCGTGACGATCAGCGTGCCGACGAACTCCGCGCCGACCGAGGCCAAACGGCGCGGGATAGGGAGTCGTCGATGGTCCTTCTCTTGGGTGCCGATGCGGAGTTTCGTACCCCCGTCGCGGCGCGGCACACACCCCGTACGCCCCGCCGCGCGACGCCTCTTACTCGTTGACCTGGAAGACCTGCAGTCCGGAGGCCGCCGCCGACTTGCGGGTGTGCGGCACGAAGAAGCGCGCCACCGACGGCACGTACTCGGACGTCTTCCCGCCCAGCGTGTCGACGTGCTCGATCTTCGTGTAGTGGTCGGGGTCGTTCTGGCGGAAGACGTCCAGGCCGTCCGCGCCGGTGAGGTAGATCATGCGGTGCGGCGCATCGTAGGTCATGTCGTCCTCGGTGTCGACGCACGGCAGCTTCGCGATGACGTTCCCGTCGCGCGAATCCAACACGTACAGGATCCCCGGCTTGCGTCCGCCGACGAAGAGGCGGTGGTCGGCCTGATCGTAGGCCATCGGGGTGTTGAGCTGCATCCCCGGAACCGACCACACCGCCCGAAGCTTGCCCGTGCGCAGGTCGAGCAACCCGATCTGCTTCTTGTCGCGGATGTTGACGTAGAGCGTCTGCGTCGCGTGGTCGATGACCATCGACTCGAGGTTCGAGGATCGGAACGGGATCCGGCGGACCTCGCGCAGCGAGTCGACGTCGATCGCGCTCAGCGTCGAGGTTTCCGAGTTGTCGACCTTGCCGCCGTTCGCGACGTAGAACAGGCGCGTCGCCGAGTCGTAGACGCCGGCGTCCGGGCCGGGACGAAGCGGGATTTTCGCGATCTGGTGATCGGTGGTGCCCTCGAAGACCTTGACCGACGCATCGCCGCCGTCGGCGACGAACAGCTCGTTCTTGTCCTGGACGAACGCCAAGGTGTGCGGCGTCTTGAGACCGCTCATGATCGTGCGCAGATGCGCGCCGGTGAGGAGATTGAAGACCTCGACGCTGTGGTGTCCCTCGGAGGAGACGAAGAGCTGATCGTGCGCGAGATCGACCGCGAAGTGGTCGAAATCGTGCTTGTCCGTCACGTCGGTGATCGGGACGGTCTTGAGGAGCGTGAGCGGCTGCGCGTCTTGCGCCACGGCCGGCGCGACGCCCGCGACCGCGGCGAGCGCGATCGCGAGCAGGCTGTTGCGAATCATGGAGATGTTCTTGGTTCCTTTAGATGTGTTCCGTCAGGGTGAGCATGAAGGCGCGCGGCGTGAGGAAGCGCAGCTTCTGCGACTCATAGAAGCCGGTGTCCTGGAAGCTCGGGTGCGTGCTCTCGTAGTACGAATTGGCCGGATACGGTACGCCCGTGCCGTACTGGCTGAAGATGTTCGCGTGGCTGTTGAAGAGGTTGAATGCGCCCAGCGTCAGCGTCGTGTGACCGACGTCCTTGCTCACGAAACCGTCGGCCCAGGCGTAGGGAGGCTGTTCGATCCCGTTGTTGCCGCCGATGAACGTCCCGTCGATGCGCGCGTGCAGCCCGTTGCGGGTCAGGTAATCCGCACCGAGGGTCGCGGTGTGCATCGGGATACCAGCGATCTGCTGGCCGTTGATGATGTAAGGATTCGAGTTCAGGATGACGTTGGGAACGTCGTACTGCGCAGCCTGCTGGATGTCGTACGTGTAGTCGAACGCCAGGGTGCGGGTCGCGCGCGCGCGACCGCTGATTTCGACGCCGCGGAACAGACCCGTCGCCTGATTCGTGGCCTGCGTGAAGGCCAGGTTACTGGCGTTGATCCCGCCGTTGGCCTGCGGACACAGGTTGTTGTTCAGGTAGTTGAGGTCCGCCGCGATGACGTTCGGCGGAACCTGCGCGAGCATCGCCGGCGTCGCCTGGAACGACTGCTGGAAGAGCATGTTCGTCTCATGCGTGTTGTAGTAGTCCGCCTGAATCATCGAGTCACCACCGAAGCGGTGGCCGTAGGCGACTTCGTAGTCGGTCGCGCTCTCGTCCGTCAGATTCGGGTTGCCGATCGTCCCGATGTTCACCAGTCCCCCGCTGGTGAGGCTCGAGCAACTGGCGTTGATCGCCTGCGCGGCGGTCAGGACCTGGTTCTGGAGCGAGGGGTCCGGCTCGCCGTCCGAACGCCCCGCCGTCAGGCGAAAGACGTCGGCCGGACGCGGACGGAACACGATCGAGAGGCGCGGATCGAAGACCGAGCGCTGCACGGTCGAGAGATGCTTGAACCAGGCGTTCGCGAAGAACGAGAGCTTCTGGTTCATCGTGAACACGTCGCGGAAGAACACGTTGTTGTTCCCGATCGATCCCGGTATCGTCGGTGCGAGCACGCTTCCGTTGTACGTGTTGCCGTATTCTTGCTCGTGCCACGTGTAGAGGCCGAACCCGAGATCGTGCTGTCCCGTGACGAAGTCGTCGCTGATCAGGTAGCCGCGCGAGTGCCAGACGTTCTGGTTGAACGAACCGTTCAGATACGATTGGCCGGCCGCGTTCGTAGCCGCGCTCGCCTGGTTGCGGTTGTACTGCAGATTGTACGCGTCGGCGAAGCCGTCGACGGTGATCGTGTGGTTCCCGGCGGTCGTCGTGAGGCGCGCATGGTAGTCCTGATTGCCGATCGCCTGCCACGACTCGCCGCCGCCCTGCGGGCCGGCCGTCGCGCTGGCCCACTGCTGGGCCGTCATGCAGTCGATCCCGCTGTTCGTGAGCACCCCGACGTCGGTCGGGCAGCCGGCGGCCTTGGCGTAGTTGTTCCCGACCGGCGCGCTCTGGAGCTGGTAGCTGTACGGCGAGGCGTTGTTGTCGGTACCGCTCTTGTCGTCCCACGAGGTGGCGCTGTAACCCGTGATCGTCAGGTTCGTCGCCGACGAGAACGCGTAGCGCAGCTTGAGCAGGTCGTTCCGCAGCAGATAGTCCTGGCTCACGGCGTACGTGTATGGGAACTGCACGGGCTGGTTTCCGCCGGTGGTCCAGTTCGTGCCCCAGCTTCCGTTGTGCGTGATCTGCTGGGGCGCGAAGCCGCCGTACGTTCCCTGCACACCATACACGACCGCGTAGCCGAGCTTCCCTTCGGTGCCGGTCGCACGCAGGTTCGTGATCCTGTGTCCGTCATCGCCGTAGCCCTCTTGCAGGTCGACATGGCGCTGCGGGGTCGGATCGATCGTCTGCAGGTCGATGGTACCGCCGGTCGCGTCCGTACCGTACAGCCCGGTCGCGCCGGCGCCGAACGTCACCTGCACATTGCGCAGCGCGAAGAGCGGCGAATCCTGGAAGTTGAACTGGCCGCTGCTCCCCGGCAGCACGCCGACCGGTCCGATCGGATGGCCGTCGAGCAGTGCCATCGACTCGCTGGGCTTGAGACCGCGCAGGTCGATGTACATGTCGTCACTGACGGTCGTGTTCTGGTTGCGCAGGTTCACGCCGGGGAGCTTCTGCAGCGCGTTCCCGACGCGCGTGTAGTTCTCGGACTCGATCGCGGCGGGATCCACGGAGCGGTTCACGGTGACCGACGTCTGCAGCGCGGTCCGCTGATCGACGGTGGAGACGCTTCCGATCTGGCGCTGCCCCGTGCCGTTCGCGCTGCCGTGCACCAGCGCCAGATTCGCGGTGATGGCCGCGGCTCCGGGCGGGATCACGACGTCGCTCGAACGCTCCGATGCGTAGCCCGTCGCCGTGACCACGACGACGTAGATCCCCGCCGCCGGCACGGTAAGCGTGTATTGCCCCTCGGCGTTCGTGACGCCGGTGGCGACGATCTGCGTCCCCTGCCGCGCGACGACGTGCGCCGACGCGATCGGGGTATGATTCTGTTCGTCGAGCAGCGTCCCGCTGATCGTGACACCCGCGGCCGACACCGCGTGCGGTGTGATGACGACGCACGTCGCGAGACACAGGACGAGCGCGACGAGACGTCGCGCGAGGAACGATAGCACGAGCGGACTCCGTATTGACGTGGCGAGACACGGCGGCACCCCATGCGCCGCCGGCGGTTGGGAGTCTACTGAGCCCTGCTGAACAGAACCTGACGACGGACTTATCGAACCTTAATGCACCGGTGGGGTGAGGTTGTCGACGGGGAAGCTCTTCACGCGCGGCATCCCCGGATTGCGCCGCATCGGCACGTCGGGAACGACAGGCGCGTACGGCATCGCGGTCGGCTGACGTGCGATCACGTCGTCCATCGGCGCGGCGTAGGCGTCGTTGATCGTGAGCGGATGCAGACCAAGCAGCGCCTCGGTCGTGCGTAGGATCGACATGTGGCTGTAGCGGGCGTGGCTGACGTAGTTGCGACGCGCCGCCCCGCCGACGACGATCGCTCCGACGCGGTGGTCGTCGAGGTGATCACCGGTTCCCTGCGGGTCGTCGAAGGTGATGAAGACGAGCGTGTCCTTCCACTCCGGACGGCGTGAGAGCCCGGCGATGATCTGCCCGAGCGCCTCGTCGTTGTTCGCGACGAAGCTCTCGGGCGTATAGTAGCCCGGATCGTTTCCGGCGGTGTGGTCGTCGGGGAGCGTCATGTACGTCAGCGCGGCGAGGCCATGCGTGCGCAGGTCGTCGAGGAACAGCTTCGCGCGCTGCGTGTCGAGGACGTCGAAGTCGATGTGCGCGCCCGGGTAGTTCTCCGCCAGATGCCCCTTGAGCAGCGGATCGATCGTCCCGTCGGCCATCACGCGCAGCTGCTCGCCGTAGACGCGGAAGCTGATCCCCGCCCGCGCGGCGGCGTCGAAGATCTCGCCGTTCGGACCGAAGATCCCGGCGGGATTCGCACGCGGCGCGATTCCGAGCGCGCGCAGATCCTTGTCGCCGTCGTAGTCGAACGCCGCATCGGGGATGCTCTTGTCGTCGACGGCGAGACGCGGCCAGATCGACCACGCGACGCGCGGCGCCTTCCCGGCGTGGTCCGTCACGGGACTGTTGCGCTGCAGGTAGTCGTTCGCGAACGCGTTCGTGAGCCACGCATGGCCGTATTCGCTGCCCTCACCCTCGGCGTCGAGCCAGTCTGCGATCGTGTACTGCTCCGCAAGGCGATGCGCGTTGGGCGTGAAGTGACGGCCGTAGACGAGGAGCCGCATGTCGCCCATCACGCCCGGGATGTCGGAGAACTCTTCGTCGACCTGTTTGTTCTCCTTGACGATGATCACCACGTGCTTCACCGGCGCGTGCGCGGCGAGAACCGGCCGGGGCGCGGGCGCGCGCGGCGTCGGCGCGGAGGGCAGATCCTTGAGCGAGAGGTGCTGCAAAAGGCCGGTGTAGGTGCCGTCCCACTCGCCTTCGGGGTCGGGCTGAACGCCGATCCCTTTGCCGTCCGCGATCCACAGCGCCGGAACGCGCCGCTTCTCGGTTGCGGGCGCCGTCAGCGCGATCGCGTCGGGATACCAGCCGGCGGGGATCGTCGCGATGCGGTTTCCTGTGCCGCGATCGAAGACCGCTACCTCGTCCAGACCCGACACGGCGAGATAGAGCCGCGAGCCGTCGGCGTCGAGCGCCAACCCTGCGGGCGTCGCGCCCGGGAGTCCGCCTGCGTCGCTGAGCACGAAACGGCGTACGACGGCGTGCGTCGGGGCGGCGATCTCGACCGCGTCCTCGCCGTCGGCGTTCGCAGCGAACACCGCGTCGCCGCGCGCGAGGAGGCGCGTCGGATGCGCGCCCGTCGTCACCGTCGTCACGGCGCCGCCGGCGCGATCGACGAACGCGACCGCATCGGAATTGTAGAGCGCCGCCGCGATCTGGCCGCCCGCGAGCACGACGTCGTACGGCTGACCGCCGACGGGGACGCTGCGCCGCACGCTGCCGTTGTCGAGGTCGACCACGTCGATGCGCTGCGCCTGCGTGCGCGCCGCATAGAGCGTGCGCGACGACTCGTCGACGGCGACCCCGCCGACCAGGCCCGTGCCGAGTGCCAGGTCTTCGCCGCGCGCGAGCGGCGTACGCGCCTTCGGATCGTAGCTGAAACGGTAGACGTGCCCGCTGTACGCGCCGCCGGCATAGAGGGCGCGGTCCGTCCACATCAACGAGCCCCACAGCGCCGGAAGATCGATGCGCTGCGTGACGACCGACTTGCGCACGTCGACCAACTCGATCGCCGGGGTGAGACCTTCGTCGGCGACCGCGACGAATCGTCCGTCGGGCGAGGCGACCGCGTCGGTTGGAAAGTTCCCAAGACCAATCGCAAAGCCGGCCGGTTGAACCGTTCGCCCTGAAGGTGTGATCCCGGAAAGCGAGGACGCGAACATAGCGGCGGCGAGGAACGCGGAGAACCACGACGACATGGGCGCGCCGATTCGCGTTCGTCACGCCGTTCCTTCTCGAATTCAACTTCGCGTCAGCAACGTGCGCGTCGCTTAATGCATCGTTAAACACACGCGTGTACCCTCGACTACGTTGGTGTGAAGATCTTGTTGGTCGAAGACGACGTGCGTTACGTCTCGGTGTTGCAGCGAGGGCTCGCGGAATACGGTCATGTGATCGATCACGAGAGCGACGGCGAGTTCGCGACCGACGTCGCGCTGCGCGGCCGCTACGATGCCATCGTGCTCGACGTCGTGCTGCCGCGGCGCAACGGCTTGGAGATCGCGCGCGAGCTGCGCCGCCGGGCGGTACGCACGCCGATCCTGATGCTCACCAACCGCGACGGGCTCGACCAGCGCGTCGACGGCCTCGACGCCGGCGCCGACGATTACCTCGCCAAGCCCTGTTATCTGCGCGAGCTGGAGGCGCGGCTTCGCGCGCTGGCCCGGCGCGATCTGCAGCAGGCGAACGAGCTGCGGTGCGGTGACGTCTGCCTGGACTTGACCTCGCGCACGGCACGGCGCGGCGAGCGTGTACTCGAGCTGACCTTCTCCGAGACCTCGCTGCTCGAATACTTCCTGCGCAACGCCGGGATGATCGTCAGCAAGACGATGATCGAGGAAGCGCTCTACTCCCGCTCGCGCGAGGTCGAATCGAACACGATCGAAGCATTCGTGAGCCGCTTGCGTGCGAAGCTGCGCGCGGACGGCGACTCCGATCCGATCGCTACCCTGCGCGGTCTGGGCTATCGTTTCGGCATGCCTTCGTGACCCGCGCGCCGTTTCGGCTGACGATCTCGGCGCGGCTCGCGCTCGCGACGATGGCCGTCACCGTGCTTGCGATGGTCGTGCTCGCGCTCGTCGTCGACCGGTACATCGATCGTGCCGAAGGGGACCGCATCGACACCGCCGGCCTGCGCGCCGTCGAGCTGATCGAGCACGAACGGCATCCCAATCGTCACGGGATGCTTCGATTGGCGACCGTCCCGTTCGGCGCCGACGGCGCGCTCCTGCTGCCGAACGGGAGCACCACCGCCGCGACGGCACCGATCCCGCGCGAGGTGCTTTTGGCGCTGCGCACGACGCCGCCGTATCACCCCAGCGCCGTCGGCCCGCATCGTCTGCGCTTCCGCTTCGTCGCCGGCCAGGCGCTCTCGAACGGCCGCGTCGTCGTGTGGCACCGTGTCGACGACGGTAGCGAGCTGGACCGGCACGTCTTCGTGATCGCGCTCGCGCTGGTCGTCGCGCTGGCGTTGCCGACGCTGATCACCTGCGTCGTCCTCGTACGCCTCGCGCTGCGGCCGCTCGGCCGGCTGACCGTCGCGGCGAGCGCGGTCGACGAACGCGCATTGCGGCTGCACGTCGACTACGCCGGAGACGACGAGTTCGCGCGACTCGCCGCGGCGCTGCACGCGATGACCCAGCGCCTCGACCGGTCGTTCGAGCGGCTGCGTGAGTATGCGCTCGAGACCGCGCACGAGCTGCGGGCTCCCTTGAGCGCGATCGTCACCGAAGCCGATCTCGCCCTTGCGCGGCCGCGCGATCCCGGCGCCTACCGCGACGCGCTGGCGCGCATCGAGAGCGCGGCGAACGAGCTGCACGCGATCACGCGCGACGTCCTGCTCGGCGCGGCCGGCGGCGGCGAGGAGCAGGTCGATCTGGCGTGCATCGTGCGCGACGCAGCGGCGGATCTGCAGCACGCCGCGTGCGCCCGCGGCGTCGAGCTTCGCGTGACGACGAACCCGGCGCCACTGCGCGCCAACCGCGCCGCGCTGCGCCGCCTCGCGAACGCGCTGATCGACAACGCCGTACGCTACGCGCGGCGAGAGGTCGCCGTCGTGGTGGAACGCGGCCCGACGGAGATCGTGCTGCGCGTCGCCGACGACGGTCCCGGGATCTCCCCGTCGACCGCGCAACGCGTCTTCGAACGCCGCCATCGTGCGGAAGCGCACCTGAGTATCAACGTCGGACTCGGCCTAACGCTGGCGAAGGAGGTCGTCGAGCGCTACGGCGGCAGCATCGCCTTCGAAGCACCACGCGCCGGCGCATGCGCCCTCGTGCGCCTCCCACTCGGCGAACACACAAGAGTCCCGTCACGCTGAGCCTGTCGAAGCGTGCGCCCGCCCCCCGCGTGTCACGCTGAGCCTGTCGAAGCGCCCTTTCATTCGGAGGACTTGCTGTACGCCGCTCTGGTGACGGAACGACTGCTGTTAGCCGTTCTTGTGGGATCTATATCGTTCGCTGGCGCGACCGAACGTACCACACGCGTGCTCATGCGAGCGACTGGCGGGCGCGCTTCCGAACTTTCGCACGCCGTCACGCAACGATACGCGACGACGTGCCATTCCCACGCTTCGACAAGCTCAGCGTGACGGGCGGGGGCGGGCGCACGCTTCGACAAGCTCAGCGTGACGGGGAGGGGACGGCGACGCTTCGATTCGCTTGGCGTGACGGGGGACGGGCGCGTTATGCGGCCGCTCCGTGGCACTTCTTGTACTTCTTCCCGCTACCGCACGGGCACAGATCGTTGCGGCCGACCTTCTCGGGTGCGGGGCCGGTCGCCGCGGGCTTGCGCGGCTCGGCCT
The DNA here is from genome assembly GCA_035493875.1 of Candidatus Limnocylindria bacterium. Classification (GTDB taxonomy): domain Bacteria; phylum Vulcanimicrobiota; class Vulcanimicrobiia; order Vulcanimicrobiales; family Vulcanimicrobiaceae; genus Vulcanimicrobium. The sequence goes on from DATJHK010000100.1 coordinate 15,788, forward strand.
CGTCGTCGCGGTTGGTGTGCACGGTCTTGGGCTGGTACTGCGGCGCTGGGCCGAGCAGACGTTCCGCGGTCGCGGGGTCCATCCGCGGCTGCGCGAGCGGCTCGGGCGCAGGCTGCGGCGCGATCTGCCCGCTCGGCAGCGGCGCGAACTGCGGGGTCGCATAGCCGTCGCCGCCTTGCGGCTCGTACTGCTGCCCCTCGGGTAGCGGCTGGCCGTCGAACCCCTCCGGCGGCGGCTCGACGACGACGCGGAACGAGAACACCGCCTTGAGCGCCTCGTCGGCGATCGTGTTCTTGAGGTCCTCGAAGATCTCGTAGGCCTCTTTTTCGTACTCGACGCGCGGGTCTTTCTGTCCGTAGCCGCGCAGGCCGATCCCGGTCTTGAGCGCGTCCATCGTGTAGAGATGGTCGACCCACATGCGGTCGATGATCGGCAGCATGATGTACTGCGACTCGATGGCGCGCATCAGCTCGGCGCCGGTCTCGGCTTCCTTCGTCTCGTACGCCTGCAGCGCGAGGGCGAAGAGCTTCTCGTTCATCCCGTCGCGGTCGAGCTTCTCGAGATCGTCGACCGTCACGTGCTGCTTGACCGGGAAGAGCTGCTCGAGCTCGTCGAGGATTACGCCCAGATCCCACTCCGAGGGGTGCTTCTCTTCCGGGGCGCCGGCATCGACCGCGATCCGCACCTTGTCGCGCAGCGAGTCGACGAAGAAATCGCGCAGCGACTGACCTTCGAGCACCCGCCGCCGTTCGGCGTAGATGATCTCGCGCTGCTTGTTCATGACGTCGTCGTACTCGAGAACCTGCTTGCGGATCTCGTAGTTGTGGTTCTCGACCTTCGACTGCGCGTTCTCGATCGAGCGCGAGAGGATCCCCGCCTCGATCGGCGTCTCGTCGGTGAACTTGACGAAGTCCATCATCTTCTGGATCCGCTCGGCACCGAACAGGCGCATCAGCTCGTCATCGAGCGCGATGTAGAAGCGCGTCGTTCCCGGATCGCCCTGACGGCCGGCGCGGCCGCGCAGCTGGTTGTCGATCCGGCGCGACTCGTGGCGCTCCGTCCCGATGATGTGCAGGCCGCCTTTGTCGGGGACGCCCTCGCCGAGCTTGATGTCGACGCCGCGGCCGGCCATGTTTGTCGCGATCGTCACCGCGCCGGGGACGCCGGCGTCCTTGATGATCTGCGCTTCCTGCTCGTGATACTTCGCGTTGAGGACGTTGCACTCGACGCCGCGGCGGCGCAGCATCAGCGCGAGCCGCTCCGACTTCTCGATCGAGCGCGTTCCGACCAGGACCGGGCGGCCCTTCTCGTGTTCGGCGATGATGTCGTCGATGACGGCGTTGAACTTCGCCTGCTCCGTGCGGTAGACGATGTCCGCCAGATCCTTGCGCTGGATCGTGCGGTTCGTCGGCAGCACGACGACGTTCAGCCCGTAGATCTCGCGGAACTCGCGCTCCTCGGTCTTCGCCGTACCGGTCATCCCGGCGAGCTTGTCGTAGAGCCGGAAGTAGTTCTGGAACGTGATCGTCGCGAGCGTCTGGTCCTCGCTGCGGACCTGCAGCCCTTCCTTCGCCTCGATCGCCTGGTGGATGCCGTCGGAGTAGCGGCGGCCGTACATGAGACGGCCGGTGAACTCGTCGACGATGACGACCTCGCCGTCCTTGACGATGTACTGCTGGTCCTTGTGGAACAGGTTCCACGCCTTCAAGGCGGCGTTGAGCTGATGGGTCAGCTCGAGGTTGCGCTGATCGTAGAGATTCTGGATCCCCAGCATCTTCTCGACCTTCGCGACGCCCTTCTCGGTGATCGGCGCGGCGTGCGCCTTCTCGTCGACCGTGAAGTCTTCGTCCTTGACCAGGCGCGGCAAAATCTTCGCGAACTGCGCGTAGAGCTCGGTCGCGTCGTGGCCTTGGCCGCTGATGATCAGCGGGGTACGCGCCTCGTCGATCAGGATCGAGTCCACTTCGTCGACGATCGCGAAATTGAGATGGCGCTGCACCATCTGGTCGAGCCCCCACGCCATGTTGTCGCGCAGGTAGTCGAACCCGACCTCGTTGTTCGTGACGTACGTGATGTCGGCGTCGTACGCGGCCTTGCGGGCGGCGTGGTCGAGATCGTGCTGGATCACGCCGACGGTCATCCCGAGCGCCTCGTAGATCGGGCTCATCCATTCGGCGTCGCGCTTGGCGAGGTAGTCGTTGACGGTGACGACGTGGACGCCGCGGCCCGTCAGCGCGTTGAGGTAGACCGGGAGGGTCGCGACGAGCGTCTTGCCCTCGCCGGTCCGCATCTCGGCGACGTTCCCCTCGTGGAGCGCCTGCCCGCCCATGATCTGGACGTCGAAGTGGCGCATCCCCATCGTCCGCTTCCCGACCTCGCGGACAACCGCGAACGCCTCGGGAAGGAGGGCGTCGAGCGTCTCACCGCGCTCCAGGCGCTCGCGGAACTCCGCGGTCTTGCCGCGCAGCTCGTCGTCCGAGAGCGCCGCGACCGACGGCTCGAGCGCGTTGACGCGCTCGGCGGTCTTGCGCAATCGGTTGACTTCGCGTTCGTTGCCGTCGAGCAGGGCTTTGAGGAAGGCCATACGTGGTGAAACCGTTCGGCGCCGGGGTCGGTTCCTCCCGAGCCTCGGGATGAGAAACCGAAAAAATCCCTACTGGAGCCCCAAAGAGACCCGTACCGGTCGGTTCAGCTCCGCCGGCGTCGTGCGGCGCAACAGCTCACCGACCGTGACGAAGGTATAGCCCGCTTGCCGAAAGCGCGCGACCAGCTCGGGGAGCGAAGCGACCGTCTCCACCCTTCCGCTGTGCAGCAGCACGATCTCCGGAGCGGTCGCATGATGCAGGACGTGGGCGCGCAGCGCGTCGCCGGAGATCGCCCGCCAATCGCCCGGATCGTCGCTCCACAGGATGGTGTCGAAGCCCGCCGCCTGGGCGACGCGTAGCGTGGCGAGCGTGTAGCGGCCGTGGGGCGGCCGGAAGATCCGCAGCTCCGAGGGGGCCGGTGCGACGCCGCGGAGCGCCGCCGCGCCGTCGACGAGCTCGCTTCGGGCCGCCGCGTCGTCCAGGTGGTCGAGATCCGGATGGGTGAGCGTGTGGTCGCCGATCTCGTTCCCGTCGGCGAGGATCGCGCGGGCGAGAGCCGGGAACTGCTCGGCGTCGCGACCGATGAGGAAGAACGTCGCCGGGACGTGCAGATCGCGCAGGGTCTGCAGCAGCAATGGCGTCGTCACCGGGTAGGGCCCGTCGTCGAAGGTGAGCGCGACGAGCCGCTCGGCGCCCGCGTGCGCCGCGCCGCGCCCGGTGAGGACGGCCAGGCGCGCCCCGAGCGAGGGGTGCGCGAGCGCCTCGGCGTCGGCGCCCTGCGTGACGACGACCGGCGCGAGCAGATCGTCGGACTTGATCCAGAGCCGGCGACCGGCGTAGCCCGCCCCCGCGGCGACCACGACGGCCAGCGCGGCGGCGAGCAGACGGCGCGGCACGCTCAGTGGGCCGGCGCCGTCGAGGACGTCGGCGCGGCGGTCGCCTGCGCTTGGGCGAAGTCGCGCCCGACGATCACGGTGACGACCGCGTGCGGGCCTGGGGTCGCATCGGTCGCGTCGGCGATCGTCGCACCCGCGAGGCCGAGGTCCGAGCGCAGGCGTTCGCCGACGTACGGCACCTTGCTCGCCGGCCGGATCTGCGTCGTGTCGTAGGTGAACGCGTCGGCGTTGCCGACCGAGTCGACCACGTAGCCGAGCTTGCGCAACTTGGCCGCCAGGGTCGTCGCGAGCCCCGAGATCCCGCTCCCGTTCTCGACCGCGACGTGCACCGTCGCGGGCTTCACCGCCGCGATCGCGTTCGTCGGCGGGGGCGCGACATTCCCATACGCGCCGAGGAGCCCGGCTACGAGCTTCGTCTTCTGCGTCTCGTCGGGGATCACGACCTGGCCGTCGGCGGTATCCTTGGTGTCGACGTAGCCGATCGTGTCGGCGTGGCTGAGATCGGCGATGTTCGCGTCCTTGAACGACCAGGCCAGCGACTTGATCTCGTCGTTGGTCAGGTTGGTGGAGACGTCGCGGTCGAAGACCGAGATCAGCTGCGCGATGTGCGTGAGGTCGTTGAACTTGTCGGCCTTCAGCTTTTGCATCACGATGTGGATGACTTGCTGCTGGCGCTTGGTGCGGCACGGGTCGCTGCACGCGTCGTGACGGAAGCGCGCATAGCCCTGCGCCTCCTCGCCGTTCATGTGCACGAGCCCCGGCTTGAAGTGGATGTGCAGGTGGCCCCAGGTGTCGTCGTAGTTCATCGTCTCGGTTACCGGGACGTCGATCCCGCCGATCGCGTTGACGAAGTCTTTGAGCGCGTTGATCTTGATGACGATATAACGGTCGAAGTACCGTCCGTTTGCGCTCGCCGGCATCCCGAGGAAATTCCCGATCGCCTGGTCGGCGAGCTTCACGCCGCCGAGCGAGTACGCTTCGTTGATCTTCGCCTCGTGTCCGGCGACCATCGCGTCGCTGTCGCGCAGCACGGAGACCAGCTTCGCGCTCTTGGTCGGGAAATCGAGTCCGGCAACCATGATCGTGTCGCTGCGCGCGTTCCCCGAGTAAGGCTGATCGGTGTTGGTGTAGTCGTAGTCGATCCCCAGCATCATGACGTAGATGCGGTCCTTGCCGAACACCGTTTGCGGCGAGGGGACGTGGAAGACGACTTCGCCGAGCGAGGTCGACCATGGCTTGCGCTCGACGACCATCTTGTACGCGATCGAGCCGAAGCCGACGCCGATCAGGATCAGCAGCAAGCCGGCGACGACGGCCGCGATCGTCTTCCAGCGTCCGCGCGGGGTCCCGCCGCCGCCCGAGGACGGCTGCGGGAAGCGTCGCGGTCCGTCGTTCGGCGGGAGCGGCGGATCGGCGACCAAATACTTGCTCACGCCGGCACCAGCGCCGGGACCAGCGTGCCGTAGAAGTCGAACGCCGTGTGGCCGTCGAGCCGCACGTCGACGAACGAGCCGATCTCGGCCTCGCCCGCGAACGCGATGATCCCGTCGACCCCCGGGGCCTCGCCCATCGAGCGCCCGACGAGCAACTCGCGCTCGCGCAGCGCGACGGCGATCGGATCGGTCTTGCGCAGCGTGCGGCGCTCTTCGACGAGTACCCGCACCGTCTCGCCGACGCGCTTGGCCCGCGCGCGCTCCGAGGCGCGGCGCTGCGCGTCGCGCAGCCGCAAGAGGCGCCGCCGCTTCTCCTTCTCCGGAACCTGGTCCGGAAGCTCGGCGCCCGGCGTCCCCTCCTCACGCGAGTACGTGAAGAACCCCACGCGATCGAGCTCGGCGCGCTCGATCCAGCGCTCGAGCTCGGCGACGTGCTCCTCGGTCTCGCCGGGGAAGCCAACGATGAACGTCGAGCGCATCGTGATCCCGGGGACGCGCGCGCGGAAGCTCTCGACGATCTCCAGATACCGCTCGCCGTTCGAGGGGCGCCGCATCCCGCGCAGCACCGGGACGCTGACGTGCTGCAGCGGCATGTCCATGTAGGTGCAGACCTTGGGCAGCGAGGCCATCGCCTCGATCAGCTCGTCGTCGACGGTCGCCGGATAGAGATAGAGCATCCGGATCCAGACGAGCCCGTCGATCTCGTGGAGCTGCCGCAAGAGGTCGGCGAGGCCGCCGCGGCGCCAGCCGCGATCGCGCCCCCACATCGAGGTGTCCTGCGCGATGAGGATCAGTTCTTTGGTCCCGCTCGCCGCCAGCGCGCGCGCCTCGGCCAGGATCGACTCGCCCGAACGGGAGCGGAAGCCGCCGCGCAGCTGCGGGATGATGCAGAACGTGCACGGGTGATCGCAGCCTTCGGCGATCTTCAGGTACGCCGTCGCCGAGGGCGTCGTGATGAGGCGCGGAAGAAAATCGTGCTCCGGCTCGGCCTCGAAGTCGAGCCGCACCGGCTTGTGCCCCGCGCGCGCGTCGTCGAGCAGCTCGACGATCGAGCCGTACGCGCCGGTCCCGATCACGCCGTCGATCTCGGGGATCAGCGACTGCAGCTCGCTCCCGAACCGCTGCGAGAGACACCCCGCGACGATGAGCTGCTGCCCCTCGCGCTTGCGCTCGGCATGCTCGAGAATCGTCTCGGTCGACTCCGCCTTCGCCGGATCGATGAACGCGCACGTGTTGATGACGACCGCATCGGCCTCATCGGCCTCCGGAACCAACGTCCACCCCGCCGCCCCAAGCCGCGCGATCATCACCTCGCTATCGACGAGATTCTTCGCACACCCGAGCGACACAAAGGAGACCTTATTCTCCAACCGACCAACCGCCATCACGAACGCACATCGTTGCCATCATACTCCCATGCCTGCCACTCCCCCAAATCGAGCTGCCAGGCGAACCCCAACCGTGCCAGGCCAGGGCGGCCGGGAGCTTCGACGGGGCCTCTCGGCGGCCCCGGAGCCAGGATGGCGAGAGGGGCCGCCGAGCGGAGCGCTCGGGTGCGCAGGACGCGCACCCGAGCGCGTC
>DATJHK010000101.1:0-6436 GCA_035493875.1 Candidatus Limnocylindria bacterium
CAAGGTTCGCCGGGCAGCGGGCGCTAGGAGACGCAGCCGAGCCGGTCCCGGTGAGGAACCGGCTGCGCTTGATCTTTCCTTCGCGCACACGGCACACGGTGGAGAGGTGCCCGTCGAGCGCGCGCCCCGCGCACTGGCTCAGCGTACTGGTGGTCAAGGCCTTACCTCCTCACTGCGAGCCGATCCGCACGCCGCGGAGCGGGCCGCGTAGCTGGAGGGTAGCGACCGCGATGCGGGTTGCCTAGGGACTATATTGCGGTCGTCGCAGCGTTTTCACGCGGGGCGAACGGCCGTGCAGCCAGACGGTCGGCGTGCCCGGGAGGACGGCACGGTTTCAGATGGCAGGAAGGCAAGGAGGCGCGGCCTCCGAGTGACAATCGCTCCTTCATGGATTCATAAGATCGCGTCGATCGTTGCCGGCGCGCGTGAAGGAGGTCGCCCCATGGCCTATTCCGATCTCACCCGTCGCACATTCGTTACGCTTGCCGGTGCCGGTTCGGCCGCGGCAGCATTCGGGATCCCGGCATTCATCCCACGACGCGGCGAGGCCGCCGACAATATCAAGATCGGCTTGCTCGAGCCCTTCACCGGCGTGTACGCCGCGCCGGGCGAGAACGAGACCAACGGCTTTCAGATGGCGGTCGACGCGTGGAACGCGCGCGGCGGCGTGATGGGTCGCCGCATCGAGCTGGTCAAGGAAGACGAGCAGAACGATCCCGGCGTCGGCGCGCAAAAGGCGCGCAAGCTCGTGAATCAGGACAAGGTCGTCGCACTCGTAGGGACCGTTTCGAGCGCGGTCTCGCTCTCGGTCGCGGGCGCGGCGAGCGCGCTCGGGACGCTGTTCATCGACTCCGGCGGACACACCGACGACGTCACCGGCAAGAACTGTCACTGGAACGTCTTTCGCACGTGCCACAGCACGTGGATGGAGACGCACGCGACCGGCTACTCGCTGGCGAAGCGCTTCGGGAAGAAGTGGTACTTCATCACCCCCGACTACGCGTACGGGCATGCGCTGGAAGCGGGCTTCAAGGACGTTCTCGGAAAGGTCGGCGGCACCGTCATCGGCAACGAGCTCACGCCGCTGGGGACGAGCGACTTCAGCGCATATCTGACGAAGATCGACGCCGCGAAGCCCGATCTCGTGCTGGTGTTCGTCCAGGGCGATGACTACACCAACTGCCTCAAGCAGATGGACCAGTTCGGTCTGCTCAAGAAGTACCCGGTCGGCGGTCCGCAGGTCGAGCTCGAACCCCTGTGGTCCCTCCCGCCCGCGGCGCGTCAGGGCTACTGGGGCATCGAATGGTACTACAACAGCAATCTGACCTTGGGCGCCGGGAACAAGGTCGCACACCAGTTCGTCGCCGACTACATGAAGCGGTTCAGCAAGCCGCCGACCGCGCGCAGCTGTTTCGGCTACGTCACCGCTGACCGGCTTCTGGTCTCGATGGCCGAGACGAAGTCGACCGAGCCCGTCAAGGTCGCGCACGCGCTGGAGAACACGCGGTTCACCTCGATCTTCAACGGCACGGCCTACTACCGCAAGGAAGACCACCAGTTGATGTGGCCGATGTGGGTCGCGAAGATCCGCCCGGACGGCACGCCCGGCGACAAGTACAACCTCTTCGACGTCATCGACACCCAGCCGGCGGATGCGATCGAGCAGAGCGTCGCGGAGAAGGCCAAAGTCTGTAAGCTCGACTACGCGTAAGGGCGCTGCTCATGTTGGAGCATCTCGCGCCCCAGCTCTTCAACGGCCTGGTCCTCGGCGCGTTCTACGCGATCGTCGGGATCGGGCTCTCGCTGATCATGAACCTCACCGGCACGATCAACATGGCGCACGGGAGTTTCATGACCCTCGCGGGCTACCTCGCGTTCACGATGATCGCGCGCGGCTCGTCGTTTTGGTTCGCCCTCATCGCCGCTCCGCTGGTCGCCGTCGTCGTCGGCGTGCTGGTGGAGCGCACGCTGGTGCGTCCGCTCTACACGCGCGAGCCGTTCTACAGCCTGCTGATGACGTTCGGCCTCTCGCTGATCGCGGAAGAGGTCTACCGGTTGATCTGGGGCGCGAACGGCGTCCCGCTTTCGGCACCAGCGGCGCTCTCGGGGGCCGTGAGCCTCGGCTTCATGAGCTTCCCGGTGTACCGCATCTTCATCGCCGCCGTGCTCGTCGTCGCGATCATCGCGCTCGCGCTGTTCCTCACCCGTACGCGCTTCGGCTTGCGCCTGCGCGCCGCGGTGCAGGACACCGAGATGATCGCCGCGCTCGGGACGAACACGCAGCTCCTCTACACGGTGAACTTCGGTCTTGGGATCTTCTTGGCCGGGCTCGCCGGCGTCCTCGCCGCCGGGATGCTGGGGCTCTCGCCGACGAGCGGCAACGCGTTGCTGATGCCGGCGTTCGTCACCGTCATCATCGGCGGGATGGGGAGTTTGTTCGGGAGCGTCGTCGGCGGGCTGCTGATCGGGCTTGCGATCTCGCTCACCACGCTCTTCGTCCCCGCCGCGAGCGAAGTGGCGATGTACGTCCTGATGGCCGCCGTGCTGCTCGTGCGTCCGCGTGGGCTCTTCGGCGAGGAAGGGATCTTCGGATGAACGGCCGCCAGGAACTCGTCACCTCGGTCGCGATCGTCGCGCTTCTGGCGCTGGCGCCGGTCCTCTCGCCGCTCGTGCATCTGGACATCTCGATCGTCAGCGAGGTGTTGCTCTTCACGATCGCCGCGATGAGCGTCAACCTGCTGCTCGGTTACACGGGCCTCCCCGCGTTCGGCAACGCCGCGTACTTTGGCCTGGGCGCATACGGCGCCGCGCTCTCGATCACGTACTGGCACGCGGCGTTCTTCGAGGCGATCCTGCTCGGGACGCTCGCGGCGTTTCTCGGCGCGCTGCTCCTCGGGCCGTTCTTGCTGCGCCGCCGCGGCATCTACTTCGGCTTGCTCTCGATCGCGTTCGGTCAAGTCTTCTACTTCATCGCCTACCGCTTCACCGACGTCACGGGCGGAGAGGACGGGATGAACTTCCCGCGCCCGCCGATCGGGATCCCCGGGCTGCACGTCTCGCTGCAGCAGACGTCGTTCTACTACTTCGCGCTGCTGGTGTTCGTGCTGATCGTCCTCGCCTTTCGCACGATCGTTCGCTCGCCGTTCGGCCGCACGCTGATCGCGATCCGTCAGAACGAGGCGCGCGTTCGCTACCTCGGGCTCAACACCGACCGCTTCATCTTCGTCGCGCTGCTGATCTCGGCGACGATGGCGGGGATCGGCGGCGCGCTCTTCGGCCTGCTGATCAACTTCGCGTACCCGCTGATGCTGGACTGGCACCAGTCGGGCGATTTCGTGTTGACGATGATCCTCGGCGGCGCGGCGACGGTGTGGGGACCGCTGGTCGGCGGCTTCATCTACGTGATCGGGAAGGACATCATCTCGACGATCACGCCGCTCTGGCAGATCTTCCTCGGCGCGCTGTTCGTGGTCTGCGTCCTCGGTTTCCCGCGCGGGATCCTCGGGACGCTCGCGGCGCTGCGCCCGCAGAAGGCGCGCTCCGCCGCCCTCGACCCGAACGCCGCCTTCGACCCGCACGCTCCCGTGGAGATCGGCCGTGGCGTCTGACGCAGCCTTGCTCGTCGCGAGCAACGTCTCGAAGCTCTTCGGCGGCATACGCGCCGTCGACGACGTGTCGCTGCAGGTCCGCGAGGGGACGATCCACGCGCTGATCGGCCCCAACGGCGCCGGCAAGACGACGTTCTTCAACGCGATCTCGGGCTACGCGTTCCCCGAGCGCGGCCGCGTCACGTTCCGCGGCGTCGACGTCACGCGTACGAAGAACTGGCGGCGCGTCGCAATGGGGATGGGCCGCACGTTCCAGACCCCGAGCGTCTTTCCCGAGCTCTCCGTCGATGAGAACGTGCGGCTCGGCGTGCGCGCGCACGCCGGCCTGGCGTTTCGCTTGCGGCGCACGACCGGCGAGGCGGCCGCCGCCGTCGACCGGCGCGTCGACGAGCTGCTCGGCTTCGTCGGCCTGACCGCCGTCCGCGACCGTCTGGTCGCCGAACTCGCGCACGGCTCGCAGCGCCTCTGCGAGATCGCGATGAGCCTCTCCACCGAACCGGTCCTCGTGCTGCTCGACGAGCCGATGGCGGGTCTCGCCGAAGCGGAGACCGACCGCATCATCGGCGTGATCCGCGACCTGCGCGTGCGGCTCGGTCTGACGGTCCTCTTCGTCGAGCACAACATGCGCGTCGTCCTGGCGCTCGCCGATCGCATCACCGTGCTCGATCGCGGGCGACTCCTCGCCGAAGGGACGCCGAGCGAGATCGCCGCCAACGAAGCCGTACGCGATGCCTATCTCGGGGAAGGGGTGCTCGAGCATGTCTGAACCGCTCCTTGCCGTCGAAGGGCTCTGCACGAACTACGGCAAGATCAGCATCCTGCGCGACGTCTCGCTGAGCGTCAACGAAGGCGAGGTCGTCGCGCTGCTCGGCCTCAACGGCGCGGGCAAGACCACGACGATGCGCAGCATCCTCGGGCTCACGCCGCCGCGCGCGGGGACGATCCGCTACGCCGGCCGGAACGTCGCCGGCTGGCCCGCCTACAAGATCGCGCGGCTCGGCGTCGGGTACGTCCCCGAGGGCCGCCGCGTCTTCAAGGACCTGCGCACGCTCGAGAACCTCCAACTCGCCGAGAACGGCCGCGGCGGTCAGTGGACGATACCGCGCGTCCTCGAGCACTTGCCCAAGCTCGCCGAGCTGCGCGCGCGCAAGGCCGGACGGCTCTCCGGCGGCGAGCAAGAGATGCTCTCGATCGGACGCGCGCTGGTGACGAATCCGCGCCTGCTCCTCGTCGACGAACCCTCGCAAGGCCTTGCGCCGCTCGTCGTCGAGGAGGTCTACCGCATCCTCGCTGAGCTGAAAGCCGCCGGCGTCGCGATCCTGCTGGTGGAGCAGAACGCGCTGCTCGCGCTCCGCCTCGCCGAGCGCGCCTACGTGCTCGACAGCGGCCGCGTCGTGCACGCTGGGCCAGCCGCTGAGCTCGCCGCGAATCGAGACCGCATTCGTTCTCTCATGGGTCTCGACGTCGCGGTAAGCTGAGGCCGTTCAGCGCGCGGCGATCGAGGCGCCTACCGGCGCCGGCGAGCGTTTACGCAGCGCACCGATCACGAGGCCGGCGACCACGACGATTCCGAGCACGACCGTCAGGATGATGTGCGGAACGTCGGGGACCTCGTCGACGATGTCGATCGACGACGTGGACGTGAGGGGATGGTTGAACTGCAACGCCCCGTCCGACATCTGTTCGCCGTTTGTCGACTTGATCGACCCCGGCAGCTTGATCTCGGTATTGACCGTCAACATCGAGGTCAGCATCTCGCGGCCCATACTTGCGCCGGCAGCCGCCCAGGGGTCCGAGGAATTGCTCTGAGGCTGATCGCTCATCAGCTTCGGGACATCCGCGTGCACGTGGATCGTGTCGGTGAAGAGCCCCGCGGTGCGATCGACCTTGAAATGCCACTGCTTCGGCGAGATCCCGGAGAGCGTATTCGCCTGGCTCGACGCGCTCGAAGCGGCTTGGCTGTAGTACTCCTCGAATGCCTTGGGGACGTCTTGCAGCGTGCTCACGTGCGTCGACGCGTCCACGACGTGGTCGCCGTTCGCGTTCACCTTGCGCTGAACCGTCCAGCCGCCGGCGGTCTGGGAATCCTTGCCGGAAAACAGGTCGGATCCGCCTTGCGACTGCGCCAACGAGTAGAGCTGATCGTCCGCCGTCATGATGACGTGCACGGTCGCGCTCCCGTCGCTCTGAGCCTCGACCCGGTTCGTGAGCGTCGCCTTGCAGCCGGCGAGAACGAGCACCGCCGCAGCAAGCGCGGCGGAACGAAGGACCGATCGCATTCTCTCTACCACCCCAGGGCAAAGCCCGACGAACGACGCGCATACACGCGTCGGTGTCTAGTCACTCAAGGGTACATGGTATCGCTCGCTTGCGAAAGTATCCTGGTGAGCGGCAATGGGGCGAAAGCGGACGTTTCCGCAGAACATGAGCCCGCCGATCGTCGACCGACAGGCTCGCCGTTGCGCTAGTTCAGTCCTCAGACACGGGTCGCGTAGCGATCGACGACGCTCTTGAGGCGTTCCGCGCTCGCCTCGACGCCTTGCCGCTCCTCGTCAGAGAGCTCGGGCCACACGACTTCGGTCACGCCCTCCCGGCCGACGACGCTCGGCAACGAGAGCGTGATCCCGTACTCGGCGTTGTACGAACCGACGGGGATCACCGCGCGCTCGTCGCGCAGGATGATCTCCGCGACGCGCGCCGTGACCATCCCGATGCCGTACTGGCTTGCGCCGATCCCTTCGATGATCGTGATGTTCGCGTAGCGCACGTCCTGCTCGAGCGAGCGGCGAAACTCGTCGAACGGGATCCCGCGTTCGCGCAGCAGGTCG
>DATJHK010000102.1:0-3649 GCA_035493875.1 Candidatus Limnocylindria bacterium
TCAGGTCTTGCTTCGTTGTTCAAGAGGACGCTTTCGCTGCACGATCCGCTTGCAACCACGATCCGCGGCTCCTCGATCGACCAGCTCAGCTTCGGCGCAATCCTCGCACACGCGCAAGGCACTGCGGGGACGCTCTCCGCGGCGAAGGAAAACGCGAACGACGGCTCATCGGCGACCTCCGTGACGCTCGAGCCGGCCGTCGCGGCGACGGACGCGGCGCTTACCAAAGAGATCATCGAGATCTCCTCGACGACGCATCTTCCGGTGCGCGTCCTCGGCTACGACGGAACGACGTTGGTGCGAAAGATCGACTTTTCCAACGTGACCGTGCAAGAGTGAGGCTGCGCGGCTAGGCTCGCGGATCAGCGTCCCGCATCAGGTCGTCGGCGGAGATCGGCTTCGGTGGGATGTCGGTGAAGGCCATCGGCCGGTCCCACCAGTCGTGCGCGCGCCAGCGACGCTGCTCCGGCGTCGGCGGCGGCGGTGATCCCAGCCGCAGCGCCTCGGCGTACGCGTCGAGATAACGGTCGACCATCGCGTCAACGGTGAAGGCGCTCTCGACGCGCGTACGGCAGGCGCGGCGCGAAAGGGCGGCCAGCTGCGGGACCTTCGCGACCGCCTCGTCGACGTCGTCACAGAGGTAGCCGGTGACGCCGTCGACGACGATCTCGGGGAGCGAGCCCATCCGCGCGCCGAGCACCGGGGTGCCGCACGCCATCGCCTCGATCAGCGTGAGGCCGAAGCGCTCGGGGCGTGTCGTCATGTGGACGAGCGCGAGCGCGCCGCCGAGCAGCTCGTCGCGCGTTACGCCCTGCACGTGACCGAGGAACTGCACCGCGTCACCGTCGATGTGCGGTGCGACCAGCTCGTCGAAGTACGCCTCGTCGTGCGGGATCCCGGCGAACTTCAGCCGGACGCCGGCGCGGCGCGCGATCTCGATCGCGAGGTGAGCGCCCTTCTCGGGATGGAAGCGCGCGAAGTAGACCAGATAGTCGCCCGGCTTCTCGCGGTACGTCCACCGGTTCGGGTCGATCCCGTTGTAGGTCGTCGCCAGGTACGAGAGCCCCGGATCGCGATCGGCGTCGCTGATCGAGCAGAAGAACGAGCGCGATGCGGCTGCGTAGTATGCGGCGAGGATCTGCGGTGAGGAGAAGCCGTGGATCGTCGTGATCATCGGCGGCTGCGGGACGCCCATCGCGTGCAGCAGCGGCTTCCAGTCCAGGTTGTTGTGGATGAGGTCGAACTTGCCGGCGCGTGCGAAGCACGAGGCGATGTGCAGCTCGGTGAAGAGGTCACCGTCGAGCGCGCGATCTTCGTTCAGTCCCACGGGGACGACCGAGGCCAGCCGTCCCGGGCTCGTCGAGTTGCCGGTCGCGAACAGCGTCACGTCGAGCCCGCGCGCGGTCATCCCGCGCGCGATCGTGTACGCGATCTGTTCCCAAGGCCCGTAGCCCGGCGGCGGCGAGGGCCACGAGATCGGCCCGAGCACCGCGACGCGGAGTCCTGTGAGGTCCACGAGGCTCTGTGTTCCCGTTTCGACGGCGGACTACTTGTCGACGTCCTGGGCATCGGGTCACGCGCGTTCGTAGGCGACCGCGCCGCCCTTGATCACGACGCGCGGATCGCGGAGCGCGTGCACGTCGATCCCGGGATCGCCGTCGAGCAGCAGCAGGTCGGCGGGACGGCCTTCTTCGAGGACGCCCGCGTCGACGCCGAGCAGCTCGGCCGCGACGGAGGTCGCCGCGGTCAAGGCCTGCTGCGGGGTCATCCCGAGCATCGTCACCAGCAGCTCGATCTCGTAGGCGTAATTCTCGTGATAGTTGTACGGAGTCCCCGCGTCGGAGCCGCCGGCGATCCGCACGCCCGCGCGCCAGGCCCGCGCGATGTTCTCGGCGGCGCGCTCGTGCAACTCCGTCGCCTTGCGCACGACGAAGTCGGGCTGCGCGCCGGTCTGCGCGTTCTCGTAGATGCAGCGGACGGCGGCAAGCGTCGGAACGAGATAGGCGCCGCGCTCCTTGAAGAGCGCGATCGCTTCGTCGTCGAGCAGATGCCCGTGCTCGATCGAGGTGACGCCTGCGCGCAGCGCGTTCTTGATCCCGTTCGTCCCGATCGCGTGCGCCGCGACGCGCATCCCGTGCGTGCGCGCCTCGTCGACCGCCGCCCGCATCTCCTCCTCGCTGAGCTGGTCCTGGCCAGGCACCGCGCCTTTGGTGAGGACGCCGCCCGTCGCGATCAGTTTGATGCAGGTCGCCCCGGCTTTGCGCTGTTCGCGCACCGCTTTGCGGGCGTCCCACGGACCGTCGGTCTCGCGGCCGAGGAAGAAGCCGTGGCCGCCGGTCATGCAGAGCGCCTTTCCGGCGGCGAGAATCGCCGGGCCGACGTGCTCGCCGCGCGCGATCGCCTCGCGCACCTCGATCGCCTGCGCATCCGATGCCCCGAGATCCCGAACCGTGGTCACCCCGGCATGCAGCGCGCGCCGCGCGTTCGTCGCGGCGTACAATGCGCGCTCCTTGGCGTTGCGCACGACGTAGACGCCGAGCGTATCGGGCTCACCGTTGACCTCGAGGTGGACGTGGCTGTTGATGAGGCCGGGGACGACCGTCCGCGCCTCGTAGGTGCGGTCCGCCTGCAGCGGTTCGTCGTTCCGGACGATCCGTGCGACGCGGCCTTTCTCCAGCAGCAGCGTGACGTTCTCGCGCGGCGCGGCGGCGGTGCCGTCGTACAGATGCCCGGTGCGGATCGCGATGCGCATGGACCGTGCTACGAAGCCGGGAAGCGAGGCCCCTTCATGTCATGCCGAGCCTGTCGAAGCATCGGTGACGCGGCGCTTTTCGTTCATGTCATGCTGAGCTTGTCGAAGCATCGGTGACGCGGCGCCCTTCGTTCGTGTCATGCTGAGCTTGTCGAAGCATCGGTCACGCGACGCCCTTCGTTCGTGTCATGCTGAGCTTGTCGAAGCATCGGTCACGCGACGCCCTTCGACAGGCTCAGGATGACACGACAAGTCTCAGGGCGACACGAAGGGACGGCGCGCGTCGGCGGCTTCGAGCGCGGTGTACGCGCGCGAGACCGGGGCGCGGCCGAGCTTCGCGGCGATGAAGCGCGAGGCGGCGCGCAGTTTGGCCAGGTCGATCCCCGTCTCGATCCCCATCCCGTGCAGCATGTAGAGGAGGTCCTCGGTAGCGCAGTTGCCGGTCGCACCCGGCGCGAACGGGCAGCCGCCCAGCCCCCCGGCAGACGTGTCGAAGATGTGGACGCCGTGCGCGAGCGCGGCGAGCGTGTTCGCGAGCGCGGTGCCGCGCGTGTCGTGAAAGTGGAGGCCGAGTCGGTCGAGCGGGACGCCGGCGTCGAGCAGCGCGGGAACGACCTGCGCGACTTGGTTCGGCGTCCCGACGCCGATCGTGTCGGCGACGCTCAGCTCGTCCACGCCCAAGTCCAACAGGCGCAGGCAGACGCGCACGACGTCCTCGACCGGGACCTCGCCCTGAAACGGGCAGCCGAAAGCGGTCGAGACCGCGGCCCGCACCCACAGACCCTCCGCTTTCGCGCGCCGCACGACCGTCGCGAACGTCGCCAGCGACTCGTCGATGCTCATGCGGATGTTCGCCTGCGCGAACGCTTCCGAGGCCGCGGTGAAGACGGCGATCGC
>DATJHK010000103.1:0-12920 GCA_035493875.1 Candidatus Limnocylindria bacterium
GGTGCCGAGAGCCAGAATCGAACTGGCGACACCAGGTTTTTCAGACCTGTGCTCTACCAACTGAGCTATCTCGGCGTTGGCGCGACCCACCCCGATTCGGCGATCGCGTTCCCGACCCTCCCTATGCGGAGAGCTTTGTGCGTAGGAGCGGCGTGCAGGCCGCGGCCGGGACGGGGCGCGAGAACAGAAAGCCCTGGACGACGTCGCAATCGAGCGCGCGCAGGCGCTCGAACTGCTCTTCGGCCTCGACGCCCTCGGCGACGGTTCGCACGCCGAGCCCTCGCGCGAGCGTCGTCACGGCGCGCACGACCGCGCCGTCGAACGCGCCGGCCGCGACGTCGGCGACGAAGCTGCGGTCGATCTTGAGCGTGTCGACCGGGAAGCGCTTGAGAAACCCGAGCGAGGTGTAGCCCGTACCGAAGTCGTCGATCGAGACCCGCACGCCGAGCGCGCGCAGCTCGCCGAGCAACGCTGCCGCGATCCCGACGTCGCGCATGATCGCCGACTCGGTCACCTCGATCTCCAGCGAAGACGCGGCGACGCCGTAGCGCTCGAGCAGCTCGCCGACCAGACCCGGCAGCGCGCGGCTCTCGAACTGCCGTGCCGAAACGTTGACGCTCACGCGCACCGCGGGGATCCCCGCGTTCGTCCAGGTGCGCACCTGCGCGATCGCCGTCTCGAGGACCCATGCTCCGAGCGCTTCGATCAGCCCGCACTCCTCGGCGACCGGGATGAACCGGTCGGGCAGCACGAGTCCGTGCTGCGGACGGCGCCAGCGGATCAGCGCCTCGAGTCCCTCGATCGCGCGCGTCGCGACGTCGTACATCGGCTGGTAGTACAGCTCGAACTCACCGCGCTCGATCGCGCCTTGCAGATCGCGTCGCGTCAGGACGCGCTCGAACGTCGAGGTGGCGCCGCTCGCAGCGTACCAGCGCACCATGTTGCGTCCCAGACGCTTCGCCTCGAACACCGCCGCCTCGGCGGTGCCGATCAGCGCGCCGACGTCGCTGGCGTCCTCCGGCGCCGACGCCACGCCGATCGACGGTGTGAGATACACCGGCTTACCGTCGACGACGAACGGTTCGCGGAACGCACCGACCGCCGCGTCCGCCGTCGCGCGCGCCGCGTCGGGGCCGTCCTCGGCGCACAGCAGGACGAACTCGTCCCCGCCGAAACGCGACGCGAATGCGTGCGGCGAGGCGAAGCGCAGGCGCTGCGCGATCGACCGCAGCACCTCGTCGCCGGCGGCGTGACCACCGAGCTCGTTGACGATGCGAAAGCGATCGACGTCGAGGAACAGCACGGCGACCGCGTTTCCGTCGCGCTCGGCGTCCGCCATCGCGCGCGCCGCGCGCAGCTCGAACGCCGTGCGTCCCGGCAGGCCCGTGAGCGGGTCTCGATCGGATTCGCTCGCGTGCGGCTCGCGCTCGCACGAGATCGCCGCGTAACGACGGTTCCCCGGAGGCGCCGAGAACGGCTCGACGATCAGCGTCCCCTCCGCGACGGCAAGCCGCACCGAGCTGCGCCGCTCGACCGCGTGCATCAGCTCCTCGGCTTCGTCCTCGTCGCGCACGAACGGCAGCTCGATCATCGGGCGGCCGACCAAATCGGAACGCGTGGCGTAGACGATCGTCGCAGGACGTTCGTCGAGGGCGACGACGGCGAGGTCGCCGCTCGTCCGGCGCAGCGTCTCCTCGAGCAGCGTTGCCGCCGCACGGGTTCTGCGCAACAGCGCGCCGACGACGCCCTCTCGCAGCGCCCGCGCCACCGCCGCGCCGATGCGGGCGAGATCGCCGCTCGCGACGACGTCGATCGCGCCGAGCGCGAACGCGTCGCGCAGCGCGTCGCGGTCGAGCTCGCCGACCAGGACGACCGGCAGTTCCGTGCCGGCGGCGTGCAGACTGCGGAGCAGGTCGCGATACGATCCGTCTCCCAGTGCCGGCGCGGCGATCGCGACGTCCGGATGCTGAGTGGCGATCGCGGCCAGCGCTTCGGCGAGGGACGCGGCGTAGCGCACGTCGAGCGAATGCTCCGCGGCGATCGCCGCGGCCCAACGACGCGACTCCGCAGCATCGGCCGTGACGAACACCCCTCGCACGTGCTTTCGCGCACCCACCGCGCCGTTGTACTCCACGGACCGCAGCCTTCGCCGCAGATGCAACCTAGCGCCTTGGAGGAGTCCTGGCAAAGGAAGCGCCGCGCGTCCGCCACGGCATCGCGACGCGCTCGAGCGCGTCCAGGCCGAGCGTGAACACGAAGCCCAGCAGCGAGACGGCGACAAGGGCGGCGTAGAGCCGTTCGACGTCGAGGATCTGCTGCGCGTTGAAGATCGCGAAGCCCAATCCCGTGCGCGTCAATTGCGATTCGGCGACGACCCCCAAGATGATCGCGATCCCGACGCTCAGCTTCATCCCGGCGTAGATGTTCGGGAGCGCGCCCGGCAGCAGGACGCGCACGAAGAACGAGAACGGACGGATGCGGTACGCGCGCGCGACGTCGAGGTAGATCGTCTCGATCTGCCGCACACCGGCTTCGGTGTTGATCGCCATGAGGAAGAACACACCGACGGCGATCGCGGCCCACTTCGCCGCCTCGCCGGTTCCGAACATGAAGTAGAACAGCGGCAGGATCGCCGTCTTCGGGATCGGGTAGAGCAGCCCGATCACCGGCTCGAAGTACGCGCGCACCCAGCGATTCATCCCCATCCCGAGGCCCACGAGCGTCCCCGGGATCCCACCGAGCAGACAGCCGATGAGGATGCGCGAGAGCGACCAGTACGCGTTCGTCGCCAGCTCGCCGCTCGTCGCGTAGCGCACGAAGTTCATCGCGATCGCGCTCGGTGCTGGGAAGAGCCCGGGGTTCAAGAAGCGCGTCGAGACGCCGAGCTGCCAGAGCGCGATCAGCGAGATCGGCGCGAGGATGCGCAGCGTCAGCTCCGCGTGTGAGGTCCCCTTCACGCCAGCAACTCCCAGATCCGCACGACGTGCTCGCCGAATCCCGGCTCGGCGCGGATCGCAACCGCGTCGCGCGGACGCGGAAACTCGACCGGGATCACGGCTTTGATCTTCCCCGGACGCGAGCTCAGCACGATCACGCGATCGGCGAGCGTGACCGCTTCTTCGATCCCGTGGGTGACGAAGACGACCGTCTTGGGGGAGCGCTCCCACAGGCGCATCAGCTCGTTCGCGAGCCCCACGCGCGTCTGCTCGTCGAGCGCGCCGAACGGCTCGTCCATGAACAGCACGGGCGGATCGACGGCGAACGCGCGCGCCACCGCGGCGCGCTGCTTCATCCCCCCGGAGAGTTCGTGCGGCCAGGCCCGCTCGTAGTCGGCAAGACCGACGAGGCCGAGCGTCTCGCGCACGCGGCGCCGCACCTCGCCGGCCGGAACGGGCAGCGAATCGAACGCGAACGCGACGTTCTCACCGACGCGCATCCACGGGAAGAGCGACTGCTCCTGGAACACGACCGCGCTGGGCAATTCGCCCGAACGGGCCGCCGCGCCGGCGAACGCGACGCGCCCGCCGCTCGCGTCTTCGAGTCCGGCCATGATCCGCAGCATCGTGCTCTTCCCGCAGCCGCTCGGCCCGACGATCGCGATGAACTCGCCTTCCTCGATCGTGAGGTTCACGTCGTCGAGCGCGAGCGTCCCGGTCGGATACTGCTTGGTCAGATGCTCGACGGTGATCGACGCCACGTGAGCGCGTGTTCGAAACGACGAACGCCGGACCTCGTTTCCGAGATCCGGCGTTCCGACTGGCGACGTTGATGGGGCTCGAACCCACGACCTCCGCCGTGACAGGGCGGCGCTCTAACCAACTGAGCTACAACGCCATCGAGTTCATGGTGGGCACGGTTGGGATTGAACCAACGACCCCCCGCGTGTGAAGCGGATGCTCTCCCACTGAGCTACGCGCCCACGCCCTCGACGGGCGAACCAAGGTATTCTATCGGACGGGACAGAGGCCTGTCTAGGGGGCACGCGCGGAATTTCTTCGGGACGATCATGACGCTGTTTACGCTGGGACACGGAACCGCCGACGCCGAGACGCTCGCCGCGCGCTTGCGCGCCGCCGGCGTGACGAGGGTCGTCGACGTGCGGCGCTTCCCGGGCTCACGCCGCTGGCCGTGGTTCGGCGCCGCGGAGATGGCGCGCTGGCTTCCCCGACACGGGATCGCCTACGTTCCCGCACCCGAGCTGGGCGGCCGCCGCGAGCCGCGCCCCGACTCGCCGAACGTCGTGCTCCGCGAGCGCGGCTTCCGGGGCTACGCCGACTACATGGAGACGCCCGCGTTCCACGCCGCCTTCGATCGCCTGCTCTCGGAGGCGGCAACGGCTCCGACGGCCGTGCTCTGTTCGGAGACCCTTTGGTGGCGCTGTCACCGGCGCCTGATCGCCGACGCGGCCGTCCTGCTCGGCGGCGTCGAGGTCGTGCACCTCGTCGGCAGCGGGCGCCAGCCGCACCGGCTGACCGAGGGTGTCCGCCGGATCGCCGACACACTGCGCTACGACGCCGGCGAGCAGACCCTGTTCCACGACGCGGGCGGGTAGAAGCGAGGCGATGGAGCCGCTCGACGGCCCGGAGGCGGCGAAGGCCGCGGGGCTGCGCTACACGACCGATGCCGCGCCGGGGATCCGGCGCCGCCCGCGGCGTGGCGGCTTCTCCTACATCGGGGTCGACGGCAAACCGCTGACCGACCGCGCCGAGCTGGCGCGCATCGCCGCGCTTGCGGTCCCGCCGGCCTACACCGACGTGTGGATCTCGCCGCACGCGAACGGCCATCTGCAGGCGACGGGACGCGACGCGCGCGGGCGCAAGCAGTACCGCTACCACAAGCGCTGGCGCGCGGTGCGCGACGAGACGAAGTTCGACCGCATGCTCGACTTCGCGAAGGCGCTGCCGACGATCCGCCGGCGCGTCGCGCAGGACCTGCGCGCGCCCGGGCTTCCGCGAGAGAAGGTGCTCGCGACCGTCGTCTCGCTGCTGGAAGCGACCGCGATCCGCGTCGGCAACGAAGAGTACGCGCGCGCCAACGGCTCGTTCGGCCTCACGACGCTCCACGCCGATCACGCGCAGGTGCAGGGCGCGACGATCCGCCTGCGCTTCACCGGCAAGAGCGGAAAACGTCACGACGTGACGCTGCGCGATCCGCGGCTCGCGAAGATCGTGCGCGCCGCCCGCGATCTTCCGGGACAGCGTCTGTTCGAGTACCTCGACGACGAGGGACAAGCGCATCCGGTCGACTCCGAGGACGTCAACGCGTACCTTCAGGAGATCAGCGGCGAGCGGTTCACGGCGAAGGACTTCCGCACGTGGGAGGCGACCGTCGGATGCGCGCTCGAGCTGGGCGCCAGGACCGTCGACGGCGTGAGCGCCGCGAAGAAGACCGTCGTCGAAGCGGTCGAGCGCGTCGCCGCGCGGCTGGGCAATACGCCCGCGGTCTGCCGCAAATCGTACATCCATCCCGGGGTCCTGGCGGAGTTCATGCGCCGCGGCACGCTGCGTCTCGCCGTTCGCGGGAACGGCAGCGCGCGCGAGCACGCGCTCAGCGCCGAGGAGCGCGCGGTCGTCGCGCTCGTCGAACGCCTCGCCGCGGCCGAGCGCGAGCCGCTCGAGAAGGTGCTCGCGGCATCGGTGCGTGCGGAACGCTCACGGCGCTCGCGAGCAGCCTAATTCGCCCGAACTGGGTAGATGGTCAGCATGCGTACTCTTCTCACCACCGCCCGCTCCGCAGTGCTCACCGTAGCGCTCATCGCGGGCCTCATCCCCGCCGCAGCGCAGGCGTCGCCCCGAACCGGCACGCAAGTCTTCGAAGGCAACGTCGTCCACGTCTCGAGCAACAACATCAAGGTCGCCAACCCCGGGCAGACGCTGAGCTTCCTGCTCGTACCGCACTTCGACCGCGTCTTCTCGGATGACGGAAAGACCACCCAACAGATGGCGGTGCTGCGTCCCGGCCGCCTCGTGAAGGTCTACTACGATCAGAAGGGCCTGGGCGTCCGCCACGCCGATCGCATCCTCATCCTCAACCGCCGCGAGTACCCGGTCCGCCAGACCAAGGGCTGACCGCCCTGGAGCCCGGATCTCTAATCCGCGAGCGCGGAGGCGAACGTCACCGCGTGGCCGCCGGGCTCGCGGATCGTGATCTCGTGCATTCCGTAGAACGTCTTGCGCAGCGGGACGACGACGTCCGCGTCGGCGACCGCCGGAACGAGCAACTCGACGTTGCTGACGCGAACGTAGAGCAACGCGGCGCCGCGATTCGAGATCGTCTCGCTCATCGCGCGCGCGGCGTCGTGCCCGACGTCCGCGATCATGCTCGCGTGCGACTGGACCATCACGGTGACCTCGTCCTTGACCAGGATGACGAAGCCGAGCGTGTTCTCGTGCAGAACCTCGACGGTCTGCGTGAACCCCAGCCGGTCGCGGAAAAAGTCGCGCGTCGGCTCGACGCGTTCGACGATCAGGACCGGCGCGATCCCTTCGTAGCGCAAGTGCATCGCCGCGTCTCCGACGCCGCGACGGCGAGTCCCTCGGCGCGTTAGCTTGGTTTGACGCTCGGGCCGACGCTCGGCGACGACGACGGCAACGGCGACGGCACGGACGAGGGCGACGATGACGGTGACGGGGTGTTCGTCCCGTCGACTTTGATCGGTACCGCGACGCTCGCGGCGTTCTGACCGGCGGCGCCGGTGGTCGCGATCGTGAGCGTGCAGCTCGACGGCCCCGCACCCCCGGGCGTCACCGTCAGGGTCGGCGCCGCGTCGTCGGGGCTCCCGTGGCGCGAGGCGCGGCCCGCGTGGGTGATGGTCGGGCAGCTGCCCGTCCCGGTGATCTTCGCCGTGAGCCCGGCCGTGCTCAGCGGGCCGGTGATGGTGACGGTCTGCGAGGTCTTCGCCGTCGCCTGCGCGACGGTGAAGTCCAAGCTTGCCGGGCTCCCCACCAGCGGAGCCGGCGTCGGGCTCCCGCTCGCCCCGGGTGCCGGCGAGGAGCTGGGCCCCGTGCTCGGCGACGCCGAGGGGTTCGGCACGCCGGCGCGGCGGACGCCCAAGGCGCCCTGCTCCGCGGGGACGCCTGAGGCGAGCGCGACCGGAACGCCCGACCCGACCGGTGCCGGCGGCACCACCGCCTGGCCCGGCGCGGGCTGAACCGCCGTCGATTGCGGCGGCACCCCGCCGATCTGCTGGTTGCCCATCTGCATGCTCGGCAGCGACGAGGAGTCCATCCCTGCCGAGCACGCCGCGAGGAGCGCTGCCGCGGCGAGGGCGACCAGAAACGTGGACGTGAACCGTGACGACACGAAGAACCCCCGGGGACCGAACGTGCGAGGCGAGATGCGCCGCGACGCCTCCCTCGCCCGCAGGTAGTATCGACGGGTACGGCTTTCCTCTGAAGCGTCAGCTGATCTGACTGGGAGAGGAAACGACCCGCTGCGTCCCCGCTCCCGCCAGCGTCGCACCGTGCTCGACCACGGCGACGAGCTGGTTGAACGCCGCCCACGCGAACGGCAGCTGCGGCTGCAAGCCGTAGCCCCACGTGGGGTTCGCGAACGTGTCGACGTGCGTGCCGCCCTGCACGAGGAACTGCCAGTACTGCGCGCTCCCACCGGCCGCCTTGACCGCGTTCAGGTACGGCGTCGCGTTGTTGGCGTTGGTGATGAACATGTCGTCGGTCCCGGCGATCGAGATCAACGGCTGACGAATGCGCCCGGTGTGCGCAAAGGTGGCGATCTCCGCACGGGCACCGGCCGACGGGACGTATGCGTTGCGCGCGCTCGGCTGGGCAAGTCCGCTCGCGTCGCACGTTCCCGGGAGCTGCACCGGATTGACCGCGTTCGGGGTGCAGCCGGCGGCCGCGATCGACGAGGTCGCCTGCGGATCGAGCAGCAGCGCGTAGGCGAACGTCGTGAGATCGGCGTAAAACGACGGCTGGCCGGCGTAGTAGTCGAACCACAGCGAAGGATGGCCGGCCGCGCCGCGTAGATCGGCCGGATACCCCGCGGCGATGATCGCCGCCGCGGCGCCCGCATCGGTAAATCCGCTGGCGATGTAGCCCTGCATCGCCGTCAGGAATTTCGGCAGATAGTCGAGGATGCTCTGCTGCGGCGACCAGTAGACACCCGACCAGTCGACGCCGCCGTCGACGAGCCCCGGGTGCTGTTCGAGCAGCGAGCGCACTTGCGCGCCGCCGTTCGAGAGCCCGACTGCGTACGTGCGCGTCGGGTGCTTGAACCGTTTGTCGAGATACGCTTGCGCGTTGATCGTCAACCGGAAGAAATCGTCGTTCCAGCCCTCGATCGACTTTTTGTTCGGCGCGAGCGCACCGAGCCGGAACGTGTACTTCCCCGCCTCCAATCCGGCGAGGTTGAACGCGATGGGATATGCGGTCGACGGACTTTGGCTGTTCGCGATCGTTTCGACCACGGCGTTGTACGGGATGCCCTTGTTGCTGCAGGCATATGCGTACCCGTGCGCGAGCAGGAAGTCGCCCCAGATCGCGTCGTTGGCGAACTCGCTGCGAAATGCTGGGGTTCCGACCACGACCAACTTCGCGTTCCACGCGTCGGGGACGCGAATGACGAACCGCTCGTCGCTCGCGTACGAGCCGGTCAGCTGCGTGCCGGGGATCGGGCTCGTCGCCGGTGACGGCGTCCCGGGCAGGATCAGCGCGCTGGCGTCGCCGGCCGGATCATAGCCCGGCGAACCGGCCGGGAGCGGAGCTTGGCCGAACCGTAAGTCGGGGACGTGCGTTCCGCCGCGCAGCGCGGTCACACCGACGCTGCTCGTCAATCTCGTGCTCGGGATCGCCGTGCTCGTCGCCGTTTGCTGACCGCAGCCGGCCAAGCCCAATGCAGCGGCCGCGCCGCCCAGGAAGTGACGTCGTCTCATCCGCAAACAACTCGCTTTCGCAGGAGAGCCTGGAATCAGCGACTCGTTTGCGGCGGCGGCGCAGCCCCTCCTTTCTGGCCTGCGCTCGGCTCCTGCCCGTCACGTCGGCCGGCCGGCATGTCAGCGAGGCGCCGAAGCAACGTTCGCAGAGGGGTTTGACGAGAACCGTCCGCATCGGGTAAACTCACTCGTCGGACGGGCGCGTAGCTCAGTGGGAGAGCACCACATTGACACTGTGGGGGTCAGAAGTTCAATCCTTCTCGTGCCCACCACGTCCGAAAACGCCGCGGTAACCACCGCGGCGTTTTTCATTTTCCGGGCGCCGCCGGTGAACAGGCATGGCGTATTGCTCAATCCCCAGGGCAAGCTGCCGATACTTCGCAGAGTGGGTTCCAAGCGACCCACGTCTTGCCCCGGATGGGAAGAGGAGACCCCATGTATCGACGGCTTCTCGCGGCGCTTTGTGTCGCGACTCTTAGCGCATGCGGCGGGGGCGGCAGCACGTCGCCTGCAGCGCCCCCGACGAACCCAACGATCCCGACCCCGAGTCCGTCCCCCTCACCGACACCGGCGCCGAGCGTCAGCGGCGACATGCTGGCGCTCGCGCCTTCGCGCGGCTGGAACTATCAGGTGACTAGCGGGTCGACGTCGTTGACGGTCTCGTTGTACAGCGACCCGGATCTGGTCAACGGCATCAACGTGCTCGCGGGGACCGCCGTGACGGGCTTGGTTCCGACGGTGTTGACGAGCTCGACGGCAGCCGAAAGCGCCGCGTTCGGCGGCCTCGGCCTCACCAAGAGCAGCAGCGGTTACAACGCGACCGCCGAGGTCTCCGTCGGCAGCACGGCGGCGATCCCGGGGAACCCGCTCTTCGTCGCATCGACGCTCACCCAGGGGACGACGACTTCGCCGTACCCCGGCGCGACCGAGGTCGTGACCTTCGTCGGCAACGTGCCGAACGCGAACGTCTGCCCGACGCCGGCCACCGGTGCGACGGTCAGCTACACCTACCCAGGGCAAGGCACGACGATCATCTCCTACGTCCCCGGCTGCGGGATCACTCAGGTCGTCGACCCGTCAAACGAAAAGTTCAACCTCGTCTCGGTGGGGACGTACTCGTCGATCGGCGATCTCTCGACGGCTCGCCGCGTCCAGTCGGCCACCCTCGCCGACACGGCGCGCAGCCTGCTCGGCCTGGAGCGCTCCGACTTCCCGGCCGCGCATCTCCTCTCGAGCTTCCTGCGCCGTCCATGAACGGTCCGGCGCCTCATCTCACCCGTGCGGCGAGATGAGGCGCGCGAGGGAGTAGGCGATGCCCGCGGCGAGGGCCCCGATAAACCACGTCTGCACCGCGCCGGCGACGACCGGCGTGGAGAGCACGCGCGCGCGCACCGCACCGAACGCCAGCAGCGCGATCGTCGTGAACGCGATCGACCAGTAAAGCGCCGTGTGCGCGTCCGAGATGAAGGCGTACGGGGCGAGCGGGAAGATCCCGCCGAGGACGTAGCCGCCGCCGACGAGCATGGCGCTACGCGACGCCGTGCCGTCGTCGGGCTTTTCGAGCCCCAACTCGTTGCGCATCATGAACTCGACCCACTGTTCGCGGTCGCTCGCGATCTCGTTGACGACGCGGGTGAGGATCGGCTCGCGCACGCCGTAGCCGTGCAGGATCTGGGCGACCTCGGCCTTCTCCTCGTTCGGGATCTCGTGCGTCTCGCGGACCTCGCGCGCGTACTCCTTCGCATAGTGCAAGATCTCGCTGCGCGCGGCGAGGTAGCCGCCCAGGCCCATCGAGATCGCGCCGGCGACGATCTCGGCGATCCCCGCGGTGAGAACGATCCCGCTCGCGGCGACGGCGCCGGTCACCCCCGCGGCGAGCGCGAAGGGGACGGTCAAGCCGTCGGCCATTCCCAGCACCAGGTCCCGGATCGTCTGCGTCCCGGCGCCGTGGTGCTCGCCGTGCTCGTCTACGCGCGTTGCCATCGCGCGTCAGTGTAGCGGTCCGGATCGATTTCGTCACGGCTAGCGCGCGGGGTGAGGCGCACCGAACGCCGATGGCGAAGGAAGCGCGGTGACCCAGACGGCCCTCGACATCGCGCACCTCCGCCACACCGCCGCGCACGTCCTCGCGTACGCCGTGCAGGACCTCTTCCCCGACGCGAAGCCGACGATCGGCCCCGCGATCGAGAACGGGTTCTACTACGACTTCGATCGGGCGACGCCGTTCACACCCGAGGATCTCGAACGCCTCGAAGCACGGATGCGCGAGATCGTCGCCGCCGACTACCCGATGACGGGCCGGCGCGTCTCGCGCGAGGAAGCGCTCGAAGCGTTCCGCGACAACCCGTACAAGGTCGAGATCGCGCGCGAGATCCCCGAGAGCGAGCCGATCACGCTCTACACGATCGGCGAGTTCACCGACCTCTGCCGCGGGGGCCACGCCGACTCGACCGGCGCCCTCGGTGCGGTCAAGCTGATGTCGGTCGCCGGCGCGTACTGGCGCGGCGATGAGCACAACGCGATGCTCCAGCGCATCTACGGCACGGCGTTCACGACGCCGCAAGAGCTGGACGACTACCTCGCGTTCCTCGAAGAGGCGGCCAAGCGCGATCACCGCAAGCTCGGTCAGGAGCTCGACCTCTACCACGTCGACGAGCTGGCCGGCGGCGGGCTGATCTTCTGGCATCCGAAGGGCGCGCTGATGCGCGGGATCGTCGAGCAGTTCATCCGCGACGGCTTGCGCGAGCGCGGCTACCTCCCGGTCGTCACGCCGCACGTCGTCCACGAGAACTTGTACGCGATCTCGGGGCATCTCGAGAACTTCGCCGACGGGATGTTCGGGCCGATCGAGGTCGAGGGACAGCGCTTCCGGCTCAAGCCGATGAACTGTCCGGGGCACATCCTCATCTACAAGAGCGAGGGCCGTTCGTACCGCGATCTGCCGCTGCGCTTCTCGGAGTTCGGGACCGTCTATCGCTTCGAGCGCAGCGGGACGCTGCACGGGCTCACGCGCGTGCGCGGCTTCACCCAGGACGACGCGCACCTCTTCTGCACCCCCGAGCAGCTGCAGAGCGAGTTCGAGCAGACCCTCGACGAGGCGCTCCGGCTGATGGACGCCTTCCAGTTCAGCGGCTTCGAGTATTTCCTGAGCACGCGCGAGCACCGCGGGCCGACCGACGAGATCGCGGAGAACGCGATCCGCTCGGCGCTCGAGTCGCACGGCCTCGCGTATCAGATCGACGAGGGCGGCGGCGCGTTCTACGGGCCGAAGCTCGACATCAACCTGCACGACGCGATCGGCCGCAAGTGGCAGCTCGGCACCGTGCAGGTCGACTTCATCCTGCCCGAACGCTTCGACCTGAAGTATCGCGGCTCGGACGGCGCCGACCATCGCCCGGTGATGATCCACCGCGCACTGGCCGGCTCGATGGAGCGCTTCTTCGGCGTGCTCATCGAGCACTTCGCCGGCGCGTTCCCGGCGTGGATCGCCCCGGTGCAGGCCGTGGTCGCGCCGATCTCCGAGCACCAGCTCGACTACGCGTATCAGGTGCGCGACCAGCTGCGCGCGCGCGGCTTCCGCGTCGACGCCGACAGCTCGAACGAGAAACTCGGCTACAAGATCCGCCACTGGAAGACGCAGAAGGTCCCGTACGTGCTCGTCGTCGGCAAGAGCGAGTTGGCCGACGGGACGGTCAACGTCAACGAACGCGGCGTCGACGAAAAGCGCACCGTGACCATCGACGCCTTCGCCGACGAACTCGCCGAACGCGTCGCCTCACGCCGCTAGCCCCCTCGTCACGCTGAGCCCGTCGAAGCGCCCCCGTCACGCTGAGCCGCCGAAGCCGCCCCCGTCACGCTGAGCTTGTCGAAGCGTCCCCGTCACGCTGAGCTTGTCGAAGCGCCCCGTCACGCTGAGCTTGTCGAAGCGCCCCGTCACGCTGAGCTTGTCGAAGCGCAACACGCCATGCTTCGACAAGCTCAGCATGACCTGACGGACGAACGCGCCATGCTTCGACAAGCTCAGCATGAC
>DATJHK010000104.1:0-129315 GCA_035493875.1 Candidatus Limnocylindria bacterium
CTTCGGCATCGTCGTTCTCGTGCTCGTCACCTTCGGTGGGCTCCTCAGCCCGTTCGCATTTCTTATGTCGCTGCTTACGATCGGTGATCTTGATTCACCGCCAATGATGGACGTGGAGATCAGACCGGGGCTCTCGTGTCGCGTGATGGGCTGGGGGTCGATTCCCACGGACGGATATACCGTCGAGCTTTTTCGCTACTGGACCTGGTTCCCGATGGTGCAGCACAAGGTTGCGAGCGCGGCGGGCGATGGGCCAAGCATCGATCCGAAAGGGCCCACGTGCGAAAGCGTCGCTGCGGCGAACTTCGGCTCTTGAGCGCATGACGTCGGCGCGCCCTACGCGCGATTCGTGAGGCGGCTGGTCCAGCGATAGAGGACGGTCAGGACGAGCGCGAACGCGATCCCCCCGAGCCAGTTCGCGTAGGGGGTGAAGGCGTCGCCGACGAGCGCCAGCGGCGAGCCGTTGTCGGTCGCGACGATGATCGCGGCGAGGAGCACGCCGAAGAGGCTTTCGCCGACGATGAAGCCGGAGGCGAGCAGGACGCCCAGGCGCTTCGCACCCTCGCCGTTGCCCAGGCGCGACGCCCAGCGGTCGTAGGCCCAGCCGAGGACGGCGCCGATCACGATCGGCGTGATCGTTCCGACGGGAAGGTAGATCCCGATCCCGACGGCGAGCGGCGGGAGCCGCAAGCGGTTCGTCGCGCGCAGGACCTCGTCGAGCGCGATGACGCCCAGGCCGACGAGCGCGCCGATCCCGATCAGCCCCCAGTCGATCTTCCCCTGAATCACGCCCTTCGCGAGCGCGGAGATCAGCGTCGCCTGCGGTGCGGGGAGCGGCTGCGCGGCGACGCCGGCGTGGACGGCGGCGGCGCCGGTGAATCCGTAGGCTTGGTTGAGCAAGTCGAGGATCGGCGGGATCACGACGGCGCCGAACACGACGCCGACGCACAGCGCGACCTGCTGGCGCCACGGCGTCGCATCGACGAGCTGACCGGTCTTGAGGTCCTGCAGATTGTCGTTGGCGATCGTCGCGACGCACAGGACGACCGCCGTGACGAAGAGGGCGTACGCGACGAGCGCCGACGCCGCGTTCGCGTCGACCCGGTGCGCGAGGGTCAAGAGCAGCAGCGAGGCGCCGATCACGGCGAGAATCGCGAGTCCGGAGACGGGGCTGTTCGACGATCCGATCAGGCCGGCCATGTAGCCGCATGCGGCGGCGACCAGAAAGCCCGCGACGACGACGTAGACGACGGCGCCCAGGACCAGCGGGACGGCGATCGTGCTGAGCGCGCCGCCGGAGAGGAACGCGCTGAGGAGGACTGCGAGCGGGAGCAGGCAGACCAGGCTGACCAGCGCGACGATCCCGAACGGCAGGTCGCGCTCGGTGCGCGGGAGCGCGTCACGCTCGTCCTGCGCGAGGCGCCGCGAGGCGGCCAGCGAGGACCGGACGCCGTTCCACACCGGCGCCGCGAGCTTCGCGAGCGCCCAGATCGCCGCGACCCCGATCGCGCCCGCGCCGATGAAGCGCACCTGGTGCGACCAGGTCGCCATCGCGACGTCGTATGCGGCGCCCGCGACGGGATGGAGCGCGGTGAGGATCGGGTTCGCGACACCCCAGGCGATGATCACGCCCTCGAGCATCGCGAGGCCCACCGACAGCCCGACCAGATGACCGGCACCCATGAGCGCGAGCGAGAGCGCGACGCCGACCCCGCTCGCCGAGTTCCCGAACCGCAGATACGCACCGACCTCGCTCGCGAAGACGCGCGTCGCGACGATCGCGGCGAACGCCGCCGAGACGACCGAGCCGACCACCACGGCGAGCAATCCGGCGCGGTTCTCCGCCGCGGCCTGCACCGCGGCCGAGCCGCGTGAGCCCGCGCCGACCTTGAGCACCTCGGCCGCCGCGACCCCTTCGGGATACGGCAGGTCCGACTGCACGACCATCGCGCGCCGCAGCGGGACGGTGTACATGACGCCCAGGATCCCCCCGATCGCGCAGACCCCGAAGGTCTCCCAGAACGGAAACCCGTGCCACCAGCCGACCATCACCAGCCCCGGCAGGACGAAGATGATCGAGGAAAGCGTCCCGGCCGCCGAGGCGACGGTCTGCACGATGTTGTTCTCGTAGATGGTGGCGCTCTTGAACGCGCGCAGCACCGCCATCGAGATCACCGCCGCGGGGATCGACGAGGCGAACGTCAGACCGACCTTCAGGCCGAGGTAGACGTTCGCGGCGGTGAACACGAGCGTGATCGCTGCGCCGAGGACGAGCCCGCGGAGCGTCAGCTCCGTCCGCGAGCCGCTGAGCTTTGCACGCAACGAGGAGGTCCTTCCTAACGGGAAGCGGGGCCGGATCGGCCAGGCTTCACCGTCCGACGCGCCGGCGCCCGCGCGCCTAGTGGCGCAGCGCCAGGACGCCGATGATCGCCTCGAGCCCGACCAGGACGACGATGATGATCTCGAGCATCTCGCTGCGCGCATACTGCGCCTGGTCCTGGAAGACGCGGTAGATCTCGCTCACGCTGTGCAGCTTCGCGTCGATCTGGCGCTGCCAGTCGGCCAGGCCCAGGCGGCCGGCGACGGCGCGGTAGAGCCGCGCGTAATACGCGTCGCCGATGATCTTGAGCGCATTGGTGGTGCGATCGGTCAGCTCGAGGACGTCGACGAGCAGGAAGCGGACCTGCGCCGCGCGCTCGGCGGCGCGGCGGCGTAGGAAGCTGCGCACCGGACGGCCCGGTTCGAGCGCGTAGATCGCGTCCAGCTCGGCGTTCAGCCGCGCGTCGTACGTACGGAACTCGACCAGCTGCGAGTTCGCGAACTCGACGATGTCCTGCACCGCCTCCGCGCCGTCGGCGCGATCGTAGACGAAGGCCGCGTCCCACTGCAGCACCGCGAGATCGTCGGGATAGTACGAGAGCGCGACGCGCAGCGCTTCCTGCTGCTCGGTGACGGTCAGCTCGCGGTCCTCGAACAGCAAGAGCTGCGCGAGCGCCGCCCCCAGCTCGCCGGTCAGCCGCGGCGCGGTCGTCGCCTCGGAGAAGCGCCCCACCTCGAGCACGAAGTAGTCCTCGACGAGCGCCGGGTGCGGCTCGTCGAGCGCGCTCGCGATCTCCGCGAGGACGTCGTCGAGCGCGGCGCGCGCCTGCGCCTCGAGCGCGGGATCGTTGCGCAGCCTGCGCGTGAGGGCGCCGAACCCCTCCCAGCTCCCAGAATACGGCACCGTGATGCGCAGCGAGACGACCCCGTAGTCGAAGATCTTCGCGCGCACCGTCCCGTGGGGTTCCTGCGCGAGGTCGGGGAGGCGGACGATCAGCGGCGCGACCGGATACTGAATGAACTCCGAGGACGCTTCGCGGCGCAGCTGCAGGGGAGCGCGCGCGACGCCTTCGCCGCGCACCGTGCGCAGCCGCGCGAGGTCGATCGTGTCGGCGACGTCGTAGACGAACAGCGCGCGAAACGCACCGCGCTCGATCTCCGGGAGCGACACCTTACGCGGCGTGCGGCGCGCAGAGCGCCGCCGACTCGGCGCGCATCGCGTCGAGGACCGTGCGCGCGGCATCGCTCAGCGCCGCCGGACGCCACGTCGCCGCGATCGCGAACTCGCCCGGCGCGCGCAGGGGCAGCTCGACGAGTGCCCCCGTCGCCAGCGCGTCCGCGACGACGAAGCGCGGTACGATCGCGACGCCGACGCCGTCGATCGCGCAACGGCGGATCGCCTCGAAGCTCTCGAAGTCCAGGCGCGTCCCGATCCGCACCCCGGCGTCGTCGAGAAAGGCGGTGAACGCCTCACGGTAGCTGCAGCCGGGCTCCGTGTCGATCAGCGTCTCGCCGTTCAGCGAGGCCGGTTCGACGCGCGCTAGCCGCGCGACGCGATGGTTCGCGGCGGCGACGGCGACGATCGGGACGTCGGCGAAGATCTCCGTCGTCAGCGCCGGTTCGGCGGCGCGCGCGAGCCGCTCGCGCGACTCGAGCGTGATCGCGAAGTCGAGGTCACCGTCGCGCACGGCGGAAATATGATCCATGCACATCCCCGTCCGGCTCGAGACGGAGAGATCGGACCGCTGCGCGCGCGCACGCGCGAGCGCGCGCGGCACGATCGAGGCCGCGAGGCTCGCCGCGCTGCCGAGCACGACGGTGCTCGAGGGGACGATCGCGGTGCGGATGCGCGCGAGCGCGGCGCGCTCGGCCTCGATGATGCGCTCCGCTTCCGGAAGGAACGCGCGACCGGCCGGGGTGAGCGCGACGCCGCGACCCGTGCGGTGCAGCAACGTGATGCCGAGCTCGTCCTCGAGGACGCGCACGTGTCCGGTGACGCTCGACGGTGCGTAGTCGAGCCGCTCGGCGGTTCGCGTGACGTTCCCGATCCGGGCGAGCGCGACGAACGTCTTCAGATAGCGCACGTCCATCGTTCGGGAGAACCACGCGCGGCGTTCGGAAGTTCCGTGCGCTCCCGCGGCGGTTCGGGACTACGCTTGTGCCATGGAACTCCTGATCGCCCTCGCCGTGCTGACCACCCTCGCCGCGCTCGCCCTCGCGGCACCGTTCGCCGGCGCCGATTCGCGCTGCGACGAGGCGACCTGGCCCGGAGCCCCGCTCTCCGGACGCGAGCTGCGTCGCCGCCTCGAAGAGGCATCGGCAGCGCGCAGCACGCTCTCGCGCTGCTGAGTGATCCCGAGCGTCGCGAGGGTCAACCGGTACCCAGACCGTTGTCGTCTGCCCAGCGGGTGAACAAGGGGCCAATAGCTTGAGGCCGACGAGCCCTCCTTCCGGCGTGATCGGCGCTTCCGGGTACGCCCGGGGAGCGCAACCCTCGTCTTAGCACTCCCGATCCTAGAGTGCGAATGAACGCTGATCGCATGACCCAGCGCGTGCAGGAGTCGCTCAACGCGGCGTACACTCGGGCGCTGGGCGACCACAACACCCAGACGACGCCGGAGCACCTGCTCGCGGCGGTGCTCGATCAGACCGACGGGATCACCGCCCCGATCCTCAAGAAGGCGGGTCTCGATCCGACGACGGTCGCGAGCCAGG
The DNA here is from genome assembly GCA_035493875.1 of Candidatus Limnocylindria bacterium. GTDB lineage: Bacteria > Vulcanimicrobiota > Vulcanimicrobiia > Vulcanimicrobiales > Vulcanimicrobiaceae > Vulcanimicrobium. Next base: position 5,035 of record DATJHK010000104.1, read on the forward strand.
TCGAGCGCGCCATTGCGGCGCTCCCGCACTATAGCGGCGCGAACGCCGAGCAGAGCCAGATCACGGTCTCGCCGGGGCTCTCGCGTCTGCTCGCGAACGCCGACGGCGAAGCGAAAGCGCTGAACGACGAGTACGTCTCGGTCGAGCACCTGCTGCTCGCGATGATGTCCGACGCCGGTGCGGTCGGACGGATCTTCCGCGATCTGGGGCTCACGCGCGAGAAGCTGCTCGCGGCGCTGCGCGAGGTGCGCGGCAACCAGCGCGTCACGACGCAAAACCCCGAGGGGACGTATCAGTCGCTCGAGCGTTACGGTCGCGACCTGACGAAGGAAGCGCAGAACGGCAAGCTCGATCCCGTGATCGGGCGCGACGAGGAGATCCGTCGCGTCGTCCAAGTCCTCTCACGCCGCACCAAGAACAATCCGGTGCTGATCGGCGAACCCGGCGTCGGGAAGACGGCGATCGTCGAAGGGCTCGCGCAGCGCATCGTGCGCGGCGACGTCCCCGAAGGCTTGAAGGACAAGCGCCTCATCTCGCTCGACATGGGCGCGCTGATCGCCGGTGCGAAGTATCGCGGTGAATTCGAAGAGCGCCTCAAGGCCGTCCTCAAGGAAGTCACCAGCGCGGCGGGCCGCGTCCTGCTGTTCGTCGACGAGTTGCACACGGTCGTCGGCGCAGGCAAGACCGAAGGGTCGATGGACGCCGGCAACCTGCTCAAGCCGCTCCTGGCGCGCGGGGAGCTGCACATGATCGGTGCGACGACGCTCGACGAGTACCGGCAGTACATCGAGAAGGATGCCGCGCTCGAGCGGCGCTTCCAGCCGGTGATGGTCGACCAGCCCAGCGTCGAGGACACGATCTCGATCCTGCGCGGTCTGCGCGAGCGCTACGAAGTCCATCACGGCGTGCGGATCAAGGACGCCGCGCTCGTTGCGGCCGCCGTCCTCTCGAACCGCTACATCGCGGACCGCTTCCTCCCGGACAAGGCGATCGACTTGGTCGACGAGGCGGCGGCGAAGCTGCGGACCGAGATCGATTCGATGCCGACCGAGCTCGACGAGGCGTCGCGCCGGATCATGCAGCTCGAGATCGAGCGCGAGGCGCTGCGCAAGGAGAGCGACGACGCGTCGCGCCAGCGGCTGGAGAAGCTCGAACAAGAGTTGGCCGAGCTGCACGAGCAGACCGACGGATTGCGCGCGCGCTGGCAAGCCGAGAAGGACGCCGTCGCGACGACGCGCGAGCTGCGCGAGCAGATCGAGGCGACGAAGCTCGAGATCGACCGCGCATCGCAGACCGCCGACTACGCGAAGGCCTCCGAGCTCAAGTACGGGCGTCTGACCGAGCTGGAGCGTCAGCTGCACGCGAAGGAGGCGTCGCTCGGCGATGGTTCCACACGGATGCTCAAGGAAGAGGTCGACGAAGAGGACATCGCCGACGTCGTCAGCCGCTGGACGGGGATCCCGGTCAGTAAGCTGCTCGAAGGCGAGATCCAAAAGCTGCTCAGCCTCGACAAGGAGCTGCACCGCCGCGTCATCGGCCAGGACGAAGCCGTCACGGCCGTCGCCGAGGCGATCGTCCGCGCCCGTTCGGGGCTGGGCGATCCGAACCGCCCGCTGGGATCGTTCCTGTTTCTCGGCCCGACCGGCGTCGGAAAGACCGAGCTGGCGCGCGCGCTGGCCTCGTTCCTGTTCGACGACGAGCGCGCGATGGTGCGGATCGACATGTCGGAATACGGGGAGAAGCACAGCGTGGCGCGGCTGATCGGCGCGCCTCCCGGATACGTCGGCTACGATCAGGGCGGTCAGCTCACCGAAGCGGTGCGCCGCCGTCCGTTCTCGGTGCTGCTGCTCGACGAGATCGAGAAGGCGCACCCCGACGTCTTCAACGTCTTCCTGCAGATCCTCGACGACGGTCACCTGACCGACGGTCAGGGCCGCGTGGTCGACTTCAAGAACACGATCGTGATCATGACCTCGAACATCGGGTCGCACCGCATCCTCGACGCGTCGAGCGACATGGGCGGCGCGGAGTTCGCGATCATGCGCGCGACGGTGCTGGACGAGCTGCGGCAGTACTTCCGCCCGGAGTTCCTCAACCGCATCGACGAGATCGTCGTCTTCCACAAGCTCTCGGAAGACCAGCTCAAGCAGATCGTCGAGATCCAACTCGATCGCGTGCGCGCACGTCTGCGCGACCGCCGCATCACGCTGGAGATCGGCGACGAGGCCAAGACGCATCTCGTGCGCAGCGGCTACGAACCCGCCTACGGCGCGCGCCCGCTCAAACGCGCGATCCAGCGCGAGGTCGAGACGCCGCTCGGGCGCAAGATCCTGGCCGGCGAGATCCGCGACGGCGACACGGTGCGGATCGGCTTCGATCAACCCCGCGGCGAGTTGACGTTCAAGTCCGTCGAACCGATCCCGCCGCTCCCGGCGTTCCAGTAGCCGGCGTCACCGCGAGCAGCGCGAGGTCGTCGCCGGCGCGGCCGCGCCGGAAGCGCGTGACCGCCGCCATCAGGCCGTCGACGAAGCGCTGCGGGTAGTCGGTGTCGCCCTCGATGATCCAGCGCCGGACCTCGTCCTCGGCGACGAAGCGTCCGGTGCGGTCGCGGGCTTCCGTCAGCCCGTCGGTCGCGAGGACGAGGAGGTCGCCCTTCCCGAGCGTGGTGCGTGCCGCATCGATCGGCGGCGCTCCCAGGCCGCTCACGCCGACGACGGCGCCGGTCGGCGCGAGACGTTCGAGCTGCGAGCCGCGGCGGATCCAGCACGCTTCGTGGCCGGCGTTCGCGTACGTCAGCGAGCCGTCGCGGCGGTCGTGGATCCCGACGAAGAGCGAGGTGAACGCTTCGGGTGCGGCGTCGGCGGAGCGGTAGAGCCCCTCGAAGCGGCTCAGGATCAGCTCCGGCTGCGCGATCTCGCTCGCCAGCGCGCGCAGCGCGTAGCGGATGAACGTCGTGTCGACCGCGGCGGTGAGCCCTTTCCCGCTGACGTCCCCCACGACGAGGAGCGTGCGGTCCTCGTCGAGCCGGTAGACGTCGTACGCGTCACCGCCGACGCGCGCGCCGCGCGTCGCGGAACGGTAGACGCTCCCGACCCGCAGATGCTGCGGCGGGACGAGCCGCCCCGCCGCGGCGGTCTGCAACGCCTCGGCGACGGCGCGCTCGCGATCCAGCGCCTGCTGCATCCGCGAGAACGCCGCCGCGAAGAAGAGGATCTCCAGCGCGACCAGGGCGATCGTGATCGTCGTGAGCAGCGAGTTCTTGCGCAGCGCGGTGTCGCGCGCGACGATCCCCGCCACGTGCCGGTCGGTGAGGTGCTGCTCGAGCGGGACCAGGTCGGTGCGGAAGCGGTCGACCAGCTCCTTCCCGCGCTGGAGCAACCCCGGTGCGCCACGGTGCGCGATGATCGGCTCCGCGATCGTGCGCAGCCACTGCGCGTTGACCCGCTCGAGGTCGTCGATGACGGCTGCGTCGCCGTCGTTCGTCCCTTCGAGCGCCGAGCGCAGCTCCTCGAGCCGCGCGACGATCTCGGAGCGCGCGCGGGTGTACTGCTCGAGGAAGATCGGCTGGCCCGTCGCCGCGAAGCCGCGGACCCCGCTCTCCTCGTCGAGCTGGAGCCGCAGCGCGCCGTATGCGGCAAGCTGACCTTGACGGATTTGCGCCAGGTCGAGATTGATCGCGTTGATCGTCCGGAGATTTCCGAGCTGACCGCCGAGGACCAACGGAACCCCGAGCGCGACCACCCCGAAAATATTGATGAGACCCCGGAACGAAAAGAGCGTTCGGAGCACGACCGACGCTCTTTCCGCTACCCCCTTGCCTGCTTCCCGCCGTAATGCGGGAAACCGAACAGTCTCTTAGCCGACCAAGGCGCGGTCGCGCTTGCGAGCCTTGAGGCGCTCGCCTTCGTCAAGAATCCGTTTCCGGATGCGGATCGACTGCGGCGTCACCTCGACGAGCTCGTCATCCTCGATGAACTCGATGGCGCGTTCGAGGGACATCTCCTCGGCCGGCGGCATCTTGAAGTTCTCGTCCGTCCCGGCAGCGCGCATGTTGGTGAGCTTCTTGGCGCGCACGACGTTGAGGGCGACGTCCTTGTCGTCGTTGGCACGGCCGACGATCATCCCCTCGTACACGTCGGTGCCGGGCTCGACGAAGAAGCGGCCGCGCTGATCGAGGCCCATCAGGGCGTAGCCGGTGACGGTCCCCGTCTCGCTGGCGACCAGGGCGCCGTTCTGGCGGCCCGGGATCTCGCCCGCGAGCGGCTGGTGATTGTAGTAGACGTGCGACATCACCGCCGTCCCGCGCGAGAGCGTGAGCAGCTCGCCGCGCAGCCCGAAGATCGCGCGCGTCGGCATCGTGTACTCGAGACGGCGCGTCTCGCCGACCGTGATCATGTTCGACATCTGCGCACGCCGGCGGCCGACCGACTCGATCACGGCGCCGGCGTATTCTTCGCGCACGTCGATCACGACGTACTCGACCGGCTCCATCTTCACGCCTTCGCGCTCGGTGATGATGACGCGCGGCTTGCTGACCGCCATCTCGTAGCCTTCGCGGCGCATCGTCTCGATCAGAATCGAAAGATGCAGCTCCCCGCGCCCGCGGACCTCGAACGTGTCGGCCGACTCGGTATCCTCGACGCGCAACGCGACGTTCGACTCCAGCTCGCGCATCAGCCGCTCGCGGATCTGGCGCGAGGTGAGGAACTTGCCTTCCTTGCCCGCGAACGGCGAGGCGTTGACCATGAAGTACATCGAGACCGTCGGCTCGTCGACGGCGGTCGCCGCGAGCCCCTCGGGGAACGCCGCGTCGGCGATCGTGTCGCCGATGTTGAGTCCCTCGATCCCCGAGACGCAGATGATGTCGCCGGCGCTCGCCTCCTCGACCTCGACCCGCTCGAGCCCGTGGAAGCTCAGGATCTTCGTGAGCCGCAGCCCGCTCTGCACGGTGCCGTCGCGCGCGACCTTGGCGATCGCGGAGTTGACCTTCCCGGTCCCGCGGTAGACGCGCCCGATCCCGATGCGGCCGACGTACTTGTTGTGGTCGATCGCCGAGACGAGCATCTGGAAGCCGCCCTCTTCGGCCGGAGCCTCGGGGACGTGCTTGAGGATCGTCTCGAAGAGCGGCTCGAGCGTCGTGCTGTCGTCGTCGAGCTGGTATTTCGCGAGGCCGGCCCGGCCGATCGCGTAGACCAGCGGGAAATCGGCTTGCTCGTCGGACGCGCCGAGCTCGATGAAGAGGTCGAAGACCTCGTTCACGACCTCTTGCGGGCGTGCGTCCTTGCGGTCGATCTTGTTGACGACGACGATCGCGCGCAGATCCAGCTCGAGCGCCTTGCGCAGGACGAACCGCGTCTGCGGCATGACGCCTTCGGCGGCGTCGACCAGGAGCAGCACGCCCTGGACCATCTGCAGCACGCGCTCGACCTCACCGCCGAAGTCCGCGTGGCCGGGGGTGTCGACGATGTTGAACTTGACGCCCTTGTGCTCGATCGCGGTGTTCTTGGCGAGGATCGTGATCCCGCGTTCCTTTTCGAGCGGGTTCGAGTCCATCGCGCGGGTCTCGGTGTGCTGACCTTCGCGATAGATCCCGCTCTGGCGGAAGAGGGCGTCAACGAGGGTCGTCTTGCCGTGGTCGACGTGGGCGATGATCGCGACGTTGCGGATGTCGGGTCGCGTCCGGGTCTGGGCCATACGGAGCTAATCCTAGCACGTGCGTCGACAGGATGCTCCTGTTAACGTCGGAGAGACGCCCGGCGCTCGGCCTCCTCGGTGGACCGGTACTAGCGGCCGTAACGGCGTTCGCGGTTGGCGAAGTCGTCGAGCGCGCGGCCGAGCGTCGTCCCGTCGAACTCCGGCCACGGGGCCGGCGTCGACCACAGTTCCGCGTACGCGGATTGGTAGAGCAGGAAGTTGGAGAGCCGCAGCTCGCCGCCGGTACGAACGACGAGATCCGGGTCGGGGACCCCCGCGGTCCAGAGGTGCTGCGCGATCGCGTCGTCGTCGATCCGCTCCGGATCGAGCACGCCGGACGCGACCTCGCGCGCCAGCGCGCGGCACGCGTCGCGCAGCTCGGCGCGCGCGCCGTAGTCGACGGCGATCGTCAGCAGCATCGCGCTTCCCTGCGCCGTCTGCGTCTCGAGGATCGCGAACGCGTCGAGGACCGCGCGCGGCAGCCGGTCGCGCCGGCCGATGATCTTCACCCGTACCCCGCGTGCGGCGAGCGCCGCGGCACGGTCGCGCGCGAACGCCTCGGCCAAGCCGAACAGGCCGAAGATCTCCGTGTTGCCGCGCCCCCAGTTCTCCTCGCTGAAGGCGTAGACGGTGAGCATCCCGATCCCGGCCCGCAGCGCCGCGTCGACGGCTCGCTCGAGCGCGTGCATCCCGCGGCGGTGCCCTTCGAGCGCCGGGAGCCCGCGCGTGCGCGCCCAGCGCCGGTTACCGTCCATGATGATCGCCACGTGATTCGGGACGCCGGTGACGACCGGTGCGCGTTCGATCACGATTGCGTCGCCAGGCGGTTCGAAGAAGGCGACTCGGCGCGCTGCTGCACGCCGCGCACGACGGCTTCCAGCTCGTCGACGTAGGCGAGGAAACGCGCGCGCCCGTCCTGCGTGATTCGCACGATCGTCGTCGGCCGGCCGCGGCCGCGGACCCGTTCGCTGGCGACGACGCCGACCTCGGCGAGCGCGTGGAGGTGGCGATTGAGGTTGCCGTCGGTCAGGCCGCAGGCGTCTTGCAGGTCGGTGAAGCGCATTCCGTCGGGGTGGGCGATGAGGCAGGCGCAGACGGCGAGGCGTCCGCGCTCGTGAAAGATCCGCTCGAGTCCGGCGAACGCGAAGGGGGCGGGACCGTTCACGCGCGCACCTCGCGGGCGAACTCGTCGCGCGCGATCAGCGCGGCGATGACGAGCTGTCCCAGACCGAAGGTCATGGGCATCACCCACCAGGCCAGCGCGTTCGTCGCGGGGGCGAAGAGCAGCGCGATCCCGGTCGCCGCGAAGGCGAGCGCGACCGGTACGAAGCCGCGCGGCGCCATCGAACGCGACGCAAGCAGGCCCAGGGCGTAGCACGTGCACCAGATACCCGGCAGCAGGCCGATCTCTCCCCGGCTGAGCAAGGCTGCAGTAAAGGCTCCGCCCGCGACGATCGCCGGGAGGATCGTCATCCCGACCGTCCGCAGCTCGGCCTGCGAGCGAGCCGACCAGTGACGGATGAGCCAGACGGCGATCGCCCCGTAGTTGATCGCCAGCGCGAAGGCCAGGCACGCGATCCAGATCGCGACGTAGCGGGCGCCGTCCTCGGCACCGCTGGGGTGGGGGACGACGGCGAGTTGGACGAGGCCCGAGCCCAGGGCGCCGATCCCGCTGGCGAGCGCCGCGGCTCCGGAGAGGCCGCGGACACGCTGAACGGAGGCGATCCGGGAGCGGACTTCATCGAGGTCGGCAAGGGCGCGTGTGACGTCCACGAGAGGCTCCGATGCAGTGCGAAGTTCCGGTGGCGATACTCTGTGACGCAAAGATAACCCTTCTTCCAACCCGGGCGGACGCCCGGCATGAGCCCCCCGTGAGGGGCGCGAACCGACGGACCTCTGATAATGACGGGTCCGCGTCTCCACGGATGGAGGTTACCGCTTCGCGCGTGGCAGCGCGCAGCGTTCGAGGGATGGGAAGCGGATCGGCCGAGCGATGCGCTGATCGTTGCTACCCCCGGCGCGGGCAAGACCCGCTTCGCGACGCGCATCGCGCACGCGTTGCTGCGCGACGGGGCCGCGAGCCGCATCGTCGTGGTGGTGCCGCGCGAGCATCTCAAGGCGCAGGTGGCGCGCGCGATGCTCGGCGCCGGGATCGTGCTGGATCATAAGTTCTCCAACGCGCAACCCGCTTTCGCGTCCGACGTGCACGGTGCGGTGGTCACGTATCAGCAGGTGTGCGCGGCGCCACGGCTCTATCGGAAGCTCGCCCGCGATGCTCACGCGGCCGGCGGCGGGATGGCCGTGCTGCTCGACGAGATCCACCATGCGGGCGACGACGCGACGTGGGGCAAGGCGCTGCGCGACGCGTTCGATCCGGCGGTCCACCGCGTCGCGCTCTCCGGTACGCCGTTCCGTTCCGACGGGACCGCGATCCCGTTCGTGCGCTACGATCGCGGCCTCTCGATCGCGGACTTCGTGTACGACTACGCCGCCGCGCTGCGCGACGGCGTCTGTCGCGCGCTCGTCTTCGCGCTGCACGGTGGCGAGGCGGAGTGGATCGCGCGCGACGGGATGCAGATGTCGGCGACGTTCGACACCGCGCTCAAGGAGAAGCGCCACGCCTCCGAGCGGCTGCGCACGATGCTCACGCAGGACGCCTGGATCGGCGACGTCCTCATGCGCGCGCACCTGCGGCTGCTCTCCGTGCGCGCCGAGGGGCATCGGGACGCGGCCGGACTCGTCGCCGCGATGAACCAGGATCACGCGCGCGCGATCGCCGCGCTAATGGAGCGCCGGCTGAACGTGCGCCCGACGATCGTCGTCTCCGATCTCGCCGACGCGTCCGCGCGCATCGCGCAATTCTCCGCGAGCACCGACCCGTGGATCGTCGCGGTGCACATGGTATCCGAAGGCGTCGACATCCCGCGTCTGCGCGTCGGCGTCTTCGCCTCCAACGTCATCACGGAGATGTACTTCCGGCAGTTCTGCGGGCGCTTCGTCCGCACGATCGACGGCACGAACGACCCCGAGGCGTACGTGTTCGTCCCGGACGACCAGCGGCTGCGGATGCTCGCGAACGGGATCACGGTGGACGTGCGGCACGGCCTCGCGGGCCGCGACGCGCGCGAGGAGGAGGCGGTTGCGCTCGAAACGGCGCAGCGACCCGAGCGGGCGAGTGACGAAGGGCTCTACGAGGCGATCGCCGCGCGTTCGACCGAGGAGCGCTTCGTCGACTTCGGGCCGCTGTTCAATCCCGGGGCGTTGCTGGCGCCGGAGCCGGCGGCCGAATCGCACGGCGCGACGGTCTCGGACGAGCCGCCGCCACCGCCGCGGCTCACCACCGCCGAGCGCAAAGAGTCGCTGCGCCGGTCGCTGCACGGCCTGGTTTCGCGCGTCAGCACGCGCTTCAACGTCGAGCACCGCAAGGTGCACGCGACGCTCAACCAGCGCGTCGGCGGGAGCGTCGCGACCGCGTCGGAGCGCGAGCTCGACCTGCGCCGCCGCGTCGCGGAGTCGTGGCTCGCGCGCGACCGCTACGATGGTCTGCGCTAGAGCCGCACGGCAGCTAGGCGTCCGAGCGCCCCGGAGTTCCCCAGCCGACGGCGAACCAGCGCGGTGTGAATCACGACGACACGCACGGCGACGCCGATCCGATCGACCACCCCGACGTCACGCGGCACCTCTCCGACGAGCTTCGCGCGCTGCTTCGGCGCGTCGACGAAGGTGACGAGAGCGCGCGCACGGCGGTCCTCGCGCCGGCCGCGGCGATCGTCGACGCGCTTGCGGCGGTCGGGATTCTGGAGTTCGCGTACCTCGCGCCCGGCGCGGGCGAGGAGGACGACGGTCCGATCGCGTGGCTCGAGGTCGGCGAGGCGATCGCGGATTCCGAGCGCGACGCGGTCGTGTTGGCGGGGAGCGAGATCCTCGAGGTCTTCGACGGCCCGATCACGCTCGAGGATCCGCCGGAGCACGAGGAAGAGTAAGCGTCACGACGTGACGGGGCGCGTGCGCGAGGCGGCGAAATTCGTTGACAGCACGGCGCCCTGGCGGGGAACATTCGGCGTATGGACGTTGCGTTGATCGCGCTGATCGGGTGGGGTGGCTTTTTGGCCATCGGCGTGAGCATGGCGCTTTCGGCGGAGTACATCCCGCCGGAACGACGCTGTACGTGCAAGCATCCGACGCTGCCCGCGCCGCTCGGCAACGTGCTCACCTCGCAGGTGAAGTACGTGGCGCTCGAGCGCCACGGCGAACACGAGGCGGGCTCGGTCGTCGCGCAGACCTGCCGCATCCACCTCAACTAGGACGCCCGGCGCGAATTCACTCGCCGCTCGGGCGCGGGTGCTGTCCGTGCGGCGCGATCAGCCGCACCGCGATGAACGCGAGCATCCCGGCGAGGATACGAATCAGCGCTTTACCCGGGACGTGGCGCGAGAGCCGAGCGCCGAGCGGTGCGCCTGCGAGCGCGCCGGCCGCGGTCGCGAGCGTGAGCGCGAGATCGCCGCGGTAGTCTCCCTGCGCGGCGTGCACGAGCATCGCTACCAGTGAGGTGATGGCGAGGACGCCGTGCGAGGTCGCCGTCGCGACGTGCTCCGGATAGTTGAGCAGCGTCACGAGAAACGGCACCTGCACCGGGCCGCCGCCGATCCCGAACAGCGCCGAGACGACGCCGACGACCGCGCTGCCCGCCAAGCCCAGACGCATGTCGAACGACCATCGGTAGCGCGTCCCGTGCGCGTCGACCAGCTCGCGAACGGCGCTTCCTCCGATGTTCTGCGGGCGACGTTCCGGCGCGATCGCGAGCCACGCCGCCATCGCGGCGAGTAGGACGCCGAAGAGCGGATCGAACCATCCGCGGTCGAGCGCGTTCGCGCCGAGGACGCCGAGGAGGACGCCGGGGATCGCCGCCAGGGCGAAGACGGCGACGCTGCGGCGATCGACGCGCCCCTGCCGCAGGTAGGCGAAGGTGCCGCTGCAGGCGTTCGCGCACACGACGGCGAGCGAGTACGCGGTTATCGCGCGCGGCTGCCAGCTCGGCTCGAGCAGCGCGATCACCGGGACGATCAAGAAGCCGCCGCCGACGCCGACCATCGTTCCGATCGCGCCGACGCCTGCGCCGAACGCGAACATCGCGAGCGCGTCCCACGGGATCACGACGCCAGCTCCCACGCGCCGACGTTCCAGAACGCCGAGGAGACCGAGGTCGTCTGATTGCGCAGTCGGTCGCTGAACGCGTCGATCTCGCGCCGCTGGTAGATCAGCTCGATCGGCAGATCGTCCGTGACCAGGCGCTGCAGCTGCGTGTAGAGGGCGCGCCGCTGCACCGGATCGTAGGTCGAGCGAGCGTGGGCGAGCAGCGCGTCCAGATGCGGATCGCAGATGCGCGATTTGTTGTAGCCGCGCGGCGGGACGTTCGCGCATGCGAACTGGTCGGTCGTGTCGGGATCGTCGCCGTTGACGAAGGGGTAGAGCGCGAGCTGGAACTTCCCGCCGTAGACGGGACCGCCCGCGTTCGCCGGCGCCACGATCTGCGTCGCCGTGAACTGCTTGACCGTCACGTCGGCCCCGATCGCCTTCTCGTACTGCGTCACCCCGTTGGCGATCGTCGCGTCGCCCGGCGTCGCGGCCTGGATGACGAAGAGCACGTCGAGCCGCCGGCCGCCGTTGCGACGTACACCGTCGGGACCGAGCTTCCACCCCGCCTGGTCGAGCAGCGACTTCGCCGCCGCCGGATCGTACGGCACGTCGGGCGAGGCCTGCGGGTCGAAGGCCCAGATGTAAAGGCCGCGTCCGGCGCGGTCGGCCGAGACGGCGCCGCGGTACGTCTTGGCGATCAGCGCGGGCATGTCGACCGCTTCGGCGAGCGCATGACGGACGCGCGGGTCGCGCGTCACCGGATCGGTCGTGTTGAAGATGATCGCGCCGACCGCGTTGACCGGCGTCGTCGTCGTGCGCACGCCGGCGATCTCGCGCAGGAGCGGGACGTCGCCCAGATCGAGGTCGTTGAAGTAGCCGCCGGCCTCGCCGGTGCGCAGCAGGTTCATCGCGGTGTTCGGATCGGTGACGAAGCGGATCGTCAGGTTCTCGATCTTCGGCTTCCCGCGATAGTAGTACGGGTTCGCGCGCAGCTCGACGCGGTCGCCGCGGATCCAGCGCACGGCGACGTATGGCCCCGAGCCGACCGGGATCACGTCGATCTTGTTGAAGTCGCCCAGCGCGCGCAGCACGTGCGCGGGCAGGATCGGAAAGCCTTGCGGCGCGAGCACCACCGTGAGCAGCGGCGCGAAGGGATGCCGTAGGTGCAGGATCAGCGTGCCCGGATCGGGTGCCTCGGCACGCGCGACGACGTCGAAGCCGTAGCGCGACTGCACGTTATGGTTCGGATCGTTGACCGCGTCGATCGACGCGACGCAGTCGGCCGCGGTCAGCGGCGTGCCGTCGGAGAAGCGCAAGCGGCGCTTGAGGTGGTAGGTGATCGTGAGCCCGTCCCGGCTGATCCCGCCGTTCCGCAGCGAGGGGACGTCCTGGGCCGCGTCGCCGACGAGCCGGCCGTGGTCGTCGAACTTCACCAGGTACTGGAACAGGAGCAGCCCCCATTCGGTCGACGACATCCCGTTTTCGAGGTCGGGATTGAGCGACATCGGCTCGCGCTGCTGGACGATGACGAACGCGCCGCCGGACGCCGCCGGCGGCGCGGCGGTCCGCGCGCAGCCGGTCAGGATCCCGGCGAGGACGAGCACGCCTGCCCGCACGATGCTGGAGAGCTTCACGGGCGGACGGTTGCGAGCTCGGGTCGCCGGTTCCTCGGCGGGGCGTGCGCATCATGTCGGCTGGGTCGCGGGCTCGCGCTTGCGGTCGCGCATCGCGAGGAAGGGCTTCTCGACGTAGCGGTGGGCGACGTAGGCGACCGCGAACGTCGCCAGCAGGGTCGGGATGCTCAGCCCGATGACGTACGCCGGGGAGCCGGGGATCCAGTGGATGCGCTTGCCGATCAGGCCGAGCACCGTGTCGATCACCAGGTAGTGGAACAGGTAGACGGCATAGGCCATCGCGGCGATCGCCGCGATTACGCGTGACCTGCGCACCAGGCCGATCACGTTGAACGCGCCTTCGGCGAAGCCGTAGAGGATGAGCGCCCCCGAGATCGCGCCCAGCGCGTCGTACAGCACGCCGTACGCGTCGCTGTCGGGATACGTCCGTCCGGCCCAGGCGAGGAGCACGAAGCACGCGATCCCCGTCAGCGCGATGACGGAGGCGACGAGGCGATTGGGTTGCCGCCCGAGCAGCACGACGAGCGCGATCGCGATACCGAGGGCGAACGCCGTTCCCATCCCGATCGCGTTGCGCGCCAGCACGAACGCAGGACCGATCGGGTTGTGCGTAAGTGAGAGCGAGTAGTGCGCGAAGACGAACCAGCGCAACGCGATGCTCAGCACGATCGCGGCGCCGATCGCACCTGCGATCAGCTTCACGCCCGAGCCGTTGCCGGAACGCCGCGCGAGCGCCGCGAGCGCGAACGCGCCGAGCGGGAGCAGCAGGTAGAACTGCGCGTCGACCGCCATCGTCCAGAGCGGTCCGTTCAGCGTGAAGATCTCGTTCGGCGCAAAGCCGTGCAGGAACGTCAGGTGGCTCACGACCGCATCGACCGGCAGACGATGCGGGCGGTGCGTGTACGCGGCGACCGCGCTGACGATGACCGCGAGCGCGTAGAGCGGGTAGATGCGCAGGAAGCGCCGCGTCAAGAATAAGCGCGTCGACGGAAGCGGACGCGTGCCGAGGATCGCTTCCAAATACGGCCGGCTGAGCAGAAAGCCGCTCAAGACGAAGAAACAGTTGACGCCCCACGCACCGACGTACGCCAGATCGTCACGCTGGCCGAACAACCGCAGGCCGCTGACGAGCGCAAGATGGCTCGCGACCACGCCGAGGATGGCGACCGCGCGGAACGCGTCCGCGAACACGAGGCGGTCCTGTTGGGTCGATCGCGCCGGGGCGGCTTTGGGTTCCTCGACCGGCGGCAGGGTGGGTTCGAAGGTGATGGGCTCGAGCGTCCAGGCCAAACCAGCGTTGTCTCCCGGGCGAGTGTCCAAGGGCCTGAAAGCTGAGCGCTCTCTTGGTCCCGTCGCTGGATGGTATCGCGTCGTCCGCCGGACGCGCGCCACCGCTTTCGAGGGCGACCAGACACCGTTACCGTAGTCGATTCCCACCGATCTGTCGCCGACGACAGACGGATGGCGGCGTTCGGGGGCGCCGTTCCTGAGGACCGGCCGCCCTTACGTTCCCCTTGGCCGTGCGACTTGCGGCGATCCCGTGCTTCGCGGGGCGGCGGTTACCGGTTCGGGAACGTCGGCATCGTCCGCATCGCCTGCGACGTCGTTCAGCGCGATCCCCTTCGTTTCGCGCGTGAAGCGTAGGACCACGATCGAGACGACGACCGATGCCGCGGTAATCGCTGCGAGCCCCGTCCCGAAGTCGAGCCGTAATCCGTGGATCGTCGAGAGCGCGACGAACGGTGCGAGGCCGCCGCCGAACGAGCCGACGTTGTAGAGGAAGCCCACACCGGTGGCGCGGACCTCGGTCGGCAGGTTCTCGGCGAGGATGGAGCCCCAGATCCCCGCCATCCCGATGATGCACGCCCCGCTCGCGAACGCTGCGGGGAATGCGAGCAGCGGGAGGTGGATCACGCGAACCATCGCCGCGACGCAGATGGCGCCGCAGACGAGCATCAGGGTAAGGCCGTTGCGCCGGCCGAGTTGCTCGGCGATCATCCCTGACATCGCAAAACCGACGACTTCGCCGATGCTCGCGGTGAGCCCGAGCTGCGCGATCACGTGCGGGGGAAAGTGCAGCGTCTTGAGGTAGGTCGGGAAGAGCCCGATCATCGGCCAGTTCGTGAAGAACAGGACGAGCATGAGAAGCGTCAGGTACGCGACCGTTCTCGGGTGCCGCCGAAACAGCGCGAACGCCGGGATGCCGACCTCGCGTCGCGGACGCGAGCGCCAGATCGTCGACTCGGGGACGCAGCATGCGATGAACGCGCCGATGACGAGCGCGGGGACGACGCCGACGAAGAACAGGGGCCGCCACCCGAGGTGCGGGTAGAGGAACCAATAGATCAGCGAAGCGCCGATCCCCCCGATCCCCCATCCGCTGTCGTGGATGCCGAGCGCGATCGCGCGGTACTCTTTCGGCCAGGTCTCGGCGATCAGCGTCGCGCCGAGCGAGAAGCCCGGCGCCATCCCGAACCCGAGCAGGAGTCGGAACGCAACGATCGCGGTGAAGGTCGGGGCGAGTCCGGTGAGGACCGCGCAGCACGTGAACCACGCGAGCGTGACCAGCAGCGGGAGCTTTCGGCCGACGCGATCGCTGATGCTTCCCACGAAGAGGCCGCCGATCCAGCGCACGCCGTACGTCGCCAGCAGGAGCAGCGATGCTTGGGCGAGCGCGAGGTGGAACGTCCGCGCGATGTCGGGGAGGACGTACGTGAGGATCAGAAAGTCGATCGCGTCGAGCGACCAGAGCGCCCAGCTCGCGATCAGCACCCGCCACTGCGGCCAGGTGATCTCGCGATACCAGGCCCGCGTCATGCCGTCGCTCCGAGCGGCGCGGTCTCGTCGAGATGAACGTGCGCGCCGGTGCGGCGCAGCGTCTCCTGCGCACGTTCGATGGGAAGAGCGTCCCAATCGGCGCCGTCGCGCGCGATGATCGCGGCGAGCGTCCCCGCTGCTTGGCCCATCAGCGCTGCGGGTCCCATGTTTCGCGAGAACTTGTCGACCTCGTGCGTCACCGAGACGCACCGTCCCGCCGTCAATAGCCCCGTGAAGCCATCCGGAACGAGCGATCGCGCGGGAAGCTCGAACGCCGTCATCCCCAAGCGCATCGCTTGCACCCAGCGATCGGCCGCCGATCCTTCGTGCCCGTGCTCCGGGCCGTGAATCTCGGCGGTTCCGTAGTCGAGCGAGGCGAGGACGGCAAGCGCGTCGTCGAAGCGCCGGCCCGCGGCGACGTCCTCGTAGGTGAGCGTGTAGCGGCCGCGGATGCGACGCGTCTCGCGAACGCCGAGATAGCTTGACGTCGCGGTGAGCGTACAATGCGCGAATCCGGGGAGGAGCTCGCGGACCGCGGCGTAGATCTGCTGGAGCTGACGCCGTCCTTCGATCTCGGCGCGCGTGAGGTCTCGCGCGTTCGTGCCGTCGACGCCGTAGACGCGTGTGCTGTTGCAGATGACATCGGCGCGGTCGGCAAGGTTCGGGTCGACCAGACCGCTGAAGCGCAGGTAGTTCACGGGCGCGTCGCGGTCGATGATCCCGCGTCGCTTCGCCTCCTCGACGATCGCGAAGAAGCCGTCGATCCGAACGATCCCTGTATCGAAGTCCAGGACGTTGCGCCCGGGGTCGCCGACGACGTCATCCGGGTGGGAATCGATGTAGGCGGCGAACGCGGGAAGGTCGACGTTCCCGAAGCGCCCCATCACCGTCACCGGACGCATCGCGCTGTCGCTCTCGCGCCCGAGTTGAAACGGGACGCCCGCGCGCGCCGCGACGTCGGCGTCTCCGGTAGCGTCGATCACGACGTCGGCCAGCAGCGCCTGGCGCCCAGACTTGTTCTCGACGACGACCCCGAGCACGCGGCCGTCGCGCACGATCGTATCGGAGATCCAGGTGTACAGCAGCAGCTCGGCGCCGCACTCGAGGACCATCTCCATCGCCGTCAGCTTGTACGCCTCGGTATCCCACGGGACGACGACGCCGTCCGCGCCGATCCCCCGGTGCGCGGCAAGCCGCGCGAAGAACTCGCGCGCGAACCCGGTCAGCTGGGCGAAGGGGATCACGATCAGCGCCATCATCGCGCCGGTTGCCGTCCCGCCCAAGAAGCCGGCTCGCTCGACGAGGAGCGTCCTTGCACCCGCACGCCCGGCCGCGACGGCGGCGGCGATCCCCGCCGGGCCGCCGCCGCAGACGAGCACGTCGACCCTCTCCGCCACCGGGAGACGCTGTCCCCGCACCTCGATCGTCTCGCTTGCCATCAGTATATGAACTCCGTATAATAGGTTAGCACTGAAGTATATGTATTACATCTCTTTTACATCGCTGCGGAAAAAATCTTCCGAGGCTGCGCCCGCCTGATGGAACTGCGGCACCTGCGGCATTTCGTAGCGGTTGCCGAGGAGATGCACTTCGCCCGCGCCGCGGAGCGCCTGGGGATCGCGCAGCCGCCGCTCAGCCAGTCGATTCGCAACCTGGAGGCGGAGCTCGGCGTCGCGCTCTTCGACCGCTCGACGCGGCCGGTCGCCCTCACCGAGGCGGGGCGCACGCTGCTGAAGGAGGCGCGACCGATCCTCGCTCAGGCCGAGTACGCACTCGATGCGACGCGGTTCGCGGGCCTCGGCTCGAGCGCGCGCCTCGAGGTCGGGACGATCGGCTCCGCGACGTTCTCGCTCTTGCCACGTCTCCTCGCGGCGTACGTCGCGGAGCGGCCCGACGTGAACTTGACCGTCACGGAGCTGTCGTCACCGCAGCAGATCGCTGCGCTTCGCGACGGACGAATTCACGTCGGCCTGCTCCGGCCGCCGATCGACGACGAGCGCATCGCGACGCGAACGATCCTGCGGGAGCCGTTTCTCGTTGCGCTCCCCCCGGCGCACCGGCTCGCGGCGGCGCCGCGCATCGACCTCGCGTCGCTGCGGGACGAACCGTTCGTCTTCCTCGCACGGACGGACGCACCGGGCCTCTATGACGAGATGATCGCGATGGCGCGCGCCGCCGGATTCCGTCCGCGCATTCGGCAGCACGCGAATCAATTTCAGACGATCGTCGCGCTCGTCGCCGCTGGGCTCGGCGTCGCAATCGTCCCCGCTTCGATGGCGCGCGTCACGATCGACGGCGGCGTCGTCTACCGGGAGATCATCGACGAGACCGCGGTCGCGGAGATCGCCGTCGCGTGGCGGACGAACGATACCGCGCCGGAGGTCGGCGCGTTCATCACGATCGCCGCGCGCTGCGGCCTCCGGCACGACTCCGTCTGAGCGTCACACGCCGAGCGACGACTGTGCGGTGAAGTAGACGCGCTTGGGTAGATAGTTGGCGGTGACCAGGCCCATCGGGTCGTTGAACGGCGGGGCGGGCCCCGCGCTGCCGTCCCGGAACTCGCACCACACGAGTCCCGGCAGGCTGAGCTGGCGATGCAGCGACCACATGTCGCGGAAGAACGTGACTTGGTCGTTGTTGGTCACGACGCACGCTTCGGTCGTGTAGATCGGGGTGCCGCGCGGCAGCAGGCTCATCACCTGCAGGTACTTGTTCAGCGCCTTGGACGGTTTCTCGTAGCTGTGCACGGCGCACGCCGTGACCGCCTCGAACACGTTGTTCGTGAGCAGGCCGTAGATCCAGTTGATGTCGACGCCGCTGGTCCCCCCGGAGAGCACGTCGCGCGCGCCGGCGGCGCGCAGTGCCTTCGCCGTCGCGATCGTCAGCGTCGCGTAGTTTCCCACGTTCGGCGCTGCCCCCCAGTAGATCGAGAGGTTCGGCTCGTTCCAAATCTCCCACATCGGGTCGTACGCCGCATAGCGCTGCTGGAACGCCGCGGCTTTCGCGGCGTACGCGTCGACGTCGACCGGCTGGGGAGCGTAGGACGAGATCACGATCACGCGCATCCCGTGCGCTTTCGCCGCGGGAAACAAGACGTCGAAGTAGGGGAGATCATCGCTGGCGGTCACGCGCACCAGCGTGCTCCCGCAGCCTGCCAGCAAGGAGATGGCTTGCGCGACGTCGTCCGACGGGTAGAGCTGACTCCCGAATGCCGTCGGATGATCCGGCAAGCCGTTGGTCCGGGTGATGCCGCTGATGTTCGGTGCGCACGCGGCCAATGCGGAAAACGGAGCCAACGCGAGACCGACAAGCGCTTCGGACCGCCTCATGATGCGATTGCTTCCCTGGCGAGCGAAAAGCTATGTCATGCGATCGCTTGGCCGCACTCAGATCAGGCCGGGGCGCCCTTGCGCGCAGCCGCATTGCGGCATGCGACCTCGAAGGCTTTCGTCATCGCGCCGACGTCGGCGATCCCGCGCCCCACGATGTCGTACGCGACGCCGTGCGCGGGCGTCGTGTAGACGGTCTTCAGGCCGCCCGTCATCGTGACGCCTTCGGTGAACCCGAGGAGCTTCGTCGCGATCTGGCCCTGGTCGTGGTACATGATGACGACCGCGTCGAAGTCGCCCCGGCGCGCCTTGATGAAGATCGTGTCCGAGGGCAGCGGACCTTCGCACGGCAGACCGGCGGCACGCAGGCGCTCGAGCGTCGGGCGGATGATCCTGATCTCCTCGTCGCCGAACAGACCGTTTTCGCCGGCGTGCGGGTTGAGCGCCGCGACGGCGACGCGGGGCGCATCCTTCCCCGCCGCGCGCAGCGTCTCGAACGCGAGACGTACGGCCCCTTCGATGCGCTCCGGCCGCACCATGTCGACCGCGACGCGCAACGCGACGTGCGAGGTCACGCGAAACGTCGAGAACTGCGAAATGACGTTGACCTCGCCGGAATATCCCTCGTGTCCCGTCCACGCGGCGAACATCTGGTGCTCGTCGAGATAATCCCACCCGCCGCGGTGCAGCCCCGCTTTGTTGAGCGGCGCGAAGCAGATCCCGTCGAGCGCTCCCGCAAGCGCCATCTCCGTCATGCGTTTGAGCGTCTCGCCGGTGAGACGCCCCGACTCGGGCGAGAGCGCCCCGCGCGTGAACCGTGCGGGATCGACGTTGCCGAGGTCGATCACCGGCACCGCCGCGTCGCTCCAGTCGATCGCTTCGACGCCGTCCACGACGCGGTAGTCGACACGCCTGCCGGCGTCGTGCATTCCTAGCTCCAGAACGCGCCGGTCCCCGACGACGACGACGTTCGCGGCCTCGCGCGTCGCCGGAGCGCTCAGCAGCTTCACGACGAGCTCCGGTCCGATCCCCGTCACGTCACCCAGCATCAATCCGATCACGGGCTTCATGGACACCCTCCTGCGACGTCGGCTGTATCTCTCTTGGACACAGGCGTTCGGAGACCCCGCGGGACCGCCGCGCGAGGGATCGAGGGGAAGCATGAACACGCCGCGTAGCGTGCGGCGATGGCCGACGTTCTCACGCTGGCGGCGCTTCGTGCGCTCGTCTCGCTCTCCGACCCGCGTCTCTCGCCCGACGGCACGCGCGTCGCCTACGTGCGCACGGTGCGCGATCGCCCGCACGATCGGATGGACAGCGCACTGGTCGTGCAACCCGTCGCGGGCGGCTCCGCGCGCGTCGTCGACGCCGGTCCGTTCGTCGGCGCGCCGCGCTGGTCGCCCGACGGGACGCGGCTTGCGTATCTGCGGCACGATGCGAAGCACGACGAGGACCAGATCGTCGTCGTGCGGCTCGCCGGCGGGACGCGCCTGGCCGTGACGCACGCTCCGCGCGGTGTCCAGCATTACGCGTGGAGCCCAGACGGTCGCCGCTTCGCCTACGACACGCCCGACGCCGAGCCGAACGCCGCCGCCGCGAAGCGGGACGACGATCTCTTCGCGGTCGGCACCGACGGATATCTCACCGACAAACCTGCCGCGCCTTCGCATCTATGGCTCGTTGCCAGCGACGGCGGCGCGGCACGGCGCCTCACGCACGGCGCGTGGAGCGTCTACGAGGGCGTTCCGCCGTTCGCGGGTGGGCCGAGCGACCCGTCGTGGTCGTCGGACGGCCGCACGATCGTCATCGCACGCTCACCGGACGCCGACGACGCCGCAACGGATCGTTCGTCCGTTGCGCTCGTCGACGTCGCGACCGGCGCGGTGCGCGGCGTCGACTCGCCGCACGAGTACGTCTACGAGCCGGCGTTCGCGCCGGCGGGGACGCGCTTCGCCTACCTGCGCCCGCACGGGCCGGGGCCGATCAGCGCGATGGACGTCGTCGTCGCGACGCCGGCGGACGGCGCGGGCGACGATCGCACGACGATGCTCGATCGCGACGTGCAGTCGCTGCGCTGGTCCGGAAACGCGCTCGTCGCGACGATGGTCGACGGGCTGCGCGGTGCGATCGTCGTGATCCCGCCGCACGGCTCGCCGCGGCGCGTCGACGTCGGCGCGCTCTCCGTAGCCGATCTCGACGCGGGGCCGCACGGCGAGCTGGCGTTCGTCGCCAGCGCGCCCTCGCGCCCGCCGGAGCTGTACGTCGTGCGCGGGGCGGGCACCGCGCCGCGCGCGCTGACGAACGTGAACGCCCACCTGCGCACGCTGCGGTACGCGCACGTGGAGACGGTGCGCTGGACCGCGCCCGACGGTCTGGTCTCGGAGGGGATGCTCGTGCACCCGCTCGACGAACGTCCCGGCGTGAAATATCCGCTCGTGATCTGGCATCACGGCGGCCCCGAAGCGGCGGTGAACCTGAGCTTCGACGAAGGGACCGACGAGGGAATCGCGATTGGGCAGCTGGCCGCCGCGCGCGGCTGGTACACGTTCCTGCCGAACTATCGCGGCAGCGACGATCTCGGCACGAAGCACGAGCACGCGATCTTCGCCGATCCCGGCGCCGGCCCGATGCGCGACGTCCTCGCCGGTCTTGCGACGATCGATCGGCGCGGCACGGTCGACACCGCGCGCGAGTGCATCGGCGGTCACTCGTACGGTGGCTTCATGACCTCGTGGATCATCGGCCACGACAGCCGTTGGCGCTGCGCGGTGATCGGCGACGGCGCGGTCGACTGGCTGCAAGCCTACGACCTTTCGGGGTCGGGGAACCTCGCCTGGACCCGCGACTCGCTCGGCGGGGGTCCGTGGACGAGCGCCGCGATGCTCGAACGCTATCGAGCCGATTCGCCGATCGCGTACGCAACGTCGGTGCGCACGCCGACCCTGCTGCTTACCGGCACGCTCGACGAAACCGTGCCGTTCAGCGAGTCGTGGACGTACTTCCACGCGTTGCACGACCGCGGCGTTCCCTCACGTCTGATCGCGATCCCGACCGCGCACCACACGCCGCACGACCCCGTGCGGTTGGAGAGCTACGAGCGGCACGTCCTGGACTGGTTCTCGGCGTATTTGCGTTGAGCTACGTCGGGGACGCGCTGGGTTCCGCAGGTTGTGCCGGCGCGTTGCTCACCGTCCCGTCGGCGAACGTGACGCTGCTGACGCGACAGACCTCCGGCGTCGCACCCGTCAACGTGTCCCCTACGTACTGATCCAGAAAGTCGTGCTTGATGACCGTCCCGGGCGTAAAAGTGCCGTGGTCCGGGATGACGGCCGATTTCCCGTGATAGACGACGTTGAACGTCACCTGGCTCACGTTGACGCGCGCGTTGTTGACGAACTGGATCTCGATCCCTTGGCTGACGAGGCCTCGGCGTCCACGTGGAAGGAGCGCGCACTTCTGCACGGTGATCGACGTCCAGTCGGGGCCGCTCGGTGCGCTGGACATCGGCGTCGGACTCGCCTGCGCGAGGATCGTCGTGATGACGCCGACGGCAAACAGGTTCTGCATGGTAACCTCCGTTCCGATGGAATCGCCCGGGGCGATCGGCGAACGAAAGCACCCGTCATCCAGACGATCAACCGAGGAGACCGCCAGCGTCAATGAGGCGTCCCGGTGTCATGCGCGGGCCGAAGGTCCCGCAAAGGGCTCGGGCGGAAAGACGCGTGGTACGTGGGAGCGTACGGGTCTGGTGGCCCGCCCGGTCTTCAAAACCGGTGAGGCCGTCGCAAGGCGGCTGGTCGGTTCGATTCCGACACGTTCCCGCCATGCGCGCTCGCGCGGCGACTCAGCCGCCCATCTCCACCGGACCACGATGGCCTTTCGGCTTGCGCATCAGGAGGACGAGCGGGGTGCAGACGAGCGCGATGAGCATCATCACCCACGTCGCGTCGGCGTAGGCCAAGACGAGCGCCTGGTCGTTCACGAGCGATGCGAGCTGCTGGAGCGTGCCGTGTTGGGCGAGGAACTTCGCCACCGCGGGGCTTGCGAGCGTCGCGTTCCCACCGAGCACTTCCGAGTGGAACGTCATGCGGCGGTCGACGACGACATCGAGCAGGGCGACCGCGATCGAGCCACCGAGCTGCGTCGCGAGGTTGACCATCGCGCCGGCTTTCGGACCTTCGGAGGGCGTCGTCGCGCCGAGCACCGAGATCGAGATCGGGACGAACAGCAGCGCGCCGGCGATCCCGACGAGGATCAGCGGGACGGCGAACGACCAGAAGTCCGACCCCGTCGTCGTGATCGCGACTTGCAGCCGCATCCCGAGCGCCATGAGGAGAAAGCCCACGCCCAATAGCCAGCGCGTGTCGATCGTGCCCGCGACGCGCGCGACGAACGGCGTGCAGAGCGCGATCGGGACGGCGCGCAGGATGAACAATTCTCCGCTGAGCGTCGGGGTGAAGCCGAGCGGCCCCTGCGTGAGCTGCGGGACGACGTAGGTCGAGCCGAAGATGACGGCGCCGAGCGCGAGCGCGAGGATCGACCCCGAGGTCACGCTGCGGTTCTTGAAGATGCGCAGGTCGACGACCGGCACGTCGGTTTCGTACAGCTCCCACCAGACGAATGCTGCCATGCTCGCGACGCAGAGCACCGCCATCACCGTGTTCGTCGGGTCGGCGAACCAGTAGTGGCGCTCGCCCTCGGTGAGGACGTACTGCATCGATGAGAGCGTGGTCGCGAGGAGCGCGAGCCCCACGAGGTCGACGCGCGTACGGCGCGGCTCCGTCGGATCCCGCAAGAGGAGCAGAAGCAGCACCGTGGCGATCGTGCCCGGCACGATGTTGATGTCGAAGCACAGGTTCCACGAATAGTTGTCGACCAGATAGCCGCCGAGCGGCGGACCGAGCGCGGGGCCCATGATCGCGCCGAGCGCGAAGATCGCCTGGCTCGCCGGGAGTTGCTGCGGCGGGAACGTATCGCGCAAGATCGCTTGTCCGGTGGCGAGCAGCCCGCCGCCGAACGCGCCTTGCACGACGCGTGAGACGACGAGCAGCACGAGCGACTCGGACATCCCGCACGCGATCGACGCCAGCGTGAAGCCGACGATCGACGCGCAGAAGTAGTTCTTACGGCCGAAACGGTCTTGCAGCCACGGCGTGAGCGGGATGACGACGATCGCGGCGATCGTGTAGGCCGTGACGACCCACGTCCCTTCGTCGGCGCTCGCCCCGAGATTGCCCTGGATGGTGGGCAGCGCGACGTTGCTGATCGTCGTGTCGAGCGTCTGCATCAGCGCCGCCGCCATGACGCCGACGACGATCAGGAGCCGACGGCTCCCGTATTCCGTGACGTCCTGGCGCTTGGGGTGGACATCCACGACCGCGCTTGTACCCGCCTCCCAGCGCCGCATGCGCCGCTCGAGCCGATGATGGAGGCCCGAGCAAGCGCGGGGTGAAGGCTCGCGCGGTGGACCCGATCGCGCTGCCCAAGGCCGAGCTGCACCTGCACATCGAGGGGACGTTCGAGCCCGAGCTGATTTTCGCGCTCGCCGAGCGCAATCGCGTGCGGCTGCCGTACGCCTCCGTCGACGCGCTGCGCCGCGCCTACGAGTTCAGCGACCTGCAGTCGTTCCTCAACCTTTACTACGCGGGGATGGCGGTGCTGCGGACCGAGGCCGACTTCGCCGAGCTCGCCCACGCCTATCTCGCCCGTGCCCGCGCGCAAGGCGTCGTCCACGCCGAGATCTTCTTCGACCCGCAAGCCCACACGGCGCGCGGCGTCGCGTTCGAGACGGTGCTCGACGGGCTCTGGTCCGCCGTGCGCGAGAGCGAGGCCCGCTACGGGATCACCAGCAAGCTCATCATGTGCTTCCTACGCGACCGGAGCGCGGCCGCGGCGATGGCGACGCTCGATCAGGCCGTGCGCTACGGCGAACGGATCGTCGCGGTAGGCCTGGACTCCGCCGAGGTCGGTCATCCGCCGGCGAAGTTCGCCCAGGTCTTCGCGCGTGCGCGCGCCGAGGGCTGGCTGACCGTCGCGCACGCCGGCGAGGAAGGGCCGCCCGCGTACGTCTGGGAGGCGCTCGATCTGCTGAAGGTCGCGCGGATCGACCACGGCGTGCGCAGCCTCGAGGACCCGCGGCTCGTCGCGCGCCTGCGCGACGAGCGCATCCCGCTGACGGTCTGCCCGCTCTCCAACGTCAAGCTGCGCGTGGTGGACCGGCTCCGCGACCATCCGCTGCGGCGAATGCTCGACGCGGGTCTGGTCGCGACCGTCAACTCCGACGACCCCGCTTACTTCGGGGGCTACGTCGGCGACAACTACGCGCAGGTCGCCGAGGCGCTCGGGTTGGGCGACGACGCTCTGCTCACGCTCGCGCGCAACAGCTTCGAGGCGGCGTTCCTCACCGCCGCGGAGCGCAAGGCGTACCTCGCGCTCCTGCAGCCCGCCTCGCGGGCCTGATCAGACGCCGTTGCGGCGCACGCGCACGCGTTGCGGCTGCAACGCGAGGCGCTGGAGCATCTGCGGCGTCGGGAGCTTGATGTCGCGGGCGAGCTTGAGCCACGCCAGCGCCTTGATCGTCCACCACGTCGCGTCGAACTCGAACCAGCGCAGCCCGTGACGGGCCGAGAACGGGAAGGCGTGGTGATTGTTGTGCCAGCCCTCACCCCAGGCCAGGATCGCGACCCACCAGTTGTTGGTGGAGCGGTCGCCGGTGCGGTAGCTCTGGTAGCCGGTGTAATGCGCCGCGCTGTTGACCAGCCACGTGATGTGGTAGGTCACGACGATGCGCACGAAGATCCCCCAGATCACCCACGACCAACCGCCGAGCGCGAGGAGCAAGAGTCCCAGCGCGATCGTCCAGTAGAGGTACGTCTTCTCGAGGAACTGGTAGAAGCGGCTCCCGGCGAGGTCGGGCGCGAGCCGCATCTGTTCGGCCGGCGAGAGGAGCGCGTTGTTGGGACGGTAGAGCCACTCCATGTGGCTCCAGAGGAGACCGCGGTTGATGTCGTGCGGGTCGCCTTCCTTGTCCGTATGCGCGTGGTGCGCGCGGTGCGTCGCGATCCAGTCGATCGGTCCGCCCTGCAATGCCAGCACGCCGAGGATCGCCGTCGCGTACTCGATCGGTTTGGCGACCTTTAGGCTGCGGTGCGTCAGGAGGCGATGGAACCCGAGGGTGATCCCCCAGGCGCCCGTGACGTAGTACAGCACGACGAGCACGACGAGCGAGCTCCAATGGAACGTGCCGGGGATGAACGCACACAGCGCACCCAGGTGCACGACACCAAGCCCGATGCCGGTGGTCCAGCCCGGGGGACGTCCCTTCGCGGATTTCATGACGCCGTAAGGTGCGCCTCGGGCGCGCGCGCTCCCTGGTGCCGCGGATCGCTAAGCGGTTAAGGATTCGCGTCGGCGACGAGGCGACGGCCCGCCGACCCGGCGCAACCACCCGGAAGCGGGGGCGTTCGTGCGCAGGGATGGGAGGCGCCGTCCGGTGATCGACGTTCACACCCACCTGCACCCGCCGCGTCTGTTCGCCGCGATCCGGCGCTGGTTCGCCGAACGAAGTACGTGGGTGCTCGAGCATCCGACCGAACCGGAGGCGGTCGCCCGGACGCTGCGAGAGCACGGCGTCGAACGGTTCGCGTTCTGCTCGTACGCGCACAAACCCGGGATGGCGCGCGACCTGAACGACTGGCTGGCGGCGACGGCCCGGCACCTCGGCCGCGACGCGATCCCGCTGGCCAGCACGCACGCCGGAGACCCCGATCCGGGTGCCGACGTACGGGACGCGCTGCGCGAGGGCTGCGCGGGGCTCAAGGTGCACGAGGACGTCCAAGGCTTCCGGGTCGACGACCCGCGCCTCGCCTCGGCGCTCGAGGCCGTCGCCGCGCACGACGGCTTCGTGCTCGTCCACGTCGGCCACATCCCCTGGTCCGACCGGACGGACGACGGTCCGGCGCGCGTCGAACAGGTGCTCGCGCGGCATCCCGGCTTACGCGTTGTCGTCGCGCACTTCGGCGTCCCCGACTCCGCGCGCTATCTCGCGCTCGCCGTGCGCGAGCCGCGGCTGTTCCTCGACACGACGATGGCGTTCGCCCCGGAGTCTCCGATGCACGCGGCGATCTCGCCCGACGAGATCGAGCGCGCGCCCGGACAGATCGTCCTGGGCACCGATTGGCCGAACATCCCGTACGCCTACGACGGCGACCTGCGCGGTCTGCGCGCCTGCGGGCTCGACGCCGCGACGCTGCGAGCGATCACGAGCGAGAACGCGCGCCGGCTCAGCCCCGCATTTCGCTAGCGCCCGCTCTCGCGCATCAACGCGCAGAACGAGACGACGTAGTCCGCGTCGAACTGCGTTCCCGCGCAGCGTTCCAGCTCGAGCAGCGCATCGTCAGCGGCGATCGCGCGGTGGTACGGGCGGTCGAGCGTCATCGCGGAGTACGCGTCGATCACGCTGACGGCGCGCGCCAGCGGATGGATCTCGGGACCGGGGACGCGGTTCGGATACCCGCGCCCGTCCCACCGTTCGTGGTGCTGCCCGATGATGTGCGCGACCTCGGCGAAGTCGTGGTAGCCCGAGACGATCGTGCGCCCGTACTCGGCGTGGCGCTGCATCGTCGCGTATTCGTCGCGATCGAGCTTCGCCGGTTTGAGCAAAATCGCATCGGGGATCAGCAGCTTGCCGATGTCGTGCAGCAGCGCCGCGCGCACGAACGTCTCGTGCGCGTGCGCGTCGAGCGCCAGGCGTGGTCCCCAGCGTTGCGCGACGTGGTTGACGTGCAGCAGGTGCGTGCGCGTGTACGGATCGCGTACCAGCGCGGTCTCGATCAGCGCCTCGGCCTCGCCGAAGGAGCCGAAACGCACGAGCGGCGCGGCGTCCTCGCCGACCGCGGCGCCCCCGTTCTGCAGGCTCAGGCGCAGCCGCAGCTCGGCGAGGGCCAGTAGCTCCGCGCGGCCGCGGCCTTCGTCCGGGGCCGTGCACCAGCCGCGGTTGATCGAGACGGGGATGATGTCGGCGTCGCCGCGGAAGCCGAGATCCGCGGTGCGCGCGCCCAGCTCCGCGACGAGTTCCGCGACCGCCGCGCGGTCTTCGCGCTCCGCGACGACGAGGAAGTCATCGCCGCGGAAACGGCCGATCAACGTGTGCCGGTCGGCGAGCGAGGCGAGCCGCTCGGCGAGCGCGTCGAGGACGCGGTCGCCGACGCGCGGACCGTAGACATCGTTGATGCGCCCGAAGTTCGTGATGTCGAGCAGCACGATCCCGAGCGTCCCCTCGAGCGCCGAGAGTCGGTCGTCGATCGCGCGCAGGAGGGTGGAATGATTCGCCAGGCCCGTCAACGGATCGACCTCGGCGACGCGCTGCAGGCGCGCGAAGAGGCGCTGATTGCGCACGGCGATCGCCAGGTAGCGCGCGATCGCCTCGAGCAGCGCGACGTCGGTCGCGTCGTAGGCGTGCTCGCGCGGGCTCTGCACGGAGAGGATCCCGAGGCTCTCGCCGTTCGCGTGCAGCGGGACGAAGATCGCCGAGACGGTGTCGTCGGTCCACGGCTGCGCGCTGTTGAGCGGTTTGCGTTCGATCGACGCCCAATCGGCGCGGCTGTGGAAGAGTTGCGAGCGGCCCGTCCGCAGCGTTTCCCACGAGCGGCTCCCGCGCTCGATCGTGATCGCCGGGTCGGGGCGCTCGACGCCGTGGTCGTGCACGTACTCGATCCGTAGCGACGCGCCGTTGCGGAGCGCGACGTAGCAGACGCTCACGTCGATCACGCGCGCGAGGAGCTGGCACAGCGCGGCGAACGTCTCCCGCGGGGTGCGGTCGGCGGCGAGCAATGCCGCGGCTTCGCTTATCAGCGTGCGCTCGCGCCGATCGGCGTCGTTCGTCTCGGGTCCCTGGGTCACTCCGCACCCCAACTTCCCTGTAGAGGAAGCGAGGGCTTCCCGGTCGCGGCGCCCGCGACCTGGGTTCTATGCCGCCGGGACGGTGCGGCGCGCCAGGCCGCGGAGCCGGAACGCCAGGCTCAGGAAGAAAATCCCGGCCAGCAGCGCGTAGAAGCTGAGCAGGTAGACGAGCGCGAACAGCCCGACCGCCGGCATGAAGAACACGGCGATCCCGAAGAACACCGAGAGGACCCCGCTCAGCACCCAGAGCCACTCGTTCTGGATGTGCCGGCGCTCGGTGAACGCCGAGCCGACGGCGAGGACGCCCGTGACGAGCGCCCACGCGCCGAGCAGGATCGCGAGGGCGAATACGGTCGCGAACGGATAGAAGAAGGTGACGACGCCGGCGGCGATGCCGAGCAGCCCTTCGACCAAGAGCCACCCCCAACGCTGGCCGGCATGCGCCAGCCGCGTCGCGGTAACGATCGCGACGATGCCGTCGACGAAGGCGTACGCGCCGAACAGAATCGCGATCGAGAGCAGTGCGGCGCTCGGGAACGCGAGCGCCGCGATCGCCAGCAAGATCGCCAGGATGCCGCGGATGAGAAAGAGCCACCAATGGGATGCGAGACGGTCAAGCACGGCGGATCGCCTCCGTGGGCGGGTCCCGGCCCGTTCAGCCGGGTGCGGATCGTATCACCGGCAAGCCATCAGCGTCCACAGGCGTGCCCACGAGCAAGCGCAGGAAGAAGCCATAGGACGCCACGCCGCCCGCCACATGGTTCGCGCGCAGGAAGCGGTCGTAGACGTTCCATTGCATCGCGAAGATCTGCGGCTTGTAGTGGCGCAAGAACCGTTCGCGCGAAGCCTGGAAGTCGGCGATCACGCGCGGATCCAGCCGCAATCTGCGGCGCTCGGACTGCGGCAGCTCGCCGTAGGTCCAGAAGGCGCCGGAATAGCGAATGAGCGGATCGCTCGAGCGTAGACAGGCGAGCGTGCCGATGTAGTTCGCATCCCCCTCGTCCGTGAACCCCGCGACGTGCGCCCACTCATGGGCGAGCGCGCGCGGCGCTTCGACGGTCAGGAACGAGGCGTTGAGCAGCGTCTCGAAACCGAACGGCTGGTACTGTCCGCCGATCCCCGCCGCTTCGTAGTACGGCTGCAGCAGCGTGGTCTTCGGAACGCTCACGGCGACGTCCCAGCGATCGCCCAAGCGCGCGACGACCGGTGCGAACGCCGCGCGCAGCTTCGCGCGGTCGAGCGTCTCGGCGTGCGCGGCGGCGACGTCGTCGTTGAGGATCCCGACGATCCGTTCGCTGAAGCGCGCGACGGCGGCGTCGGTCACGCGCGCGGGGTCGTACGCCACGCGCGCCGAGACCGTCTCGCGCCGGTAGTTGAGGCCCCAGAGCAGCTCGAACAGCACGACGCCCAGCGCGGCCCATCCGGCGGTGTGCGCGAGCAGCGCGAGCACCGCCGTGCGCTTGCGCTTCGGCGACGCGCGCCGCAGCGCGCGCACCCACCAGATGACCAGCGCGGCGAGCACGAGCAGCGCTTCCAGATCGCCGAGCGCGAAGGGGACGCGGTCGGAGAGCGGGACGAAGGCGCGGTTCATCGCGGCGAAGAGCCCGTTCGCGTACGCGTTCTCGATCCAGCCGCGCGGCAGCGGTGCCGAGGTGGCGGTCCACGCCAGCACGAGCGCGAGCGCGTCGAGCGCGAGCGCGCGCCTCACGGGAACAGGTACGTCGCGAGCGTGCCGACGCGGGTGAACCCGACGCGCTCGTAAAGCGCGATCGCCGGTGCGTTGAAGTCGTTCACGTAGAGCGAGAGCGTCGCCTCGGTCCTCAGCAGGCGCCGCGCGATCGCGGCGAGCGCGTGCGCGGCGTAGCCGTGTCCGCGCGCCTCGGGCGGCGTCCAGACGCCTTGGATCTGCGCCGTGGCCGTGGTGCGCGGGCCGATGTTGCATTGAAAGCGCAGCTCGTCGCCGGCGATCCACACCCACCACAGGCCGTGCGCGATCGCGCGGCGCACGCTCGCCGTGAAGCTGGCGCGGTTCGCGCGCGGGTCGTAACCCAGCTCTCCGAGGATCATGCGCGCGCTGTGCTCGGCGACGAGCTCGGCTTCCTCCGGCCGGGCGAGACGGACGTCGACGTCCGCCAGGTCGCGCAGCGTCGCGGGGGTGAGCGCGTAGAGGGGCTGCGCCTGGCGGACGAACAGCGGCGGGATGTGCCAGCTCTTGACGCGCTCCCACAGGGCGTCGACGACCGGCTTGCGCCCGACGAAGCTGCGCAGCATGCGATGCTTGCGGGTTTCGACGGCGAACGCGTCGATCGTCTGTTCGTCGTCGGCGGCCAGAACGAGCTGCGCGCCGAAGTAGATCAGCCCCGAGATGCGGCCGCGAAAGTCGCGGTTGACCACCAGCTCGTCGAACGCGCTGGGGCCGTGTCCGCCTTCCAGGACCCATTGCAGGAAGACGTTCTCGTATGGATGGCGGGCGGCGTAGGCGATCGCGTCGCGGCGCGTCGCACGAATGACGGTCTCGAGCAGGGTGTTCAGGTCAGCGGGCGCACGAAGGTGGGTTTGGTCGTCGGCGTCTTGCTCCCGCCGTCGGGTTCGACGGTCACCGCGACGGCGCCGAGCTTCGTCGCATCGGCCGGGAGCGCGACGACGGCGACGCCGTTGGCGTTCGGTGTGAACGTGACGCTGGGTGCCGGGACGGTGCTGCCCTTCGGGAACGTCCAGGCCTGGTAGACGCGACCGCGCGGAAGCGGCGGGAGTTTCGAGAACGTGAAATAGACGTGTCCGCCGCGCACGACGACGGAACCGCCGGCCACGTCGAATCGCCGGGCGTCGGACGCCAGGAGATCGGTGAGCGTCTGCCGGTCCTGCGCGCCGACGCGCTCGGTCGTCGCGAGCTGCGACTGAAGCGTGGAGACGCGGCGCTGCGTCGCGGCGAGGTCGCTGCGCAAGCCGACGTCCTGGATCACCGAGACGATCCCGAACGCGAGCGAGGCGGCGGCGGCCAATCCGACGGCCCACAACACGGCGGGGTTGGAGCCGATCCGCGGGCGCACACCGTCGGCGTGCGCGGCGTCTTCGCGCACGCGCGCCATCAGGCGCTCTTTCAAGCGCGCCGAACGGGCGGAGTCGACCGGTTCGCTCGCGACGAACGCGAGCGAGTCGGCGGCCGCGCGCAGGTCGGCGTACTCGCGCCGCGCCTGCACGTCGTTGGCGATGAACGCGGTGACCAGCGCGACGTCCTCCTGCGGCAGCACGCCCAGGGCGTAGAGCGCGACGTTCTCCAGCATCGCCTCGCGATCGGACTCGCTCATCTCGACACCCGTTCTCCGAGCCGGTCGCGCAGCTTGCGCAGTCCGCCGCGAATCCGCGTCTTCACCGTCCCGAGCGGCGTGTCGGTGCGGCGCGCGATCTCTTCGTGCGTGATCCCGCCGAAGAAGCCGAGCTCGATCGGCATGCGCTGCTCGGGCGGGAGAGCGGCGAGCGCGTCCCGCACGCGCTCCGCGTCGAGGCGCGAGAAGACGTCGTCGTCGAGGGCACCTTCGAGCGGGAGCTCCGGCGGGATCTCCGCCTCGCCGCGCGACGAGCGCGCGCGCAGGACGTCGAGCGCCCGGTTGCGAGCGACGCGCGAGAGCCACGCGACGAACGACCCGCCTCGGAACGCCTCGGGCGCCGTCCACACTTTGAGGAATACCGCTTGCGTGAGATCCTCCGCCATGCCGGGATCGCGGAGCATCCGCAAACCGATCCCGAAGACGAGCCGGTGATAGCCGTCGTAGAGCTGTTCAAACGCATCGACATCGCGCGTGCGCACCCGCTCCATCAGGCGAATCCCCGGGTCCATCGTGCGAGCCTTCGCGTCGTGGTGGCCGTCACCTCGCCCGGTAACGTCGGGAAAGAACGGGCAGATGGGGACGGCGGTCGAACGAGCGTAAGCCTTCGATGCTGCATCTCGACGACTTGCGCGAGCGCCTGGACCGGGCGCGCTCGGTCTGCGTGTTGACCGGTTCCGGAATCTCCGCCGAGAGCGGGCTGCCGACGTTTCGCGGCGTCGGCGGGCTCTGGCGCGACCATCGGGTCGAGGAGCTCGCGTCGCCGGCGGGGTTCGCGCGCGATCCCCGGCTCGTCTGGTCGTGGTACGACGAGCGGCGACGCGCACATGCGGCGGTCGAACCCTCGGCGGGGCACGTCGCGCTCGCCGCGATCGAGCGGCGCGTCCCCGACTTCACGCTCGCCACGCAGAACGTCGACTCGCTGCACATCCGGGCCGGCTCGCGCAACGTGCTCGAACTGCACGGCAAGCTGCGCGAGGCGCGCTGCACGCGCTGCGCACGGCATCGCGCGTTCGACGACGCGTTCGATCTGGGCGCGCTCGAGCACGCGGACTGCGGCGGGATGTGGCGGCCCGACATCGTGTGGTTCGGCGAGGCGCTGCCGCACGACGTCCTCGATGCGGCGGTTGCCGCGGCGCGCCGCGCCGAGCTGATGCTCGTCGTGGGCACCTCCGGGCTCGTCCAGCCCGCGGCCTCGCTTGCGACCAAGCGCGTCACCGGGGCGTACGTCGTCGAGATCAATCCCGAGGAAACGGCGCTGACGCCGCTGGTCGATCACTCGATCCGCGCGCGCGCCTCCGACGTGCTCCCGGGGCTGGCATGACCGCGCTCGCGGCGAACGTCGGCGGCTTCATCACGCTGCTCGGCGCGGCGGTGCTGATCGGGATCCTGGCCGAGCGCGTCCGCGTCCCCGCTGCCGTCGCGCTCGTCGGGATCGGCACGTTCATCGAGGTTCCGCCCCCGTTCGCGTTCGGCGACGCGCTCTTCGTCGTCTTCCTCCCGCCGCTGATCTTCGAGGCGGCGTGGAATCTCGATCTGCCCTCGCTGCGGCGCATGGCGTGGCAGATCCTGATGCTGGCGATCCCGGGGACGGTCGCGACCGCGTTCTTCATCGGCGGTGCGCTCGCGCTCACGCACGTCCTGCCGTTCGCGGCAGCGCTGCTGCTCGGCGCGATCGTCGCCGCGACCGATCCGGTCGCGGTGGTCGCAGCGTTCCGGCACGTCCCGGTCCCGGCGGCGATACGCACGCTGGTCGAGGCGGAGTCGCTCAGCAACGACGGCGTGGCGCTCGTCCTGTTCGGATTCGCGCTCGCGCTCGCCGCGGGCAACCAGGTCTCGCTCGGCGGGGACATCCTGCGCGGCGTGTACGAGATCGTCGGCGGGACCGCGATCGGCGCGGCCGCAGGGATGGTTTGCGCGGCGGTCGTGCGGATCGCGCGCTCGGCGGAGTACGAGGTCACGATCACGATCGTCCTGGCCTACGTCGCGTACCTGCTCGCGGCGGCGCTGCAGTGCTCGGGGATCTTCGCCACCGCGGCCGGTGCGATCGCGCTACGCATCGTGCTCGACAAGATGCCCGGCGCGCTCGGGAACGCCGAGGACGTCGACCGCGTCTGGGCCGCCGCGGCGTTCGTCGCGAACGCGGTCGTCTTTCTCGCGACGGGGCTGTTGATCCGGCCCTCGCGGATCGTCCATCAGCCGCTGCTGGTGCTGGTCGCGGTCGCCGCGGTGCTGCTCGCGCGCCTGCTGCTCGCCCTGCTCGCGACGCGCGACCGCGCCGGGCGGATCACGATCTTCCTGGCCGGGATGCGCGGTGCGCTGCCGCTCGCGCTCGCGCTCTCGCTGCCCGATACGCTGCGGTATCGCCCGCAGATCATCGACGCGACGTTCGCCGTCGTGCTGGTGACGATCGTCGCGCAGGGAGCGCCGCTCGAGGTCGTGCTCAGCCGGTTGTATCGCGGCGCCGCCGCCGACTAGAGGTCGAGCGGCGGTCCGGAGCGGTCTTCGTACGTCGCGCGGGGCGGCGGGGGATCGGGGAAGATCGCCTCGGCGTCGTGGTCCGGGAACGTCCACCCGTGGCGCAGCTCGGGGAGACCGAGGTCGGGCGTCGCGGTAGCGCGACGCGGGCGCGCAACCGGCGGCGGCGCGCTCGGCGCTGACGGCGGCGGCGAGGTCGCGGCGGCGGCCGTCGTCGCGGGAAGGATCGCGCCGGCGGTCGGCGCGGTCTCCGGTTCGCCGGGCTCGATCGTCGTCTCCACCAGCGCGTCGACCGGGACGGTGAAGCGCTCCGCGCCGCGCTTGCGGCCGCGCACGACGAACGCATCGAGCAGGCGGCGCACGCCGGGAAGCGGGACGCCGCTCACGGGGACGAGCGCGTACTCGTCGGTCAGCGGTTCGCACGTCGTGCGCGACGCGACGATGTACGCGTTGAGCGCGAACGCCGCTTCCTGAAGCCGGTGCGCGAACGTCGCCTCGGGCCCTACGACGGTGAACTCGCGCCGGTCGCGGAATCCCGCGTCGCCGGCGATCACCTCGCCGCTGTTGATCCCGATCCCGACGGTGAACGGCTTGCGGTTCTGGCTCGCCCAGCGTTCGCGCATCGCGACGACGTGACGCACGATCGCGAGCGCGGCGCGCACCGCGTCGTCCTCCTGCATCGGGTTGTCGAGCGGGACGCCGAAGACCGCGACGATTCCGTCGCCGAGGAACGCGTCGATCATCCCGCGATGGCGTTGGATCGCCGTCCCCGCCAAGCCGTAGAACTCGTTGAGGTAGCGCAGCGTCTCCTCGGGGCTCAGGTCCTCGATGAAGTGGGAGAAGTTGCGGATGCGGCAGACCAGGACCGTGGCGTTGACCGCGCGCCCGGTGAAGAGCCGTTCGTCCTTGCGTGCGAGCAGGACGTCGACGACGGCCGGCGCGACGTAGCGCGAGAACATCCCCCGGATCCGTGCCACCTCGCGCGCTTCCTGGCGCCAGCGGCGGTAGGCGATCGCGCACCCGGCGATCCCGCCGAGCGCGGCGAGGCCCACCAGCGCCACGAAGATGGTCATACCAGGGTGTTCGGCCGTTCGGTGCCGTAACCCGCGAGATGGGGAACTTGGAGTTCCTCCGCGCGCGGATCCCCGACTACGCCGACTACGCGACCGAGGACGCGCGCCATCAGGTCGACAAGCAGATGCGCGCCGCCTTGGGCGAAGCCCTCGCGGTCATGCGCGAGCAGCTGGCGCCCGAGGGTCCGCTCCTCGAGCAGCTCGACGGATTGATGCTGCGCTGCGAGTTTTCCGACTACCGCGTCGTGCGAGTCGCCGAGCATGCCTGCTTCGGCGCGTCGCTGCTCGAGCGCGTCCATGCCCTCGACCGACGGATCGTCGAAGCCGCGGAGCATGTGCGGGCCGTCACCTCGCCCGAGGAGCTTGCGGCGGCGCTGGACGGCGCGGCACGGGCACTGGATGCCCGGTCGGGTGCGATCGCGGAGGCGCCGGTCCGCTGACGGTCTGCCCGCTCGCCGGCGGCCGGAACGTGCGGGCGATGATCGCCCCGCAGGCGAGGGCGAGGACGCACCACGCGACCCCGGGCCCCGGAGCGCCCAAGACGAACGCGCCGATCCCGAACAGCGTGCCGTACACGAGGCCCAAGCCCGCGACCCAGTCGAGCAGCGCGATCCCGAGGCGATCCTCGCTCCCGCCGGGGACGCGCGCGGCGATCGGCTTCCAGCCGGCGCCGCCGGGCCGCACGCGCGCGTAGAAGCGCATCAGCGTCTCCTCCGCCTCGGGCTTCGTGACGAAGGTGACGACGAGCCAGACCAGCGTCGTCGCGGCGACGGTGATGAGCAGGCGCTTCGCCGTCGCGTTCGGGTCGTCGCCGGCGACGACGCCGCTCAGATAGCACCACGTTCCGATCACGGCCGACGCGGCGAGCGCCGAGATCTCGCTCCAGGCGTTGATCCGCCACCAGTACCAGCGCAGAATCATCACCAGACCCACGCCCGCGGTGAGCGTGAGCATGTACTTCCATGCCTCGCCGACCGACGACATGAACTGCGTCACGATCGCGGCGAGGATCAGCGCGACGACGGTCATCCAGCGCGAGACGACCACGTAGTGCCGCTCGTCGGCATCGCCGCGCACGAAGCGCCGGTAGAGATCGTTCGTGAGGTACGAGGCGCCTAGGTTCAGCTGCGTCCCGATCGTCGACATGTACGCGGCGAGGAACCCCGCCATCATCAGCCCGCGTAGCGCGACGGGCAGATGATCGACGAGCGTCTGCACGTAGCCCAGCTCGGGATCGATCTTCCCGTCGGGACCGGCGACGCCGTGCGGGTAGAGGACGAGCGCGGCGAGCGCGACGAGGATCCACGGCCACGGCCGCAGCGCGTAGTGCGCGACGTTGAAGAAGAGCGTCGCGTAGACGGCGTCCTTCTCGCTGCGCGAGGCGAAGATGCGCTGCGCGATGTACGAGCCGCCGCCCGGCTCGGCGCCGGGATACGACGACGCCCACCAGCTCACGCCGACGAAGACGAGGAACGTCGTGAGCGGCATCCAGCTCGCGTCGCCGGACGGAACGAACGCGAGGAGCGAACCGGCGCCGCTCGCGTGGTGCTGCGCGTCGATCCCGGCGAGCCCGGCCTTGAGCGCGCCGATCCCGCCGACCGCCGCGACGGCGGCGACCGCGAGCACGATCGCCATCGTCATCTTGACGATGAACTGCAGGAAGTCGGTGACCAGGACCGACCAGAAGCCGCCGACCGTTACGTACAGCGCCGTCAGCACGAGACAAACGTAGAGCGCGAGCTGCGTCGGGACGTGGAGCGTCAGCGAGAGGATCTTCACCATCGCGAGGTTGACCCAGCCCATGATGATCGTGTTGACGAGCACGCCCTGATAGACGGCGCGCACGCCGCGCAGCGCGGTCGCCGCCTTCCCGCCGTAGCGCAGCTCGATGAACTCGACGTCGGTCAGCACCCCCGAGCGCCGCCAGAGCGCCGCGAAGAAGAAGACCGTCAGGATCCCGCTGGCCGCCATGTTCCACCACAGCCAGTTTCCGGCGATCCCGTTCTGCGCGACGAACCCCGTCACCGCGAGCGGCGTGTCGACCGCGAACGTCGTCGCGACCATCGACACCCCGGTCAGCCACCACGGCGCCTTCCCGCCCGAGACGAAGTACTCGCCGACGCTCTTCCCGCTCCCACGCGCGAACCAGAGCCCGATCCCCAGGTTGACCGCGAAGAACGCGACGATGACGGCGACGTCGAGGCCGCTCAGCTGCATGGCCGTCGGTTCGGTCGCGGCCCAACGCCCCCTGCGGGTCGTCCCCCCGCGCCCCCTGTCACCCTAATGTCATCCTGAGCTTGTCGAAGGACGTCTCTTTTCGCTGAGCTTGTCGAAGCGAATGGTGCGTATTCGGCGCGGCGCCTTCGACAGGCTCAGGCCGGCGCGCGTACGCGCGCCGACGCCCTTCGACAAGCTCAGGGTGACAGGGGGCCGTGCGAGGCGGAGGGTTGCGGTGTCGGCGCGGGGCCGGGGGTGGCGGGGAAGCCGAGGGCGCTGCGCGCGGCGTCGGCGCTGAAGCGCGCCGACTGCTCTTCTTCGGCGTCGATCGGGTTGCGTGCGTCGGGGCGGTATTCGGCGTTCGCGGCGATCACGGTCGCGAGCTTCGCTTCGAGGTAGAGCGTCGTGCCGTGGTCGTCCGGGTAGTGCGCGTTCGTGGCGAAGACGTAGGCGAGATCGCTCGCCGGATCGATCCAGACGCTCGTTCCCGAGGAGCCGGTGTGGCCGAAGCCGCCGCGCGCGAAGATCTCGCCGCGGTTGCGCGAGTACGCGGAGTCGAGGTCCCAGCCCAGGCCGCGCACCGCGCCGTTCCCGACGTAGTGGGGCTCGATCATCGCCCGCACCGTCGCGGGGGTGAGGGCGAAGCCGCGCGACTCCTCGCCGCGCGCCGCGCGCAGGTAGGCGCGCGCGAGCAGCGCGACGTCGTCCGCGGTCGCGAGCATCCCGGCATGGCCGTTCAGACCCGGGACGGTGCCGTACGCGTCGCGCAGCCTCTGCACGGTCTGCGCGCGGATCTGCGGGGCGAGCCGCGCGGCGTGCGTGGGGTCGATCGTCGTGTCGAAGAAGGCGTCGCGCATCCCCAGGGGCCGGAAGATCTGGTCCTGCACGAAGCGCTCGTAGGGCATCCCCGCGGCGTGCGTCACGACGTCGGCGAGCGTGATGAAGGCGAGGTCGCTGTACTCGAACTTCGTCCCCGGCGCGAACCGCAGCGCTGTCGCGTCGAGGTGGGCGAGGATCGTCGCCTTGTCGCTCTGGAAGTCGGCGCGCGTGTAGTCGATCTGCATCCCGCTGGTCTGCGTGAGCAGCTCTTGGATCGTGACGTCCTGCTTGCCGTTTTGCGCGTAGGCGGGGATCCAGCGCGCGACCTTGTCGCCCAGGCGCAGCACGCCGCGCTGCACGAGCAGCATGATCGCGCTCGCCGTCGCCATCGGTTTGGTCATCGAGGCGAACTCGTAGATCGTCGACGGGTCGTTCGTGACGGGGTGCGGTTCGAGCGTTCGGACACCGTACGCTTTGCGGTACAGAACCTTCTCGCCCGAGGTGACGACGAGGACGCCGCCGGGGAGATCGTGAGCGCGGATCGCGTCGTCGACGAGGGCGTCGAGCGTCGCGCGGGCGTCGGAGGGGAGGCCGATCGCGATGGCGCGGTTCGGACTGGCGGCTGTCGCGGGCAGCGAGGTGAGCGACGCACAGCAGAGCAGGGTGGCGAGGAGACGGCGCACGCGACGGTGTAGCGCGCGACGTGCGATCGTTCCTCGTCGCCGTCTTCGTGCTGCTCACCGTGTCGTCGGCCGCCGCCGCGCCGGCGCTCGTCCCGCGGCCGCGGGCGGTCGCGACGGTGAAGTGCGCGAAGGCCGTCTCGCTCGCGACGCCGCTGACGTTCGCCGCGAACGCCGACCCCGGCGGCTTCGCGCTCCTGCGCGAACGGTGGCGCGCGCTCGGCATCGCCCCGCCGCGGTTCGCACGATCCGGCGAACGCGCCCGCGTGATGATCTCCGTGTCGTCGCGGACGGCCGCAGGCGATGAAGCGTACAGCCTCACGGTGAACGCGACCGGCGTCGCGATCCGCGCCGAGAGCCCCGAAGGCGCCTTCGACGCCCTGACGACCCTCGCGCAGCTCCCGGAACGCGACGCAGCGGGATGGCACATCGCGTGCACGCGGATCGACGATGCGCCGGCGCTGCGCTGGCGCATCGTCTCCGACGACGTTTCGCGCGGACCGTTCCCGACGATGCGCTACGCACGCGAGCGGATCCGCACGCTCGCCTCGCTGAAGATCAACGGTTGGTCGCCGTACATGGAGAACGTCGTCGTCGATCCGCGCGCGCCGTTCGTCGCCTGGCCCAACGGCTGGACGCCGCAGCAGCTGCGCGCGCTGTCCGACTACGCGCGGCGCTTCCACGTGACGCTGATCCCCGAGCAGCAGACCTTCTCACACATGCACGAGACGCTCAAATGGGAAGCGGAGGCGCCGCTTGCGGAGCTTCCGCACGGCTATCTCCTGAGCGAGAGCGACCCGCGCACGTACCAGTATCTCGGCCCCCTGGTTCGCGGCGTCGTCGCCGCGACGACACCGACGCCGTTCGTCCACCTCGGCGCCGACGAGCCGATCGACCTCGGCCGCGGGCGCACGCCGCGCACGCCGCAGGTCTACGCCGATCACGTCAAGCGCGTCGCCGCGTTTCTCGCCGGGAGCGGTGCGCGGCCGATGATCTGGGACGATGCGATCCAGCAGGACCACACGATCCTCTCC
This sequence comes from Candidatus Limnocylindria bacterium, assembly GCA_035493875.1. Taxonomy (GTDB): domain Bacteria; phylum Vulcanimicrobiota; class Vulcanimicrobiia; order Vulcanimicrobiales; family Vulcanimicrobiaceae; genus Vulcanimicrobium. The sequence goes on from DATJHK010000104.1 coordinate 45,172, forward strand.
CTCTTCCCCCGCGACGTGGTGATCGTCACCTGGCACTACGGCGCCGAGAAGACGTTCCGTCCCTACATCGACACGATCGCGAACGCGGGGTTCGACCAACTCGTCGCGCCCGGCGCATCGAACTGGACGGAGATCTATCCCGACCTGACGACCGCGTACGCGAACGTCGGCCGGATGCTCGCCGAGGGGAAGGGGACGCGCGGCGTGCTCGGGATGTTCATGACCGATTGGCACGACGACGGCGAGACGCTCTACGAAGCGACCTGGCCGGCGCTGGCCTACGCCGCCGCGAGCGCGTGGCAGACCGTGCCGGTCGACGACGCCACGTGGCACCGCGACTTCGCGCGCGCGTTCTTCGGCACCGACGATCCGCGCTACGCCGCCGATCTCGACCACCTGCGCGCGATCCGCGACGCGCTGCGCACGCACCCGAGCGACCCGATCGACTACCTCTTCTGGCGCGATCCGTTCGACCCCGCGCTGCAGGCGCGCGCGCAGGCGCTCGACCTCGCCGGGATCCGCGTGCGGGCCGAGGACGTGCTGCGTGATCTGTGGAGCGCGCAACCGCCGCTCCACGCCGAGGCCGCGGCGGTGATGAAGCTCGGCGCGCTGCGGTACGACACGCTCGCTCGCCGCTTGCAGATCGGCAAGGAAGCTCCCGCGTATTATGCCGACGCACGCGCGCACGCGACGAAGCCCGACCAGAGCCAGGTGTACCGGAGCCTGGGCGTCGCGAAGTATCTGTGCTGGGAGCTGCGCGACGGGATCGCGAACATCGCGCCGCTCTACGCCGCGGCATGGCGGTACGAGAGCACCGAGGCCGGGCTCACGCACGTCTTGCCGCACTATCGCATCGCCGAGGACGACGCGCAGCGCTGCGCCGACCGGATCGACGGCGTGATCCGCGAAGACTACTTGCGCAAGGCGACCGTCCCGAGCTGGGACGAGGTGATCTCATCGGCACGTTGAGCGGCGTCGCGATCGTCCTGGTCTTCCTCGCGCTGGCGGGCTTGATGATCGCGCGCAAGCTCCCGGCGCTGCTCGCCGTGCCGGTGATGGCGCTCGCGACCGCGGCGCTCGCGGGCGTGCACGACCTCGCCGGGATCCTCACCGCGGGCGCGGTGAAGCTCGCCCCGGTCTACGCGACGCTCTTCTTCGGCGCGCTGCTCAGCCGCGTCGTCCTCTCCACCGGGATCGCGGAGACGCTCGTCACCTACGCGGCCGAGTTCGGCGGCGACAAGCCGATCGCGCTCTCGCTGCTCCTGTGCGTCGTGGTCGCCGTGTTGTTCACCACCGTCACGGGCCTGGGCGCGATCATCATGATCGGCACGATCGTGCTCCCGGTGATGATGACGGTCGGGCTTCCGCGCGCGACTTCGGCGACGCTCTTCCTGCTCGCGTTCGGCTTAGGGTACGTCCTCAACATCGCGCAGTGGCGGTTCTACAGTACCGTTTTCGGCGTCGATCGCGCGACGTTCCAGAGCTACGCGCTCCTGCTCTTCGCGGTGCAGGCCGTCGTCCTGGTCGCCTACGCGCTCGTGCGCGCGCGCACGACGCGCGATTACGCGACGAAGGTCGAACCCGGCGAGCCGCCGCGCAAGCGCGTCGGGGCGGCGGCGCTCATCACCCCGCTGCTCCCGCTCGTGCTGCTGGCGGGGTTCGGCCTCGACGCGATCGTCGGCTTCGGGCTCGCCGCGGTCTACGGCGTCCTCGTGACGCGGCCGCGCGACGCGGTGCAGACGCTGATGGCGGCCTGGATTCGCGGGATCGAGGACGTCGCACCGGCGACGATCCTCATGATCGGGATCGGGATGCTGCTCGTCGCCGCGCAAACGCCGCAGGTGCAGGCTGCGGTCTCGCCGCTCGTCGCCGCCGTCGCGCCGCGCTCGCCGTTCGGCTACGTCGTTCTGTTCGGTCTGCTCTCGCCGCTCGCGCTCTACCGCGGCCCGCTGAACTTGTACGGCGTCGGGATCGGGGTTTACACGGTGCTCGCGACGCTGCACGTGATCCCCGCCGTCGCGCTCGTCGCCGCCGCGATGGCCGTCGTGCAGGTGCAGAACGTCTGCGATCCGACGAACACGCAGAACGTCTGGGTCGCGAACTTCACGGGTGTCCCGGTCGAGCGGATCACGCGGCTGACGCTCCCCTGGCAAGTCGCGGTGGCGACCCTCGCGGCGCTCGCGGTCGTGTTGTTCGGCGGCGCGCTCTTCGGCCGGCCGGCGTTCGGCGCGCGCGCCGCGGCCGCGGCGACCGTGCCGGCCGGGCTGTTCGCGCCGCCCTCCGCGGCGTACGCGGTCGCGGTGATCCCCGACGGGACGCCGGGCGGCGCGCTCGCCGCGCACGAGATCTCGGCCGCGATCGGCCGCGGCTGGGCCGGCTACCGCATCGTCGACGCGCACGGGGATCCTGCCGCGAGCGACTGCCGTGCGAAGCCGTACGCCGCGGTGCTGCGCGTGAACGTGACGCCGCTGGTCGGCGACGGCAACGACATCGGCCTCGCGCTCTTCGACTGCGCGGGGTGGAGCGTCGACGAATGGCACGCGCAGGGCGATCCGCGGCTCGGGGCGCTCGACGATCTCTTTCGCCTGCGTCTGTGGCAGCACGAGCACCCCGCGCTCGCCGCCGAAGTGTTCGCGCGCGGTCTCGCCTTCGATCCCGCGAACCCGCAGCCGACGTACTTCTACGTCCTGTTCAAGCCGAGCGACGGCTACATGCGCGCGCTGGTCCGTCCCGGCGGTCCCGCCTACGAAGCGGGGATGCGCACCGGTGACGTGATCGACAACCTCGACGGCCACCCGTGGTGGACGTACGGCACGTATCAGACCCAGCAGCACGCGTACGACGGCCGCCCGCACACCTACGACGTCGAACGCGGCGGCGTCGGCGGGCCGCCCGGACGCGTCGTCCTCGGCGAACCGTTCACCGGCTGAGCCGCAGCCGGTTCAGCGAGAGCGCGTTGAACGTCACCGTGATCGTCGACGCGCTCATCAGCAGCGCCGCCCATTCGGGGGCGAGCAGGACGTGCAGCGCGGGATAGAGCGCGCCGGCCGCGATTGGGATCGCCAGCGTGTTGTAGATCGCCGCCCAGAAGAGGTTCTGAACGATCTTCGCACGGACGTGCCGCGCGAGGACGACGGCGTCGGCGACGGCGGCGGGATCGTCCTGCATGAGCACGACTTCGGCCGTCTCGATCGCGACGTCGGTTCCGGCACCGACCGCGATGCCGACGTTCGCCTGCGCGAGCGCCGGCGCGTCGTTCACGCCGTCGCCGACCATCGCCACGATACGGCCCTGCGCTTGGAGCCGCGCGATCTCGGCGGCCTTGTCGCCCGGGAGCACCTCCGCCAACACCGTGTCGACGCCGAGCCGGCGCGCGACGGCGTCGGCGGTCCGCCGGTTGTCGCCGGTGAGCATCGCGGTGCGCAATCCCAGCCGCCGCAAGCGTTCCACGGCGGCGACCGCCGTCGGCCGAATCTCGTCGGCGACGGCGACGACGCCGATCACGGTGCCGTCGCGCGCGACATACATCGCCGTCTTGCCGTCTGCCGCGAAGCGCTCCACATCGGATGATGTTTGCGCTCTGATGCCGCGCTCCGAGAGCAGCGCGGCGTTGCCGACGAGCACCTCGCCCCCATCGACGACGGCGCGGATGCCGCGACCCGGGAGCGCCTCGAACGCGGTCGCCGGGACCAGTGCGATCCCGCGCGCTCGCGCGCCCTCGACGATCGCGGCGGCCAGCGGGTGTTCGGAGTCGGCGTCGGCCGAGGCGGCCGCTCTCAGGACCTCGTCCTCGCGGTGTCCCGGCGCGGGCGCGACGTCGGTGAGCATCGGTTTGCCGAGCGTCAGGGTCCCGGTCTTGTCGAAGACGACGGTGTCGAGCTTCGCGACCGCTTCGAGCGCGGCGGCGTTCTTGAACAGGATCCCGCCACGGGCGCCTTTCCCGACGCCGACCGTGATCGCGGTCGGCGTGGCGAGCGCGAGCGCGTCGGGACAGGCGATGACGATCGCCGAGACCGCGGCCGTGAGCGCGAACAGGAACGTCGAACCCGAAACGTACCACGCCGCGAACGCGACGATCCCAGATCCGATCGCGACGAAGACGAGATACTTCCCCGCGACGTCGGCGAGGGCTTGGGCCGGCGCCTTGGAAGCCTGCGCGTCCTTTACCATGCGCACGATCCGCGCGAGCGCCGTGTCGGCGCCGACCGCTTCGGCGCGGAACGTCAGCGCGCCGCGCTGGTTGACGGTCCCGCCGACGACGCGGTCGCCCGCGCGCTTCGCGACCGGGATCGGCTCGCCGGTCACCATCGACTCGTCGATGAAGCTCTCGCCGCCCAGCACCGTGCCGTCGACGGGCACCGAGCTTCCGGGCCGCACGACGACCTCGTCGCCGAGCCGCACCGCGTCGAGCGGGACTTCGGATTCCGTGCCGCCGCGGCGGACGATCGCCGTCGGCGGCGCGAGCTCGAGGAGCGCCTCCACCGCGCGTCCGGTCGCGAACCGGCTGCGCATCTCCATCCAATGCCCGAGCAGCGAGAAGGTCGTCAGCATCGCCGCGGCGTCGTAGAAGACCTCGCCCGCGAAGACGAACGTTGCGCCGACCGAGTATCCGTAGCTGACCAGGATGCCGAGCGCGATCAGCGTCATCATCGTCGCCTCGCCGCGGCGCGCCGACGCGAACGCGGACGCGATGAACGTCCAGCCGCACCAGAAGACGACCGGCGTGCAGAGGACGAAGTCGAGGTACGCGGCCGGGATGCCGAACGGCAACGTGCCCGCGAAACCGAGGCTCTTCCCGAGCGGCGAGTAGAGCACGATCGGCACCGTCAGGATCCCCGCGATGATCGCCTTGCGCAGCATCTCCGTGACCATCATCGCGCCGTGCTCGGCGTGGTCCGCGGCATGGGGTTCTTCTCCAGGAGATTCAGGCAACCGCGGATGATCCTGGGCCATGCGAAGGGATTTCGGCGCGTTCCTGACGATGGCCGTGTGCGCCGCGGCGATGCTGGTGGCGCCGCCGCGCGGCGCCGCGGCGCAGCAACCGTCGCTCGCAGCCGCGTACGCGACGATCGCCAGCAAACGGTTCGTCGACCTCACGCACGCGTTCACGCCGGGGATCCCGCACTGGAAGGGCTTCACGAACGAGAGCGTGCGCACGCTCTACTGGTACACGCCGCGTAAAGGGACGCTCGGCGCCGGGTTCTTCGCGCAGGAGTTCGACCACGTCGGCCAGTGGGGGACGCACGTCGATCCGCCCGCGCACTTCGCGCCCGGAGGCCGCACCGTCGACCGCATCACGCTCAAGGAGATGATCTTGCCGCTCGTCGTCCTCGACGTGCACGTACAGGCTGCGCGCAATCCCGACTACACGCTCACGCTCGCCGACGTGCGCGCCTGGGAGCGCCGCCACGGCCCGATCCCCGCGCACGCATTCGTCGCGATGCGCACCGATTGGTCGAAGCGCTGGCCCAACGCCGCCGGGATGGCGAACCGGGACGCGCACGGCGTCGCGCACTACCCGGGCTGGAGCATGCCGGTGCTGCGCTATCTCTACGAGATGCGGCACATCACCGCGTCGGGCCACGAGACGACGGACACCGACCCCGGGATCGCGGCCACCAAGGACGACTATCACCTCGAGAGCTGGATCCTCCACCACGACCACTACCAGATCGAGCTGCTCGCGAATCTCGATCGGGTCCCGGAAGCCGGCGCGATCGCGGTCGTCACGTTCCCCAAGCCCCTCGGCGGCTCGGGCTTCCCGGCCCGCGTCTTCGCGATACTTCCCTGACGGCTCGGAGGGCGGAAAAAGCACTGACCCCTTGACCTGGACTAGTATGAGTAGTACAACATTAGTGCGACTAGTACAACTCATACGAATAGTACGATCGTAGGCGACCCCGAGGAGGGTCATGACAATGGACACCAAGCGCCCCGTTTTCCGCCCGCAGCCCGTCCGCCCGGCCCGCCCGACGCTCATCCGCGCCCCGCAGGACTCGCAGCTGTTCCGCGGCTGGGGCATCACGCTCTAACCTCCCTTGCCGCCCGCCTTTTTCTCGGTCGACCCGCACGGAGGCGCCCCGATCTACGTGCAGCTCGCCGAACAGATCAAGCGCGCCATCGCCATCGGAGCGCTCGCTTCCGGCGAGCGGCTCCCGACGGTGAAAGGGCTGGCTCACGAGCTCAAGCTCAATCCCAACACGGTCGCGCGCGTCTACCGCGATCTCGAGCGTGACGGGATCATCGCGACCGCCCCGGGCCGCGGCTCGTTCGTGCGCGAGAGCGGCGCGGTCGGCGAGACGCGCCGCGCCGCGACCGACGTCGCGGAGCAGGAGATCGACGACGCCGTGCGCGAGGCGCGCTCGCTCGGCGTGACCCATGCAGAGGTGCGGGCGATCGCCGAGGCCGCGATCGCGCGCTGGTATCAGGAGGACAACACGTGATCGCGATCAGCGGTCTGACCAAGCGCTACAAGGACGTGCTCGCGGTCGACGACGTGTCGCTCGAGGTTCCGAGCGGCTCGGTCTGCGGCTTGCTCGGGCGCAACGGCGCGGGCAAGACGACGACGTTCAAATGTCTGCTCGGCTTCGCGCGAGCCGACGCCGGGAGCGTGCGCTTCGACGGCGAGCCGCTCACGCCGGCGACGTTCGCGAAGCTCGGCTACGTGCCGGAGCGCGCGCAGGTCTACGGCTGGATGACCGTCGCGCAGCACCTGGAGATGGTGCGGCGCTCGCAACCGCGCTACGACGATGCTTTCGCGCGTGAGCTGGTGACGACGTTCCGCCTCGATCCGCGCAAGCGCGCCGGAAAGCTCTCAAAAGGGCAGCAAACGGCGCTCTCGCTCATCGTCGCGCTCGCGATCCGGCCCTCGCTCTTGCTTTTGGACGAACCCGCGAGCGGCCTCGATCCCGTGATGCAGCGCGTCGTCCTCGACTTGCTGATCGAGGCCGCGACCAGCGGTGCCGCGATCCTGCTCTCCTCGCACCAGATCGGCCAGGTCGATCGCGCGGCCGACCGCGTCGCGATCATGCGCGACGGCAAGATCGTCGTCGCCGGCGAGATCGACGCGTTGCGCGAAGCCTCGCGGATCGTCGAGGCGACGTTCGCCGGCGCGGTCCCGGACTTGGGTGAGTTGGACCGTGAGATGAAGGTCGAGCGGGTCGGAACGAGCGTGCGGATCCATGCCGACGGCCGCGCCGACGCGGTCGCCGCGCGCTTCGGCGCACTCGGCGCCGTCGGCGTGCGCGTCCTGGACCGCTCGCTGGAAGACCTGTTCCTCGATGCCGTCGACGACGGAGGGAGCCGCTGATGGAGTACGTCGAGTACCTGCGTGATCGCAGGATTCTGCGCAACTATGCGATCGTGCTGCTGGCGGGGTTCGTGTTGGGGATGGCGAGCCTGATCAGCGGGACGCATGGCACCATCCGGATTCAGGGGACGTCGCACCGAGGCACGATCGACGTCTCGGGGGTGCTAGCCGCATGCTCGTTTCTGACCTTCATCATCGCGACGGTTGTCGCTCCGGGCTTGGCAGCGCAGGTCTCCACGCTTGCAATTGCGTGGACGCGCCCGCTTTCGCGCGCGGCGGTTGCGTGGCGGTTCATCGTCGTCGACCTTGCCGCGATCGTAACCGCATACCTGATGGTACTCGCAACGGTGTTACTCTTCGTCGCCGTATTTCATTCGCTGGTGACGGTTCAGCTCCAGGACACGGGGAGCGCCGCGTCGTTGAACGACCTCATGTCGGTGCGCTTCGACGCGCCGCAGATGGTCGCCGTCGCGGCACGGGGCTTCGGCTGCACGCTGATGTGGTACGGACTCGTCACACTCGTCTCGGTACGATTTCCGGAACGCTGCGGGATGATCGCGGGCTTGAGCTGGGTCGCATTTCTGGTCCTCGGCGGACTGTGGAACGCTTCGTTTCCGCCATTGATCCACGGGCTCATCGTCGCGCTGAACTACCTCAATCCGATCGCATACTTCGGCAACTTCGGCTCTGACGTACAGCAGCAGATCATTCCCTTGAGCGGAACGTTGCGCACGCTGATTGCCTGGTGCATCGGGATCGCCGCGCTCGCCGGCACCATTCGTCTCTGGTCGACTCGGGAGGTCTAGCCGATGACGATCATCGCGACGCATTTCTCGCTCGTCCTTGGCGCGTGGCGGCTGCGCGTGCGCATCGATCTCGACGAGCCGCGCGACGAGCCGGCGCGGCGAGTCGCGCGCGCTTCCCGCTACGCGAGCCGTGCACGCGTCCCGCACCTGCACCGGAGAATCTCCTAGACCCCTCTTTTTTTCACGACCGGGGCGTTGCTTCCCGACGGAGGACCCGGGGTAGCGGCGCGCGGCGGGGCGAACTCCTCCGGGATGCTCGCCCCGCACGCCGATGCCCTCGTCGCCCACGTCCGCGCCAACCGTGACCGCTACCTCGCCGAGCTGAAGGAGTGGATCGCGGTTCCTTCGATCTCCGCGCAGCCGGCGCACGCCGCCGACGTGCGCCGTTCCGCCGAGCACGCCGTCGCGCGGATGCGCGGGGCCGGGCTCACCGAGGCCGCCGTGCTGGAGACCGGCGGACACCCCGTCGCCTACGGCGCGTGGCTCGGCGCTCCGGGAAAGCCGACGATACTCATCTACGGCCACCACGACGTGCAGCCCGTCGACCCGGTCGACCTGTGGACCTCGGCGCCGTTCGAGGCGGAAGTTCGCGACGGCAAGATCTTCGGCCGCGGCGCCGTCGACGACAAGGGCCAGTGCCTGATGCACCTCGCCGCGATCGAAGCGCACCTGCGCGTGAACGGAAAGCTGCCGATCAACGTCAAGGTCGTGATCGAAGGAGAAGAGGAGATCGGCTCGCCGAACTTCGAGGCCTTCCTCGCGCGTGAGAAGGAACGGCTGGCGTGCGACGTCGTCGTCGTCTCCGACACGGCGGTTTTCGCCGAGGACGTGCCGTCGCTGACGACCTCGCTGCGCGGGATGACCGGCTGGGAGATCACCGTGCACGGTCCGACGAGCGACCTGCACTCGGGCTACTACGGCGGGGTCGTGAAGAACCCGCTGGAGGCGCTCGCGCAGATTCTCGCCGCGCTCAAGGACGCGCACGGCCGCGTCGCCGTCCCCGGCTTCTACGACGATGTTCGCGAGCTCTCGCCGCAAGAGCGAGCCGAGATCGCGGCGCTGCCGTACGATCACGCGAAGGAAGCGCACGCGATCGGCGTCCCGGAGCTCGCCGGCGAGAGCGCGCGCCTCCCGCTCGAACGGATGTGGATGCGTCCCACGCTCGAGATCAACGGGATGTACGGCGGCTATCAAGGCGCGGGCTCGAAGACGATCATCCCGTCGTTCGCGAAAGCGAAGCTCACCGCGCGCCTGGTCCCGCATCAGGATCCCGCCGTGGTGAAGCACGCGGTGACGACGTTCGTGCAGCGCGTCGCGCCGAAAGGCGTGCGCGTTGAGATCACGACGCACCACGACGTGCGCGCCGTTGAGACCTCGCGCGATCACCCGGCAGTCGTCGCGGCGGCGCGCGCGATGGCGCAGGGCTTCGGCAAACCGCCCGTCTTCATCGGGACCGGCGGGACGATCGGCCCGGTCGCGTCGTTCGACCGCATCCTGCACCTGCCGCAGGTGCTGATCGGCGTCGGCCTCCCCGACGACGCGATCCACGCGCCGAACGAGAAGTTCGACTTGGGGCAGTTCTTCGGCGGGATCGAGACGATGACGTATCTCTACGACGAGTTGGCGGCGGCGTTGCAATGAGCCACACCGGACGCTTCACCGAGCACGCGAGCGCGTACGCGCAGGCGCGTCCGTCGTATCCCGGGGAGATCGTCGACGCGCTCTTCGACGGCCTCGGCGATCCCGCGGGCCTTTCCGTCGCGGATCTCGGGGCGGGGACGGGGATCTCGGCGCGGTTGCTCGCCGCGCGCGGCGCTCAGATCTACGCGGTCGAGCCGAATGCGGCGATGCGCGAAGCGGCGCTCCCCGACGCGCGCGTGACATGGGTTGCGGCGGCGGCCGAACATACCGGACTCGCCGAGGCGTCCTGCGATCTCGTGACGGCGTTCCAGGCGTTCCATTGGTTCGACGCGCCGGTCGCGCTCGCCGAGATGGTCCGGCTCCTGCGGCCCGGCGGCCGCGCCGCGCTCGTCGGGTACGAGCGCGACGATGCCGATCCGTTCACGCACGCGTACGGCGAGATCGTGCGCCGTTACGCGACCGACGACACGGAGCTGCGCCGGGAGCGCGCGCAGGTCGTCTTCGCGCAGTACCCGGCCTGGCATACGGTGACGCGGACGGTCGTCGCCTACGATCAGGTGCTCGACCGCGACGGGTTGGCGACGCGCGTGCGCAGCGCTTCGTACCTTCCGCACAGCGGTCCGGTCGCCGACGAGTTGCACGCCGCGGTGAGCGCGCTGATCGACGCGCACGAACGCGACGGGATCGTGACGATGGCGTTGCATGCGTTCGTCATCGCGGGCGACGTCGGCGCCGACGGCGCGTGAACCGCTCAGCGCAGCGCCGCGTCGAGGGCCTTACGCGCCGCCGCGTAGTCCTGCGCCAGCCGTTGCTCGGTGAGGACGGCGTCGGCTGTGTCGATCCAGAAGCCGTTCGCGGCGAAACGAAAATCCGCGTTGCGCGGAGCGACCCCAAAATGGAGATCGGCGATGATGCGGTCGGGGTACGTGTTCAAGAAGCTCTGTTCCCGATACGCGCGTTCGAGCGCCACGCGGGTCGCATACGGTACGGCGCTCAGCACCCCCGATCCACGCGCCAGATCCCAGGCCGTCGATTCCGCTTGGACCGCTTGGAACCCATGGGGATTGACGCGTCCGAAGGTCTCCATGAACGTGTCGAACGAGACCGGACGCTGCCGTGATGAACCTTTCAGCAGCGCACGGAAAGCCTGCAAGTTCGCGAGGTGGTGCGGCATGAGCGCGTGCAGCTCCCGATCATTGGCGACGATCTCGTCCCGGATCGCGACCATCGCTTCGTGCGCGTTCGCCCTCGCGCGCAGCGCGTCGCGCCATTCGTTGACGCCGAGCGCCAGCAGGATCGCGATGACGATCGAGATGATCTCGAGGACGAGATCGGAGGGATCGATGCGTAGACGGGTGCGCGGCGGCGACTCCTTCACCGCGGTTGTTTTTCTCCGATGAGCGAGCGTCGCCTGCGGATCGGGATCGACGTCGGCGGGACGTTCACCGACGTCGTCGCGGTCGACGCGGCGACCCGCGCGCTCGTCGCCGCGGTGAAGGTTCCGACGACGCACCGCCATCCCGAAGGCGTCGCGGCCGGGATCGTCGCGGGGCTGGAGCGGCTGCTGCGCGAGCACGCAATCGTCCCCGAGTCGATCGCGTTCATCGCGCACTCAACGACGCAGGCGACGAACGCGCTCTTGGAGGGCGACGTCGCGAAGGTCGGCGTCGTGACGCTCGGCGGGCGGGTCGCGCGCACGTTCGCGCGGTTCAAGCCGTTCGCGATCGCGGAGGGCGTGCGCTTCGCCCCGCTCTGGTTCGACGGCGCGTCGCCCGACGTGCTGGAGAGTGCCCTCGCGGCGAAGGTCGAGGCCCTCGCGGTCAGCGAGCCGTTCGCGGTCGATCGACCGCAGCACGAGGCCGCGCTGGTCGCGGCGGCGCGCGCGCGCGGCCTCGCGGCGACCAGCGGCGCCGAGGTCTCCGCGCAGTACGGCTTGCGCGCGCGCACGCGCACCGCGGCGCTCAACGCGGCGATCCTGCCCCGGATGCTGCGCACCTCGCGCGTTACCGCGCGCGCCGTCGCCGACGCGCGCATCCCCGCGCCGCTGATGATCATGCGCAGCGACGGCGGGGTGATGGACGTCGCCGAGGTCGAGCGCCGTCCGATCCTCACGATGCTCTCGGGGCCGGCCGCCGGGATCGCCGGCGCGCTCTTCCACGAGAACGTCACCGATGGGATCTTCGTCGAGGTCGGCGGGACGAGCGCGGACTGCTCGGTGATCCGGCGCGGCCAGCCGCAGATGCGGCCCGCACGGATCGGCGGTCACCGCACGCTGCTGCGCACGCTCGACGTGCGAACGATCGCCGTCGCGGGCGGCTCGTTGGTCCATCTCGCGGACGGGCGCGTCGGCGAGATCGGGCCACGGTCGGCACACATCGCCGGCTACGAGTACGCCGCGTTCTCGCCGGAAGCGCTCGTCGCGTCGGCGCGCGCCGATCTCGCCGACGGCATCGCGGCGCTCGTCGCCGCGGACGGGACGCGCATCGCGATCACGCCGACCTGCGCCGCCAACGTGCTCGGCACCGTCCCCGCCGGCGCCTTCGCACGCGGCGACGCCGCCGCGGCGCGCGCGGGCTGCGCGCTCGTCGCGCAGGCGCTCGGCACCGACGCGGAGTCGTTCGCGCGCGCCGTCCTCGATCGCGCGACGGAACGTCTGCGGCTGACGCTCGACGAGCTGCTCGCCGACTACGGGCTCGATCGCGCGACGACGGTGCTCGTCGGCGGCGGAGGCGGCGCTGCGGCGCTCGTCCCGTACGCGGCGTCGAAGCTCGGCTTTGCGCACCGCATCGCGCACGACGCCGAGGTGATCTCGCCGGTCGGCGTCGCACTCGCGCTCGTGCGCGACGTCGTCGAGCGCACGATCGTCGATCCGAGCGCGGCCGACCTCGCGCGCATCCGGCGCGAGGCGATCGATGCCGCGATCGCCTCGGGCGCGGCGCCGGAGCGCGTCGAGGTCGTCGTCGAGGTCGACACGGCGCGCAATCGCGTGCGCGCGACCGCGTCGGGTGCGACCGCGCTCGTCGAGGGCGCGGCGCAGAACGGCACGGCGAGCGACGAGGAGCGGCGCGCCGCGGCGGCGCTGCACCTGCGCAGCGAAGCGGAAGCGCTACTTGTCGCCGCACGTACTCCCGTCTTCACCGTCTTCGCGGCGCAGCGCGAGAGTGCGGTCGTCGACGAACGCGGCGTGGTGCGTCTCGTCCTGGCCGGCGCCGTCGCGTCGACGCGCCGCGCCGCCGAGGTCGCAGAGCGGCTGCCGCGCTTGATCGAGGAGCAGACGCGCTTCGGCGACGTCGGGCGCGCGCTCCCCGACGTCTTCCTGCTGCGCGGTGCACGGATCGCCGAGTTCAGTGGGCTAGGCGAGGCGGCGCAGATCTGCGCGCTCGCCGACGAAGAGTTGGCCGGCGTCGCCGACGACGAGCCGATCGCGATCGTGCTCGTTCCCGCGCGTGCCTGATTGCCTTGATCGCTTGCTGCCGATCGCGCGATAGAGTATACCCCCGCAAATCGGGAACGACAAGCGCGTAGGGACTTATGTCCTCGTCGTCGGCGCGCGGTACGATCACCCCACCACTCACGGAGGGTGTTCTCATTTGAAGTTTCTCTCGATCATGTGTGCGGCGCTCGGCCTCGCGGCGATGGGAGTGAGCGCGGCGGACGCGATTCCGCCGCAAGCGGGATCGATCGTGCCGTCGTTCACCGCGGATCAGGCCAGGGACGGTCAATCCGTCTACCAGGCAAATTGTTCGATGTGCCACGGCGCGAAGCTCGAGGGCGTCTACGCTCCGGCGCTCGCCGGACCGAACGGTAACGTGCAGTGGCAGAGCGTGAGCGACGTCTACGCTTACACCAAGGCGCAGATGCCGGTCGCGAACGCGGGCGGCCTCTCCGCGCAAGACTACACGAATCTCACGGCGTTTCTGCTCAGCATGCACGGCCACCACGCCGGATCGCGGCCGCTGACGGCGTCCGCAGCTGCAACCTCGACCGCCCTTCTGGGCCCGCAATGATCTCTCGCTTTGAAGCGATGGTGGACGCAACCGTACATGAACGTTCCTAAGACCCTCGTTCGCTCGGCCGTCATCGCGTGCGCGGTGCTCGGCCTCGTGACCTTCGGCCAACACCGTCAACAGGCGCAAGGCGCCTCCGCACCCGCGTGGCAGCCCGTCACCGAGAGCCGCCTGCGCAACGCGGCGTCCGATCCCGGCTGGCTGATGTATCTGCGCACGTATCAGAGCCAGGCGCACGCCCCGTATGCGCAGATCAACACGGGCAACGTCGCCAAGCTGCACCAGGTGTTCACCCACTCGGTGTTCATCCCGAACGGATTCGAAGCGCCGCCGATCGTCAACGGTCACACGATGATCGTCACGACGCCGATGGATCACGTCTACGCGCTCGACGCGACCAACGGAAGTCAGCTCTGGGAGTACGACTATCCGGTCAACAAGAAGGCGCTGCGGACGCTCTGCTGCGACGTCGTGAACCGTGGCGTCGGGCTGTACGGCAACGACGTGTACATGTCGACCCTCGACAACCACGTCGTCGCGCTCGACGCGCGCTCGGGGAAGGTCGTGTGGAACCGCACGCTCGCGGCTCCCGGGATCGGCTACGGGATGACGAACGCGCCGTTGATCGTCAACGGCTTGGTGATCGTCGGCGACGGCGGCGGCGAGTACGGCTCGCGCGGATTCGTGCAGGCGCTCGACGCGAAGACCGGTGAGTTGCGGTGGCGCTTCTACACGATCCCCGCGCCCGATCAGCCCGGCGGCAACACGTGGCCCGGGAAGACGTATCTGCACGGTGGCGGTGATCCCTGGATGACCGGCAGCTACGACGCCCAGACGAACACGCTCTTGTGGGGCGTCGGGAACCCGTCGCCGTGGCTCGCGACGGTGCGCAAGGGCCGCAACCTCTACTCGGATTCGGTCGTCGGTCTCGATCCTGCGACCGGCCGCGTGAAGTGGCACTTCCAGGAGACGCCCAACGACCCGTGGGACTACGACGCGGTCGCGACGCCGGCGCTCGCCGACGTGACGATCGAGGGGCGGCTGCGTCACGTGTTCTATCAGGCCGGCCGCAACGGGTGGTTCTACGTCGTCGACCGGACCAACGGTAAGCTGATCTCCGCGACGCCGTTCACGAAGGTCACGTCGGTGACGGGCTACGACCGCGCGCGCGGGATGGCGACGGTGAACGCCGCCCTCAAGCCGCAAGTCGGCAAGCAGGTCTTCACGTGCCCCGCGTTCTTCGGCGGCGACAATTGGTGGTCGTTCACGTACGATCCGCAGACGCACTACGCGTACGTCCCGACGATGCGCACGTGCATGACGATCGCCGGGCTCAAGCCCGCGCCGTTCAAGGCGGGATTGGGCTATCTCGACGAGAGCTTCGAGGTCCAGCCCGTCCCCGGCGCCTATGGCTGGGGCGCGCTTCAGGCGATCGACGTCACGACCGGGAAGCGCGTGTGGTCGAAGGAGACGAAGATGCCGTGGACCGACGGCACCCTCTCGACCGACGGGGGCCTTGTCTTCAGCGGGACGCCGGACCAGAAGTTCTACGCGTTCGACGCACGCACGGGGAAGATTCTCTGGACGCACCACATGAGCTCGGGGGTGATCGGGCAGCCGATCAGCTACGAGGTCGACGGGAAGCAGTACGTCGCGGTCCAGGCCGGCTACGGCGGCGTCACGCCGTTCTGGGGCGGTCCGAAGATGACGCCGAGCCTGCGGCACATCCCGCTGGGCGGGACGTTGTACGTCTTTGCTGTGCGCTAGATCACGCCGCTAGGGCTCGCTCGGAGAGGAAGAAGAGCGTAGCGGGGCGGCGGCTAATGGGTCCCGATGAACGTCTCAGCCGTCGGCTCTTCGCCGTACGCCCCGCCGTCGGCCGGCACCAAGCCGGCGGCGGCGGCGCCCTCCGCTCCCGCGCCGGACGCCGACGCGGAGCCTACCTCGCCCCTGGGGATCTGGAACGAGGTCCTCTCGCAGATCGACACCGACGCCTAGCGTAGACTTGACGCTCGCGCTTCAGACGCTCGCCGTCCGGCCGGATCGTCCGACGATCCGCGCCAGGGCGGCTGCGAAGCGTGCGGCTTCGGGCGCGAGCATCGTCGTCACCGTGACCCGGATCGCCGGCGGCGTCGCCGTGCGGTAACGCTCGCCGGCGTCGACCGCCCACCCCGCAGCCTCGAGGGCGCGCAGGACCGCCCCCTCCTCGGGGACCGGGATCCAGACGTTGAACCCGCTCGCGCCGAACGCCGCGATCCCGTGCGCTGCGAGCGCCTCGAGTAGCGCGCCGCGGCGCTCCGCGTAGGTGCGCGCGGCGGCGCGCACGAGCCGCCCCGCCGCGCGATCGGCCATCAGCGCCGCGACGGTCTCCTGGAGGATGTGGCTGACCCATCCGCTCCCTAAGCGCTGCCGATCCTGAACGCGCGCGATCGTGAGCGGATCGCCGGCGAGGAGCGCGAGGCGCAGGTCGGGGCCGTAGGTCTTCGCGACCGAACGCACGTGCGCCCAGCGGCTCCGTCCGCTCAACGTGTGTGCGGGGGCGCCGGCGACGTCGGCGAGATAATCGTCCTCGATCACGAGCGTCTCGGGGGCGGCGTCGAGGACGCGGCGCAGCGCGCGAACGCGCTCGCCGTCGAAGGCGGCGCCGGTCGGGTTCTGTCCGCGCGGGACGACGACGACGGCTTTCGCCCGCGCGCGCAGCGCTGCGGCGAGCGCGGCGGGTACGATCCCACGCTCGTCGATCGCGACGGGGAAGACGCGCAGGTTCAGCGCGCGCGCCAGCTCTCGGTACGGCGGATACGTCGGGTCCTCGAGCGCGATCACGTCCCCGGCGACCAGCTGCGTGAGCAGGATGCGTTCGACCGCGTCGGCGGCGCCCGACGCGACGGCGAGGTGGTCGGCGGGGATGCCGTCGCGCGCGAACCACCGACGCGCCGCCGCGAGCAGCGCCGCGCCGTCGCGCCCCTCGCCGTAGAGGCGGCGCTCCGGGACGCTCGCGCGCACGATCGGCCGCAGCGCCGGGAGGAAGGCCGGGTCGGGGTTCGCGACGGCGAGATTGCGCGCCGCGGTCGGCGGCGCGTCGACGAGTCCCGTTTGGAACGCCGTACGGCCGATCACGACCGAGCCGCCGCGCCGGTTTCCGCCGATGCGCCCATGCGCGCGGAGCGCCGCGAATGCGGCGTTCACGGTCGTCGGGCTGACGCCGAGATCGGCCGCGAGCGCGCGGATCGTCGGCAGTCGTTCGCCGGGCGCGAATCGACCCGCGTCGATGGCGAGCTCGAGCGACTCCGCGATCTCCCTGGCGTTCCCGCCGCGGATGTGATACCGTCTCAACACAAATCTATTTTGTACTGTAACATAAGTGAGTCATTTGTGACAAGGCCTCTGCTCGCGTTCGCCTTCATCTGCGTCGTATTCGGCACGACGTTCGCCGCGATCGCGGTCGGTCTGCGCGACGGGTGGCCGCCGTTCTTCGCCGCCGGGATGCGCTTTACGATCGGCGGCACGCTCGTCGTCCTGGTCGCCGCGACGCGCGGCGGGCTGCGTCGTATCGCGATGCGGGATCTGCTGGGGATCGCGCTGGTGGGGCTCACGCTCACGACGATTTCGTTCGCTGTGCTCTATCGCGCGGAGAGCGTGCTCCCGTCTTCGCTCGCAGCGCTGCTCTCGGCGAGCGCACCGCTCTTCGCGTTCGCGCTCGCCGTCGCGCTAGGCCGGCGGCGCGTCGACCTCGCCTCGATCGGCGGCGTGCTCCTCGGGACGCTCGGCGTCGTTCTGGTCTGCGGGTTCGGGCGCGCCGAGGGCGGCGGCACCGCGTTGTTCGCCGCGCTCGCGCTGGCCGGCTCGCAGATCGCCTACGTCGTCGGGCTCACGGTCTCGCGCGGATTGCTGCAGCGCGTGCCGATGCTCCAGATCGCGGGCGGGCAGCAGCTCTTCGGCGGGCTCGTGCTGCTCGCGCTCTCGCTCGCCTTCGAACATCGCGTCCCCGCGCGGCTCGACGCGAACGGCGTCATCGCCCTCGCGTATCTCGCGATCGTCGCCACCGCCGGCGCGCACACGCTCTTGGTGTGGCTCTCCGGTGCGACTTCTCCGACCTTCGCGGCGTCGTGGACCTATGTCTCACCGTTCATCGCGTTGCTCGCCGGGGCGCTCTGGCTGCACGAGCCGGTCGGCGGGGCGGCGTGGCTCGGCGGCGCGCTCGTCGTCTGCGGCTGCGTCGCCCTCAACGCGGACGCGGTCGGCGCGCTGCGGCGCCGCCGCGTCGCGCCGACCTAGCCGACGACGCGTCAGCGCGAGCGTCCGCCTCCCCGGCCTTGGCTCTGCACCGGCGCCCGCGAGATTCCGTGTGAGGTAACGTGCAGGCGTTCCGCGTCGATGGTGCTGACGTGTTGGTACACACCGCGCCCGGTGTGCACCGCAAGGCCGTACGCGCCCAGATTCAGCACCGCGCCGCGATGATTTGCCCCGTCCCACTCGACGAATCCCTCGGGGCCCTCTCTGGGCCTCGGGATCGCCGCCGCCTCCGGCCGCGATCCGCCCATCTCGACGTTGTATCTGTCGACCGCCGCGTTCAGCAGGTTGCGGAGCCCCGCTCGCGTGTCGCCGAAATACTGTCCAACCCCGGCGCCCGCCGGCTGCGGGTGTGTGGGAGCGGTCGGCGTGGGTTCCCCGAGCATGATCGGGATCTCGCCGGACCCGGACGACGGCTGCGAGTATGCCGCGACCGATGTACCTCTCGGCGGGGTTTCTCCGAGCGCGATCGGGATATCGCCGGAAAGCGGGTGCGAGTACGGCGCCTCGCCATGGCCCCCCATCGCCGGGTTCGTAATCCCCTGCGGCGAGGCGTACACGGTTCGGGCGACCTCGGGAGTGAGGTATTGGTACGTGTCGTACCCGGTGCGTACCGCAAGGCCGTAGGCACCGAGATTCAACACCGTCCCCTGGCGGCTTGCCCCGTCCCACTGGGAGAGTCCCTCGGGGCCCTCTCGTGGCTGCGGGATCGACGACGGTCCCAGTCGTCCTCCGCCGAGCTCAAAGTTGTGGGCGTCGATCGCCCCGCTCAGCACGTTGCGGAGCGTCGCTTCCTGGTCACCGAAATACTGGTCCACTCCGGCGCCCGCTGTCCGTGCTTGGCCGGGTGCCTGCACGGCGGTCCGCCTCGAGCCCGATCCGCTTGCCTCTCCCCGCTCAGCGTTGCTCGCCTCACGACGTATGCCGAGCTTCTTCGCGGTGTTGCTGAAAAAGTTTCGTTTCGGGCGTTTGTTTGGGTCTTCTCGTTCCATCACCACTCCCTCAAGGATTGATGGTTACGACATTCCTGACCGTGCGGAAATGCTCACGGGTGCATGATGACGGACACACCGGCGGCACGCAGCCAATTGTCGCGCAGCGCGCGCTGCGGCTATACGCGGCACGCCGTGTTCGCATACACGAACAAGAGGAGTACGCGCATCGCTCGGGAGAGCGCGCAGGCATGGTTACGGTAGGCGTCGTCGGACTCGGCGACATGGGCGGAGGGATGGTCGAGCGGCTGCTGGATGCCGGCGCGAGCGTCCACGGTTGGAATCGCACGGCCGCAAAGGCGGCGCCGTTCGCGCAGCGCGGGATGCATGTCGCGGCCTCGCCGCGCGCGCTCGCGGAGGCGGTGGAGCTGGTGATCGTGATGGTCACCGACAACGACGCGCTCGAAGCGGTCTTCGAAGGCGACGACGGGATCCTCGCCGGCATTCGTCCCGGAATGATCGTCGCCGAGATGAGCACGACCTCGCCGACGCTCGTGCGCGAGCTCGGCGAGCGCGTCGCGGCGCGCGGCGCGACGCTCCTCGACGCGCCGGTCTCCGGCAGCATCCAGACGCTGCGCGAGGGGAACTTGCTCATCATGGTCGGCGGCGACCGCGCCGCGTTCGAACGCGTCGAATCGACGCTGCTCGCGATCGGGCCGCGCGTGCGCCACATCGGCGAGCTCGGCCAGGCCAAAGCGCTCAAGCTCGCCGCGAACCTGCAGCTCGCCGTGCAGACGCTGGCGTTCAGCGAAGGCGTGCTGCTCGCGGAGAAGATGGGCGTCGACCGCCGCGTCGCCGTCGAGACGCTGCTGCACAGCGCGATCGCCTCGCCGCAGCTGCAGTACCGGGCGCGCTTCATCGTCGATCCGCCCGATCACGCGTGGTTCACGCCGAAGATGATGCAGAAGGACGTGCAGCTCGCGCTCGACCTCGGCCGCGAGGTCGGCGTCCCGCTGCCGACCTCCGCGACGACGCAGGAGCTGCTGACCGCGGCGCGCTCGATGGGCTTCGCGCACGAAGACTTCGCGGTCGTCTTCCACGCGCTCGCCGCGATGGCGGGGATCGCACGCGACCCGGCGAGCGTCCCCGAGTACGCGCGCGACGCCGTGACCGCGTAGCGGCGGAGCGGCGCGGGGCGGCTCGGGCTCGCCCGCGAAAGCAGCGCCCGATGCGCGACTTCGACGTCCTGGTCGTCGGCGGGGGGAACGCCGGCTGTGCCGCCGCGCTCGCGGCGGCGCGGACCGGCGCGCGCACGCTGCTGGTCGAGCGCTACGGCTTCCTGGGTGGGACGGCGACGGCGTCGATGGTCGGGCCGTGGATGACGTTCCATTCGGGGAGCGAGCGGATCGTCGGCGGGATCGCGCAGGAGATCGTCGACCGCCTCGTCGCGCTCGGAGGCTCGCCGGGCCACGTGCCGGACGCCTCCGACTACGTCCCGACGATCACGCCGTTCGATCCGGAGATCCACAAGGCGCTGCTCTTCACGCTGATGCGCGAGAGCGGGGTCGAGCTGCTCCTGCATGCACTGTTCCTCGATGCGATCGTCGCAGGCGGCCGCGTCGCCGGCGCGCGCTTCGCCACGGTCGGCGGGACGCGGGAGGTGCGTGCGTGGCGCACCATCGACGCGACGGCCGACGCGTACGTCGCCGCGAGCGCCGGCGTCCCGACGCAGCAAGGCGATGCGCGCGGGCGCGTGCAGCCGGCGAGCTTGATGTTCCGCCTCAGCCACGTCGATCTCGAGGCGCTCTCCGCGTACGTGCGGCATCGCCCCGAGCAGATGCGCACCTCGCTCAAGACGCACGAGCGGACCGCCTCGGCGCTGACCGCCGTCGCCGGGCTGTACGAGCTGTGGGACGCCGCGCGCGCCCGCGGCGAGGTGACGGTCCCGCGCGAACTCGTCTCGCTCTTCGCGACGCCCTACGGCGACGAGGTGACGGTGAACATGACGCGCGTCGTCGAGGTCGACCCGCTCGATCCCGACGACCTCACGCGCGCCGAGGTCGAGGCGCGCGCGCAGGTGATGGAGCTGCTCGCGTTCTTCAAGAAGGACGTTCCGGGCTTCGCGAACGCGCGGCTCGCCGCGACCGCGACGCAGATCGGGATCCGCGAGTCGCGCCGGATCGTCGGCGCCTACACGCTCACCGCCGACGACGTGCTGCACGCGCGCACGTTCGAGGACGCGGTCGCGCGCAGCGCCTATCCGATCGACATCCACAACCCGCGCGGGAGCGGGACGACGACCCACCGGCTCGCGCCCGGAACGTCGTACGAGATCCCGTACCGCTGCCTGCTCCCGACGGGGATCGACGATCTGCTCGTCGCGGGCCGCTGCATCTCGACCACGCATGAGGCGCTCGCCTCGACCCGCCTGACCCCGACGGTGATGACGCTGGGACAGGCAGCCGGGACCGCCGCGGCGCTCTCGCTGCAGGCGCGCGTCGCGCCGCGCGACCTCGACGCCGCCGCACTGCGCGCACGCCTCGTCCGGGACGGTGTCGACCTGCGGCGCACGGAGGCGGCGCGTGCCTGACGTGCGCGTCCTGGCTGCGGAGTACGGCGTGCGAATCGAGCTGGACGACCTGGGGAGCTGGAGCGACACGCGCCTGGTCGCCGAGTACGACCCCGAGGGTCCCGTGATCCGGCTCAACGAGCGCGCCATGCCGCATGGATCCTCGTGCGTCGTGCGCGAGCACATCGACCGTGCGATCGCGCACGAGCTCTACCATCATCGCGAAGCGATCGGCGAGGTGCCGCGGCTACACGACCGAGCCGCGCGCGAACGCGCCGCCGACGCGTACGCGGACGAACTGCTCGCGTGATGCCGCGGTGAGCGCGTATCTGGCCGGGATCGACGGCGGACAGTCCTCGACGACCGCCGTCGTCGTGCGCGACGACGGGACGCTGCTCGGGCGCGGGATCGCCGGCCCCGCGGCGCACGTCGACGAACCGCCCGGCTCGACGACCTGTGCCGATGCGTGCGCTTCGGCGCTCGGCCGCGCGCTCGACGCGGCCGGTCTGCCGCGCACGACGACGCTCGCCGCCGTGCACGTCGGGCTCTCGGGCTGGGACGAAGCGTTCGACGGCGCGCCGCTCACGCTCGGCGCGCGGAGCATCCGGCTCGGTCACGACGCGCCGATCGCGCTCGCCGGCGCCGTCGCGTCGCGTCCGGCGCTCGTCGTGATCGCCGGGACCGGCTCGGTCGCATACGGCGAGGACGGCGCAGGCAATGCGGTGCGCGTCGGCGGCTGGGGGTATCTGTTCGGCGACGCGGGGAGCGCATTCGCGATCGCGCGCGACGCGCTCGCCTATGCGATGGATCAAGACGATCGCGGCGCGAGCAGCCCGCTGGGTGAGGCCGCGCTCGCGTTCTTCGACCGCGGCGACCTGCGTGCGCTCGCCACCGCCGCGATGCAGGGACGCATCTCGCGCGGTGAGCTGGCGGCGTTCGCGCGCGTCGTCCACGACGCCGCGCGCCTGGGCGACGCCGAAGCGCGCGCGCTCGTCGACGGAGCCGCCGACGCGCTTGCCACCCTCGCCGCGACGGCGCTCGAACGGCTCGGCGTCGGGAACCGCAGCGTCCCGGTCGCGCTCGCGGGTGGGAGCTTCGCGAGCGAACGCTTCTTCACGCACGCGCGCGAGCGGCTGGTCGAACTGGCGCCCGGGGCGAGGGTGATTCGCCCGCTGCACGAGGCCGCGGTCGGCGCCGCG
Source organism: Candidatus Limnocylindria bacterium (assembly GCA_035493875.1). Classification (GTDB taxonomy): domain Bacteria; phylum Vulcanimicrobiota; class Vulcanimicrobiia; order Vulcanimicrobiales; family Vulcanimicrobiaceae; genus Vulcanimicrobium. The sequence continues at coordinate 67,925 of DATJHK010000104.1, forward strand.
CTGCTCGCCTTCGCCGAAGCGGGGCTCACGGCGCCGGATCGGATCGTCGAGCCGTGAGCGTCCTCGAACGCCTGCGCGGGGGCCTGATCGTCTCGGTCCAAGCTGAAGCAACCTCGCTGCTCAACACGCCTGAGACCATCGCGCTGCTCGGCCGGGTCGCCGTTGCGAACGGCGCCGTCGGCGTGCGAGCCGAGGGAGCAGCGCGCATCGCGGCGATGCGCCGCGCCGTCGACGTCCCGATCATCGGGATCGTCAAGCGCGCGTACGAAGGATACGAGCCGTACATCACGGCGACGGAGCGCGAGATCGCCGAGGTCGTCGCCGCCGGTGCGGAGATCGTCGCGCTCGATGCGACCGAACGGGCACGCCCGGACGGCCGGACGCTCGAGGAGGCGATCGCAGCGGTCCGTGCGCGCGGGGCGCTCGCGATGGCGGATTGCGCAACCCCAGCCGACGTGCGACGCGCCGCGGCGGCCGGCGCCGCGATCGTGGCCACGACGCTCTGCGGGTATACCAAGGGGACGCGCGGGATGCCGCTCCCGGCGCTCGCGCTCGTGCAGGCCTGCGCGGCGAGCGGGGCGTTCGCGATCTGCGAGGGCGGGATCGCGACGCCGGCCGACGTGCGCGCGGCGCTCGCCTCGGGCGCCGACGCGGTCGTCGTCGGCACCGCGATCACCAACGTCGACGTGCTCGTGCGTCGATTCGTGCCCTAACGGGAAAAGGCGGGGAGAGGTTTATCCTTTCCCCTGTCGGACGAGAGCGAGCGGGCCTGCGCAGCCCGCGGTTCCGATAGAAGTCCGCGATAACGCGATAGCGACTTCTCCTATACTGGGAAGTCGTTCCGGCTCCGGCGGAGAAATGCGGAGATCGGGAAACGCCCGACCGGGTAGGGTCGCTGCAGAGAGGATCACTTGGCACAGCAGGTCGTCAAACCAAAGACGAATCTTGGACCGGGTTTTTGGCCCATCACCGCGCTGATCGTCGTCGTCTCGCTGATCGAAGCGTACTTCGTCTATGCGAGTCCGCGGCCGATCGGCCTCATCCAAGCCGGGGCGCCGGCGGAGTCCACCGACTCGCTCTTCAAGTTCCTCGGCGCGGTCGGCGGCGCGATCTTCAACGTCGTCGTCATCTACACGGTCTACTTCGCGATCGTGTTCCGCAAGCCGAAGGACGCGCCGGCGAACTCGATCGGCGTCCAGATTCACGACGCTCCGGTCCTCGAGTTCTGGTGGACCGTCATCCCGACGATCCTGGTCGTCATCCTGGCGATCTTCTCGGTGCGGATCTGGGCCGATCTGCAGAACCAGCCCGGTGACGCGCTGACCGTCGAGGCGATCGGCTATCAGTTCGGATTTCAGTACCGGTATCCGAAGCTCTCGCAGCCGGTCTCGGGCGAGATGCACCTGCCGGTCAACGTCCCGACCACGATCCACGTCACTTCGCGCGACGTGATCCACGGCTTCTGGATCCCCGAGATGCGCATGAAGGCCGACATGGTGCCGGGCCTCATCAACACGATCCGCATCACCCCGCAGATACCGGGGACGTATCACATCATCTGCACGGAGTTCTGCGGCCTCGCGCACGCCGCGATGCACTCGACCCTCGTCGTGCAGAGCCAGGCCGACTTCGATAAGTGGATCGCGCAGCAGGGCGGCTCGCAAAGCAGCGCGAGCAGCGGCGGCGCCGCCGCCGGTGCGGTCCCGCTCGCTCAGGGTGACGCTGCGGCCGGGCAGAAGCTCTTCTCGACGAAGTGCGTCGCCTGCCACTCGACCGGACCGTTCACGCAGAAGCTCGTCGGCCCCGGGCTCGGGAAGATCTTCAGCGACCCGACGCAGCCCAAGCTGGTCGACGGCGACGCGCCGACGCCGGCGAACGTCGCCAAGATCATCCACGACGGGTACCAGGGCGACATGGGCACGATGCCGAGCGCCCAGATCAACCAGCTGTCGAACCCCGACATCGCCAACCTGGTAGCGTACCTCGTCAGCCTCTCGAAGAAGTAACGGAGACGATCCGCATATGGCAACACTCGCTCCCGGAGTGAAGACGGAACCGTATCACGCGGTTCTCGACCATATCCATCCGGAACCAACGAGTTTCATCCGCAAGTACATCTTCTCGATCGACGCCAAGGTCATCGGGATCCAGTACTTGATCACCGGCGGGTTGTTCTTCCTGATCGCCGGGATGCTCGCCGAAGTGATCCGCGCGCAGCTGATGTCGCCCACCGGCGCCGTCGTGACCGCCGCGACCTACAACCAGGTCTACTCGATGCACGGCTCGGCGATGGTGTGGATGGTCATCATCCCGCTCGTCACCGGCGCCTTCGGCAACTTCGTGATGCCGCTCCAGATCGGAGCGCGCGACGTCGCCTTCCCGTGGCTCAACCTCGCGGCGTTCTGGATGTTCCCGCTCGCCGGCGTGATCTTGTTCAGCTCGTTCCTCGTCGGCGCGCCCGACGCGGGTTGGACGGAGTACCCGCCGATCTCGCTGCAGGGCCCGCCGGGCACCACGATGTGGTGCGTCGCGATCTTCCTGATCGGTGTCAGCTCGACCCTGACCGGGATCAACTTCATCGTCACGATCCTCAAGATGCGCGCGCCGGGGATGACCTTCACCCGCATGCCGCTCTTCGTGTGGGCGCAGTTCTCGACCGCCGGTCTCTCGTTCATCGCGACGACCGCGCTGGCCGGCGCGCTGGCCGCGCTCTTCATGGAGCGCGTCTTCGGCGTCCCCTTCTACGACCCGCGCCACGGCGGCTCGCCGATCCTCTGGCAGCACATGTTCTGGTTCTACTCGCACCCGGCCGTGTACATCATGATCCTGCCGGCGTTCGGGATCGTCTCGGAAGTGATGCCGACCTTCGCGCGCAAGCCGATCTTCGGCTACAAGATGATCGCGTTCAGCTCGGTCGCGATCGCGCTGCTCGGCTTCTCCGTCTGGGCCCACCACATGTTCACCTCGGGGATGGTGCCGTGGCTCCAGCTCCCGTTCATGATCATCACGATGGTCATCGCGGTCCCGACGGGCGTGAAGATCTTCTCGTGGATGGCGACCCTCTGGGGCGGCTCGATCCGCTGGACGACCCCGATGCTCTTCGCGACGGGCTTCGTCATCACGTTCACCTGCGGCGGTCTGACCGGGTTCTTCCTCGCGGCGGTCCCGGCCGACTACCACGAGCACGGCACCTACTTCGTCGTCGCGCACTTCCACTACGTGCTCTACGGCGGCTCGGTGATGGGCCTGTTCGCCGGCTTCTACTACTGGTTCCCCAAGATGTGCGGGCGCATGTACAACGAGACGCTCGGGCGCTGGCACTTCTGGATCACGTTCATCGCGTTCAACGGCACGTTCATGCCGATGCACTGGCTGGGCCTGATGGGGATGCCGCGCCGCGTCGCGCAGTACGATCCGCAGTTCCAGTTCTGGAACCAGTTCGCGTCGATCTCGTCGTTCATTCTGGCCGCCTCGATGCTGCTGTTCTTCTACAACGTGTTCACCAGCATGCGCAGCGGCAAGAAGGCCGGCCCGAACCCGTGGGGCGCGCGCACGCTCGAGTGGATGATCTCCTCCCCGGCGCCGTACTACAACTTCAAGAAGATCCCGGCCGTCCTCGCGATGCCGTATGACTTCGGCAACCCGCTCCCGTACGTCGGCCTCGACGCCGCCGAGGGCGCCGAAGAAGCGACGCCGACGCACAGCACGCACCCGATCCCCACCTATTAGGAGACGACGAAAGCATCATGGCGGTCGCCGCGCACGCGCACGGGCACGCTGACGCACACGGACACGACGAGGTGATCTACCGGGAGACGCGCGACATGCGTCTCCTGGGGTTCGTCCTCTTCCTGTGCTCCGACGTCGTCCTGTTCTCGTCGTTCATCTTCGCCTACATCTACCTGCGCACGTCGGTCTCGCCGACGTGGCCGCCGCTGGATCCCGTCTCGGGACATCAGCTGCCGCGTCTGGACGTCGCCTTCGCCGCCGTCAACTCGGTCGTGCTGTTCGGATCCGGCGTGACGATGCACTTCGCGATGGAGAACTGGAAGCACGCGAAGAGGGGGGCCTACAACCTCTTCATGTGGCTGACGATCATCCTGGGCACGTGCTTCCTGCTCGGCCAAGCCTACGAGTACACCCACGCCAAGATCGGCGGCTGGAGCGGTTCGATCTTCGGCGCCTCGTTCTTCACCCTGACGGGGATGCACGGGTTCCACGTCTTCGTCGGCGTCGTCTATCTCCTGATCCTCTGGATCCAGTCGATGCGCAACGTCTACGATCAGGACCACTTCTTCGGTCTGACGGCGGGGACGCTGTACTGGCACTTCGTCGACGTCATCTGGGTCGCGCTCTTCTTCCTGTTCTATCTCTGGTAAGGCGAATACACGATGGACGCTCTTGCAGGTATCGAGAAAGTCGTCGCGCTGGTCGGCGCGATCGTCGTCGCGGTCTTCGCCGTCATCGCGTTGCGCGGTGAATGGCAGAAGACCGGCTTGGACGACCAAGTCACCAAACTACTGCTGGGCTTGATGGCCTTCGGCTGCATCCTGGTGCTGCTCGCCGCGACCGGCGTGTTGCCGCACCTCAGCGGGGGTACCGCGTAAATCATGACCGATCCACATGAAGTGCCGGGCGTCCCGGCGTCGGCCGGGATCCCGAACATGGTGCTGGTCACCGGCCTTGCCTGCGTCGTGCTGATCTTCATCGTCGCGGGCCTGGTGCTCTCGAACGCGGCGTTCGGCCACATCTGGCCGGCGTCGGACACCGCCAACCTGAAGCTGTAAAATGCGATGAAGAAGAAGAGATCGTCGGTTAGACGATCTCTTCTTTGCGTCCGTGGATGCCGACGCCGAAGGTCGGAATGCGTTCCGGAAGGACGCCGGTCAGGCGACCGTCGACGGCATGGATCCCGCCGTACTCGCTGAACTCGCACAGCGCCGGACGGATGTGGTCAGGCAGCTCGATGTGGCCGAGCGTCGGCCACTCGCAGGCGACGCGGCGGTCCTCGGTGAGGACGGCGATGTAGCCGTTCGTCTCAGGAGCCGAGTGCTCGTCGCGCCCGCGATAGCGCAGGTACCCGTCGACGGTGTAGATCGGCCGCGCGGTGTGCACGAGCGCGCGTGTCGAAGGCAGCATCACGCCCAGCGCCCAGGCGATGCAGGCCAGGACGCCCAATCCGAAGATCGGGGCGATGATGACGATGTCCGGACTGACCCAACGCGGTGAGAGTCGCGGCGCCGCGAAGACGCCGAGCGTGATCGCCGTGAAGACGACCCCACAGATCAGCGGCTCGACCGCGATGCTCAGGCGGCCGAAGAACCCGGTCAGGACGACGCGCCGCTCGGCCTTCGTCCAGGGACGACGGATCAGCTCGTTGGCCCGTTCGTCGGCGGTCAGCCGGCTGGGCCGGACGCCGTGGATGATGATGCTGTTCGTGTCCATCCTACTGCTGATCCCGGGGCACGCGCTCGCCGCGCAGCGGTTGCACGGCGTGGTCCTGGCGGTCACCCCGCAAACCGGGGAGGCGATCGTCCGTCATGACGCCTTCGGCTCGATGCCGGCGATGACGATGACGTTCCGTATCCTTCCCCGCGCGCGGGCCGCCCAACTGCAACCCGGCTCGCAGATCGACGCCGACGTCGACACGCGGACCGACCCCTGGACGCTCACGCACGTCGAGAGCACCGGCGCGCAAGCGCTGACGAGCTCCGGCAGCATCGTCCGCCGCGTCACGCCGATGCGGGTCGGCGATCTCGTCCCGGACACGCCGTTCGTCGACCAAACGGGGCGGCCGTTCCGCTTCTCGGATCTGCGCGGTCAGGACGTCGTGCTGAGCTTCATCTACACGCGCTGCCAGGACGCGCGGATGTGCCCGCTCATCAGCGCGAAGTTCCGCCAGCTGCAGCAGCGTGCCGGGGACCGTGCGCTCCACCTCGTCGAGGTCTCGCTCGATCCCAGCTACGATCGCCCGCCGGTCCTCGCTCGGTACGGCGCGACGTTCGGCGCCGACGCGCGGCGCTGGAGCCTCGTCGTCGGCGACGCGGAGCCGACCCTCGACTTCGCCGCGCGGTTCGGCATCTCGGCGTTCCCCGACCCGAATGTCGGGATCATCCACGACGAGAACACCGTGCTGATCGACCGCAACGGCCGCATCCGCCGGATGATCACCGAGAACTCCTGGCTCCCGAGCGAGATCCTCGCGACCGTCGACGAGCTCAACGGGATCGGCGCCAACCCGCTCGCGCGTCTGAACCTCTGGCTCTCCGAGAAAGCCGTCGCGCTGTGCGGCAACAGCGTCGCGAACTTCAGCGGCCTCACCGACCTCGCCGTCGCGCTTGCGATCTTTGCCGCTCTTGGATACCTGCTCTACCGCGTCGCCCGCGGTATCTTCAAAGCCGCTGCCTGAGCGCCGCGTTCAGTGCGGGGCGGCGGCGGCGCGTTCGGCTTTGGCGGAGGCGAGGAAGGACGTCAGCAAGACCGCGATGACGGCGACGGCGGCGAAGACGAGGTAGGCGACACGATAGCCTTCGACCGGATCGAGGTGCCGGCCGGCGACGCCGCCGCCCAGCGATCCGCCGACGATCTGGCCGATGATCAGGAAGATCGAGAGCAGCCCGACCGCGCTCGCGCGTTGGTCGGCGCCGACGCGGCTCGTCACGATGTAGCGCGTCGGTGCGCCGAGCAGCGCGCCGAAGCCGACGCCTGCGATGAACATCGCCAACAGGGCGAGCCACAGGTTCGTGAAGCCGAAGGCGAAGATCGCAAGGCCGATCGCGGTCAACGTCGCGCCGGCCGCCAGGACCGCGCGGCTGCCGATCGCGTCGAGCCCGCGTCCCGCCATCGGGATCACCGCGACGAAGCAGAACGCGCCGAGCGCCGCGACGCCGCCGGCGGCGGCGTACGAGAGGTGCTCGCCCGCGACGAGGGCGGCGGGGATGAAGAAGAGCGCACCCTCGAGGACGCCGATCAGGACCTCGAGCGCGTAGGTGACGACGAGCTGCCGGTCACGGAAGAGCGCCGGTGCGATCACCGGCTGCGCCGCGCGCCCTTCGACGAATGCGAAGAGCACGAACGCGATCACCGCGAGGACGAGCGCGCTCACCGTCACCTCGGGGACGACCTGCGCGCCGCTCGTGTCGAGCCGCGTCAGCGCGATCATCGTCGCGAGCAGTCCGACCGCGAGCGTCACGATCCCGGCGACGTCCAGCGGACCGCGCACGTTCGCCGCCTGCGCCGGGACGTGCGTGCGCGCGAGCACGATCACCGCCAGCGAAAGCGGAATGTTGAAGACGAAGACCCAGTGCCAGGAGACGAAGTGCGTCACCAGGCCGCCGACGGTCGGCCCGATCACGGCCGCGAGGCCCCAGGTCGCGGCGACCAGACCGAGCGCTGCGCCGCGCCGCTCCGGCGGAACGCGGTCGCCGATCGCGGCCGTCGCGACCGGGAAGATCCCGCCCGCCCCGGCCGCCTGGATCGCGCGCGCGGTCAAGAACGCACCGAAGGTCGGCGCCGTGATCGCCACGATGCTGCCGGCCAGGAACGCGCTGACGCATGCGATGTAGACCGGCCGGCGGCCGTAGCGGTCGGCAAGCTTCGTCGCGATCGGGATCGAGACGACGTTCGCCAGCAGGTAGAGGGTGAAGACCCAGGCCAGCGAGCTGGGGCCGACGTCGAACTGCGCGCCGAGCGCGGGGAGGGCGGGGGAGAGAACGCCGAGATCGAGCGCGCCGGCGAAGACGCCCAGTCCCAGGGTGACCAGGAGCGGGATCGTCGAGCGGTCGAGGCGGTGGCCGGCGACCGTCGTGGCGGTGTCGGCCGTGGCTTTTTTTTTCGTGACGGCCATGGTTGCGGGGGGAGGGGCGCGGGTGCGCCGGAGGGACGGTCAGATGATGCGGTCGGCGACCATCGCGACACACATCAGCGCCAGGTAGATGAGGGAGTATTTGAACAGAACGCGCGCATACCGTTTGGTGGGGTCACCCGCCACCTTGAGCGCGTCCCAGATGAACACGCCGCCCAGCAGGAGCGCGCACCCGCCGTAGCACGGCCCCAGCACGTGCAGCGGGAAGAACGCCAGCGACACGCCGACCAGGATGAGCGAGTAGATCACGATCTCGCGCTTGGTGCGCGCGACGCCCTTCACGTTGGGCAGCATCGGGATGCCGGCCTTGTCGTAGTCGGTGTTCGTCATCAACGAGAGTGCCCAGAAATGCGGGGGCGTCCACAAGAAGATGACGGCGAAGAGCGCGAACGCCGGCGAGCCGAGGTGCCCCGTCACGGCGGCCCAACCGACCAGCGGAGGAACGGCGCCCGCGGCACCCCCGATCACGATGTTCAGCGGCGTGATCCGCTTGAGCCACATCGTGTAGATGACGACGTAGTAGACGTTGCCGGCGAAGGAGAGCCACGCCGCGAGCGGGTTGACGAGCAGGTAGAGCCCGACGAACGCGACGATCTGCGTGACGCCCGCGAAGAGCAGCGCGTCGCGCGGCGAGATCGCGCCGCGCGCGACGGGGCGCAGCTTCGTGCGGTTCATCAGCCGGTCGATGTCGCGGTCCCACACGCAGTTGATCGCGCCGGCCGAGGCGGCGGAGAGGGCGCCGCCGAGCAGCGTCCAGAGCGTCACGAGCAGGTGCGGCACGCCGCGCGCGGCCATCACCATCGCGGCGTACGTCGTGACGAGCAGCAGATAGATGATCCGCGGCTTGGAAAGCTCGTAGTAGTCGTCGAGCACCCCGCGCCAGCCGGTGTGGTGGCCGGGGATTGCCGTCGCGCCGTCTACCCGCGACAGCGTCGAGCTCATCGTGCCCCTTCGCGAACCGGGGTCGTGGTGGACGTTGCGCCCGAGCGCGCCTCGCTCGGGACGGTTCCGTCGATCGCCGCGAACACGAGTGCGACGACGAAGGCGAGGAACGTCAGCCCGGCGTTCGCGGCATGAGCCTCACGGAGCATCGTCGGAAGCCGCCAGGCGACGTTCGCCAGGCCCAGCATCGCCTGCAACACCACCAAAGCATAACCCAACAGGACGGCCGTGCGCACGCGAACCGTCGTTCCGAGCGAGGCCGAGTACGCGCCGAGCGTCGCGACCAGGAGGAACGCGAAGGCGATCAAGCGGTGGACCATCATGGCGACCTGTCCGGGAGAGCTGCCGGTCCAGGAGCCGCCGTCGCACGTCGGGAGCGTCGTGCAAGCCAAGCCGTCGTTGCTCGAGCTGACGAACGCGCCCGCGCACATCGTCGCGAAGGCGAGGACGACGCTGGCCGTGATGATCGCGCCGAGAAGGGAGTGGCGGATCGCGATCTCCTTCGGTTCGACGGTCGCGAGCAGCGCGAGCGCGGTCAAGCCGGCGAGGAAGAGCATCCCGGTGCCCCAGTGGACGACGACCGACCAGGGGCTGTTCGAGAGCGCGACGGTCAGGCCGCCCAGGCACACCTGCACGAGGAAGACCGCGCCGATGAAGCCCAGGACCGGCTTGACGCCGGCGATCCGGTTGCGCTCCTGCCAACCGGCCCAAAGCGCGCCGATGACGAGGAACCCGTCGACGAAGGCGACCAGGCGGTGCGACCACTCCAGCACGACCCCGCCGTGCAGCGCCGGCACCAGCGCATGATGGCAGAGCGGCCAGTCAGGACAGGTCATCCCGGCGCCGTTGATGCGCACCCAGCTCCCCAGGACGGCAAGCAGAAACGCCGCGAGGGCGGCCGCAAGCGAAAAGGCCCGGAACATCCGGCCTAGCGTACCGCCGAACCGTGACGGACGAAACGACTCAGGTCGCGACAGAGGTCGTGGGCAGCGGTCAACAGCCTGAGGTCGCAGCGATGCTGTGGTCGGCGGCCGTCCCTTCGTCCATGCCGATCGCCGGCGCCAGGTCGTCGAGCTGGGCCGCGATCTGCTGCATCACCCGAGTCCAGCTGTCGGGGTGCCCGCCCAGCATCGAACGGCGGTTCATCTCGGTGCCGGTCGTCATCGCGGCCGTCTCCGGAGGCGGGTTGTTCTGGGCCATGATCTCGCGCGCGTCGGCGGCCTCGCTGCGGCCCTGCACGATCGCGATGTCGCGCATCAGCTCGCCGGCCGATTTCTTCTGCCGATAGAGCGCCCCGCCGAGCGCGTCGGCGAAGGCCTTGAGCTCTTTCTTGCGCTGTGGGTCCGGAGAGGCGGCGGCATATTCGCGTAGGCGCTTGACCTCGCCGTCGCCCGAGATCGCGTTCTTCTCGATGTCGGCCGCGATCTTCGTGAGCGCGTTGATCGCGTTGTTGAGCTGGACGACGTTGAAGTTGTCGTAGTCGGCCGCGCGCAAGTTGTGCGTGAGGATCGCGAGGGCGCGGTCGTTGTCGAGCGCCTGCGTGATCGCGCCGTTGGCGTGCACGACGATCGGCGTGCACGCGGGCAACGCGCGAACGCGCCCGATCTCGGTCAGCGGCGTGGGTCGCGCCGGAGCCGTGGGTCCGGAGGAGGGCCCGGGAGATGCGGAGGGCCCGGGGGATGGGTCGGTCGCCAGCGCTACGACGATCGACACGATCGGGAGCAGGCTCAACATCGGATCATGCGACTTCTGTCGCAAGCGCGGGGTATCCTCGGTGAAGCGCGTCGAACGGACGGTCCTCGATGCGGCGCCTCCTTGCCGCACTCGTGATGGCCGTCGTCCTCGTCGGGTGTCGTGAAGTGCGGGTCAACCAGGTTCGTTCCGGGACCACGCCCGTCGTGGGCCCGCAGGAGGTCGTGGTCGTACGGGACCGGCGAACGCTCGAAAGTCTGGGCATCCCGCAGATCGCGGATTTCCGGCACGAGTTCGCCGTCGTGCTGCTGATGGGGCCGCATAAGGAAACGGGGTTCAGCCAGATCGTCGAGTCGATCCGCGCCAACAGCGACCGCATCCGCGTCGTGGCGTTCGAGCGGGCGCCGCTCGACGGCGGCGAGCCGGCGCCGCGCGAGTACCGCACCTACACGATCTGGGTCGTGCCGAACGTGGTCTACCTTCCGGGCTCCCACGTCGACGTCGTCGCGCCCTCGGGGGAACCGGTCGCTTCGACGGTGCTGAAGTGATGCGGCCCTCGATCGAGCTGCACGGCGATGCGCTGCGCGCGAACGCACGAGCCTTCGCGGCGCTCGGCGCGCCGGTCGCCGCCGTGGTGAAGAACGACGGCTACGGCTGGGGCGCGTTGCGGCTCGCCCGCGAGCTGAACGACGTCGTCGAGTCGTACGTCGTCGCCGACGACGACGAATTGGCGGCCCTGCGGCCGGGGACGCGCCTGCCGATTCGCCTGCTCTCGGACGTCCCGGCGCCGCGCGTCGCGCGGGTCCTCGCGCTCGGCGGGATCCCGAACGTCTCGAGCCGCGAGGCGCTCGCACCGCTGGCGGCCGAGGCGGAGCGTCGCGGTGGGCTGACGGTGCGGGTCGGGATCCACGACGCGTCGGGATGGAGCGCGATCGCGCCGGGCGACGCGGCCGCGTTCGCCGCCGCGCTCGCCGGGACGAAGCTCGCCGTCGAGCTCTGGACGCACGTCAGCTCGGCGGACCGTGCCGGCGCGCAGTTGGCGGCGTTCGCCGCCGCGCGCGATGCCTTCGCGCGAGCCGGCGTCCTGGTCGTCGGGACCGACGTCGCGAGCACCGGCTCCGCCTGCGCCGCGAACGCCCACGACCGCCTGCGGATCGGGGTGGGGCTGTTCGGTGCGCGGCTGGGCGCCCCGGTCGTGACCCATTGCGCGCTGCGGGTCCGGGCGCCGCTCGTCCGCCGCCACGCCCCCGGCACCGTCGCCTTCGCTGGGTACGGCGACCGCCGGATTTCGGACGCCTCGGAGGTGGTGGTGTTACGTTGCGGTTATGGTGACGGATATCCGAAGGGGATGGCGGGCGCTGGTGCTATTCTGGCGGTCGGGATGCAGTACACGACCCGCCTGTGGGACGCCGGTACCGATCCCTGCGTTCTCATCGGAGAGGCGGATGCGCTCGACGACCTCGCCGCCCAGGCGGGTATCAGCGCGCATGAGCTTGTGGTAGGTTTGGCATGATGGCGCTGGACGCGCTGGCGCGTTTCGACGGATCGATCGCTCGGCTGGGGATCGTCCTGAGTCCCGACAGTTCCCCGCAGGAAGCGGAGGGCGTGTTGAACCCCGCCAGCGCGACGGCGCGCGACGGGACGTTCTTGCTCTATCCGCGCGTCGTCGCGGAAGGGAACGTGTCGCGCGTCGGCCTGTGCCGCGCGGTGCGGTCTGGCGATGACGTGCGTTTCGAGCGGCTCGGCTTTGCCTTGGAGCCCGAGGCGCCGTACGAGCTGCGCACGACGCCGGGCGGGATGGGCTGCGAGGACCCGCGCGTCACGTTCGTCCCCGTGCTCGACAAGTACGTGATGGCCTACACCGCGTTCGGCCCGCAGGGCCCGCGAATCACGATCGCGCTCTCCGACGACGGCTACGCCTGGAAGCGCCTGGGTCAAGTGCGGTTCGCCCCCGACCTGCCGCAGGGCGACGACAAGGACGGCGCGTTCTTCCCCGAGCCGGTGCTCTCCCCGAGCGGCGTCATGTCGCTCGCGCTCTACCACCGGCCGATGCTCCGGCTCTCGACGATGGACGGCCGCGGCGCGATCCCGACGCTGCTCGACCTCCCGCCCGGGGAGCGCGAATCGACGCGGATCGGGTACATCCCGCTCGCGCCGGTGCTCGCGGACGTGAACAAACTGCTCGACGTGCGCGAGAGCGCGCTGGTGCTCGCGCCGGATTCGCCGTGGTGCCGCATCAAGACCGGCGGCGGGACGCCCCCGGTCCGTATCGAGGAAGGCTGGTTCTCGATCTTCCACGGCGTCGACGCGATCGAGGGCGGCGAGGGCCGCTACAAGATGCGCTACAGTGCCGGCTTCGTCGTGCACGACCTCGAGCGCCCGCACATCGTCCGCTATCACTCGCGCACGCCGGTGATGACGCCCGAAGGCGTCGACGAGACGCACGGCATCGTCTCCAACGTCGTGTTCCCGACCGCGATCGACGTGCGCGGCGATCGCAACTTCGAGTTCTACTACGGGATGGCGGACGCGCGCATCGGCCGCGCGCGCCTCGTGCTCGCGGAACCCTTCGCCGGCGTCGAAGAATCCGCCGCATAGGTATACCGCGCCGGGCCCCCACGGGGAATGTGAACGCTATCGAAATGGTGACCGGCCCCGGGTCTGGGGGGCCCCGCGTTTGCGCGGGGGGCGCGGAGCCCGGGGCGGAGCGCCGTTAAAATGTGGCGTTTTTATCTGATTGCGACGCTGATCGTGGTTGTGATCGGGAGCGTCGTCTTCGCGCACCGACTCGTCACGCGTGAGTGGAATCTGACGGCGCGGCCGAACCCGAGCCAGACGCCGACCGTCACGCGCGGGAACGGCGACGAGGCGCGCGCGTGGTCGAAGTTCAGCGGTGAGGGACCGTGGGTGATGAGCGCGCTGCCGAACTGCTTCGACCAGCAATCGTCGAAGACGGGCCCCGCCGCGCTGCTCGCGAACGACGTTCCGCCTGAACGCGAACGCGTGCAGCCCTCGACGCTGCGACGCGGCGCCTGTACGGTGATCGTGCGCGAGCACGACATCTGGGTTTTTCGGGGTGACGATCGCTTGCGCGTGCCCCCGGAAGCTCGTCTGTACCGGCACGGCGATGCTTTGACGCTGGTGTGGGAACGCGCAGGCAGAATGGAGATTCGCGTCTACTAAAAATGCGCGACGTGTCGTTTTTCTCAGGCGGGGTAAGAACGTTTCACCGCGCCGGGTGAAGCCTGCAGGCGAAATGCGGCCGCCGTGCGGATGGGCGGCCAATCGTCCAAAGCGGGCCCTGCGTCACTCCACGACGTGAAGACAGAAGTCTAGCGCCGAGATGGCCCCGCTTGGGTACAATATGCTCGGCACTCTTGCCGGGAAGATCGCGTACGCTCCATCACCTCGCAGCCGGCCGATCTTCGAAACGCTCGCCGCTAGCGTCTCCTAAGCACCGACGTCGTCGGTGACATGCGCAAAGACGCGCGCGAGCCTTATCGCACAGCCAGCTCGCAAAGAAAGACCCGATGCTTCTCGCCCTGGCCTCTGGGCTGTTGATGTTCATGCAGCCCGTGGATCACCACAAACTTCCGTCGTGCACGCTGGCCTGCCAGCATCCCGCCTTCCAATTGCACGGCTATCGCTACGACAACGAAAATCGCACGACGAAGCTGCCGTTCGCGCGCAGCGGCGGCGACGGTGACATGGTGCACATCTCCTTCACGCCGCCGTTCACCGGCGTCTGCGAAGTCTTCGAAGTGGTGAAGGCCAACGGACTTCCGGCCGCGCAGCACCTCGCGGAGCGCCCCGTGCAGCCGCACGTCATCCACCTCGAGCTCGCGCTTCCGAGCGACGCCAACCTCCAGCATGCCGGACGCACGCCGTACGACCAGACGATGATCGGCATGGACTGCTGGCATTTCGGCGACGATCGGAACGTGACGTACTCGCGGTTCTACGCGCTGCCGAAGGCGAACCCGACCGCCGAAGCTCCGATGCGCAAGGACGCGACCGCCGCCGTCATCGAGCGCTGACCCCGGCGACGAACCGCCGCCGAGGAAGTCCTCGGCGGCGGTTTCGTCGAATCCCGCTCGGTCATGGAGATTCGCGAGGAAGTCGCCAAACGCCGGACCTTTGCGATCATCTCGCATCCCGATGCCGGGAAGACCACGCTTACCGAGAAGCTTCTGCTGTACGGCGGGGCGATCGTCACGGCCGGGCAAGTCGCGGCACGCCGGCGGGCGCGGGCGGCGACCTCGGACTGGATGGAGCTGGAACGTGAGCGCGGGATCTCGATCACCTCGACGGTCCTGCAGTTCCCCTACCACGGGTTCACGATGAACCTGCTCGACACGCCGGGCCACCAGGACTTCGGTGAGGATACCTACCGCACGCTGCTCGCCGCCGACGCGGCCGTGATGCTGATCGACGCCGCCAAGGGCGTCGAGCCGCAGACCCGCAAGCTGTTCGCGATCTGCCGCGCGCGGCGGATCCCGCTCTTCACGTTCGTCAACAAGATGGACCGCCCGAGCCGCGATCCGCTCGAGCTGCTCGACGAGCTCGAGAACGTGCTGGGGATCGGGGCGTACCCGATCAACTGGCCGCTCGGGAACGGCGAGACGTTCCGCGGCGTCTACGACCGCAGCTCCGGCGAGCTGCACCTCTTCGAGCGCACCGAGCACGGCGCGAAGCGCGCCCCGGTGACGACGAGCGATCCGAAGGACCCGAAGATCGCCGCGCTCGTCGACGAGCACACCTATCGCGAGTTCCTCGATCAGCTCGAGCTGCTCGAAGGCGCAGGCGCGGCGTTCGACAACGCCGCGATGCTGCGCGGCGACGTCAGCCCGGTGTTCTTCGGCTCGGCCGTGACGAATTTCGGCGTCGAGTTGTTCCTCGACGCGTTCGTGCAGATGGGGCCGCCGCCGGCGGCGCACGTCGACGCCGAGCAGCGCGTCGTCGAGCCGACCGACGAGCAGTTCAGCGGCTTCGTCTTCAAGATCCAGGCCAACATGGATCCGCGGCATCGTGACCGCATCGCGTTCCTGCGCGTGTGCAGTGGGAAGTTCGAGCGCGACATGACCGTCAAGAACGTGCGCACCGGGAAGGACGTGCGCCTGACGCGCGCGATGAAGCTGTTCGCCTCCGACCGCGAGTCGGTCGACGTGGCGTTCGCCGGCGACGTCGTCGGCTTGGCGAACCCGGGGGTCTTCGCGATCGGCGACACCCTCGCCCAGGCCGACGGGGTCCGCTTCGAGCCGATCCCCTCGTTCGAGCCGGAACATTTCGCGCTGGTCCGCAGTATCGATACCTCAGCCTACAAATCGTTCCAGAAGGGGATCGCCCAGCTGCGCGAGGAGGGCGCGATCCAGGTGTTCTACCCGTACGGGCAGACGCGGACCGAGCCGATCCTCGCCGCGGTCGGCGCGCTGCAGTTCGAGGTCGTGAAATACCGCTTGGAGTCGGAGTACAACGTGAAGACGGTGTTCCAGACGCTGCCCTACGGTACGGCCCGCCGCGTGAATGGGGAAGGCATCGCCGAAGCGACGATGCCGTCGAACGGCCGCCTCGTCGAGGACTGGGACGGCAATCCCCTCGCGCTCTTCGAGAGCCCCTGGAGCGTGAGCCTCGCCGAGCAGTGGAATCCGGGACTCACCTTCGCGCCGTTCGGCGCGCGGGAGCTGGCGCGCGAGGCGCTGAGCTGATGCGCAGCCTCACCGCCACGCCCCAGACCGCCCGGGCGAAGCAGAACCAGCTCGTCTACGTCGCGATCATGGTCATCCTGGTCGCGATCATCGCACGCTCGCTCTTCGGGCACCACGAGAACAAGTACGAGAAGATTGCGCGCGACATGACGGTCGCGCTCCAAGCCAACGATCTGGCCACGGTGAAGAAGTTCCAGAACGCCGAGACGGCGACCGAGGTCAACCGCGCGCGCGTCGGCCATGCCGCCGACGTGCTTGGGCCGCTCGGGAAGCTGCAGACCGTCAAGGAAGTGACCGCGCAGGGCGCAGCTCCGCGCGTCCACGACTTCGACCTGCGCTTCAAGAACGGCAGCGTCCACGAGACGATGAAGCTCGACCCCGAGGACAAGATCGTGCGTTTCAACTACAACGTGGTGCCGGCGGCGAAGTGATCGAGACGTCCCGTTCCGCCACCTTCGACGACGTGCTCGCCGCCGCGGAGCGGCTGCGCGGCGTCGCACATCGCACCCCCGTCGTCACCTCGCGCACGCTCGACGAGCGCACCGGCGCGCAGGTCTTCCTCAAGGCCGAGAGCCTGCAGCGCATCGGCGCCTTCAAGTTCCGTGGCGCGTACAACACGATCGCGCAGCTCGGGGAGGAGCAGAAGCAGGGCGGCGTCGTCGCCTTCTCCAGCGGGAACCACGCACAGGGCGTCGCCCTCGCGGCGCGGCTGCTCGGCGTGCCCGCCGCGATCGTGATGCCCTCCGACGCGCCGGCGGCGAAGCTGGCCGCGACGGCGGGCTACGGCGCCGACGTCATCACCTACGAACGCGAGCGGATGAACCGCGCCGAGCTCGCCGCGTCGATCGCCAACGAGCGTGGAGCGACGCTCATACCGCCGTACGATCATCCGGCGATCATCGCCGGACAGGGGACCGCCGTCCTCGAGCTGATCGAGGACGCGGGGCGGCTCGACGTGCTGCTCGTCCCACTCGGCGGCGGCGGGCTGCTCGCGGGGAGCTGTCTTGCCGCGGCGGAGCGTTCGCCGGGCGTTCGCATCTACGGCGTCGAGCCCGCGGCCGGCGACGACTGGGTGCGCTCGTGGCGCGAGGATCGCATCGTCTCGATCCCGGTTCCGAAGACGATCGCCGACGGCCAGCAGACGCAGGCCCCCGGGGCGCTGACGTGGCCGATCGTGCGCGCGCTCGGCGCGGGCGTCGTCACCGTGACCGACGACGAGATCCGCGCCGCGATGCGCTTCGCCTACGAACGGCTCAAGCTCGTCGTGGAGCCGAGCGGCGCGACGGCGCTCGCCGCGCTCCTGTTCGAGAAGGTCGACGCACGCGGCGCGCGCGTCGGCATCGTCGTCAGCGGCGGCAACGTCGACCCCGCGATCTTCGCCCAGGCGATCACGTCGCCGTGACGATCACCTGGGCGTGACGATCACGTTGTCACGCGATGATACGTCGGACGTGAGGAGAAGGGCGACCGGTTAGCCTTTGATCTGCGCGCAGCCGATCGCCGGTGAGGAGACGTCCTGCGACTTGTGGATCAAGAGGACGTTGCCGACGAGTTTCTCGAGCGTCGTGTTCGGCAGCCGCGTCTCTTGCGAGCTGCCGTTGAACGATCCGAGCGGCCACGCGGAACTCTGCGCGAAGGATTTGCACGTGCCTTTGCGCAGGTCGAGCGCCTGCGTGCCCTGTGAATCCTTGTCCAGCGAGACGGAGACGTTGACGTTCTGTCCCATCTGGAAGAAGGTCACGTTTCCGCTCGCCCCCTTGCTCCCGAGCGGGGCGATCGTCGCGGCGATCGGATTGTCGATGGCGAGAGCAGGTGTTGCGAGAATCGTCGCACTGCATGCTGCGACGACGGCGGCCGTGGCCGCAATTCTGATGCGCACCGCAACGTCATACCCAACCTCGCCGCGTTCCCAATCCGACGTCCGCTCACACCGCGAACGGTGAGTCGCTCAGCGAGACGAGCCGGGGCGTCCGAGCTCGTGAAACTGCGGGTTCGGACGCATGTCCATCAACCCGGCCATGCGGTTGGAGAACCCGAAGAACGCGGCGACCGCGGCGACGTCCCACACGTCCTGTTCGCTCAATCCCGCAGCGCGCAGCTTCGCGATCTCTTCCTCGCTCGCCGTGAATCCGGGCTCGTTGACGTGCGAGGCGAAGGTCAGGATCGCTCGCAGCCGCGGTGAGAGATCGGCAGTGCGCCAATTCGTCGCGATCTGATCGGCGACGACGGCGTCCTTGCCGAGGATGCGCAGCGCCGCGCCGTGCGCGGTGACGCAGTACAGGCACGTGTTCTCCGCCGAGACCGTGACGACGATCGCCTCGCGCTCGGCGCGCGAGAGACCGCTGGGGCCCTTCATCAGCAGATCGTGATACTGCATGAACGCGCGGAAGTGCTCGGGCCGGCGCGCGTATGCGAGGAAGACGTTGGGGATGAAGCCCAACTTCGCACGCGACTCCTCGCAGACCGCGCGCACGTCGTCCGGCATCTCGTCGAGCTCCGGCACGCCGAACCGCGAAGGCGCCGCGTGGTGCGCGGCGCCTTCGTTGAACGGCGCGTTACTGGGCTTTGGCGATGTTCCCGCAGGCGACATAGGTTTGGATCTCGCTCGTCGACTTGTGGACGTTGATCGCGAACGGAGCCTTGAGCAGATCGGCGATCGTGAGGTTCGGGATCGTCGTCTCGGAGGTGCCGTTGGAGACCGTCGTGAGCGGATACGCGGGCTTCGGATCGAGCGTCGCGCACGTGCCCTTGTGGATGTGCGCCGGTTGCGCCGCACCGCCGCCGGTGACGCGCAACCGCACGATCAGACCCTTCGTGCCGTCCATCAGCGTCGCGGTGCCCGACTCGCCGGAAGCGTTTTGAGCCGCGAGAGGGATCTGGAGCGTCTTGGACATCGCGTTCCCCATGTTCATCCCGGGCATCGACGGCGCGGGCGACTGTGCCGTGAGGGAAACGACGAGGGCCGCACCGAGTGCGGCGGTGGAAAAGAGCATCTTCATCGGGTGCTGCCTCCTTGTACGGTGACGCTTGCCTTTCGCGCGTCGGCGAGCACCGCCTCCGCCGCCCGTCGGCCCGGAAAGCCGCTCACACACCCGCCGGGATGCGTCCCCGAGCCGCACAAGTAGAGTCCCGCGATCCCGGGACGCACCGCGAACCGGCGCTCGAAGATCTGCTCGGGGAGCAGCTCGCCGTGGAAGATCTGCCCGCCCGAAAGGCCGAGCAGTGCCTCGAGATCGGGTGCGCCGAGCGCTTGCCTTTGCTCGATCGCACCGGGAAGGTTCGGCGCGTACTGCGCGAGCGTCGCGACGATCGCGTCCGCGATCGCCTCGCGGTCCCGCGGCTCCCACGGACGATCCGGTCGCTCGTACGGAAAGTATTGCGCGAAGATCGACATGACGTGCTTTCCCGGCGGCACCATCGTCGGATCGGTCGGCGACTGCATGAAGCACTCGAGCATCGGCGCGCGCGACGCGCCCTCGCGGCGTCCGTCCTCGAACGCGGCCTGCAGGTAGTCGATGCTCGGCGCGACGTGGATCGTCGCGCGATGGTGCGGCTGCAGCGCGGTCCCCGGACGCGCGGTGAAGTCCGGCGGCTCGCGCAGCGCGAGGTTCAGCTTGAAGGCGACGCCGTTCGTACGCCATGCGCGGGCGCGGGCGAGCAGCGCGTCCGGGACGTCGCCGGGATCGAGCAGTCCGAGGAAGAGCGTCTTCGGATCGGCGTTGACGAGGACGAACCGCGCGCGCACGACCTCGCCGCTGCGCAGCTGCAGCTCGGCGGCGCGCCCGTCGCGCAGCGCGATGCGCGCGACCGCGCTCTGCGTGCGAAGCTCCGCGCCGGCGGCGCGTGCCGCCGAGGCAAGCGCCTGCGCGACCGCGCCCATCCCGCCGCGCACGAACCCCCATGCGCCCTGCGCGTCCATCGCGCGGCCGGCGTAGTGGTGCGCGAGCACGTACGCGGTCCCGGGATCGCGCGGCCCCGCGTCGGTGCCGATCAATCCGTCGGTGGCGAGCGTCGCCGCGAGCACCGGTGTGCGCACGTGGCGCTCGACGAGCTCGGCTGCGCTGCCGCGCAGCGCCGCCTGCACGTCGTCGGCGAAGCGCGCGAACGACGGGTCCGGATCGTCGAAGGTGTCGGCGAGCAGCGCGCCCAGCCGCGTCGCCTCACGCTCGAACGCCGCGAACCCCTCCACGTCGTGCGGATCGAAGCGCGCGATCTCGCGCGCGTTCGCCGCGTCGTCGCGGCCGAGCAAGAGCGAGCGGCCGTCGGCGAGCGGCGTGAACGAGGCCGGATCCTTACGATACGCCTCGTAGCCGTGCGCGCGCAGATCCAACTCCGCGACGATTCGCGGGTCGAACAAGCTGCACACGTACGAGGCGACCGAAAGCCGGTATCCCGGCCACACCTCCTCGGTCAGCGTCGCGCCGCCCAGCACCTCCCGCCGCTCGAGCACGACGGTGTCGAGCCCGGCGCGTGCGCAGTACGCCGCCGCGACGAGGCCGTTATGGCCTCCCCCGACGATCGCGACGTCGCACTCGCGCTGTTTCAAGGCGCTCCGGCCCAGCCTACGCGCCCCCCACGATGCTTTGCATCGCGGGGCCCCCCGTCCGACCTCGCAACGAACGTACTGCTGCCTCGCGGTCGTGCTGCGCTCGGTCCGCCACCATCACCGCTTGCCGTTGTTCGGGCGCTTGCGGGCCGGTTTGAACGGTTCGCCGGTCTTGTACTTGCCGTGGCGCGGGAGCGACCAATCGACGTCCTGGCACCCGACGGGGGTGAAGGCGCCGCAGTCGTGCGGGCGCGCCTCGTAGATTCCGCAATAGTACTTACCCGAGCGCGAACCCTTGAGGAAGACGCACTTGTCGGCGACGTCGTCCGTCACTTTGCGCAGCCAGCCGACGTTGTAGCCGTCGGCCGACTCGCGCTGCACGACGTACTCCGCGAGCACCTCGTCGTAGGTCATCCCGAGGTGATCGGCGATCCGCTGCACGTCCGCGCGGTTCACGAACGGCTCGTAGCCGCTGCAGCATTCCGCGCAGCCTGGTGGGCACGTGAGGTTTTCGGGAAGATCGTAGAGGTGCTTGCGCGAGAGCTCGATCACCCGGCGGACGGCCTCGACGAACTCGGGGTCGTCGTTGTACTTGTAGACCCATTCCTTGCGCGTGATCTCGTTGGCGTTGTAGCGCCGCTCGATCTTCGTGTTGTACTGAACGGTCACGTGCTCTTCGTCGATCTCGATCGACTGCACGTTGGTCATCGGCGCGAGGTCGAGCTCGGAGAGACGCGTCGGCTGACCGGTCTCTCGCGTGAAGCGGCGAAGGTTGCGCAACTCGCGGTGGGCGATGAGATCGATCGTCTCTTCCATGGAGGACGAGTTCGCCCGCACGAGCGCCGGGCCATGCGGGGCGGAGCGCGTCGCGGTCGGGCCGAAGCCCGGCGCATGGAGATGAAGCGGGCGCCGGCCGAGCAGGCGATGGTGACGCGGTGAGCCGCGCGATCGGCGTCGATCTGGGCGGCTCGCACGTAATGGCGGCGGTCGTCGACGAAGACGGGACGCTCGGCAAGAAGCACGAGATCGATCTGTCCGAACTCGATCCAGAGGCGGTGCTCGCCGCCCTCGAGAGCGTCATCAAGGACGCGCTCAAGGACGCCGGCGACATCATCGGGATCGGGATCGGCTCCCCCGGCAACGTCGATGCGTCGACCGGCACGATCACGTACTCGCCGAACTTCGGCTGGACCGACGTCCCGCTGGGCGCGCGCGTGCGCGAGCTGTTTCCCAAGTACACCGTCTTCGTCGGCAACGACGCGCGGTGCGCGACGCTCGGCGAGTACGTGCACGGCGTCGGTCAGGGGACCGACGACTTCGCGCTGCTCACGCTGGGGACCGGGATCGGCGGCGGGTTCGTCGTGCGCGGGGCCCTCGCGCTCGGCCACATGATGGGCGCCGGCGAGGTGGGGCACCATCAGATCCGGCCCGACACCGGCTTCGTGTGCAGCTGCGGGAAGATCGGCTGCTTCGAGGCGCAAGCGTCCGGGACGGGGCTCTTGCGCCACGCCTTCCGGCTCGCACCGTCGTTTCCGCGGAGCACGCTCGTCGACGGACCGCGCGACCGGCTTGGCTCCAAGGCGATCCGGCGGCTCGCGCAGGCCGGCGATCAGCACGCGCTGGCGGCCTGGGGTGCGTTCTGCGACGACTTGGCGCTCGGGATCGCGAACGTGATCGCGTTCGTGAACCCCGAGGTGATCGCGCTCGGCGGTGGGGTTTCGAGTGCAGGCGACTTCCTGCTCGACCGGATCCGTCCGCTCGTCGATCAGCGCACGACGATGGTCCCGCGCGGAACGACGCGGATCGTCCGGGCGACGCTCGGCAACGACGCCGGTGCGGTCGGCGCGGCGACGGCGGCGCTGCGCGGCGGCCTGATCGCGAAGGCCACGGCGCTCTCTCCGATGAGCTAGGCGAGCGAGATAGTTCAGAGCTCGTAAGCGTTTGGACAGTGCGGGTGGGGAGACTAGTGCTGTGACTGAGCGCGATATCCCGGCCCTGCTTCCGCCGATCTGCGAGGACTGCGGTCACCGGGCCTCACTCCACCACCTGGACGGGTGCCGAGCGCTGCTCCTGGGGCGCGGCGGACCCTCGCGCACGTGCGGCTGCGCGACGACGCTGCGGGAGATCCTCGGTGCCCGCTACCCCCGCCCACCGGCCGAGCTTGCGGAGCGCTCCGAGCACTCCACGTTTTAGGGGGCGTTCGTCGGGGCGTCGAGGGCGAGCGCCGTCATCATCCGCACGCCCGTCGCGAGCGCCGACTCGTCGATGTCGAAGCGCGCGTGGTGGTGGGGGAACGCGCTGTCCTCGCCGCCGTTGCTGCCCAGCGTGAAGAAACACGCCGGGACGCGCTCGGCGAAGAACGAGAAGTCCTCGGCGCCCATCAGACGCGGCACCTCGGCGACCTGCGCGGGGCCGGCGACGCGTTCGGCGAGCGCGCGCGCGTAGCGTGTCTGCTCGGCGTCGTTCGAGGTGACCGGGTAGCGCCAGAGGTACTCGAAGGTGTAGCTCGCGCCGGAACTTTCGCACACGCCGCTCAGGACGCGCTCGATACGCTCGGCCATCTTGGCGCGCACGTCCGCGTCGAAGGCGCGCACCGTCCCGAGCAGCTCGACGCGGCTGGGGATCACGTTGTGGGTCGTCCCGCCGTGGATCGCGCCGACGGTCACGACGGCCGGCTCGATCGGATCGACCTGCCGGGAGACGATCTGCTGCACCGCGACGACGAACTGCGCCGCGACGTAGACCGGGTCGATCGAGAGGTGCGGCGCGGCGCCGTGGCCGCCTTTCCCTTCGATCGTGATCTCGATCGAGTCGCTCGAGGCGTAGAACGGCCCTTCCCGGAAGCCGACCTGCCCCACGGGGTGCGCGGAGGCGAGGTGCAGCCCGTAGGCGCGCTCGATCCCGAACCGCTCGAGGACCCCGTCCTCGACCATCGCGCGGGCGCCGCCCTTCCCCTCCTCAGCGGGCTGGAAGAGGAAGCAGACCGTCCCCGCGACCTCGTCGCGGCGGCTCATCACGACCCGAGCGGCGCCCAGCAGGATCGCGACGTGTCCGTCGTGGCCGCAGGCGTGCATCGTCCCGGCGCTGCGCGAGCGATACGGGACGTCGTTCTCCTCGTCGATCGGGAGCGCGTCCATGTCGGCGCGGAGCATGATCGTCTTGCCGGGCCGCGTCCCGCGCAGCACGCCGACGACCCCGGTCCGGCCGATCCCCGTGTGGACCTCGAAGCCGAGCGCCTCGAGGCGCCGGGCGACCAGCTCAGCCGTGCGGTGCTCCTCGAAGCCCAGTTCGGGGTGCTCGTGCAGGTCCCGGCGGGTCGCGACGACCTCGGCGACGACCTCCTCCGGGACCTCGACGGTCGGCACTAAATCGCGGCGGCGGCGGTGACCGGTTGGGGCGTGCGGCCGCTGGAGGCGATCTGGGCGATCAGCTCGGCGATGCGGCGCGACGAGCCGCGCGGGGCGACGACGGTCTGCTGGGCGCGCATCTTGGCGAGTCGCTCCTGGTTGTGGACGATCCGAGCGACCGACTGGATGACCTCGGCGGTCGTCAGCGCGACGACCCCGATCCCGTTGGTCCGCACGTAGTCGAGATTTCCGCGCTCCTGCCCCGGGACGTAGTCGTAGACGACGACCGGGACCTCGGCGACCGACGCCTCGGCGATCGTCCCGGGGCCGGCCTTGGTGACGAGGAGGTCGGCGGCGCGCATCAGCTCCGGGACGTCGTTGCGGAAGCCGAGCACCGTCATCGGCGTCGGAAGCGAGGGCGCCAGCTCTTCGAGTTTCTGCTTGAGCGCCGCGTTACGGCCCGTCACGACGACGAGGTGGAAGTCCAGACCCGCGCGGGCGAGACCCAGCGTCGTCGGAAGAAGCTTCCCGCCGCCTTCGCCGCCGGCCATCAGCAGCGCGATGGTCCCGCTCTCGGGGAGCGCGAGCTTCTTGCGGATCTCGGCCTTGGAGCCGGAGACGTCCTCGAAGCGGGGATGGATCGGGTGCCCCAGCAGTCGCAGCCGCTCCGGCGGGACGCCGCGCTCGATCGCCCGCTGGTAGACCTCGCGGGCCGGGACGACGGTGAGGTCGGCTTCGGGGAGAAGCCAGCCTTCGTGCACGCGGCCGAGGTCGGTGATGACGGTGACGATCGGTACCTGCTGCATCTCCGCATCGGCACGCGCGCGCAGCGCGGCGTGATTGAGCAGCGGGTGGACCGAGACGATCACGTCGGGCTGATACTGGACGAACACCTCGCGCAGCCGCTCGCGATAGAGGGGCTCGCAGAAGCGCACGATCGTCCGATAGCGCCGGCGCCCGTTGGTCGCATGAAAGAGCGCACCGTAGATCGGCGGCGCATATCGAAGCGCCGCGCTGTACGCCGGGCCGAGCTTCGAGAGCGGGAACGTGCAGTGGGTGGCGATGTCGTCGATGCGCCACTCAAAACGAGTCGCCCCATCGATCTCGTCGAGCGCGGCCCCGACGGCTTGCGCCCCGGCGCGGTGTCCACCGCCCGTATCGGAGATCAGAAAGAGGACGCGTTTGGTCATCCCACCTCAGCTGGTCTGCTTCACCACGGTCCGGCGCTTCATCGCGGCGGCACGGCGAATCGCGGCGGCTCTACGCTTCGGCGACCAGGACCGGAGCAACGCGATCGTCGCACGGGCTGGGGCGTCGTAGAAGCGGAAGAGGTCGCCGAACTCGATCTCGGGGTTCCGGTGATGACCGTCATGATCCTCGGGGAGCACGATCCCGGTCATCCGGGCGAAGACGACCAGCGCGCGCGGGCTCTTCCAGCCGATCTCGGTCGTGTGCCGCCACCAGACGTGGACCTGCCCCAGGACGAGCCCTGCGACCGCACCGTAGACGGAGATCCACGACGCCGCGATCGCCAGCACGATGTACGGAATCGCGCCGAGGAAGCCGTCGAGCAGGACGCCCGGATCGCGCGAGAGGACCGCATGGTCCCAGTAGGAACGGCGACGATCGTGATGGGTGCGGAGGTGCAGCTTGCCCCAGACGTGCTGTGGCACATGGTAGAAGAACGTGGAGCCGAAATCTCCGACGATCAGGACGATGGCCATCGCCACGAGCGCAGAGATGATGGGCGAGCCCAGCACGATCGAGTTCACGCTGATCCTTGTTTTTGAAGAAGGCTAGGGGCGGATTGTGGTCCCGACTCTCGGAAACCCTCTCGCGACCACATTGTTGGCGCTGGCATGGACGTTCGGTCCGGTCCGGATCGAGGGGCTGCGGGATGCGGCCCTGTCGTGGCATATACCCCCTGCCGTCCCGGTCATGCGAGGCCTCCGGTTGCTGATGGATGCGGGACCACGGGCCCCGGCGAGTGTTCGGTTGGCGCGCGAGGCCCTGCGCTCCAACCCGCGGTTGGCGCCGGTCGATGCGCTGCTCTTGAGCACGCGGACCCTCGAGGCGGCGCGGCGCCGGCATCTCTCGCCGTGGTTCCTCGGCGCGACGCTCTTGCAGGAATCGGCCTTCAACCCGCGGGCGATCTCGACCGCCGGCGCGGTGGGGATCGCGCAGTTCACGATCCCCACCGCGCGCACGATCGGGATCGATCCGTGGGATCCGGCTGAGGCGATCGAGGGCTGTGCCGAGCTCCTCGCCGGGTACGTCGCGGCCTACCGCGAGCGCGACCCCGGCCAGGACCCGTACGCGTTGGCCGCCGCAGCGTACAACGCGGGTCCCGGCGCGGTCACCTACTACGGCGGGGTGCCGCCGTATCCGGAGACGCGCGACTACATCGCGCTCATCGAGGAGCGATGGAGCCGCATCGTCGGCCGCTAGGGGCGCGTCAGCCGATCGTTTCGCGCAGGAACGCGCGCACGCGGTTCCACGCGTCACCGGCGTCGCTGCTCGCAGCAGCGGTTTCTTGAAGCTCCCCGCCGCTGTGGCGGAAGAAGGCGTGATCCTGCTCGGGGTAGACGACGATCTCGAAACGCTTCCCGGCCGCGGTGAGCGCCTCGCGCGTCTTCTCGCGTGCTTCGAGCGGGATGTAGGAGTCTTTGCCGCCGTACGCGAGCAGCAACGGCACGCGCACGTCGGGCGCGTCGGTC
The DNA here is from genome assembly GCA_035493875.1 of Candidatus Limnocylindria bacterium. Classification (GTDB taxonomy): domain Bacteria; phylum Vulcanimicrobiota; class Vulcanimicrobiia; order Vulcanimicrobiales; family Vulcanimicrobiaceae; genus Vulcanimicrobium. The sequence continues at coordinate 94,738 of DATJHK010000104.1, forward strand.
AAGCCCGGGGCCTCGCCGTTGAAGAGTGGTGCGGCGATGCTGCCGCCGTAGAAGCAGATCGCGGCGGAGAGACCGGGGAGCGTCGAGGTGACGAACGCGACCGCGCCGCCGAAGCAGAATCCCCACGTCGCGATCTTGCCGTGCTGCACGAAGCTCTGCCCGTTCAGCCAGTCGATCGCCGCGGCGACGTCCGCGCGCAGCGACGCCCTGCCGACCTGAGCGGCAGCCTTGAAGCCTGCCTCGAGTCCCTCCTGGGTATAGGGCTCGTTGAGGTCGGGGTTCGTCCGATGGTAGTAGTTGATCGCCAGACCGACGTAGCCCGCACTCGCCACCAGATCCGTGATGCGCTTGACCTCGGCGTTGACGCCGAAGATCTCTTGCAACACGATCACCGCGGGCCGCGGTGCGGCATCGTCGGGCCGTGCGAGGTACGCCTGCATCGGGCTTCCGCCGACGTCGATGGTGAACGATTGAGAGAGCATACTACCTCCTGAATGCTGCAAACTCGACTTGGGCCGAGGGGTTAGCGAGGAACGATGGCTTTGACGACGTCCACCGGGCACCAGCGCTTCTCGCTCCACCGCGATCCCCATCCCGCGAGGGTCGCGACGTTCGCCGAAGACGTGCGCGCGGGCCTGGGCGTGCGTCCGATGCGCATCTCGCCGAAGTACTTTTACGACGATCTGGGCTCCGCGCTGTTCGACGCGATCACGCGTCTTCCCGAGTATTATCTGACGCGGGTCGAACGCGATCTCCTTGCGACGTACGGTCGCGAGATCGTCGCCTCGCTCGTAGGTCCGCTCGAGCTGGTCGAGCTCGGGAGCGGCAGCGCCGTCAAGACGCGGTTGCTGATCGACGCGTTGCTGGATCGCCAGAACACGCTCACCTATCGCCCGATCGACATTTCGGCGGAAGCCGTCACCGAGTCGTCACTGGCCTTGACCGCCGCGTACGACCGGCTGCGCGTCGCCGCGTACGCCAGCGACTACGTTCCCTTGCTGCGCGAGAAGCGGCTCGAGACGCGCGAGCGCGCGCTGGCGCTGTTTCTCGGCTCGAACGTCGGGAACTTCGAGCCGCACGAAGCGCGCGGATTGCTCACGCTGCTCGCCGGCGCGCTGCGGCGCGGCGACGCGCTGCTGCTCGGTTACGATCTCAAGAAAGATCCCTCGATCCTGCACTTGGCCTACGACGATCCGACCGGTGTCACCGCGGCGTTCAACAAGAATCTCTTGGGGCGGATGAACCGCGAGCTGGGCGCCGATTTCGCGCTCGATGCGTTCGGCTTCCGCGCGAATTGGAGCGAGGAGCACGGCGCGGTGCAGTCGTTCCTCGTGAGCGAACGGCGCCAGCGCGTCCACATCCCCGCCTCGGGTCTCGCGATCGACTTCGCCGCCGGGGACGCGATCCACACGGAGTCCTCCCACAAGTTCACGCAAGACGAGATCGAGCGGCTCGCGCGCGCGTGCGGTTTCGTCCCGGCCTCGTCGTACACCGACGCGCTCGGGCGCTACGCGCTCTCGCTCTTCACGGTCGCCTAGCGTCCCGCGCGAAGCGCGCGCATCTGCTCGGCGAAACGGCCGATCGCGTCTTCGACCGCGCGATCGTCGAGCGCGGCGCAGGCGTCTCCCTCGAACGCGACCCCCGCGCCGAGCGCGTGCGTGTGCACGTACAGCTGCGCCGCGCACGAGCCCTGGGCCGAGTCGGCGACGACGTCGGCGCGCGCGTAGCGCGGGACCTCTTCCCAGGCGTCGGCGATTCGCCAGCCGATCGCGTCGAGCGCGACGAGCGCGCCTTCGAGCTGCGCCGTCTCGTCGCGTACGACCGAAAGGTATCCCGAGGTGAGCGCGACGCGTCGCCATCCGTGCACGCGCGCGGGGCGCGCCGGATAGTCGGCGCCCAGGATCGCACGCCGCCACGCCGGATGGCGGAACGTGCCGTAGGCGAAGAGCGGCGTCACGCGCGTGCGGCGCGCTCGCAGGCGCGCAGCCCGAGATCGGCAACGATCGCGAGCGCGGCGGCGGCGACGGATCCGGCGACGATCTTCTGGGTGTCGTAGGTCGCGATCCCCTGGAAGAGCAGCACGCCCAGGCCGCCCGCGTCGATCCACGCCGCGACGGTGGCGAGCGCGACGAGCGTCACCGTCGCGACCCGCACGCCGCCGAGCACGACCGGGAGCGCCGCCGGCAACTCGACCCGCGCGAGCGTCTGCCACGGCGTGAGCCCGAGCCCGCGCGCGGCGTCGACGAGCGCCGGATCGACGCCGCGCAGCCCCGCGACGACGCCGCGGACCAGCGCGAGCTGCGCGTAGACGACCAGCGCGACGATCGCGGTCGAGGGCCCCAGACCATTCGCCGCGACGAGCAGCGCGAGCAGCGCGAGGCTTGGGATCGTGTAGAGGGCGCCGGTGATCCCGAGGATCGCGCCGCCGACCTTCGGCCGCCGCGCCGCGATCACGCCGAGCGGCAGCGCGATGATGAGCGCGATCGCGAGAGAGACCACGACGAGCACGACATGCTCTTCGAGCAAACCCCCGACACGTCCCAAGTGCGTGAAGAGATACTTCACGCGCGCGACACCAGCGGGCGTTCCAGTGCGAGGCGGCGCGTCTCGGCGTCGACGCCGACGAGGTCGCGCACGAAGGGATCGGCGGGATGCTCGAGCAGCGTCGCCGGCGCGTCGTGCTGGACGACGCGGCCCGCGTTCATCACGACGATCCGGTCGGCGAGACGGAGCGCCTCGTCGACGTCGTGGGTGACGAAGACGATCGTCGTTCCGAGCTCCCGGTGGACGCGCGCGATCTGGTCCTGGAGCGAGGCGCGCACGATCGCGTCGACGGCGGCGAACGGCTCGTCCATCAACAGGAGGCGCGGCTCCGCGGCGAGCGCGCGCGCGACGCCGACGCGCTGCGCCTCGCCGCCGGAGAGCTGGCGCGGCTTGCGTTCGCGGTAGCGCGCGGGTTCGAGGCTGACCAGCGCGAGCAGCTCGTCGACGCGGCGCGCGATCCGCGCCTTGTCCCAGCCGAGCAGCGCGGGGACGACGCCGACGTTCTGCGCGACCGTGTAGTGCGGAAAGAGCCCGACGGCCTGGATCACGTAGCCGATCCCGCGGCGCAGCTCGGTCGCGTCCCGCTCGCGCACGTCGACGCCGTCGAGCAGCACGGTCCCCGCCGTCGGCTCGACGAGCCGGTTGATCGTGCGCAGCAGCGTGCTCTTCCCGCAGCCCGAGGGCCCGAGCAGTACCGCGAACGTCCCGTCCTTGATCGTCAGGTCGACGCCGTCGACGGCCGCCGCCGAGGCGCTCGGATACCGCACGGCCAGGCCGCGCAGCTCGACGTGGCCGCCGCGTTCAGACAAGGTGGTGCTCCTGGAGAAAGTCGTGTGCGACGTCTTCGGGCTCGCGCTTCTGCGGTCCGTCGACCTGCAGGTTCAAGTCGCGCATCACCTCGTCGGTCAAGAGCGGCGAGAGACGGTCGAGCTGGGTTGCGATCTGCGGGTGTGCGGCCAGGGTCGCCGCGCGCACGACCGGCGCGACCTGGTAGGCCGGAAAGAGATGCTTGTCGTCGTCGAAGACGACCAGGTCGAGCGCCTTGATCATCCCGTCGGTGGTGAACGCGACGACGACGTCGACGTCGCCGTGCGCGAGCGCCTGGTACTTCAGGCCGAAGTCGATCAGCTTGACCGACTTGAACGCGAAGCCGCCGTAGCGCTTGCGCAAGCCCGGCAGACCGTCGTCGCGTTTGAGAAACTCCGGGACCGCACCCAGCACGAGTTGCGGCGCGTTCGTCGCGACGTCGCTGAGCGTGCGCATCCCGTAGCGCTGCGCCGTCGCGTGCGTCGCGGCGAGCGCCTGCGAGTCGTTCATCGGCGCTGGCGCGAGCCAGCGCAGATCGTACTGCGCGGCATAGGCGTCCTTGACGGTGCGGTAGACGCGCGCGGCGTCGCTGTCGGCGGGGAGGTGCAGCTGGTCGAGCAGCGCGGTCCCGGTGTACTCGGGATAGAGGTCGATCTCGTTGCGCTGGAGCGCCGCCATAGCGATGTTCGTACCGCTCAGGTCGAGCCGCCGCGTCACCGGGACCCCGTGCGATTCGAGCATCTGCGCGTACAGCTCGCCCAGGATCAGCTCCTCGGTGAAGTTCTTCGAGCCGACCCGCACGGTCGTGCCCAGCCGGCGGCCGCACGCCGCGAGCGGCGCCGCGGCGAGCAGCGCGAGCATCCGCGCGCGCGAGCACGCCTCCCGCGTCACGTCGCCGAGCGCAGCCGGCGCTGCGCGAAGGCGAGCGCGGCGTCGGCGAGCAGCGCGAGGACGGCGACCGAGATCGCGCCGAGCAGCAGCTCGCCGACATCGTTCGTGTTGAGGCCGTCGACGATGTAGTCGCCGAGGCCCCCGCCGCCGATGAACGAGGCCAGCGTCGCCGACGCGATCACCTCGACGCTCGCGGTCCGCACACCGACCGCGACGACCGGGAGCGCGAGCGGCCACCGCACGGAGAGGCCGATTTGCCGCGGCGTCATCCCGGTGCCGCGCGCCGCCTCGAGCGTCGCCGGGGGGACGGAGCGCAGCCCGAGATCGGTGTTGACCAGGATCGGCGGCAGCGCCAAGACGGTCAGCGCAAGGAGCGCGGGCCGGAAGCCCAGGCCGAGCAGCGGGAGGGCGAGCGTGAGGATCGCCAGCGACGGGACGACGCGCAGGCCGCCGGCGAGTCCGAGCAGGACGCCCCGGGGGAGGGTGCGGTCGGCGCACCAGCCGCCGAGCGGGACCCCGATCGCGGCGGCGAGGACGAGCGCCGAGGCGGCGAGGGCGACGTGCGCCCCCACGTGAGCGAAGAAGTCCGCGCTCACGCGCCGAAGACTCGCGAGACCATGACGTCCGGTTCGCAGGTCGGCTCCGAGCTCCGCCCGGCGCCGCCTCCCGCGGCCGCGCTGCCCCTCGACGACTTCTCGCTCTACATCAACCGCGAGACGTCGTGGCTGGAGTTCAACGACCGGGTCCTCGAAGAGGCGCTCGACGAGCGTAACCCGCTGCTCGAACGGTTGAAGTTCATCGCGATCTGGGGCACCAACCTGGACGAGTTCTTCATGATCCGCATCGCCGGGCTGATGCAGCAGTTGGCCGCCGAGGTCCACCGGCGTTCCGACGACGGCCTGTTGCCGGAGGAACAGCTCGACCTCGTCAGCCGGCGGCTGCGCGGCTCGCTCGCGCGGATGACCGATTGCCTGGACAACCAGCTGCTCCCGGCGCTCGAGAGGCAGGGGATCCGCATCCTGCGCTACGAGCAGCTCGATTCCGAGACGAAGCGCGCGATGCAGCGCTACTTCGACGAACGCGTCTTTCCGGTACTCACGCCGCTGGCGATCGACAAGGGACACCCGTTCCCGTACATCTCGAACCTCTCGCTCTCGCTCGCCGTCGAGCTCGAGGAGCATCACAGCGCCGAGGGTCCGCAGGGGTATCTCGCGCGCGTGAAGGTTCCCGGCTCGCTGCCGCGTTTCGTCCCGATCGAGCACGTCCCGCGCGGACAGCACTGGTTCGTGATGCTCGAGGACCTGATCGCGAACAACCTCGAGGCGCTCTTCCCCGGGATGCGCATCGAGGCGTCGTACACGTTCCGCGTGACGCGCGATGCCGACCTCGACCTGCAGGAGGACGAGGCCGACGATCTGCTGCGCGCGATCGAGTCCGAGCTGCGGCGGCGGCGCTTCGGCGAACCGGTGCGGCTCGAGATCGAGGCGGGGATGCCCGAGGCGCTGCGCGACAAGCTGCTCGAAGCGCTCGAGCTCGACCGGAGCGACTGCTACGAGATCGACGGGATGCTCGGCACCAACGATCTGTGGGCGCTGGTCAACATCGACGAGCCGCACCTGCACGATCCGCCGTTCACGCCCTCGATCCCCAAGCGCCTGATCGGCCAGAGCGACATGTTCGCGGTGATCCGCGAAGGCGATCTGCTGCTGCACCACCCGTACGAGTCGTTCGATCCGGTCGTGCAGTTCGTCCAGCAGGCGGCGAACGATCCCGACGTGCTCGCGATCAAGCAGACGCTGTACCGCACGAGCGGAAACTCGCCGGTCGTCGCGGCGCTGCTCGACGCCTCCGAAGAGGACAAGCAGGTCGCCGCGCTGATCGAGCTCAAGGCGCGCTTCGACGAGGAGAACAACATCCATTGGGCGCGCGCGCTCGAGCGTGTCGGCGCCCATGTGGTCTACGGGGTGGCCGGCCTCAAGACGCACGCCAAGGTTACGCTGATCGTGCGCAACGAGGCCGACGGGATCCGCCGGTACATGCACTTCGGGACCGGCAACTACAACGACAAGACCGCGCGCATCTACACCGACCTGAGCCTGTTCACGTGCCGTGCCGATCTCGGCAGCGATGCGACGCAGCTCTTCAACGCGCTGACCGGGTTCTCGAAGGCCGACCGCTACGAGCGTCTCCTGGTCGCGCCGAGCGGGCTGCGCAGCGGCTTCGAGGAGCTGATCGATCGCGAGACCGAGCACGCGATGGCCGGGCGGACCTGCGGTATCGTCGCCAAGCTCAACGCGATCAGCGACGCGGGGCTCGTGCGCGCGCTTTACCGCGCATCGCGCGCCGGCGTGCCGATCGACCTGATCGTGCGCGGGATGTGCGTGCTGCGTCCGGGCGTGCCGGGGGTGAGCGAGACGATTCGCGTGCGCAGCATCGTCGGCCGGTTCCTCGAGCACTCGCGGATGTACGTCTTCGAGAACGGCGGCGAGCGCGAAGTCTACCTCGGCAGCGCCGACTGGATGGGGCGCAACCTCGACCGCCGTGTCGAAACCGTCGTCCCCGTCCTCGATCCGGTCCTGGGCGAGGCGATCTGCACCGAGATCCTCGACGTGCTCCGCGGCGACAACGTCAAGACGCGCATCCTGCGCTCCGACGGCAGCTACGAGCGCCGCGGGATCCTCCCGGGCGAGCAGCGCGCCGACGCGCAGCAGACCTTCCTGCGCAAGTACCAAGCGCTGTAGGCGCCGGCGGCCTGCAGCCGCGTCAGGCTATGCGCCACCGGACGCGAGTCGCGTTCAGCTCTTCGTCACGAGCGCTCTCTGCGCTGCGACGGCTCCCCTGCTCTTGAGCGCGGATTGCCAATTAAAGACCTTCGCCAGCATGTCGGCGCGATTGCGAGCGTCCGTCTTGTGGCTGATGTGCTTGAAGTGATCGAACACCGTTACTTCCGCGATATGCAGCGCCTGCGCGATTTCGGCCGCGTTCATCCCCGCCAGTATCAGGCCCAAGACCTCGACTTCCCGCAACGTGAGGGAATACCGGCTCACCGCTTCCTTCAAGTCCTCGCGGCGCGCTTTGTTCTCGATGAACACGGCGTAGTAGTTGCCCAGGGGTCCCAACAGCGGAACCACACGGAAAAGGAGTCCCCTCACCAGGCCGGTCAAGTCGTTGGAAAGCGGATCATTCTGCCGTGCCCAGCACTCGATGAGGTCGGCGATCGCATCGTGCACCGCGCTCGGTATCGCGGTCGCTTGGTGATTGGGCTGGCAATGCGTTTCCAAAAGCGCAACCGCACGTGGATCCGATAACACGACATTGAGATTGACATCGAGGACGATGACACAAGGATGGGATCGTCGCTTCAGCAAGGCTCTGAATATCTCGTTCGCCTGATCACGTGCCGGATCCGCCAAAAGCGTGGCCATGAACATCCTCTGACCGTCATTTGCGTTCGATAGCCCACTTGATGCTAGCACAGTCCCAGGGGCCATCACCCCCCTACCAGTGGGGATTGCACGTCTTGGAAAGCGTCGTTTTCAATGAGGCTTCCGCACGTCAATAGTGGTCGACCGAGCGAAAGAGGCCAAGCCGTGAAGTACGGCAACGGAGTTTCCAGGCGACCAATATCCCGAATGCCCGGGATTGGCCGGATCCGTATTGCGTCGTATGACAATAGCGTTGATTCGAGTCGATTGCCCGGAGGCCAACATGCTCTGTTCTGACGTCATGCGTCGCAGACCGGGGACGGTGCTCGTTCGTTCGCGCTGCGGAGCGCGAGCCGAGGACTCGGTGTGAAGCGCGTCGCCGTCGTCGGTGCCGGTCGCGTCGGTCTCGTTACGGCGGCGTGCTTTGCGCGTCTCGGTAATCAGGTCACTTGCATCGAACGTAATCCGTGGTATCTCCAAAGTTTGCAGAACGGTAGTGTACCGTTTTTCGAACCGCACTTGTGCGATATCATACGCGATGCGGTTGCGCGTGGAGCGCTTTCCTTCTCGACTTCGATCGACGAGGGCATACGCGGCGCAAGCGTAATCGTGCTGGCGATCGGGACGCCGCAGAATGGCGACGGTTCCCTCGATGTGACGGACCTGCTCGAGGCGGCGGAACAGATCGGGCGTTCGCTCACGTCAGACGTGTGCGTCGTGAGCAAATCGACCGTCCCGGCGGGCACCAGTCATCGCTTGGTTTCCATCATTCGATCCGCGGCGCGGTTCGCTTTCCGCGTTGTGATGGTGGCGAACCCCGAATTCCTGCGCGAAGGATCGGCGGTCGAGGATTTTCTCAAGCCTGATCGCATCGTGGTCGGCGTGGACGACGCCCGGGACGCGGATCTCATGAAAGAGTTGTACGGTCCGCTCGGCGCGCCCATCGTGGTCACCGGCATACGCGCGGCGGAGCTCGTCAAGTCGGTTTCCAACTTCTACCTCGCCTTACGCGTGTCGTTCGCCAACGAAGTGGCCGACTTGTGCGAAGCTTTGCAGATCGATGTTCTGGACATACTTCAAGCCGTCGGCATGGATGCAAGAATCGGATGCGCCTATCTTCGCCCCGGTCCGGGCTTCGGCGGGCCGTGTCTCCCCAAAGACCTTCGAGGACTCGCGCAGAGTGCTGCCCGAGTCGGTGTTGAGACGCCGCTGATCGAGGCGACGTTGCGCGTGAACGACTTGCGGATCGTGCGAGCGATTAGCGCTCTTTCCCAGGCTTTGGGCGGTTTGCACGGACGATCCGTAGCCGTGCTCGGTCTGAGCTTCAAGCCGGGGACGGACGACACCCGGTGCTCGCCCTCGCTGCGATTGATCGAAGCTCTCGTACGCGAGGGTGCAACGGTCCGTGCTCACGATCCCATTGCCTTGGACGGCGTTCCGAGCTCAGGGACCTCTTCGCACGTTCGATCGTCGAGTTGCGTCGAGGAGGCTGTGCGCGGAGCTGATGCGGTTGCGATTATGACGGCATGGCCGGAATATAAAGAGCTCTCGCTTGCAGCGATGCGGGCGGCGATGCGAGGCGACCTTTTGTTCGATGGAGCGAATCTGTTCGCCGCCGCGGACGTGATCGGATCCGGACTGCGCTATCGGGGCGTCGGCCGCGTAAGCTCGGACCTCGCGGAGCCCCGTACGAGAGAGCGTGCAGATGTTTCGGCATGAGCCGGTGACGGCGGTTGCCGGCGCATCGATGGGCTAGAACCGGAAACTCAAGACGGAAACCAGCGAGGTGACATCGACCCTGACGGTTTGACCCGGGCGGTTCACCGGATCTGTGCGCATCTGTCCGCGATCCTTGAATTGCGTGAAGACGGCACTCGCCGGAACCTTCGGCAGCGTGATCGTAACGTCTTCGCTCCTCGGTTCCGTATCGGTGTGGCTCGCCGAATCCCAGAGCGACGTGCCGAGCCACAGTACGAGCAGATAGGTGCGGTCGGAGCGCTGGAAGAGTACGTGATGAAGCGTGCCGCTTCCGTCGCCGCTCATGCCGTAGGCGAGGGGGGACGGTTGCGATGTGCCGGCGTCCTGAAAGTAGCGCATGAGCTGAATGAGCCGTGTCCAAGCCGGCTTCGGCGAGTAATCGGCGTTCAAGAGGCCGAAGTCTTGGCCTTGGCCGGCTTCCGGAGGGTAGTCGAAGAGCTCGTAGAGATACGTGCGCTTGATGCCGTAAGACAGGTGGGTGAACAGAATGCGAGGCAGGTATCGCTCTTGCGCGAGCTGAGACACGCCATGATTGCTGAACGTCGGGTCGGTGTTATAGCCGCTTTCCGTCGAAACCAAAGGTAGGGGGCCGCTCATGGCGGCAGCGCCGGCTCGCCAGGAAGGCACCACGTTGTTTTCCGGGTAGCTGTCGCCGGGATAGTCGTGGATGGAACCGAAGTCCATGTATTGCGACAACGTCCCGAACTTCGCGTAACCGCGTGGAAAGGCCATCGCCGGGCCGTAAATCGCCGTTCCGGGCGAACGCAGCGTCCATAGGAGCGGTGTCCAGGAGCCGACGGTAATGGCGGCGGAGGTGCTTCGGACGCCGTACGCTTTGCAGTGGTCGGGCTCATCACATTCGTTCGGACCCTCGTAGGCGTCGATACTCGTGGGATCGATGCCGAGTTGAGCGGTGTAGTCCCGAAAGCACGTGCCGTTGCACGCCGAGTCCCAGCCCATCCCGGGATTCGTTATGACATCGATTGTGATGCCGGCGGCCGCGACGTTCTTCCAGCGCGGCAGCCACGCTCCGGTGCAGAAACTATCCGCGGCACCTCCGTCACAGAAGCTGTCGCGCACGTGCTTGATCGGTGAGGCGAGCAAGATCGGGGACCATCTCGCGTAATCGGTATCCCACGCAGTGGCACGGTACGGCAGATGTAACGCCACGCCCACGGAATCGTTGAAGAGCGAGGCAGGGAGCGGAGTCTCCGAGACCCCGGCGGAGTCGCTCGTCGCAAGCGTCGCGAGCGAGGCGGAATCCCCCGTATTTCGTCCGCCGCATGCGTCGAAGGACGACAGGCTGATGAATACCGTCGTCAACGCGATGGCGACCGCGAAACGCATCTATCCACGTTCGGCCGTCGCCGGCATCGTTGACTCGCCGATTCGGGCAGCCGCTTCGCGGTGCGGGTGTGCACCCTTCAGCGACGCGCGCCGAACGATCGCGAAGAACGCATCCGCGAGCCGATCCGCGTCGTGGCGCCGGACGTACACTCTGGCCGCGGCACCGGCGCGCTTGAGCGCCGCAGGATCGAATGCGTACGCTACCATTGCGGCCGCAAAGGCGTCGATGTCACCGGCCGGGACAACGGTCCCGGTGACCGCGGGTAAAACGGCTTCGCATGCCCCCCCATCGCTGAAACATAACGTCGGAACGCCGTGCGCACCGGCTTCGACCGAGGTTCGGCCGAAGGGCTCGGCCGCTGAGGCGTTGCAGATGAGGTCGCTGGCGGCGTACGCGGGCCTGGGGTCGGGAAGCCACGGGATGAACGAGACCCGTTCGGCGATGCGGAGCCGCTCGACGAGCTCGACGAGCGTCGGAGCGAACTCGTGATCCTTCGGAAACGTCGGCGACCCCACGACCGCGAAGTGGACGGCGTCGGTTCGGGCGCAGACGAGGGCTGCCGCGCGGATGAAACGATCTTGACCTTTCCACGGAGCGATACGTCCCACGATGGAAAAGATCAGCTTGTCGCGCGGAAGACCGAGTGAGGTTCGGGCCTCGTCCCGCGAAAGTCCCTGCCCGTACTGCGCGAGATCGAGCGGTGGAACCAATGTCGCCGTGCGGGCGAGGGCGAGGCGGCGCACGACGGCGTCGGAACAAGCGATTCGCTCCGTGGCGCACGTTCTGCTGACAAGGCGAACCAACCGCAGTGCGAAGCCTTCGGGGAGGTCTTTCAACCACGTGACTGCCGGAGAGCCGCAAAGCCGCGCTGCCACCGCCCCGACGACGTGGGCCTTCATGCTATTCGTCACGACGAGGTCGACGTGACACGACTTCATTGCTCGCGCCAGTCGCAGCACGTGCCCGATACCGTCGACGGCGTCGGCGACGTGCATCTCCGTTCGCGTCACGGCCATCAGCCGCGGAGACGCGGGGACGATATGGACCGGAATGCCGAGCGCGCGCACTTGGTCTGCGTACGCGCCGTCCTCGAACAAGAAGACGTGAGGATCGATGTCATCGGGTATCCGCCGCAGGTACGTCTCCAGACTCTTCTCAGCGCCGGAAGGAACTGCGCCGTGATGGTTGACGAAGGCAACTCGTAGCATGTCGGGATCCCTTGACGGCAGGCGCATCACGTATGAGGTCTGGGCCCTTTTCCCGTGAGATCGGCCTGCCAATTGAAGATCTTCGCCAGCATGTCGGCACGATTGCGAGCGTCGGTCTTTTGGCTGATATGCTTGAAGTGATCGAAGACCGTCACTTCTGCGATATGCAGGGCCTCGGCGATCTCGGCGGCGTTCATCCCGCCCAGAATGAGCTCTAAGACTTCCACTTCGCGCGGAGTCAGCGAAAACTGCGTGACCGCGTCCGTCAGATCTTCGCGGCGTGCTTCCTTCTCCACGAAGATCGCGTAGAAGCTGCCCAGCGGACCCGCGAGGGGGACGATGCGCAACACGAGTCCATCGATCGGACCGATTACGTTCTCCGGCAACGCGCCGTCGTCACGCCGGCGCCGAATGAGTGCCTCGATCGAATCCCGTAGCGGCGGAGGGAGTTCGGTCGTCTGCCGATATCCGAATCGCGCCTCTAACAACGTGAACGCATACGGGTCGGCGAATGCGACGTTCAGATCGGCGTCCAGCAATACGATGTACGGACGTGAACGCCTGCTCAGCAAGGCCTTGAAGCACTCGTCCGGGGCTTGCCGTGCGGCGGCTAGACGAGAAGCCATGAAGATCCTCGAAACGAGAAGAGCTCTTGAGGAGTATGATGCTACCATACTTCCGGACGCATTCATCCCCTGAGCGGCAGGGATGCAGCGAGGCCGGTCGACGTCCCCGCGGTCGTGCGGGGACCTGCATTTCCCTCGACCGGACTTGCTGCTTCCATCCTGAGCGCTAGGGGTGCCGCGTTTGAAGATTCGAGCTATCGTAGCGTTGAAAAGCTCGCTCAGGGATCGATCGGGAGCGTGGATTGGGAAAGCCTTCGTTCGGCCGCACACGCATGGCAATATAGTCCCGAGGAACTCTCTCCTCAAGCGCTGCGTGAACGTTATTCGTCGTGGCTCTCGGCGGAGGAACGACGTTGCGGGAACGAGCGCCGGACGGATCGCTTGCGACACGATTATTTGACGGCTCGTCTCCTGTGCCGAGCGGTCCTCTCGTCGTACACGGGGGTCGATCCGCGCAGCTGGAGCTTTCGCACCGGCTTGTACGGCAAGCCCTACGTCTGCGAGCCGTCTGAATTCAGGTCGCTGCACTTTAGCCTGACCCGCACGCGGGGCTTGGTGGTCTGCCTCGTGTCTCGTACCGGAGAGCTTGGCGTGGACGCGGAGGAGACGTCGCGCCCCCTGGACGTCGGCCGGATTGCAAGCCATTTTCTTTCGGCCGCGGAGCACGCGCGGCTGTGCAATTTGCCCGCGCAGCGACGTAACGCACGTTTCTTCGAACAGTGGGTACTGAAAGAGGCGTATGCCAAGGGCATCGGAAGAGGCCTCGCGCATTCGCCGGATCGTCTGACCGTCGAGTCCGACGACGATGGTCGGCCGCTTCCGATCGATGAGTGGCAGTTCTCCTTGTACCACCCCAGCGCGTATCACGTGGCCGCAACCGCGGTTCGTGCGGGACCGGCCGCGCCGGCCGTTCCCGTCCGGTGGATGACGGCCCGCGGGTTATTCTAAGCTGGCGTCGCCGTCGAAGGGCGAAGGGTCCCAAAAGGTGGGCTGCCGGAGTTCGGCCTCGAGCGCCGGGTCGGCGGCGCGATAGAAGAACTGCCAGTTGGCGAGCCGTTTCCGGCGAGGCGCGCACGAATCCACGATACGCGTCTTCGGTAACGCAGCTCCGAGATGTTCGAGGCTCCCGATGCCTTGGGCCGCGCATCGGTTGAGAGCGGCGCGAAGGAAGCTGGGCAGCAGATCGACGTCCTGGTCGATGTTTTGGTAATCGACCAGGCGCATACGCGAAAAGCCGCGGCCCTGGTCTTGTCGTTTGAAGACGCAATACGCTCGAAGCCGACCGTTGCGGCACGCGGTGAACACCCACAAGGACCCTCGCCGGAGCGGGACGGCAAAGTGCCAGGAAAGGGCCTCCACGCTTCGGTCCGCGATCAGCGTCTGCTCCTGTTGTCGAAGCAGCACTTTCCAGAATGCGTCGAACCGCGAGTCGAATCGGTCCGTCGCGTCGATCGTGACGGAAGCGCACGCTGCCGGAAGCGGCTTCGTGCAGATCGCGTCTTTCAATCGGAGGATCGCGCCGGTAGGGCCGTCGAGCGCTCCCCGGAAGGGGACGCCGAGCTTCCGCAAGCCGTTGTTCGCGAAGGCGCGGTAGGCCGTGACCCAGTACGAGACGGCCTCCCAATCCCCCAAGGGAACGCGTTCGCAAAGCTCGCTGAACGCCTCCGACGCCATCGATCCGATCGAGGTCTCGATGAAAACGTCGACACCGGGCTGGTTGAAATGCTCGTCCAGGAGCCATAAGGCGAGTCCGCGGTACGCGCCGGCGACGGACCATGCGCGGCCGCTCGCGGCGACGAGGTCGTGCCCGCGAAACTTGTAGAGGAACGGGACATTGCCCGCGGAGCCGACGATTTCGCCGTCGGCGGTCTCGAGCACCCAGCCGATCGGCCAGTCCCTGCCGAGCCGTGGCCAAAGCGGATTGCCGAGCCAGAGACGCTGCCAGTCCTCGAGCGACGGGGTGTTGAACGCGTGCGTCCGCCCCAGCCGCATGATCTGTTCGTAATCGTCGAAGCGCGCAGGCCGAATCGTCGGAGCGGGAAGTGCGGGCGAGCGCGGCGACGAGACCGTTTCGAGATGCGCACTCATGGTGTCGCTTCGTACGACAGCGGAAGCATTTTCAAGCCGCGCAGACCGAGATTGTCCCTCCAGACCAGCTTCTCTTCGGTCAGACGAAGGGTTGGGAAACGGCGCAAGAGCGTTTCGAAGCAAATGTGTCCTTCGAGCCTGGCCAGCGGGGCTCCGAAACAAAAATGCGCTGCCCATCCGAAGGCGAGGTGCCGGTTGTCGCGCCTCGTCAAGTCGAGCCGATCAGGATCGGGAAAGCGTTCCGGATCGCGGTTGCCGGCGGCCATGACCGCGATCACCGCCGACCTCTTACGGATCTGCTTTCCGCCGAGAACGACGTCGTCGGGGGCGATGCGCGCCGTGTGCTGGCTGGGGCTCTCGTAGCGCAGCAGTTCCTCGACCGCCCCCGGCATGAGCTCTTCGTCGGCCCGTAGCCGCGCCAGTTGATCCGGATTCCGCAGCAGCGAGAGCATGCCGTTGGCGATCAAGTTGGTCGTCGTCTCGAGACCGCCGACCAGTGTGATGATGCAGTTGGCGACTACCTCTTCATCGGTGAGACGATCGCCGTCCACCTCACTCGTCATCAGCTCATGGAGCAATCCGTCGCGTGGACGGAGCCGTTGCTCCCGCATTGCGTCCTGGAAGTACGCGGTAAGCGTTTCAGCGGCCCAGAGTACCCCGCCGAGGCGATCGGTATGCTGGAGATTCCCGAGGATTTCGGCGAACATGGCGGACCAATGCTTGAGCTTCGCGTGATCGTCGGGCGGGAGTCCGAGCATCTCGGCCGTCACGATCGCCGGGAGCGGTTCCGCGAAATCGGTGAGGAGATCCATCCGCCCGGTCCCGCGACGCTGAATGTCGTCGACCAGCGTCGTCGCGATGTCCCCGATGTGCTCACGCAGGACCTGCACGCGCGCCGGCATGAAGGCGCCCGTGAGCTTTCGCAGACGGGTGTGTGCCGGCGGGTCCCGGAAAAGCATCTGCTTGACCAAGACGTTTGCGATACGCGTCGCCTCGGACACGCCTGAAGCCGCGAAAAAGTCCGGCGAAGGGGTGGACTCGGCGGAAAAGCGCGTGAGGACGGTGATGATATCCTCGTATCGCGTGACGATCCAAGCGTTGAAATATGGATCCCAATGAACGGGATCCCGGGTGCGTAAGCGGTGGTAGAACGGGTACGGATTCGCCCGCACCTCCGGCTCGAGGAGGTGGTAGAGGCTCAGTTCCGCGCCGGCCGCTGTATCGACCGTCATGGGGAGGAGCTTTCGCAGGACGCGGTTTCGCGCAATCTCGCGACTTCGGCGGACAGAGCTGCGACGGTTGGCGCGGTGAAGAGCTGGCGAAGTGCCAAGTGGACGCCAAAGGTATCCCGAATCCGTGCGACGAGTTGTACCGCGAGCGCCGAATGGCCACCGACCATGAAGAAGTTCTCCTCGATCCCGATCGACGGTTGACCTAAGAGAGCGGCGACCAGCTCGCCGATGTCCCGCTCGAGGGGGGTGCTGGTACTCGCGCGGCCGTCGAAATCGGCCCGGCTCGGCAGGAGATTGTCATCGCTCGGTTCCGGTAACGCGGAGCTATCGAGCTTCCCGTTTGCCGTCACGGGGAGTGCAGGGACCGCGACGAAGTGCGCGGGGATCATGTAGTCGGGCAGATGCGGTGCGAGCGCTTCCCGCAAGGCGGCGCTGGTCAACCGCACACCGTCACGAGGCACGACGTACGCGACGAGTGACGGAGCACCGCCGAGATCGCGCAGCGACACGGTGCACGCCTCGATATCCGTGCAATGCTGCTGGAGGGATGCGATGATCTCGCCGAGCTCGATGCGACACCCGCGGATCTTCACTTGGTCGTCGACGCGACCGAGAAAGACGATCTCACCGTTCGCCAAGAGCCGTGCACGATCGCCGGTACGATACATGCGAAGGGACTCTCCCGACGTCGCGATGTACGTGACGAACCGGCTCGCGGTGAGTTCCGGCCGGTTGCGGTAGCCGCGGCCGACCAGAGCGCCCCCGAGGCAGAGTTCACCCTCGTCGCCCGCAGGAACCGGGCGCAATGCCTCGTCGAGGATCAGCGCTCGCGTATTTGCGATCGGGCGGCCGAGGGTCGGTTGACCGTTTTCCCTCGGAGAAACGGTTCCGGACGTCGCGACGACGGTGCACTCCGTGGGTCCGTAGTTGTTGACGAGACGGAACGGCAAGTTCGCCGGGGGCCGGCGATGCAGCGTATCACCCCCGGTGAGCAAGGTGCGGAGCGCGGTTTCGCGGGGCCATGGCATGTGAAGCAACTGCTCGGCGAGGATCGTCGGCGCAAAGCCGATCGTGATGCGTTCCGCGATGAGCCAGTCGCGAAGCGTCTCGGCCGAACGGCGCGTCACCTCATCAGCGATGTGTAGGCTTGCGCCAGCCGCCAAGTACGGCCAGATCTCCCACACTGCGGCGTCGAATCCGAGAGAGGCGACGAGGCTCGCGCGATCGGAAGCGGATACGCCGAACGCGCGCCGATGCCAGTCGATCAAATTGCAGAGGTTTGCGTGTGTGATCTCGACGCCCTTCGGTGCTCCCGTCGAGCCGGATGTGTGGATGACGTAGGCCAGGCTATCCGGATCGGGTTCGAAGGCCGTGGAGCCGTTGTCGAACGTCGCCGGCCCGCGTTTCTCGACGTCGATCACGCGCCACGGGGCCGAGGCCGTCTGAAAACGCTTCGTCTTTTCGGCGTCTGCAACGAGTGCGATCGCTTCGGCATCGCTGAGGATGTACGCAGCGCGGTCGGCCGGGGTGGACGGATCGAGTGGTACGTACGCCGCGCCGCTCTTCAAGATCGCGAGGGCGGCTACGACGAAGCCGCTCGAGCGTTCCAGATAGAGTCCTACGCAGCGGTCGCGGCCGGCGCCCATGGTTCGCAGCCGCGCGGCGAGCTGATCGGAACGGCGTTCCAGCTCGGAGTAGGTGAGAGGGTTTCCGTCGACGACGGCGATGTGGTCCGGCACTGCAGCGGCCGCGGTAGCGATCCGAGCTACAACGGAGGCTGTGCTTGGCGAGGCAACGCCTCGCGGCGCGAATGACCGCATCGATGAGGCCTCCATTTCAGTTCCAGACGACGAGAAAAGGTGGGGCCGCGGGAAACGTTGGTTGCGTTTATATCAATCTTACGAACAGCGAAGTGAGGGCGCATCCCAAACCATAGGGATTTTCCGCTACGAAGGACTGGCGCGTAGCTTCCGCGTGGTGGCGGTCCAGCGCACCCGGCGCGCATGCGTCTCGCTGGTCAGCAGCGCCAGACAGCTCAACCACAGGGTCATCGCCACCCCGGACCACGTTGGAAACTTGAGGAGGAGGTAATACGAGAGCGGTGTCCGATCGTCGCGTGCCTCTGCGTTCCGTAGTTGAATCGCTGCAAAGGATGCAAAGGCGTTGGGATCCTGAGCAGTGCCGGCCGCGCGCACGATGTCGGCGGTTTCGGCCGGACCCGTTGCGTAGCTATGACGAACGGCGAGCATGAGCGTGATGAGCCCGAGTATCATGACCGCGTCCATCAACGCACCTTTCGTCACTGCTCGCATCCCCAATGGGCGGGCAAGATAGAAGACCACGCAGCCGACGGCGATGACCGTGAGAAGCAATGAAGGAAGAGCCGCGGGCGTCGTGTGTTGCGTTGACCAGAACGAAACCGTAAGAAGTGCGGCGGGCAGCATCGGGCTGATGAGTACCGGCTTCGGACGTACCAGAACGATCGCGGCCAAGAGGGCGATCGCGATCTCGGTATTGTGGACGAACGTTCCGCCGAACACAGAGAACGCGGCAGGAAGTAAGAGCACGGCGCCCGTCGTGACAGCGCGTTGCCCGCTCGCGGCGAGAATGATCAAGCCGGTCGCGGAAAGGGCGGCGTAGGAGAGGGCTCCCATGAGGAGCGCGGACCCGGCGCTCACACCGAGAGCGTGGACGAGCCAGGTCAAGCTGTATTGAATCGGCGCGTTGACCTCCGAGCGAGCATGAACGGAGAGAACGGAGGGATACTCGAGCACGCCGTGGATGCCGACGGCTGCGATCCCGCCGACCAGCGCCGCCGCGAGGCTCGCTGCGATCACGAGCCGGGCACGTGGAACGAAAAGGAACGTCGCCGCAACGACCGGGAGCCCGACCTGCGGCTGAAGGAGTGTTGCCGATGCCGCAAGTGCGGCGCAGCGGTGCTTACCCACACGTAAGAAGAGCGCCCCCGCCGCGAGGGCCGCAGCGGTCAGCGGCGATATCTGCCCGAGCGGCGAGGCGGCATAGGTAAGCCCCATGAACACAATCGCAAAAGCTGCGACGAGGGGAAGCGCCGACATCCGCGTGAGGCAGTAGGCGACCGTCGCCGTTGCGGCGATAAGAAGAGCGGCAAAGATCATCACCGCGACGCGTACCGGAAATGCGGCGAGCGCAGCGAGCGGAACAAAATCGTAGCTCGGGAGGGGCACCGGGATGACCGTCGTATCGCCGCTTGCCCGCAGCACCCCGGTCCGGCGTTCGCAGTCCAAGAGTGGCTCGACGCGATAGGGATCGCGGCGTTGCAGCACCACCCTGCCGGCGCAGTAAAATGCGCCGAAGTCTTCCGGCACGAACCCGCGGACCGTGTAGGTGCGGAGATGCCCGACGACGACGAAGGCGGTCAGCGCGGCCAAGAGGACGAGGAACACTCGCTCGCCCCGCGATCGCCCGTCTCGCACGGGGGATGCATTAGGCCGAGCATCGGCATTCTTCGGTCGTGGTGCTCCCATGTTCGCGATCCTGCTGTATGGAGAGCCTCAGCTCGAGCGAACCGGCTGGTCTGGTCGGGCTCGTCGCGCCAACGCTATCCCGACGGTGAGCCAGAACAACACTCCGCTGAGGCTCACGTGGGAATCGATGGAGAAATCCAAGATGATCAGTGCCGCCTGCGCCGCGAGAAGCGCACTCATGGCCTCCTTCCCGGTGTGATCGCCGCATCGCCTCGCTTCCCACCAGCGTGAAAGGACGAAGGCGAATGCCAACAGCACCGTAGCGACGTAGCCGAGAAAGCCGGCGAACCCCATCTCGACCAAACGTGCCTGCAAACCGCCGTCGATCGAGTTGATCGACTGCGTGAAGCTCGTGAGTTGTGCAGCCGTCCCGATCAGGCCCAGACCCTCGCCGATCGGATACGCGACGGCGTCGCTGATCAACTCCTCCGTCGACTGGGTGCGCTGTTCTGCCGACGTATCGTTCTCGAGATTGGCGAAGGTCTGCACGCGCTGCGCGAAGCTGTCTTGACCGGCCTGCTCCGCCAACCATGGAGACGCAAAGGTGAAGAATCCGGCCAGCAAGAGGCTGCAGCCAAGCACCGCCGAGATTGCACGTGCCGGCTTCGAGCAGAAGATTACATAGATCGCAATGGCGACGATCAGACCGATCCACGCGGAGCGCACGAGCGTCAACGCAAGCGTGATGACGGACAAGACCAAACCGGCCAGCGGGAGGAAGTGTTTCTCTGAAAGTCGGTATAGGTTCAGCGCGATCGCAACGGCGAGAAACGCCCCACAAGGCTCCGGCGAGTTCAAGACGCTGAAGACCCGTACTTCGAAGGGATGCGGTTTCCCGATGCTCGCCATGTGTGTGACGGTGGTGACGTGTTGCATCCAGTAGACGTCCCACGGAGGAAGCGCGGCGAATTGTACCAGGCCGTAGGCACTCACCCCGACCGCCATCGCCAGAACGACCGCAGACAGTCGCCGAAATATGCGTGAACGTGGCTCGGCGCTCGCCGAAAGCCACAGCGCGACGAACATCGGTGCCACGAACTGCAAGAAGTCATACGCTGCCGAGCCCCCGCGCCCGACGAGCAGCCCGACGGCACATGCGTACGTGAAGGCGCCGATCCAGATCCACGCGAGGAAGAGCAGCTTCCGGGAGGCGTCGGCGAGACCGCGAAATGCCGTTGCGAGGGCGAACACACCCATGGCGAGGAGCGGGATCAGGGCGAGCGCCTGGGAGGCGTGAAACGCTCCTAGCCGCCAATCGATCAGCCGCCGAATCTCCGGGACGACGACCCAAAAGGCCAGAAGCGCGAGGCAATACACCGACAGGATGCGTGAGATCGTATCGGTGCGGTTCACCGAACGCCGCCCTTCAGTTCAGGGCCGCTTCGAGCGGCGGGGCGCCGACGGCTACGTTGTATCTCCGCTTCAGATCGGCCGCTTCGTGATGCATCGCAACGACGCCGAGAAGCGTTGCGCCGACGCGCTGCAGCTGGGTGACCGTGGTCTCATCGTCCGTGGTGATCTTGCGGCCCAACCGCACCGCGAGGAGTACGCCGTGCGCGAGACGGCTGATCTGTAACGAGATCGGGTCCTTCGGGACGGGGGGAGCGACGGCGAGGACGACATCGTGTGTCGATTGCAAGTCGCTCACCACGTCGCTCATCTCCCTGAGGCCGCGCGGTGCATAATGGACCGCTCCTCCCCAGGTCGCCAGTTCGTCTGGGACCGCAGGCGACGATGATTCGCCGCCGGCGAGATCGTACAGGCTAATGATCACCGTCCGGCGGCCCGCCTCGGCGAACGCGCGCGCGAGCCCGCATGCCAACGTGGGTGGACCGTCCCGGTCACAGGCTGCCGAGACGACGAGCACCGCCGGGGCGGGCAGCCGGGCATCGAGCATTACGCGAAGTGATTGAAACGACGAATCACGGTTTGTCATACGGTTCACCGCACCACTCCGAGTACCGGAGCGCCATAGACGCGTTCGATAATGACCGCTGTACGGAACCGGCGAGCGAGTCCTTCGAGGACGATGGCCAAGGTGATCGCCATCCAAGCGGCGACGATCATCACGGCGGTTGTCACGAGGACCGGTCGTGTGTAAGGCGATGGAGCGGCGTACGTCGCGTGATCGAAGACCATGACCGATCCGGTCGATGCGGCGGCAGCGCGGTCGGCGAGCGTTGTGATCAATCGCGTCGAAAGCAGCTGATATGCGGCCTCCGCGGACTGGCGCTCGCGGCGCAACGCCGAGATCATCGTGCGCGCGGACGACGAGCCGCTCAGCTGTTCCTTAGCAAGGGCGATCGTCTGGTCGAGTCGCGCCAGCTTCGCACGATCGTTCGCGACGAGCGAGAGCGCGCGGTTTTCCTCCGCTAATGCATCGGCGTAGGGTTGTGTCGCCGTAAAGGACCGTCCGGCGACGTTCCGCTCGTCGGCTTCGAGCCCCGCGCGTTCGCGGCCGACAATGTCCTGGAGTTCAGCCAGGCCGGGATAGTTCGAGGAGAACTCCGTCTGATCGCGACGAAGGTCCGCCGCATCGCGACCATATCGTTCCCGCAGGTTCCGATAGACCGGGTCGCCATTTGCGGCTTGCGCTCTGGCGAGCGGCAGCGCCTCGCTCTTGCGATTGCTCGTAACGCTTGCCTGCGCCGTATCTCCGGAGAGTTTCGCTACCAGCTCATCGTGCTCACCCTGCAACTGACCCAATCGCGTACTGACCGAGACGCCCTCGGCCGACCCATATGCGTCCTGAGCGTACGGATACGTGACCGTCGCCCTCTGCAGGTCGGCGTCGAGCTGCCGGAGGTCGCCCTGTCGACGCTCGAGCTGTCGTTTGATATCTGCAGCGAGCGTATCATAGCGGCTCGTCGCGATGGTTCGGTACTGGCCGACCACCTCGTCGGCCACCGCGTTCGCTCCGCTCACCGCCTGTTTCGGCGTGATCCCGAAGAAGCGAATCGTCATCACGTTTGAGTTCTGATAGACCTGCGTGCGGATACGGTGGTAGAGCGCATCCGGCTGGAGCGAGCCGCCCAAATCCTGCGAGACCCGCTGAAGGACAGCGGTGGTTTGCACGAGCAAGGGAAGGTCGTCCGAGAGCAGGGGTCTGGTCGTCGAGACCGGGTTCCCCGAGTTGTCGTTGGAGGTTGCGGGCACCATCAGGACGGAGGATGACGCGGTGTAGGCGGGAGCTGTGCGCACAGCGAGCATGAATGCGACCGCGATCCCGATGCCGAGGACGATGCCGACGGCCCAGCGTTGGTGCGCAACTGCCTCATAGACCGATTTGGCGTTCACAACAATCGCCTCACTTGGCTAGCACGCCGGCTTCAAGGGCGAGACGCGGATACTGCCGCTGCTCACGCTCGTTCGAGCCCTCGTACGCTGCATAGACCGCGCTCTCGAACGCCCGCATGAACGCATGCTTGCTGAAGCGCTCCGCATGCCGCCGTACGGCGTGCGTGTCGAACGTCATCCGCTCGGCCTGCTCGATCGCGTCCGCAAATGCGCCGACGCTCTGCTCCTCGACCAGAAGACCCGTCTTCCCGTCGATGACGGTTTCGAGAGCGCCGCCACGGGCGAATGCGATGACGGGACGGCCGCACGCGTTTGCCTCGAGAATCGCCATCCCGAAGTCTTCGTGCTGAGGGGCGATCAGTGCGCGAGCACCGCGCATCAGCTCAACCAGTCGATGATCCGAGACGTGACCGAGGTACTGTACGACGTCATTCGGCTCCTGGCATTCCCTCCCGCCGCCGACGACGATCAAACGCCGGCGAAGTTGCCGAGCGGCGCCGACCGCGATGTCGATGCGCTTATAGGGAACGGGGCGCGAAGCCACGAGATAGTAATCCCCGACCTCGCCTCCGGCGGTGAAGTGCTCGACGTCGATTGGCGGATTGACGACGAGGCTTTCGCGGCCATAATGCTTCGCGATTCGCTTCTGCGTCTCACGGCTGTTTGCGATGAAGCAGTCGACCCGCGAGGCCGTGATATAGTCCCACTGTCGGATGCGAGAGAGAAGGATATCCGCTCCGAAGCGCATCGGGCCAGGGAGGATCCCGACGTCGTCATGTGTTCTCTCCCATAACGCGCGCATCGGCGTATGGCAGTAACAGATATGGGTCTGTCCACCGTTTCGTAACACGCCCTTGGCGGCGCAGTGATGCGAAGAGATGATGATGTCGTATCTGCTCAGGTCGAAACTCTCGACGGCGAGCGGAAACAACGGAAAATACCAGCGGTGGTGCGCCCGAGCGCCCGGCATCGCGCCGAGGAACGAGGCTTGAACGCGCGACTTCAACGATCGCGGCCCTCTCTGCGGGCAGTACAGCGTGGCAAAGATCGGGGCGTCGGGGAAAAGCTCTGCGAGGGCCTCGACGACCCTCTCGGCGCCGCCGCGCTGGGTCATCGCGTCGCTCACGATCGCGATTCGTGGCTTCCTTGTTTTCATCAGTATGCACCCCTGGCACGAAATACGGCTGGGACGGTCGCGGCGAGGATGCGAACATCGAGTGTCAGCGACCAGTTGTCGATGTACTGGTTGTCCAATTCGATCCACTCGTCGAAAGAAACATCGGACCGACCTGAAACCTGCCACAAGCAGGTCACGCCCGGTTTGACCGTCAGCCTGCGGAAGGCTCGCACGTCATAATTCAACACCTCAGCCGGCAGGGGCGGGCGGGGTCCGACGAGCGACATGTCGCCGAGAACGACATTCCACAGGTTCGGCAGCTCGTCGATGCTGTAACGGCGGAGGAATGCTCCGATCGAAATGAGCCTCGGGTCGCACTTTATTTTCAGAACGGGGCCGCTAACGTCGTTCAGGCGTCGCATCTCGTCGTGTAGCCGGTGCGCTCCGGGAACCATGGTCCGCAGCTTGTAAAGCCTGAATATCCGCCCGTCCTTTCCGACGCGCGGCTGCGAGAAGATCGGCGACCCGGACGAGACGAGCACGATAGCCACCGACGCGACGAGAACGATCGGTGCGGTGACGACGATGAGTACGATTCCGAGCGTGACGTCGATGAACCGCTTGCAGAGGTGCCATGTCCGCGGAACCGCCGGAACGGCTACACGCGAGGGGAGCAAACCGTAGATCAGGTGCCCGTCACCTGCATCGACCATCAGCTCCGATTCTTTCGTTACCAGCATCGTTCTGCGTTCCGCTTACGGAATGAAATGCACCGCGGTCGCGACTGCCGCCCATATCGAGTTCCAGTCGGAGTTGCGACCGTCTGGGACGAACACGGCGTCGCCGTCGCGGAGTGTCGGGTTGGCGTCCTTTTCCGGCGCGCTCGTCAGCGCGGTGATGTCGTGAATGCTGTACGACCCGGAGCGGAAGAGCAGCACACGCGAGACGTTGGCGTGCTTCACGGGGCCCCCGGCGTTGTAGACGGCGCTGAGCAGCGATTCGTCACCGGTGAGGACCACGTCTCCCGGCTTCTGCACGGCTCCGAACACGCCGACACGGGGCGCTCGCTGGACGGTGATGATATCGCCGTTATGGGCGGCCGCCGAAAGCTGAGGTCCACCGGCGGCGACGAGCTCCTCGCGGTCGCCGCGCTTCAGCAGGATACGCGTGAGCGCCGAGGTCGGGACGAGTCCCCCGACTTGGAGCAGCGCGTCGCTGAGGCTCTCGCCGTCGTTCAAGTATGCCGTACCGGGCTCCCGCACCTCACCGTGAACCTCCACGCGAATCGGCTTGTCTACGAGCCGGATCGTGTCTCCCGGCAAGAGCACGGGGTCTACGCCGCCGTTCGATTGAAGCGCCATTGCGTTGAAGGGGCCGAGCACGCGATCATCACGCACGACCGTGACGTGGCGCAGATCGACGCGGCCGTGCAGAAGGTCGTGCGTCGCGGCGTTTGCAGGCGTCGCCGCACTCGTGTTCGGAGGGATCCCTTGCGGCGACTCCAGTTGCCCAATCGCTCCCGATAGGGTTTCCCCCGGCGTGTACGGCAGGACCCCACCGGGTCCGCCCGACACGAAGATCGATTGGTTGCGGGAGACGAGTTGAACCGCTACCGCGACTTTGGATATATACCGGGATAAACCGGCGCGAACGCGCTGCGCGAGCTGCTCCGGCTCGGCACCACGTGCCGGCACCGTCCCGACAAGGGGCAACGAGATGTCGCCCGCGGCGTCGACGGTTACGCGTGCAGAGAGGTCAGGGTGGTTGTAAACGACGACCGCGACCGTATCGCCGGGATGGATCTGTGCCAGTGCAGGAACGGTGCCGAAGCCGAGCGCGGCGAGGAAAAACGCCGCACCACCGATCGTGCGTGTGCGAAGGAGGAGCGCTCGAAGTCGTGCAGATACGCTCATGTCACCGTTGCCCGTCATCTGTCTGATCGCGCCGGCGTGATATTACCATTGCCGTGCATCGTCGCTCATCCCCAACGTCGGGGATTCTTGCAATCCCGCGCTCGGAGCGCGTACACGCGGGGCACCGCAACGGCCGCAAGGCGTCCCTAGCGGTAGGGATGGGACTGCTGCCGGTCGCATGCGACAATGGCCTCGTATGAGGGCGCTATGCGCGAACGAAGCGCGCCGAGCCGCAGAGCTGTCCGCGCTCGAGTTCGGACTCGAATGGTTCCCTGACGGCATCGGAGGAGGCTGCAGTCGCTTCTTTTCGGCGATCTCCGACCACCTCGAGACGGAGCGGGTCGCGGTTCACGGCGTCGTAACGGGACGAACTTCGATGGTGGCACGGCAATGCGAGGGCATCCGCATCGTGTCCGCATACGATGCGCCGCTCGCCGAACGTCTTTGGAACGTCCGCGGTGCCGTTCGTGAGATTCTGGAGTCGGAGCGCGTTGACGTCGTCGCTTCGCACTTCGCGCTCTTTACGTTTGCCTGCCTCGACCTCGTGAAGCATCTGCCTCTCATCGTTCACTTCCACGGCCCGTGGGCCGCTGAAGCGCGGGTCGAGGGACGTTCGCGCTTCGTTGTGCTGAGCAAGCTGTTCATTGAGCGAGCAGTCTACGCGCGTGCACGCAAGGCGATCGTACTCACGCGCGCATTTCGCGACGTGTTGCATCGTTGTTACGGTGTACCGGAGCACGACATCGCGGTTATCCCCGGCGGAGTCGATGTCGGGCGATATCATGCGGCGCGCTCGAGAGCGGATGCGCGCATGTACCTGAGGTTACCGCTCGACCGACCCATCATCGTAGCCGTACGGCGGCTGGCGAAACGCATGGGGCTCGAACACCTCATCGCGGCGTTCGCCGAAATCCGTCGGGAGCATAGGGACGCGCTTTTGGTGATCGTCGGCGGGGGCCACCTCTTTCGTCTGCTCGAGCGAATGGTGGAGGAGTACGGGCTCAGGGGCAACGTCGTGCTCACCGGAAGGGTGTCCGAGGACGACCTGCCGTGGTACTACCGTGCAGCCGATCTTTCGATCGTGCCGAGCGTGGCGCTCGAGGGGTTCGGCCTGGTCGTCGCAGAGTCGCTCGCCTGCGGTACCCCCGCGCTCGTGACCCCGGTCGGCGGTCTACCGGAAGTCGTCGCCGGCCTCTCCGAGCATCTGATCCTGGAGAATAGCAGCGCGCCTGCCATTGCCGACGGGTTGCGGGAGGCATTGTCGGGGCGACGCGGGCTGCCCACCGATCAGGAGTGCTCAGCATACGCGCGCGCGCACTTCAGTTGGCCGACGATCGCCAAGCAGGTGAAGTCGGTGTACGCAGAGGTGTTATGCAGCTCTCAGTGCTGATACCGACATTTCGGCGACCGGAGCATTTGGCACGCTGCCTCCACGCGCTCGAGGAGCAGACGAAGAGTGCGACGCAGGTGCTCGTCGTCGCGCGAGAGTCCGACACCGAGACGTTGGCGCTTCTCTCGCGTGAGTCTTTTCGATTACCTTTGCAGATCGTGCTGGTCGACGTGCCCGGTCAGGTTGCCGCGCTGAACGCGGGCCTCGAACGCGTGGAGGGCGAGGTGGTCGCCATTACCGATGACGACGCGATGCCGCGGCCCTCCTGGCTGGAGCGGATCGCTCGGCATTTCGCGTCCGATTCGACCATCGGCGGCGTGGGTGGACGCGACCATCTGCATGACGGTCGTCGGTATCGAGAGCGTGCCGTAGTCGGCAAGATCCAGTGGTTTGGGCGACACATCGGCAACCACCATCGAGGCGTCGGACCACCCCGTTACGTCGATGTCCTCAAAGGCGTGAACATGAGTTATCGGATGCGCGCAGTGGGGGCGCTTCGGTTCGACACGCGGCTTCTCGGTGCTGGGGCGCAACTGAATAACGACATGGGCTTTTCTCTTCGCGTCAAGCAAATGGGTTGGCGCCTGCTGTACGATCCCGCGGTCGCCGTTGACCACTTCAGCGCGGAGCGCCTCGACGATGACGGCCGCCGCCGCAGATCCTCCGAAGCCGTCAGGAACGAGTCGTATAATGAAACGGTCGTCATTTTGGAGTACCTCCCGCTACGATGCTGGCCCGTGTTCTTCGCCTGGGCGGTGCTGATCGGGCACACGAGCCTTCCCGGATGTGCGCAGTGCTTCAGACGGGCCGCCTTCGGCCGACCCGCGTGGTGGATGTTCAAGCCGGTCGTGCTCGGCCGCTTCATGGGTTTACGGACCGTGGCGATCGGCCGGCCGCGCGCAGGAGCACATGAAGGAGGTCGCACCCGGCGACCGTCGATCGAACGGACGGACATTCAGCTTGCATGGACGGATCAATCGACGAGTACACGATGATGAAGCGCAGCGATCACGAACCAATGCCTTCGTTGATGCTCTGGCCATTGGGCTTTGCTTGCTGCTGCCACGATGGTAGTGGCGTGCCCGAAGTGACCGTCGCCGAGTTGATCGCTGAGCTCAGGGCACTTGCGCCGAACGTCGTCGCTTGCGTGATGGACGATCAAGGCGTTCCTCACGAGATCACCTGGATACGATACCGCGCCGATCTCAATATGGTCGCGATCGAGTCGGGCTGCATGGTCGGCGGCAAATAGAACGTTGAGCACCCGAAGCCATCGACAATGCCGGTGAAGAGGGTCGATGATGGCCTCTTTGCACAGGTCCGTTCTGGCCGTCGCTCAGGTCACGATGCTGCGCTCGGTCTCGCTCGCCCTGAACCTCTGCACCGGTCTTCTCACTGCGGCCCTGCTCGGTCCCGAAGGCCGCGGAGAGCAAGCCGCATTCATGCTCGCTCCGCAGGTCCTCGCGAGCTTCGCGACACTCGGACTGCATGCGTCGCTGATCTACAACATCAAGGCCGATCCCGTGCGCGAGCGCGAGTACATCGACATCACCCTTCTGCTGACGTTCGTCGCCGGTGTCATCGCCGTGGCGGTGGGCTGGTTCCTGGAGCCCCGGTGGTTGGCGAACTACCGACCCGCGACGGTGCAGCTTGCGCGTGTGTTTCTTCTCGCGACGCCGGTCATGAGCGCATGCTTCACGTTCACGGCCGTCCTCGAAGCACGAACGCGCTTCGTTGCAGCAAATCGGCCAGGTTATCTGCAAAGCCTCGCCACCCTGATCGCCATCGGCGTGCTGATTTTGTTGAAGCGCCTCACGCCGGCGACGGCGGCCGCAGCTTACGTCTGCCCGCAGGCGCTCGTCTTTCTGTACCTGGCCGCGTTGGCAAGGTACCGCGTTCGCCCGAGTCTCACGGTGCGATTGCCGCTGATGGTACGCCTGCTCAGCTACGGATTTCGGTTTTACGGGGTTGACGTTCTCGGCGCGGCTTCGGTCTATCTCGACCAAGTCATTATCGCCGCGATGTTGCCCGCCAATGCGCTAGGGATCTACGTCGTCGGATTGAGCGTAGCGCGCCTCCTGAATCTGTTGCCGACGGCAGCCGAGACGGTTCTGTTCCCGACCCTCGCGGCGCGGCCGGTGGCTACGATCGCCGATGCGGTCGCTGCGGCCGTGAGAATACTGAGCGTGGTCAATGCGGTCGCAGCGCTGTGTCTGGGGCTGCTGGGCCCACAGCTCCTCATGGTTCTGTACGGTCCGAAGTTTGCCGCGGCCAGCGGTCCGCTCTTCATCCTGCTCCTCACGACCGTTCCCGGAAACGCCGTCGGGCTTTTCTATCAATCGTATGCCGGCAGCGGCCGGCCCGGTATCGTCACCCTCATCCAGGCAGCCGGTTTGGCAGTTTCCCTGGGTCTGATGCTCGTTCTCGTACCGGTCATGGGCGTGAGCGGCGCGGCTCTCTCGTTGCTCGTTGCCGCGTTGGTCCGCCTCGCGTGCGTCCTCCTCGGGATGCCGCTGGTGCTGGGCGTTCGCGTGCCCAGGCTCATCGTCTCCCGTTCCGACCTCGCTTGGATACGAGGCCGCTGAGCACATGCTCCAGATGCAACACGCACCGCCGCGCGTTTGCTTTCGTGGTATCGCTCGAACGTCACCGCTCGGTGCTCGACTCGAAGCCGCCGTCTCGTCGAACGCCGTCGTCGTCGAGGGCGAATCGACGGCGGCGGCTTCGAAGCCATGGGCACGGGTCGTATCCGCCAGTGATCTTCAGTGGTGGGACGCGCGGCACGAGTTGGTGAGACCGGTTCGTTTCACAACGGATGCCGCCGTGGCGGAAGACGTCGATATCGTCATCGACTTCTTCGGAAACGACCCGCCCGGTGGGTTCAGCGGACGGTACTGGCGCGTCGTGGACAGGAGCGGCGAGGCGATCCTGAATCCGTTCTGCTTGCTCGAGGACTGCTCTCGCGTTCCGTTCGTTGCCTCGGTCTTCCTGATCGAAGCACGACCGGCCGCCTCCGGCTGGACCGTTCTGGCGGAGGCCCACATCTCCAACCGGCATTGGTACCGCCGTTTGCTTCGGCGCGTCGGCACCGTTGCGGCGCAGCTCGTGGCGTCGGCGCTGCAGCGAGACGGAACGGGGCGAGACTGGGCGTCTGAGATCGTTCCGATTACACGGGCTCGGTCCAATACGGGAATCTTGGTCGGTCGACTCCGCGCGTTCCTGGCGAGATTCGTAACCATCGCGCGGGAGACGGCGCTGAACGATTATTGGGCAATCGGGATCCTCGATGCACCGGTGGATGCGTTGACGCGCTCGCAAGCTCTGCGTGCAGACCGCTGGATCGAGTCGCCGTCGGCCGGCTCCTATGTTGCGGATCCATTCCCTTGGCCTGGACGGGCGGATGTCGTCCTGTGCGAGCGATATGACTACCGGCGCGCGATCGGAGTCCTGCGCGCGTTACGGTTGGCCGGGGACACGGTCACCGAGGAGTATCCGGTCGATTTGGGGATCCCCGGCCTGCATCTCTCGTATCCGTGCACGTTCCGTGAAGACGGGCGCGTCTTCTTGCTCCCGGAGATGGCCGCGTCGCATTCGCTCGTGCTCTTCGAGCTTCTCCCGGCCAACGCGGTACGCGCGCTTTCCGTCATCGAGAGCGGAACACCGGCCGACGATCCGACCCTCTTCAAGCATGACGGACGCTACTGGATCGCGTACAGCGATCGGCGCCTCGGATCGCACGAGAATCTTTGCCTGCTGCACTCGCACCAGCTCGAGGGCCCGTGGATTCCCCATCCGTTGAATCCGGTCAAGATCGACGTACGATCTTCCCGGTCGGGTGGCACGCCCTTTTCGCTTGACGGCAAGCTGTACCGCCCCGCGCAAGACTGCTCCGCGACGTACGGCGGCGCGTTGGTGGTGAATCACGTTCGTGTCTGCACGCCGATCTCATACGAGGAGGAACCGATCGCGGTGCTCAGACCGGATCCGCACGGTCCCTTTCCACGCGGCGTGCACACGATCACGGTCGACGGCGGCCGTGTCGTCTTTGACGGAAAGCGGTTCTTTTTCGACCCACGCCGGCTGTGGAAGCGGATGAACACCTATCTCGGAACCGTTCGGCGTAGCCGCCGGGGGCCGCGATGCGCATCCTGATCTCGATCCATCACGCCTTGGACCTCGACACCGGTGCGCCGGGTGTTACGCTTCGACTGGCCGACGCGCTCCGCGGGCGCGGGCACGCGGTCGACATCCTGTCGTTCGATCGCGTCCCTCTCCCCCCGCGGTTCAGAGGCTACGTGTACCCGTGGTTCGTCGCGTGGTTCGTCGCCACGCATCCGCGGTACGACGTCCTCGATCTCTCGTCGGGGGATGGTTGGGTCTTGAGCCTCGTACCGGCGCTTTTCCGCGCGTCGATACCCGTCATCGCAGCGCGCAGCCACGGCCTCGAACACATCGCGCACGATGCTCGGCTCGCGGCAAGACGGTTCGGGGAAGAGAAGCTCTCTTGGAAGTATCCGTTCTACCATGGCGGCTATCGCCTATGGGAATGCGCGACGTCGTTTTCGCATGCGCACGTCGCGCTCTTTCTCAACGACGTCGACCGGACCTATGCGGTCGAGCGCCTTGGTGTCGCGCCTCATCGCGCCGTCCTCGTGAAGAACGGTATCGCGAATTGCTTCGTGCACAACGCTCGGCGGCTTCTCGCTCAGGAACCGCCTCTCGACGCGCCCCGCCACATCGCTTTCATCGGACGCTATACGGAGATGAAAGGGCGTGCGGAACTTCGCCTGGCGATGCGTGCCCTACTCTCGGAGTACGCGGGGTTAACGTTGGGCCTCTTCGGGACCGTGGCCGATGCCGATGCGGTGCTCGCAGACTATCCTTGTGAGCTGCGGGAGCGCATCTGCGTGGTGCCGACGTTCAAGAATGACGAGCTCCCGCGCCTGCTGGCGAGCTACGACATCTTCGCGTTCCCCTCGCGGAGCGAAGGCTTTGCGGTTGCGCCGCTGGAGGCGATGGCATGCGGCCTCGTCCCCGTTGTGACGGCGACGCCGGGGCCGATGTCGTACATCGAGAACGGTCGCAACGGTATCGTCGTCCCGCTACGCGACGCGGAAACACTGAGAAAAGCGATCGCGTCCCTCCTCGATGACCCTCCGCGGTGGCGCGAGCTGCGCGCGAACGCGGTGGCGACCGCCTGCGGCTATTCATGGGACGGGGTCGCGGCGGAGATCGAGGAGATGTATGCGGGGTTCGCCGCGCGCCGCGAGTCGAAGGCTCGGAGCGGCGATGCTCCGTGTTCTGAGATTACGCCGCACCGTCCGTCCGTTCGATGATCCTACGGGTGGAATGCCACCCCTTCGATCAGGCTGCTGACCGGCAGCGAAAAACGTCCGCTGGTTCCGGAGAGCGTCGTCGTGGTCGTTGCGCCGTTGTCTGCGAATTTCGTCACCGTCACCGAGGTCACGGTCGAGGGAAGTTGGAGCGTGAGGGTTTCGGTGCTCGGCGCCAGATCGCTGTCCGAAGACGGGTTCCACAGCTGCGTTCCCAGCCAAGGGACGAGGATATAGCTGCCGTCCGACTTTTCGAAGAGCACTTTATTCAGAACCCCAGTGGTATCGCCCGATAACGAGTACGAGAGCGGAGCGAGCGATGCCGTGCCGGAATCGGCGAAGTAGTTCATGAGCTGTGTGAGGCGCGTCCAGGCGGGCTTCGGCGTGTAGTTGGCGTTGAGCAGGCCCCACATGTTCCCTGAACCTGAGGTGCCGAGGTCGATCAGCTCGTAGAGGTAGACGCGCCTGATGTTGTGCTCGAGGTGCGTAAGCAGAATCCGCGGCGTGTAGCGTTCCTGCGCCAGCTGAGAGACGCCCCCATTGGCGAAGGTCGGATCGGTGTTATAGCCGTTTTCGGTCGTGATCAGAGGGGCTGTCCCGGTCATCGGCGCGGTGCCGCTCTGCCACGCGGCGATGCCGAGGCTGGTTCCGTTGCTGTACTCGGGCTGCAGGGGCTTCGTGTAGTCGTGAATGGCGCCGACGTTTATGTACTGCGATAGATTGCCGAATTGTGAATAGTCGTTCGGAAAGGCCATTGCGGGGCTGTAGATCGCGGTCGTCGCCGAACGAAGCGTCCAGAGGAGCGGCGTCCAGGTGTCCACGGTGAACGTCTGGGTTTGCGTCGTGGTCCCGTAACTCGTGCAGTTGCTGCTTTCATCGCACTCGTTCGGGCCTTCGTAGGCCTCGATGCCGCTCGACGTGAGTCCGAGCGCTGCGGGGTAGCCCAAGAAGCAGGTCCCGTGGCAGCCACCGGTTGAGCTGCTGCTCCAGCCCATCCAGGGGTTGCTGATCACATCAAAGTGAATGCCGGCGGCCGCGAATTGGTTCCAGCGCTGGGCCCAGGTTTGCGTACAGAACGTGCTCGCCGTTCCCCAATTGCAGAACTGGTCGCGGACGTGTTTGATGCGTGAATTGAGCAGCGTCGGCGACCACGTCGCGTACCCGGTATCATATGCCGATCCGTAATAATTGATATGGGTATTGACGCCCACGGAGTCGTTGAACGCGCTTGCCGGAAGCGGCGTCACGGCGGACGTTGGCGACGGCGTCGAGCTCCCCGTCGGCGCTGGCGTGGAGGACGGCCCTGGCGACGGACTGGGATGTCTTACTTTGCGGCTTGCGATCGCCACCGTGTCGCCGTTCGGCGCGGCGGCGTCGCCGATTGCGGAAGGAACAGCCGCGGTGCCGCCGCCGCCGCAGCCCGCCACAAGAAATAACATGGCAAGAAGTGCCGTACCGGCAGATCTCTGGAGCATGAACACCTTTCGATGGCACAAGTCGGAGACGCGCCGCAAGCGGACGGCACGTCCACCTGTCTTGGCATGCCAGTGAAGGCGTTGTATAGACGCCGTGTCTCAAAAGAGCGGAATCGTGCAGTCTCTCACAAGACAGATGTGCCGCTCGACACGACGGCGTGTGCTAGTGATTACACAACGTTCTCGTGCTGTTGCACGGAGCAAGGGTTGGAGCACGCGGCTTCCGGAGCGAACTCCTCACGGCGATTGCCGGCGTTCGCGAGTCCCTCCGAAACGGTGTCGTCGGCGCCCTGGACGACAAGGTCGTCACTCGTTCTGGTATCCGGGGGGAGTGGCGATTCCGGGGACTAGCCGCCGGCCAGAGCGACGATCGTCTTCCATTCATCGGGAGAGACGGGTTGCACGGAAAGACGCTGTCCCCGGCGCAGCAGCGGCATGTAGGCCAGATCGGGGATTCCGCGCAGCTCCTCGAGCGAGACCATCCGGGGGAACGCGCGCACGAAGCCGACGTCGACGCACCACCACTTCGGCTCGGCGCGTTTGGAGGTGCGGTCGTAGTACTCGCTCTTCGGGTCGAACTGCGTCGAGTCGGGATGCGCCTCGGCGACGACCTCGCAGAT
>DATJHK010000105.1:0-16896 GCA_035493875.1 Candidatus Limnocylindria bacterium
TCGCTCGCCAACGGCGGGGTCTCCAAGGACGAGAAGACGATCACGCTGCACATGCGGCGCGGGATGGAGTGGTCGGACGGCGCGCCGTACGACGGCCGCGATCTGGTCTTCACCTGGAAGGCGGTCATGAACGACCGCAACGACACGCGCTTGCGCACCGGGTGGTCCGACATCGCGTCGATGACGCTGCGCGATCCGTATACCGTCGTCGTGCGCCTCAAGCAGCCCTACGGCGGGATCCTCGGGATCTTCGCGGAGGGCGGCGCCGGGTATCCGCCGCTCCCCGCGCACCTGCTGCAGAATCTTCCCGACATCAACCACGCGCCGTTCAACACGCACCCGATCTCGAGCGGCCCGTTCGTCCTCACGCGTTGGGATCACGGCTCGTCGCTCGAGTTCGCGCCGAACCCGCACTACTGGCGCGGGAAGCCGGGGCTGCAGCACATCTCGTATCGGATCGTCCCGAACGCCGACACGCTCTTCTCCGAGCTCCAGACGCACGAGGTCGATCTCTATCCGTCGGTCGCCGAGAACCAGATCGGCCGGCTGGCCCAGCTGCAAGGGATCACCGTCGCGAAGCGATTGACCGCGAACTATCGCCGGCTCGCGTTCAACACCTCGCGGCCCGTCCTCGCGGACGTGCGCGTCCGGCGCGCGATCGGCGAGGCGATCGACTGGGACGAGATGAACCGCACCATCTATCACGGCTACAACGAGCGCGCCGCGACCGACATCCTGCCGAGCTCGTGGGCTGCGCCGGACGGGATCGCGCCGCGCCATTTCAACCTCGCCGACGCGAAGCGATTGCTCGACGCCGCGGGGTGGAAAACCGGCGCCGACGGGGTACGCCGCAAAAACGGCGTCCCGCTGGCGTTCTCGGTTTCGACGACTGTCTCGAAGCCGGCGAACGTCCAAGCCGAGTTGCAGATGCAGCAAGACCTCAAGCAAGTCGGGATCCAACTCCAGATCAAGAACTACCAGACCAGCCTGCTGTTCGCGCAGAACGGGCCGGTCTACACCGGGCACTTCGACAGCGAGTTCACGATCGAGACCAACGCGCCCGATCCCGACAACGAAGGTCTCTGGAGCGGGAACGCGATCCCGCCGCACGGTGCGAACACGACCTGGCTCAACGATCCGATCCTCACGCAGACCAGCCATGCCGCAAACCTCACGTTCGACCGTGCGAAGCGCAAGGCGCTCATCCAGCGCGAAGAGGAACGCATCTACGAGCTGGCGCCGGTGATCTTCCTCTACTGGCAGAACGACTACACGGCGTACAACAGCGACCTGAAGAACTTCAAGCCCGCCTCGTACATCTCGGATTTCTGGAATTGCTGGGAGTGGACGATCTAAGCCGATGCTGCGTCTGATCGAACGGCCCGGCCACCAGGCGCTGCTCCGCGTACCGCCCGCGACACGCGCGATCGTCTCGTGGAACGCGGAGGCGGCCGCCGGCGGGATCGCGCTGGCGGTGCACCGCACCGACGGCAGCATCGCCGAACCGCTGCTCTACACGCGCTGGTCGCCAGAGGAGCGGCGCTCGCTCGACGGTGCGGACGCGAAGACGCGCATCGCCGTCGACGTCGTCCGCAGCGAGGTCCCGTTCTCCGGGATCGGCGTCACCAGCACCGTCGCGCTCGACGCCGTCGCGGTCTCGGTGCCGCCGCCGGACGATGCGCGCACCGTGGCCCGGATGCGCGTCGCCCCGCTCGACGTCCCCGCGCTCTCGCAGACGATCCCCGGTCATCCGGAATCGGCGCGCGCGTGGTGCTCGCCGACCGCGCTCACGATGCTGCTGCGCTTCCACGGCGTCGCCGCCGACGTGCCCGGCGTCGCGCGCGCGGTGTTCGACGCATCGTACGACGGCACGGGTAACTGGGCGTTCAACGCGGCGTACGCCGGTGCGCGCGGACTGCGCGGCATCGTCGCGTACCTGCGCGGAATCGATCACGTCGCGGCCTTCGTCGAGGCCGGGCTGCCGGTGGCGATCTCGATCGCCTGGAACGGCCGCGACCTGCCCGGCGCGCCGCTCGAACACAGCGACGGTCACCTGATCGTCGTACGCGGCTTCGAGCACGGGACGGTCCTCGTCAACGATCCGGCGCATCCGGCCGTCGCGACGCGCTATGACCGCGCGGCGCTCGACCGCATCTTCCGAAACCACGGCGGGGTGGCGTATCTCGTCGCTCCCCGCGAACGCACCGCGGAGCTGGTCGCGCTCGCCAACGGAACCGAGCCACGAGTCACCTCGTGAGAACGCAGCCGCAGGATCGGCTCGTCGCGCTCGATGCGGTGCGCGACGCGCCGCTGCACGTCGTGCTCGTGGAGCCGGAGATCCCGCCGAACACCGGCAACGTCGCGCGGCTCTGCGCCGCGACCGGCTGCGCGCTGCACCTCGTCGAGCCGCTCGGCTTTCGCATCGACGACCGCGAGCTCAAGCGCGCGGGGCTGGACTATTGGGATGCGCTCGGCGTCGTCGTCCATCCGTCGCTCGACGCGCTGTGCGAGGCGTTCCCGCCGAGCCGCATGTGGCTGCTCTCGACGCGCGCGGCCGCGACGTACGCGCAGGCGGCGTTCGCCTACGGCGACGTGCTCGTCTTCGGCAAGGAAACGGCGGGGCTGCCGCAGGCGCTGCTCGACGCGCACCCCGAGCGTGCGCTGCGCATCCCGATGCGCGCCGGCGCCGTGCGCTCGATCAACCTCTCGACCGCCGTCGGCGTCGTGACCTACACCGCGCTCGCCGGGTTGGGCTTCCCCGGCTTGCGCTGAGGGCAGGTCAGGCGACGGCTTCCCCCAGGGCCGGCCGGCGGCGCCGCTCCGAGGGGAGGGTGAAGCCGATGACCAGCGAGAGCGCGGCGAGCACGGCGAGCGTGACGATCGAGGCCGTGATACCGTGGGCGTCGGCGATCCAGCCCAGGACCGGCGTGAACATCCCGCCGAGCGAGACGGCGAGGCCGAGCGTCACGCCCGACGCCAAGCCCATACGGGTCGGGAGGTACTCCTGGCCGAGGACGACCATCGGGGCCTGCGAGGCGTAGAGGACCAGGCCCAACAGGATCAGGAGCGGGATCGCCGCCGCGAGGCCGCCCCCGTGGGTGAGGGCGATCAGGGCGAACGCGACGACCGTCGTCGCGCCGGTCGACCAGAGCAGGATCGGCTTGCGGCCGAAGCGATCGGCGAGCGGGCCGCCCGCGATCGTCCCGACGACCCCGGCGAAGAGGAACGCCGTCAGAGCCGCGTCACCGACGGCGGGGCGGACCCGCAGCTCCTCGACGACGTAGAGCGGGATGAACGAGACCAGCCCCAGGTACGTCATCGAGCGGATGATGACGAACGCGCTGAGCTTCCCGAAAGCCG
Organism: Candidatus Limnocylindria bacterium; assembly: GCA_035493875.1. Classification (GTDB taxonomy): domain Bacteria; phylum Vulcanimicrobiota; class Vulcanimicrobiia; order Vulcanimicrobiales; family Vulcanimicrobiaceae; genus Vulcanimicrobium. The sequence goes on from DATJHK010000105.1 coordinate 3,361, forward strand.
GCCAGTTGTCGACCCCCTCGGCGGCCCGGCGCTTCGCCTGCGTGGGGACGAACGTGCGCAGGCGCCGCAGCTCGAACAGCACGATCACCGCGACGAGCGTGACGGGGACGAACGCCGCGGCCGTCCCCCGCAGGCCCCACGCCGCGACGGCGGCGGTCGCGAAGGTCGGCCCGACGGCGAAGCCGAGATTCCCGCCGACGGTGAACCAGCGCATCCCGCTCGCCTTCCGGTCGCCGGCGACGTAGTTCGCGAAGCGCGCCGCCTCGGGGTGGAAGGCCGCGACGCCGATCCCGCTGACGAGGGCCGCGAGATACAGGACCCAGAGCGGCGAGAGCCAGCCGATCGCCGCGACCCCGCAGCCCGCCAGGAAGATCCCCAGCGCGATCAGCCACGGCATCGAGCGCCGGTCGGCGAGGACGCCGATCGCCGGCTGGACGACCGACGAGGAGATCGCCTGTGCGAAGACCAGGCCGGCCGCCGTCTCGTGGGTGAGGTGCCGCTGGATGATCAGGAACGGGAGAAGCGCCGGGATGAAGCTCTGGTTGTAGTCGTCCACCACGTGGGCGAACGAGAGGAGCGTCATCGCGCGGACGTCGAGGCGGGCCATAGAAGGCGATCATCGCACGCGTGCGACCATCGAGCAAGACGATGGACGGTCTCGCTCCAATACGTGTGATGCATGGATCTGCGCCAGCTCCGCGCCGTCGTCGAGGTCGGACGCAGCGGCGGCTTCACCCGGGCCGCCGACGTGCTCGGCGTCGCCCAGCCGGCACTCTCCCAGGCCGTCGGGAGCCTTGAGCGCGAGCTCGGGGTGGGGCTCTTCGAGCGCACGAGCCGCCGCGTGCGGCCGACGCCGGCGGGGGCCGTGTTCATCGAACGCGCCGCCCGGATCCTCAGCGACGTCGAGGCGCTGCGCAGCGAGATGGCGGAGCACGCCGGCGTCGTGCGCGGACGCGTCGTCGTCGGCTCGCTGCAGCTCTTCAGCGAGACGGCGCTGCCGGCGATCCTCGCGCGCTTTCACCGACTCCATCCCGACGTGGAGCTCGCGCTGCGCGAGGACGTCACCCACGAGATGCTCGCGAAGCTGCGCGCCGCCGAGCTGGACGTCGCGATCGTCAACGTCGACGATCCCGCGCCGTATCCCGACGTCGCGTTCGTCCCGCTCTACCGCGATCCGCTGGCGATCGCCGTCGCCGCCGCGCACCCGTTGGCGCGGATCGGGACGACAACGATGGCCGGGCTGCGCGACGAGGACTGGGTCACGTTCCGGCGCGGCTCGGGTCTGCACGCGACGCTCCTCGAAGCGACGCGCCGCGAAGGCTTCGTCCCGCGGATCGTCGTCGAGTCGGCCGACACGCTGACGCTGCGGACGCTCGCCTCGGAGGGCCTGGGGATCGCGTTGCTGCCGCGCACCTTCCTCGAGGCGCCCGGACCGCACGTCGCGATCGTCGAACTCCGCGAGCCGAAGCTGGAGCGCGCGATCGCTCTCGCTTCGCGGCGCGGCAGCGTCCCGAACGCCGCCGCGCGCGCCTTCGCCACGTTCCTCCGGGAGTCGTTCCGCTGACCCCATCCTCGCTCGCCGCGCTGGACAAGCGCGTCATCGCCTGCCGCAAGTGTCCCGAGCTGCGCGCGTACTGCGCCGAGATCGGGCGCGTGAAACGCCGTGCGTATCGCGAGCACGACTATTGGGCCAAACCCGTGCCGGGATTCGGCGATCCGCACGCGCGCGTCGTCCTCGTCGGCCTCGCGCCGGGCGCGCACGGCTCGAACCGCACCGGGCGTCCGTTCACCGGCGACGCCAGCGGCGAGTGGCTCTACCGCGCGCTGCACCGGGCCGGCTTCGCGAACCAGCCGCACGCGATCGATCGCCACGACGGTCTCGTGCTGCACGACGCGTTCATCACCGCGGCCGTGCGCTGCGCACCGCCGGACAACAAGCCGACGCCCGCGCAGCGCGCGAGCTGTCTGCCGTATCTGCGCGAGGAGTTCGCCGCGTTGCGGGACGCGCGCGTCATCGTCACGCTCGGCAAGATCGCCGACGACACGATGCATCTGCTCGTACGTGAGTCGGGTGCGTATCGCTCGCGCCGCGCACCGTTCGCGCACCTCGCCGAATCGTTCGTCGACCTGGGCGAGCTGCGCGGCGTGACGATCCTCGCCTCGTATCACCCGAGCAGACAGAACACACAAACCGGGGTACTGACCGAGCCCATGCTCGACGCCGTCTTTACGCGAGCGCGCGCGCTCTCCGAGCTGGCGTGACGCCGCCGTGGAGCGGCGCAGGCGAGTTTCGTCTCGCTAGCGACAAGAGTCGGTAACGGAATCATGCATGTGCGCGCGCGCGCGTGCAGTGCACGGCGCCATGGGTATACACTGGGCTAGCCATGGAGTACCGGATCGACGACCGCGACCTGTCCGCCTTCCTCGTCTACGCCGCCCGCGAGCGCAGCCTCGACGCGTCGTTGCGCGCAGCGAACAAATACGGACGGAGCGACGAGCACAAGAAGTCGATCGACGCGCTGCGCGAGCTGAACAAGAAGATGCTCTTTCGCGAAACGCGCCGCGACACTCGCCCCTAAGTCACAAGAATACCTTTGGGCGGATCGGCCGAAGGCCGAACGCGAAGGATTGCGCGAAGCGCAATCCACTTACGTCGGCGGCGCGACGATGCGTAGGCCGAGGTCCTTGAGCGCTTGTTCCGGTACCGCTGAGGGCGCGTCCATCATCACGTCGCGCGCCATCTGATTCTTCGGGAACGCGATGACGTCCCGAATGCTCGTCTCACCGCAGGCGAGCATCACGATCCGGTCGATCCCCAGCGCCATCCCGCCGTGCGGCGGCGCGCCGAAGCTCAGCGCCTCCATGAAGAAACCGAACCGGTCGTCGATCTGCTCGTCGCTCATCCCGAGCCGGCGGAAGACGCGGCGCTGAAACTCCGGCGTGTGGTTGCGGATCGAGCCGCTGCCGAGCTCGTAGCCGTTGAGCACCAGGTCGTAGTGCTGCGCGGTGATCGCGAGCGGATCGGTGTCGAAGAGCGCTTCCTGCCCCGGGAGCGGCGCGGTGAACGGATGGTGTGAGAACGTGATCTCGCCGCTCTCCTCGTCGCGCTCGAAGAGCGGGAAGCCCAGCACCCAGCAGAACGCGAACGCGTCCGGATCGCGTAGCCCCAAGCGCTCGCCGATCTCGAGCCGCAGCTTGCCGGCGACGTCGGACGCGACGCGCGCGGTGTCGCCGACGAACAGGATCGCGTCGCCGTCCTGCGCTTCCGTGCGCGCGCGCAGCGCGGCAGCGAGCTCCGGATCGACGAACCGCGCGATCGAACCCTTGATTCCGTCGGGCGCGAAGGTGACGTACGCGAGTCCCTTCGCACCGAACTGCTTGGCCTGTTCGGTCAGCGCGTCGAAGTCGCGCCGCGAAAGCGAGGCGCCGCCCGGCCAGCGCAGCGCGACGACGCGATTTCCCTCGCTCGCCGCGAGCCCCGCGAAGAGCGCGAACGCGCCGCCCGCGAAGAGGTCGGCGACGTCGGTTAATTCCAGCTCGAAGCGCAGATCCGGCTTGTCGGAGCCGTAGCGGCGCATCGCCTCCGCGTACGTGAAGCGCGGCAACGGGTCGGGGATCTCGAGGTTCAGCGCGCGCTTCCAGACGCTGCGAATCGCGCCTTCCATCATCGCGATCACGTCGTCTTGCTGCACGAACGTCATCTCGACGTCGACCTGCGTGAACTCCGGCTGACGGTCGGCGCGCGGGTCCTCGTCGCGGAAGCAGCGCGCGATCTGCATGTAGCGGCCGAGACCCCCGATCATCAGGATCTGTTTGAGGATCTGCGGCGACTGCGGGAGCGCGTAGAAGGTGCCGCGGTGGACGCGCGAGGGAACGAGATAGTCGCGCGCGCCCTCGGGGGTCGATTTGATGAGGTTCGGCGTCTCGATCTCGAGGAAGTCCTGCTCGTCGAAGTAGTCGCGAATCGCTTTGACGATCTTGTGCCGCAGCGTGAGATTGCGCTGCATCCGCGGCCGGCGCAGATCGAGGTAGCGATAGCGCAGGCGTACGTTCTCGTCGGGCTCCTCGGCGGAGCTGATGACGAACGGCGGCGTCTCGGCGCGGTTGAGCACCTCGAGCTCGTCGGCGGGCACCTCGACCTCCCCGGTCGCGAGGTGCGGGTTCTCGGTGCCCGCGGGACGGCGCTGCACGATCCCGCGCACGCGGATCACGTCCTCGCTGCGCAGCGTCTCCGCCTCGTGGAACACCGCACCCTTCGAGGGATCGAACGTGATCTGCGTGATCCCCCACCGATCGCGCACGTCGATGAAGATGAGCCCGCCGTGATCGCGGCGGCGGTGGACCCAGCCGTTCAGCTCGACGGCGTTTCCGACGTCGCCGGCGCCCAGCGCACCGCAGGTGAGACGAGTAACGGACTTATCCACGTAGGGCGGCCTTGACTCCGGTGAGATAGTGATATTGGTACGAGAGCGTGCGCGCGAACCCGGGCCGCGCGGCCCCGTTCTCGATCCACGCCTTGAGCGCGGGGGTGCGGTCGATCAGACCGTGCAGGGCGAGCGAGAGCGGTGTCATCCCCAAACGCAGCTGGACGTCGAACGCGGGATGCTTGCGATAGAAACGCACCGTCGAGCGACCCGCGAGCTCGTATTTCCCCTGCTGCTCTTCCCACGGCACGGGATGCCAGTGATAGTCGACGGCGTTCGGCTCGTACTCGATCGGGATCCCCGCGCGCTGCAGACGATAGCCGAGCTCGAGATCCTCGTGGCCGTAGCCGGTGAAGTGCTCGTCGAAGCGTCCGACGCGCTCGAGCTGCGCGCGCGGCACCGACGCGTTCCCGGTGAGGAAGTAGAGCCACGAGAGCCGCTTGTGGCGCTCGCCGTGCAGAGGCTTGCGCAGCGCGCGCTGATCGCGCTTCGCGAGATAGTCTGCGTACGAGTCGACCTGCACCTCCATCCCGACGACGGCACGCGTGCCGGGCCGGTCGTGGTGCGCGAGGTGCTGCGAGAGCAGATCGGGCGACGCGATGATGTCGGCATCGATGAACATCACGATCCGCGCGCGCGCCGCCGCGATCCCCGCGTTGCGCGCCATCGCGCGCCCCGTGTACGGCCCGGGAAGATGGCGCACGAACGGATACTCGCGCGCGACCTCGGCGAGGAACTCCTTGGTGCCGTCGGTCGAGTTCGAGTCGGCGACGAGAATCTCGAACTCGCCGGCCCGGAGGTCCTGGCCGACGAGCGAGGGGATCACGTAGTGGAGCGTGTCGAGACGGTTGTACGTCGGGACGACGACGGAGATGCGCGGCTGATCGGTCATAACAGTGATGCGACGGCGGCGACGATCTCGGCGCGCGATGCGCGCAGCGAGGCGTCCGTCTCGTCCGGCGGTTTCCGCAGGACAGCGTTCGGCACGCGATACGGCGACCATTCCTGTGAGGCCAGGTGGAACCAGCGGTGTTCGAACAGGACGACCGTCGGGGTGTGGACCGCGCTTGCGACATGCGTCGCACCGGTGTCGATCGTGACGACGCAGGCGGCGCGCTCGAAGACCGCGGCCCAGACGCCGAACGGCAGATCGCCGAGGACCGCGTCGGCGACCTCGGCCGCTCGGATCGTCTCCCCGAGCTGCCGTCCGTCCTCGACGTAGGTGGCGACGAGCGGGCGCCCCAGGGCCCGCAGGTCGCGGAGCAGCTGCACGCAGCTCTCCGTCGTGGAGCCGGCCTCGGTCCAGCGCTTCCCGAGCTGCACGACGATCGGCGCGGGCGGAAGGTCACGCGCCGCGTCACGGTCCTCCTCGGTGACGGGGAGGACCAGCTCGTGCACCAGCTTCGTCGCCCCGGCGGCCTCGGCGACGGCGAGCACTTGATCGACCTCGTGCGCGACGACGCGCTCGGGATGGCGCTCGGAGGTCGCCGGATCGGCTTGGCTGATGACGACGCGGGTCAGCATCGTCGGCAGGAGCAGCCGGGCCGCCCAGCGCTGCGCGTACGTGTAGCCGACGCGCGAGGGCGCCCGTGTCGCGGCGACGATGCGGTGATCGACCTCGCGCGGCGCGAGCGCGACGGCGAGATCGACGCCCCGAAAGCGCGCACCGAAGACCGACGGCTTCACCTCGGCCGGATAGAGCGCGAGCTCGTCGACGTCGGGCGAGCGCCCGACGACGACGGCGTTGTACCGGCTGCACGCCAGCGTGATGTGCGCATCGGGGAACGATCGTCGGATCGAGGCGATCGCCGGCGTCGAAAGGATGAGGTCGCCGACGCGATCGGTCCGCGAAAGGAGGATCTTCATCCGCGCTTCGCGCGTTCCAGCTCGTCGTAATACGCGGCGCTCGCCACCAGCCGCGCGGCGGCGAGCTGCGGGAGCGAGAGCCGGCGTTCCGCGGTGCTCACGCCATGCTTCGACAAGCTCAGCACGCGCTCGAGCCGCGGCACGATCCCGCTGCGCCTCAGCGCGTCGCCGAGCGCGCGCTGCGGGACGGTGTCGCCGATCGCGAGCGCGACGCGCCAACCCGGGTGCAGCCGTTCGAGCCGCACGGCGGTGCGCGCCTGCGCGCGCACCTGCCGCAGCATCCCCTCGACGTTCGTCCCCTTCGGCCGCGGTTTCCAGTGGAACACGACGGCGCGGCGGTTGAAGACCGCTTTCGTGCCGAGCGCGCGCAGGCGCAGCCCCAGCTCGATGTCTTCCCAGCCGTATTCGCTGAACGACTCGTCGAAACGGCCGCCGGCGGCGTCGAGGCGCGTCCGGCGCACCGAGACGTTCGTCGTCCAGAACCAGTTCGCGCTGTAGTCCTTCAGCGACCACACGGGGACGGGGAGCGCGTCGAACGACTCGGTATTGATCGCCGCGCCGCGCACGACGACGTCGCCGTGCTTCGCGTCGCTGCGCAGGTGCTCGGCGGCGAAGACCGGCGTCGGCAGCACGTCGTCGTCGATGAACGCGATCCGCTCGCCGCGTGCGCGCGCGATCCCCGCGTTGCGCGCGCGCGCGAGCCCCGCGTTCTCCTGGTGCACGACGGTGAACGCGCAGGTCGCGATCCGCCGCGCGCGCTCGATCACCGCCGGCGTCTCGTCGCGCGATCCGTCGTTCACCAGCACCACCTCGTACTGGTCGGGGGGCAGCGTTTGATCGAAGCACGCTTCGAGGACGCGTCCCAAGAGGTGCGCGCGGTTGTAGGTGCAGAGCTGGATCGTGAGTTTCATCGTCAATCAGAAGCGGGTCGTGCAGAGCGGACGCTGATCGGCCTGCAACGCGCGCGTGACGCGCTCGAGCGCGCCGGCCGGTTCGAGCGTGGCGAGCCGGTGCCGCAGCAACGCGCGCAGATCGAGCGAGCCGGCGATCAGCGAGGAGCAGTCGTGGATCCCGAGAGCGAGCGTCGCGTCGGCGCGCGCCCCCTCGTCACGGCGCGGCGCGCCGTGCGGGCCGAAGCGGAACGTCCACGCCCCCGAGGTCGACGCGAAGAACGGGTCCTCCACCTCGACGCGCAGCGCGAACGGCGTCTCGGCGGCGCCGAGCAGGGCGAACGCGCGCTCGACGTCGAGCACACGGTACATGATCCCCAAGCCCGTCTCCGCGACGCGGTGCGTGGCGGGCGGCGCGATGCGCACGTCGCTCCCGTCACGCGGGTCGTCGGCGACGAGCGCGAAGCTCTCGTCCTGCGTCTCGACGACGATGCGCGCGAACTGGTCGCGCTGCGCGCGCAGATACCCGAGCAGCGCGGCGAGATGCGCCGGAGACTCGGCGAGCAGGTCGCGCACCAGCAGCTCGTTGCGATTCCAGGTGTCGTCCGGGCCGAGCAAGACGCTCGTCTGCATGAACCCGCGCAACGCGCCGTCGTCCTCGACGCCGACGTAGCGCAGCTGCGGGTCGGCGAGCAGCCGCGCCGTCGTGTCGCGGTGGCGCGTCAACAGGCCGTTCGTCGTCGCGCGCAGGCGCTCGGAGGACGCGAGGAGCGCGTCCACATCGTTCTCGCCGAGCAGCCGCACCGTCCCGCGCGCACCGTGCTCGCGCAGCGCGGCCGGCGCGAACCGATAGCGCTGCAGCGGCGTCCCGTACCCGAAGCCCAGCGCGCGGTAGAAGTCAAGGCGAAACGGGTGCAGCAGCGCGAACGCCGCACCGCTCGCGCGCGCATCGTCGAGGTACCGGCGCACGAGCGCGCGCGCGATCCCGCGCCGCTTGTGCGCCAGGCCGACCGCGAGGCTCCCCATCCCCACCGCCGCGACGTCGTGCGCGCGCACGCGCATCGTGAAGTCGTAGAGCGCCATCATCCCGGCGAGCGCGCCGTCGCGCAAGGCGACGACGATCCGGCTCTCGGGCGCGCGCGCGATCGCGCGCAGCCTCTCGGTGAAGCGCGCCAGCGCCTCCGGGGTCTCCAGGCGCAGCGTCGGGTACGCGTCGTTCTGCAAGCGCGCGAGCGCCGCAAACGCGTCGTCTTCCTGCGCATCGAGCACGCGCAGCTCGAGGTCGCCGAGCATCGCGCCCATCAGTACAGCCGCGCCCCGTTCGGCACGGGAAGCTGCGGCCGAACGAGCACGACCGCACCATCAACGTCGGCCATCCCGAGCACGAGGACCTGGCTCTCGAAGCCCGCGATCCGCTTGGGCGGAAAGTTCACGATCGCGCAGACCTGCGTCCCGACCAGCTCCGCGGCCTCGTAGCGGACCGTGATCTGCGCGGACGACCGCCGCTCGCCGATCTCCGGACCGAAATCGATGCGCAGCGCGTAGGCCGGTTTGCGGGCTCCGGCGAGCGGTTCGGCGGCGAGGATGGTCCCCGCGCGCACGTCGACCCGCGCGAAGTCGTCGTAGTCGATCACCGCTCAGCGTTCGGCGGTGACCGCAAGCAGTCCGTCGAGGGCGCGCAGGATCCCCGCGGTGTCGAGCTCGCGCACGCACGCGAAGTCGGGGCATGTCTCCTTGCGGTGCGCCGGCGGACAGGGATAGGTGGGCCGCACGACCGCCGTGCGCGCGCCCCTCGGCGCCCAGCGATCCGGCTCGTCGGACTGCAGTGCGAAGATCCCGACCGTCGGAGCACCGACCGCGGCGGCGACGTGCATCGGTCCCGAGTCCATCGCCACGACCGCCGTGGCGCGCTCGGCCAGGGCGGCGAACGTGCCGATCGAGGTCGCGCCCGCGACCGTCGTCACGCCGCGGCCCGCGCCGTCGGCGATCGCTTCGGCGAGCGCGGCGTCTTCCGGCGAGCCGCTGACCAGGACGCGGAGGCCGTCGCGCGCGACGAGCCGGCGCGCCACGTCGACGAAGCCTCCCAGCGGCCAGCGTGCCCGCTGCGCCGAGAGCCCGCGCGTCGGGTGGAGCAGATAGTACGGCCCGCAGACGTCGTGGACGCGCAGCAGCGTGGCGGCTTCGCGCCGTTCCTCGTCGCGCACCGTGAACTGCGGAGAGGCGCCCGGAAGGTCGCAGCCGATCGCGCGCGCGTAGTCCAGCAGGATCTCGCTCCAGGGCGTGCGGTGGTCGCCGAACTCGCTGCGCACGACGACCCGCTCGGTGAAGAGCATCGAGTACAGGCGGCGCGCCTGGCCGACGCGCACCGGGATCCGCGCGCGCCACGGCAGCAGCGCCGTCTTGGCCGTGGCCCAGGTGACGAGCGCGGCGTCGTAGCGGGCGCCCAGCGGGGCGCCCAGCGGGATCACACGATCGAGCGAAGGGATGTGGGAGGCCAGTGCGACGTGCGCCGGGAGCACGACCGCGTCGACCGCCGCATACCGCGTGCGCAGCGCCTGGGCGACCACCCCGGCGAGCAGGGTATCGCCGATCCCGCCGCCGGCCGCGACCAGCAGCGCACGCTCAAAAGCCATCACGCACGGCTTCGATGATCGCGGCTCCCGTACCGTTGGCGAGGCTGGCCACGGGGATCGCCCGGTACGGGGCGGCCCAGGGTCGCCAGCGGCGGACCTGCGTCGCGAAGTGGGCGTTCGGAAAGACGTCGACGACCGGGACGCCGAGCATCCCCGCGACGTGTGCGGCGCCGGTGTCGACGGTCACGACGACGGCCGCCCCCGCCAGCGCCTCGACCCAGCCGCGCAAGTCGGGGAACGTCTCCGGCGCGACGCCGAGGGTCGCCCGCACCTGCTCTTCCTCGCCCGGGGCGGCGACGACCCGCAGACCGGCCGGCGTCAGGGCGGGGACGAGCGCGCGCAGCGTCGTCTCGGAGACCCCGACGGCGCCCCACTTCGGCCCCGCCTGGAGCAGCACGCCCCGCCCCGGGACGCCCTCGGCGGCGCCGAGCAACACGTCGCGCAGCCGGGGGAGATCGACCGGCGGAGCTGCCTCGGCGACGAACCCGGCGCCGAGCCGGTAAAGGACCTCGGCCTCGTGCGCGTCCTCCCGGCCCACACGCTGCGCGCGATCGACGACCCGGGTCGTCCGCAGGCGTACCCAGAGCGTCTTGAGCGGCCGCGTCCAGCCGGTCGCGAAGCCGACCCGGCGCGGGATCCGTGCCGCGAGCGCGTACGCCTCCGGCTCCTCGCTGGCGATCAGCGCGACGTCGTACCGCTGCGCCGCGATCTCGGCCCGCGCGCGCGCCGCGCTCTCGGGGGTCGACCCGTGCGCCGGCCAGGGGATGCGGTCCAGGACGTGCTCGGCGAGGATCGCCTCGGGTGCGAACAGGCCGGCGTTCCGGGTCGTCAGCGCGACCCCGACCTCGTGCCCCGCCGAGCGCAGCGCGGCGATGAGCGGCGTGCAGACGGCGGCGTCCCCGATCCCGTCCAGCCGCACGAGCAAGACGCGCACGGGATTACGACGGCTCGCGGAGATGCCGGCGCAGCTCGTCGGTATAGACGCTGTCGAGGAGCACGCCGCGCGCGAGCGCGGCGAGCGGCGCGGGGACGCGCGGGCTCGAGGCGACGCCGGCGAGGAACGGCTGCGCGGCCCGCGGCGCGAGGACGCGCGCGCGCGCGAGGTTGAGACGGTACGCGCCGGTCGCCAGCTTGATCCGCGTCGTCGGCATCTTGCGCACGAAGCGCGCCGCCATCCGCGCCTTCTGGATCGCCTTGCGCAGCGCGTCCTCGAGCGATTCGGTCGTCTGCGGCTTGATGTGCCAGAGGTACGCGTCCCACGCGAAGTGGCGTTGCACGCCGTGCTCGCGCAGCCGCGCGCCCAACTCCGTGTCCTCCCAGCCGTAGAGGTTGAAGCTCTCGTCGAAGCCGCCGACGGCCTCGAGCGACGAGCGCCGAACCGAGACGTTGCAGGTGACGAAGAACGCGCGCGAGACGTTCGCGGCGGTCGGCGCCGGCTGGTGTGCCGGGGAGGGGACGTTGATGATCGGCCCTGAGACCGCGCGCGGGAAGATCTCGGCGTCGTGCGCCGCGGCATGCGCGGCGAGGAAGTGCGGCGGCGTCACGACGTCATCGTCGACGAAGACGATCACGTCGCCGCTCGCGCGCGCGATCCCGGCGTTGCGCGCCGCGCCGCGATTCGGTTCGGCGACGTACACGTAGAGCGCGCCGTGCTTCTCCGCGACCGCCTTCGTCTCGTCGGTCGACCCGTTGTCGACGACGACCAATTCCAACGGCGGCGCGCCCTCCTGCCGCCGCAGCGACGCGAGCGCCTCGTCCAGCAGCGCCGCACGGTCCTTCGTCGCGATCACGACGCTGTAGGTCATTTCCACGGCGCGAGCGCGCTCACGATAACGGGCCGGGCGCGATTCCCCGAGGGCGCGCTCAAGCATCAGGATCCTCCAGCAGAAACGCCGCCATCCGCTCCGCGGCGCCGGCGTGGTGCGCGTAGAGTGCGCGCAGCTCGGCGCCGGTGCTCGCGCACCACGCCGCGTCGTGCCAGCGCTCCGCCGCGGCGTGCGCGACCTGCGAGGGGAGCAGCGTTCCTTGGATCTCCAGGTCCAGCTCCTTGCCGGCGTCGATGTTCGGCTGCGCGAAGTGCGTGAAGCGCTTCGCGACCGCAAGCACCGCGGCGCGCTTGATCGACGTGCCGACCCACGGCAGTTTGCCGACGTATTGCAGCGGTCCGCCGATGACCGCCAGCTCCGGCGCGTTGAACGGCGTGCAGACGACCGCGGGGATCCCCAGCGCGGCGAGCTCGATCACCTTCGTCCCCGGGATCGTGACGGCGAGCCGCGCGACCGAAGCGGCGCGCATCGCGGCGCGCACGAGCGGGAAGCGCTCGCCCTGCGCGACGATCGCGCCGTCCTCGAGATCGGCGGGCGCGCCGTACGAGAGCGGGTGGTCGCCGCCGCGCGCGAGCGCGTCGCGCAGCACGTCGTCCGGGACGAACGGCGAACCGGCGAACGCGAGCGGCACGTCGGGGAGCATCCGCCGCAGGTTGAGCGCGACGCGCACGAAGAGCGGCAGGATGTTGAGCACTTCTTGCTTGCGCGAGCCGGGGAACAGCACGATCCCCTCGCGCGCCGCGTCGCTCGGCGGATCGCCGTAGAGCCCCGCGGCCTCACCGAGCGCGCCGTCGATCGCGAGATTGCCGATCACGCGAATCCGTTCCGGCGGCGTGGCCCAGCCCAAGAGCTGCTTGCGGTTCGCTTCGTCGACGGCGAACACGCGCGCGAACGTCGACGCGTAGTTCTTGCGCGAGAACTTGTACGCGGACGCAACGCCGCCCAGACGCGCGTGGACACGCACCGCGTGCGCGAGGTCGCCGCCCAGGTACTGCACGCGATCGACGCGCGAGGGCAGACCCTCGACGTGCCGTCCGAGCGCGAGGCGCACGTAGGCCGACGGCGGATAGGCGCGCACGCCGGGGAAGAGCGCTTCGACGTACGCCGCTTCACGTCCGGTCGCGAAGTCGTCGGGGACGCCCAGGACGTGGATCTCCGTCGCGGGATCGCGCGCGCGCAGCGCGTGGACGAGCGGCCGCACCCAGCCGGCGAACTCGCCCGGCCCGTTCGCGGTGATCGCGATCCGCACGGTTACGCCCGCGTGCGGATCGCGGCGACGAGATCCGTCGTGCTGCGGCCGGGTTCGTGCGGCGCGAGGACGACCGTGCCCCCGTGCCGTTCGACGACGTAGCGCTCGGGCAGCTCCTCCAGGCGGTACTGCGCGCTCTTGACGTGCACGTCGGGACGCAAGCGCTCGAGCAGCACCTCGGGGGTCCGTTCGGCGAAGCCGACGACGGCGTCGACGCTGCGCAGCCCCGCGACGACGCGCGCACGGTCGGCGAACGGGACGATCGGGCGCTCGGGCCCCTTGAGCGCGCGCACCGTCGCGTCCTCGTTGAGCAGCAGAATCAACGCGTCGCCCTGCGTGCGCGCCCACGCCAGATACGCAACGTGCCCGGCGTGGAGCAGGTCGAATACGCCGTTCGTCGAGACGACGACGCGGCCCGCGGCGCGCTGCGCCTCGCGCCACGCGAGCGCTCCCTCCAGGTCGAGGACGAGCCCCGAGAACGCCTCAGGACCCAACGCCGTGCTCCATCAGCGCGACGATCTCGGCCGGGGTCGCGGTCGCGGTCCCGAGTTTCTCGACGACCGCGCCGGCCGCGAAGTTCGCAAGCTGCGTCGCGGTCTCGGCCGGGATCCCGGCCGCGAGCGCGAGGCTCAGCACGGCGACGACCGT
>DATJHK010000106.1:0-23050 GCA_035493875.1 Candidatus Limnocylindria bacterium
ACCTCGTCCTTGAAGAGCGCGCGCAGCGGTTCGACCAGACCGAGCGCCATCCGTTCCGGCAAACCGCCGACGTTGTGGTGCGACTTGATCTTGTGTCCCGCCTTCGAGCCCGGCGTCTTCGACTCAATGACGTCGGGATAGAGCGTCCCCTGCACGAGAAACTGCACGTTGGGGATCTTCTTCGACTCTTCTTCGAAGATCGCGATGAACTCGTGACCGATCCGGATGCGCTTCTCCTCGGGATCCTCGATCCCGGCGAGCCGTTCGAGGAACCGCTGCGAGGCGTCGACGTGCACGACGTTGAGGTGCAGCACGTCGCGGAACGCGGCGAGGACGCCGGCCGACTCGTTCTTGCGCATCAGCCCGGTGTCGACGTAGATGCAGGTCAGCTGCTTGCCGATCGCGCGCGCGACGAGCGTCGCGGCGACGGCGGAGTCGACGCCGCCGGAGAGCGCGCAGAGCACGTTGGCGTCGCCGACCTGTGCGCGCACCTTCGCGATCGCGTCGTCGACCCACGAGTCCATCCGCCACGTCGGCGCGATCCCCGCAATCGTGTGCAGGAAGTTCTCGATGATCGCCGTGCCCGCTTCGGTGTGGACGACCTCGGGGTGGAACTGTACGCCGTACGCGCGGCGGCTCTCGTCGCCCATCGCCGCGACCGCGCAGCGCTCGGTGTGCGCGAGCGCGGCGAAGCCGGCGGGGACGCGCGTCACCGAATCGCCGTGCGACATCCAGACGCGCGACTCTGGCGGGACGCCCAGGAAAAGCGGCGAGTCGGCGCGCTCGAGCGCGAGCTTGGCCGGGCCGAACTCGGCGTGCTCGAGCGGGACCAGATCGCCGCCGAGGTGCTTGGCGAGGAGCTGCATCCCGTAGCAGATCCCCAGCAGCGGGAGCCCGCTGGTGAAGACGCGCGGGTCGCAATCGAGGGCGTCCGCGCCGAGGGTCGACTCGGGGCCGCCGCTCAGGATGATCGCCGCCGGGTCGCGTTTGGCGATCTCGTCCCAGGACGCGTCGTATGGGAGCAGCTCCGAGTAGACGTTCGCCTCGCGTGCGCGCCGCGCGATGAGCTGACTGACTTGGGATCCGAAATCGAGGATGACGACCGTTGCGGAACGTGCGGGCGAGCCTACCATTGCCGTACCCTGTTCGCCGCGTGGCCTCGTGAATCGTCCCGCGGACGAGACGGACCGGACGTGGTCACCCTGCAAGGGAACCGTCCCATCGCTCTAGAGGAGGGTAGCCGCGGTCCTCCCGCACTCGCAGCCTGTCCCAGCTGGAGGTCCCATGAGCGGCCGCGGGGAGGAGCTGAATCACTTCCCGCTTCTCGGCCGTCAACGGGGCGAGGGGGGCAGCAGATGCCGAAAGCCGTTCGCTTCCACCGCCTGGGCGGGCCGGAAGTGCTGCAGATCGAGGACGTCGCAACGCGCGAGCCGGAGGCCGGCGAAGTCGCAGTTCGGGTGAAGACCGCGGGGCTGAACCGCGCCGACAGCATGTACTTCCATGGCCAGTACCGCGAGCAGCCGCAGCTGCCGTCGGGGCTCGGGTACGAGGTCGTCGGGACCGTCACCGCGGTCGGCCCCGGTGTCGACCGCGCGCTGATCGGACGCGAGATCGCGACGATCCCGGGCTATTCGCAGAACCGCTATCCGTCGCTGGCCGAGGAGGCCGTCGTCCCGCTGAGCGCGCTCGTCGACGTCCCTGACGGGCTCTCCCCGGTCGAGGCCGCGGCGGTGTGGATGCAATACGGGACCGCCTACGGCGCGCTGGTCGAGCGCGGGAAGGTCGGGCCCGGCGACGCCGTCGTCATCACCGCCGCCTCGAGCAGCGTCGGGCTCGCGGCGATCCAGATCGTGCGCGCGCAAGGCGCGACCGCGATCGCGACGACGCGCACCTCGGCCAAACGGGAACAGCTCCTCGCGCTGGGCGCGCACCACGTCATCGCGACCACCGAAGAGGATCTCCCCGCACGCGTCCGCGAGATCACCGGCGGCAAGGGTGCGCGCGTCGTGTTCGACCCCGTCGGCGGCGACTACGTCAACACGCTCGCCGAGGCGACGGCCGACGAGGGGATGATCTACCTCTACGGTCGACTCTCCGGCCAGCCGACCCCGTACCCGATGACGGGTTTCGCGCGCGGCGTCGGCATCGCCGGCTACAGCATCCATTCGCTGGAGACCCCCGAACGGCGCGAACGCCTGACGCGCTACGTCTACGCGCACCTCGCCGACGGCAACTTGCGGCCGAAGGTCGACCGCACGTTCCCGTTCGACGCGATACGCGACGCGTACACGTATCTCGAAGCGAACGGCCAGATCGGGAAGATCGTCGTCACGTTCTAGTCGGGCCACTCGACGAACGCGCGCAGCGCGTCGTACATCGGATCGGACGTCCTCGTAGTCTCGCAGCATCGACGGCACCTCCACGAACCACCGCCCTGTCAGCATGACACCGTTCGGGCTAGGTCAGGACTTCGGCGAGGTGGCCTTGCTCCTCGACATCCGCGTCTTCACCGTCGAACAGAGCCAGATGCGCCGTTCCCCACGCTCGAAGCGCATCTAACACCGACTCCAAGCTACGGCCGAGTGGGGTGAGCGTGTATTCCACTTTCGGCGGAACTTCGGCGTAAATACGCCGGACGAGCAAACCGTCGTTCTCGAGCTCTCGCAGCTGCGCCGTCAGGATGCGCGCGCTGACTTCAGGAACCAGCCGCCGGAGCTCGCCGAATCGCTTCGTTCCGGAGAGCAAGTAGCACAGCAAGGCCGACTTCCATTTTCCGTTCAGAAGGCTCACCGTCGCTTCGACCGGACACACCTCATTGCACCCGTACCGCGCATGCCTCGTCTTTATCACTCCTCGTATCCTCTTTGTTACTATAGACCCGACTTGTGCGTACTTCGCACCATAACCGGCAGGTGTTATGGTTGGTGGCGCGGCTTCGACGAACGCCGATGGTGCAGCTTCGGGAGCAGCAACTCACTACTCTGAGGCACGACTTGACACACACCTTAAAAGCAAAGGCCACCGCGATACAAGAAAGTATCGGCAACGGCACATTCGAGGGCGTCGCGCTCGAACTGCTGGATCCGTTCCGCTATATTCAGCACAATCCGAACGTCTCGTCCGGACGTGCGGCGATCCTTGCATTGCACGATCAGCTTCCGGTCGACACCACTCGTGCCCGTGTCGTACGGGCATTCGAAGATGGCGACTACGGGTTCGTTCATGTCGACTACGTGCTGGGTGTGCCCGTGATCGCGTTCGACGTTCATCACTTTCGCGATGGGCGATCGATCGAACACTGGGACAATCTCCAAGAGACGGCGGCGTCCCCGAATCGCAGTGGTCGTACGATGATCGACGGAGAGACGGCAATAACCGATCGTGATCGGACCGCCGACAACAAGCTCCTGATCGTACGATACGTCGAGGATGTACTCGTTCGGGGCAAGCTGGACGCGTGCGAGACATACTTTGAGGGGAAGCAGCTGATACAGCACAACCCTCACCTTGAAGACGGCACCGACGCGTTGTTGGCATGCCTAAACGAGGGCAGGCGGATGGACGCCCAGCGCGGTACTCGTTACGTGGCTTTGCACAAGGTCTTGGGCGAGGGCAACTTCGTGCTTGCCATCTGTGAAGGCTTCGTCGATGGAGTTCACTGCGCCATGTATGATCTCTATCGTATCCAGAAAGAGAAGATCGTCGAGCACTGGGACGTGATCGAAGCGATCCCATCCGTAACTGAACGAAAGAACTTCAACGGCAAATTTTAACCTGCCGTCGAAGAACGTGCATGGCACGATCGTGGCCCATGCTTCGACAAGCTCAGCATGACATAGCCAGGCGCGATACCCGTCGGGCTACGTCAAGACGTCGGCGAGGCGGCCTTGCTTGCGGGCCCAGTCCAGCTCCATCGCGATGCGCTCGCCGACCGAGACGTCGCGGCCCCAGCGGTACGCGGTGTACGGCGTGTAGCGGGTGCCCGGCGAGCCCGGGATCCGCAGCGAGACATCGTAGCAGACGAAGTCCTTCGGCGGTCCGCTGACGATCACGCACTGCAGCGCGAACGGCCCGATCACGCCGACACCATCGACCTCCTTCGCCGCGCGCACGAACGCCTCGCCCATCGCGAAGGCCTTCTCGAGCATCGACTCGGTGAGCGTCGCGGCGATGTGGCCGGCCTCTTCCATCCGCACCGGCTCGTCGGCGAGATCGCGCGCCTGCGTGTAGGGGAGCGTCACGATCCCGTCCTTGTTCGTCTGGCGGCGCGTGTCGGTCCCCATCAGCTCCAGCTCGCCCAGGATCGGCGACCAGAAGAAGTTCAGGTTGACCGTCGGTCCGACGGCGAACTCCTCGATCACCGCGCCGCGCAAGC
This sequence comes from Candidatus Limnocylindria bacterium, assembly GCA_035493875.1. Lineage (GTDB taxonomy): Bacteria > Vulcanimicrobiota > Vulcanimicrobiia > Vulcanimicrobiales > Vulcanimicrobiaceae > Vulcanimicrobium. The sequence goes on from DATJHK010000106.1 coordinate 4,376, forward strand.
CCGCCTCCGTGACGATCCCCTGCTCCATCAGCCGCTGCGCGGTCGCGGTGTACTCTTCTTCGCTGCGCACGAGGAAGAACGCGCGCTCGAACGAGACCTTCGCGTGCGGCGCCTTCACCATCACCAGACGATCGATCTGATCGGGCGAGGCGAGCTGGCGCGGGTAGCGGATCCCCGCGCGGTCCATCAGCGCGTACTGGTTCTCCGGCTCGTCGCGTTCCTCGGCGCGCAGCAGCCGCCGGTTGCCGAAGAACGGCACGGCCATCCGCTCCTCGATCTGCGCGTAGGAGTAGCGCTGGTGCAGATAGACCTCGAACGAGCGGTTGGCGACGAAGACGACGTTCTCGCGCGCGAGGCGCGTCTGCACGTCGTCGTTCAGGACGTCGGCGAACTTTTCGAGCTGCAGCGTCGCGTCGACGCAGCCTCGCGGCGGACCGTCCTCGCGCCGCGCGAAGAACTCGTCGTAGGTGCGGTTCCGGCCGCGTTCGGTGATGATGAGGTTGCGCAGACCGTGCAGCCGCGCGCCCGAGGCGACCTCGAGCGCGGAGTGGCTCCCGATCGAGCAGAGCGTCAGGTCGTTGAAGTCGTATTGCGCGAGCGTCGCGTCGAGGTCGAAGGGCATGGGCTCCACGGTATTACGTGGAGAGGAAGGCTCTGGCCTCGCTGGAGGAGGGGTAGCCGATGAGCAGCATGCGCCGGACCTCGGAGCGCGCCTTCGCGGCCTCGGGGCTCTTCTCACGGCCCAGGGTGTCGTAGGCGATCTTGTAGAGGCGCGGCAGCTCGTAATCGCGCGGGTACTGGTGCTGCCAGTCCTCGAGCGCATCGACGACCCAGAGCGTCTCCTGGGTCATTCGGTCGCCCCAGCCGGCGTCGAGGTACTTGTCGATCCGCGCCATCGCGTTGCGGACCCCGAGCGGCGAGAGCTTGGTGTGGCCGAAGTACTCGTCGGCCGGCGCCGTGATGACGAGGTAGGCGTCGTGCGAGAGGACGCGCCCGATCAGCGGCAGCCCGTGCGCCGAGGCGCGGTGCGATGCGACGACGCGCGCCGCGTCGCGCTCGGTCTGCGAGTAGCCCGGCGCGCCGTTGCGCGCCTCGTCGACGATCGGGAAGAACACCTTGCCGAAATCCTGGGGCATCGACGCGATCGGGAACGTCGCCTGCGCCGCGCGCTGCAGCGCCAACTGGCGCCACGCCGTGTCGCGCGTGAGGTTGTACGCGCGCATGTCGGCGTCGACCTGACCGAGCAGCGACTGCACGTCGTTCGGGTACGCCTTCGCGAGCGCGGCCGCGTCGGCGTCGGCGTCGTGCGCGAGGTGCGCGTTGTCCGCGTCGTCGGCGTCGAGCTTCGCGAGCAGGGCGCGCGCCGCGGCGCCGCGCTGCGGATCGTTTTGGTACGCCTGCGCGGCGAGCCGGACGTACCACTCCGCCGCATCGTTGCTCGTGAGGGGATCATAGTCGAGCTGCGTGGCGAGATCGACCGTCAGCCCCTTGAGCGCGAGGTTCTGCGGATCGTCGCGCAGGCGCAGCTCGTAGGCGCGCCCGGCGTCCAAAACGGTCGAGAAATAGTCGAGCTCGTCGGCGAGATGCCAACCGGCCGCGACGCCCTTGTCGTAGGACGCCTTCATCTGCTTGTAGAGGACCTGCGGGTCGACCTCGAGCGCCGCGTTCGCCGGCACGGGGACGGCGCCCACGATCAGCGCGAGGGCGCTCAGGCCGGCGACGAGGAGCTGGGTGTGGACGGCGCGCAGCACGCCCTTAGGTATTCCCCACGGTATCGTCGTCAAGCACCGTCGCCAGACTGTTGCTCAGCAGCGCGTTCTTGATCTCGCGCGCGATGCGGCGACCGGTCGACATCGGCTCGCTGTAATTCAGGTACGAGTACGGAGAACCGTCGATGAACGGGTTCGTCCCCGCGACGATCCGCGCCGAGATCTCCATCACGTAGAAGTTCGTGTCCGGCGTGATGATCGTCTCGATGCAGAACGCACCGAAGAGCCCCTTCGGACCGCAGATCTCCTGCGAGACCTTCACCACGTCCTCGCCCATCCGGAACGCCTCGGCCAGCAGCGACTCACGCAGCACGAGCGGCGAGTTGCCCACGACGACGTACGAAGGATCGATGTCCATCCCCGCCTGCGCCGAGGACGGGATCCGGCCGAGCGAATCGACGTTCGTCTCGTAGCGCCGGTCCATCGACATGATCTCGAGCTTCCCGGTCAGCGGCGAGTAGAAATAATGGATGTAGGCCGGGACGCCGATGATGTACTCTTGCAGCACGTAGTTCTGCCGCGCGAGGAGCGAGGCGCGCTCCTCGAAGTCCCGCGTGTCGCGCAAGAACATGTAGCCCTTGCCGCCCTGCGCGCCGTACAGCTTCACGATGACGGGGCGGTCGATCTCGGCCCCGGTACGGAACTGGCGCGGCACCTTGAGGCCGGCACGGGTGAGCCAATCGCGCTGCAGCTCGCGGCTCGCCTCCCAGTCGAGAACGGCCTTGTTCCCGAAGTAGGGGATCGTCATCTTCTTGTGCTCTTCGAGCGACAAGTACGCGACGAACGAGCCGTGCGGGACGATGATGATCTTGCGCTTCTCGAGCTCCGGCACGAGCGACATGAAGTCGCTGTACTTCTCGATCGTGATGACTTCGTCGACGAAGGCGTACGAGCGGTAGAGCCGTTCCGTCTCCCGGTTCGCGATCGCCAGCGTGCCGAAACCTTCGTCGCGCGCTCCCTTGAGGATCTGCAACGCCGAATGCGACCCCAAGGTCGCGATCGTATAGTTCTCGCCCACTTCGGACCGCTGTCCCGAACCCTGGAGATAGGGCTCCACCGTCATCGTCATGCTTGGTCCATCACCATCGTCTTGCTTGCCGCGATCTTCATCGCGATATTGCTACTTGAAACGCCGGATTGCACAGAAACGTCTCGACCGCGCGGGAGAGAACGTCGGGGGCTACGTCGTGCCCCGCATCGTCGAGGAGCCGCCACGCGGTCCGCCGGCGGATCGCGCGGACGCCCGGGATCGAGCGGCCGGCAACCTGGGTCGCCGGAGTTTCGTCGCGTGGGGCGATCCATACCTCGCCCGCCTCCGGCCGGTCGGCGGAGCGCTCGACCAGACGGTGCTTGTTCGGATTGGAGATCGTCTCGATCGAGCCGATCGTCGCCGCGAGCTCACCGGCCGCGCGCTCGTCGACGTCGAACGACCAGATGTCGCTGCGCACGACGCGCGCGACGGGGACGCCGAGCCGACCGAGCGTCTCGAACGCGGTGAACGCCTCGTTGTCCGGGATCGTCAGGGAGACGGCGAACGTGCGCGTCACGCCGGCACCGCCCCGCGCACCGCGCGCGCGAAGTGCTCGAAGAAGCGGATCCCGCCCGACGGCGCGAGCATCGCCTGCGTGTCGCGCGAGGCGTCGAGATGCTGGTACGTCCACGCGTCGCGCTCGGGATGCGGCATGATCGCGAGCACGTTCCCTTCGCGGTTCACCAGCGCGGCGCAGTCGAGCGCGGCGCCGTTCGGCGCGGGGACGCGGTTGCCGGCGGCATCGCAGTAGACGAACGCGAGGTGTCCATCGCGCTCGATCCGCTCCAGCTCTTCCGGCGGCGCAGCGAGGCGGCCGTCGCCGTGCGAGGCCCAGGCCGGAAAGACCGCGTCGCGCGCGATCCCGTTCAGAATCGGCACGCGCTCCGGCGCGACGTTGAGACGCACGTGGACGTGCACCGACTGGAAGCGCCCGTTCGCGTTCGGCGCGAACGCCGCGGTCGGCCGCCGCAGCGGCCCCGTCCCCGGGACGAGCCCGGCCTCGGCGAGGATCTGCGCGCCGTTGCAGATGCCGAGCACGAACTTGCCGGCCTGCGCCGCCTCGATGACCGGGTCCATCAGCGCGTCGTGCGCCGCGACCGCGCCGGCGCGGATGCGGTCTTCATACGCGAATCCGCCCGGCAGGACGAACGCGTCGAACTGCGCGAGCGCCTCAGGACGGCTCCAGTGCACGAGCGCGCCGTCGAACCCGACCGCGCGCACCGCGCGCAGCGTCTCGTCCTCGCTGTTCGTCCCGGGGAAAATCAGTACCGCAACCTTAGCCATTGTTCGAAGCACCGTAGAAATCGCGCAGCGGCGCTTCCCACGCTTCGCGCAGGTCGGCCATCGCGATGCGCTCGTCGCCGAGCACCGCAACCGGCTCGGCGATCGTCTCACCGGCGTCGTACGAGGCGATCCCGAAGTGCGCTCCCAACTCGGCGAACGCGTCCGCATCGAGCACTTCTACGACGAACGCGGGGATCTCGCCGAACCATACGCTCTCGTCGGCCTGCATCTCGATCACCGGAGCGGGATCGATGCGGAAGCCGATCCCCGGCTCGGCCGCGAGCGCCATCTTCGCGATCGCGGCGAGCACGCCGCCGTCGCCGACCAGGTGCGCCCCGCCGATCGCACCGCGCTCGAGCGCGGTGCGGAGCAGCAAGCACTGGCGTGCGAACACGTGCTCGTTCAACTCCGGCAGCGTCTGCGAGCGCAGCCCGATCAGGTCGGCGACGACCGACCCTCCCAGCGCGTGCTGCAGCGGCGCGGTGACGACGATCGCGCTCCCGGCGGTGCGGAACGCGCGCGTCGTCGTGTGCGCGACGTCCTCGAGCGTGCCCACGCAGCCGACGATCGGCGATGGCGCGACGTGATTCCCCGACGAGGAGCGGTTGTAGAGCGAGACGTTGCCGGAGACGAACGGGACCGAGAAACGGCGCGCCGCTTCGGCGAGGCCCTCGACCGCGGCGACGAACGCGCCCATCTGCTCGGGAACCGTCGGGTCCCCGAAGTTCAGGCAGTCGGTGAGCCCGGTCGCCGTCGCGCCGACGGCGGCGACGCGCCCGATCGCTTCGGCGACCGCGAGGCGCGCCGCACGGTGCGGATCGATCTTGCCGTAGCGCGGGTTCCCGCCGATCCCGACCGCGACGCCGAGCGGCGCGCCGGGGACCGGCACCAAGACGCCCGCGTCGGCGTAGCCCGGCGGGATCGAGGTGCAGCCGCGCACGACGCCGTCGTAGCGCGTGTAGATCGAGCGCCGCGAGCAGACGTCGCGATGACCGAGCACGTGCGTCAGCCGCGCGCCGAGCGTCGCGGGCCGCGCCGCGACCGCCTCGGCGAGCGCGCGTTCGCGCTCCTCGAGCGTCTCGTGCGGGACCGGCGCGATCGTGTACGGCCGCGAGTACCGCACCCCGCCGGTGAGAAAGTCCAGGTCGACGTCCATCACCACGTCGCCGTGATGCCGCGCGACGTAGCGGCCGGTGTCGGTGACCTTGCCGATCACCGAGGCGCACGCGCCGCGCGCGACCTTCGGCAGCGAGTAGACGTCGTTGTAGAGCTCGAGAAGCGTCGGCGTGAACGACGGCGGGACGATCCAGCAGAGCCGCTCCTGCGTCTCGCCGATCGCGATCACCTCGGACGGAAGATCGCGCTGCGCGGTCGCGACCCGCTCCAGCTCCACCTCGGCGCCGACGCCCCCGGCGGCGCATAGCTCGGCGCTGCAGCCTGCAAGGCCGCCCGCGCCCAGATCCTTGAAGCCCGCCGTGATCCCGAGCCTGCGCAGCTCGGCGAAAACCGCGTACGAGGCGCGCATGATCACGTTCTTGAGGAACGGATCGGGGACTTGGACCGCGCCTTTGTTCTGCTCCGCGTCCTCCTCGTCCAGGCTGAGCGAGGAGAACGACGCGCCGCCGAAGCCGCTGCGATCGGTCGCTTTTCCGACCAGCACGATGTCCCAGCCCACGCTGCCCTCGGGCGCGCGGGAGTGGATGATCTCCTTCTCCTTCACCAGGCCGAGGGCGACGACGTTGACCAGGACGTTGTCGTCGAACGACTCGTCGATGAAGACGTCGCCGCCGACGTTCGGGACGCCGATCGCGTTGCCGTACGCGGCGATCCCGTCGACGACGGACTGCGCGACGTATCGGCAGTGCTCGTTCTCGAGGCGCCCGAAGCGCAGCGGGTCGGCGACGCCGATCACCTCGGCGCCCATGCACAGCACGTCGCGGACGATCCCGCCGATCCCCGTCGCAGCGCCCTCGAACGGGACGACCTGCGAGGGATGGTTGTGCGACTCGTGTGCGACGACGATCCCGTACGTCTCGCCGTTCCACTCGCCCAGGCGCACGATCCCCGCGTCCTCGCCGACGCCGAGCAGCACCTCAGGCCCTTCGGTCGGAAGCTTCTTGAGGTGCTCGCGCGAGGACTTGTAGGAGCAATGCTCGCTCCACTGCGCGTCGAACGCGAACAGCTCCGTCGCGGTCGGCACGCGCCCGAGGTGCTCGGCGATCCGCCGCAGCTCGTCGTCGGAAAGCGCGACCCCGATGCGCCGCCCTAACGCGACCGCATCCTCGAGAACGGCGGCCATGCGCTACGCGCGCGCGACGCCCGGCGGAACGGGCGGCGGGGGGACGTTGAGCTGTGCGTCGGCCTGCAGCACCGTGCTGCGCGCGTTGGCCTGCATCAGCAAGACGCGTCCGAAGACGACGGTGTCCTCGAGCGCGAACGCCTTCGCGCAGCGCAGCGCGACCTCGTCGGCACGCGGATCGGCGACGTCGACCGCGACGACGGGATTCGCCGTCGCGTTGTCGACGAGCGCGGGGAGCGCGCTCGTCGCCGAACCGACCGTCACCGCGACCATGCGTGCGAACGTCGCTTCGAGCTGCGCGACGAGCTGCAGCACGTAGCCGGGCGTGCGCGCGACGGAGACGACGTGGCGCACCGCGGGCAGACCGAACGCGGCGAGCGCGCGGCCGACGACGTCGAGCGCGGGGACGTGCTCCGGACCGTCGGCGAGCAGCGCCACCATCCCGGGCCGCATCTGCGGGAACGTCCCGACGATCTCGGCGACCTGTTCGTAATTCGCCCTGATGCGGTCGAGGTCGGCCGGCGTGACGGTCTCGAGGTTGCGGTAGAGCTGCTTGTCGAGCATCAGCTCCTCGCGCCCCTGCGGCCAGACGCGCCACGAGTCGTTGTCGATCACGTCGGCGATGACGAGCTGGCCTTTCCCCTCGCCGCTCGCCAGGCGCCCGAACTCGATCTTGAGGTCGACGAGGAGCGCGTCGCGGCGGCGCCAGGCGTGCGCGAGGATCTCGTAGACGATCCGCGCCAGCTCGGTCATCGTCGCGACTTCCTGCGCGTTCGCAAGGCCGTTCGCGACGATCGCGTCGGGCTCGATCTGCGGATCGTGCCGCGCGTCGTCCTTGAGGAAGAACTCGATCATCCGCGGGACGAGCAGCGAGCCGCGCGCGATCCCCGGGCGGCGCTTGACGAGCGAGCCGGCGGCGACGCCGCGCACGACGACCTCGAGCGGGATCATCTGCGCGCGGCGCACGAGCATCTCGTTGTCGTCGTCGTCCTCGCCGCCGTTGAGGTAATGCGTCGGAAGACCGCACAGGTTCAAGAGACGGAAGACGCGCGCCGTCGTCTGCGCGGCGATCCGTCCCTTCCCCTCGATCACGTCGCGACGCACACCGTCGCCCGCGGTGATCCCGTCCTGCTGCTTGACGACCAGCACGTCGGGCTGCCCGTCCAGCTCGTAGAGGATCTTCGTCTTGCCGCGAGCGATCTCGTGCCCTTTGCGCATATCCAGCTATCCTACCGTATCGCGGATGCGTTGCGCCAGTCGGCGCGCGCGAGCAGGGGCGTCACCGACGTGGCTGCCGGGATCGAGGCGTTCGCGCACTTCGGCGGGGTCGACCCAGCGTGCGATCCGTTCGTCGTCGGCGAGGAGGGTGGCGAGAGGGTTCATCTCTCCGCGCGCGAGCGCGTCGTAGGCGTGCATCGCGCTCTCGCGGATCACCTCGTGCAGCTCCTGGCGGTCGCCGCCGCGCTTGGCCGCTTCCATCAGGATCGCCTCGGTCCCCGAGAAGGGGCCGTACGTGCGCAGGTTCTCCGCGATGCGGCGCTCGTCGACGCGCATCCCTTCGACGATCTTCGTCGCGAGGGTGACGATCTCGTCGGTGCAGAGCAGCGCCTCGGGAAGGATCGTGCGGCGGTTCGCGCTGTCGTCGAGCGTGCGCTCGAGCAGATTCGTCGCGGCGTTCTGCCAGGCCGCGTCGGCGTAGCCGGGAAGCAGCCGCGCGAGCGAGTCGATGCGCTCGGCCATCACGGGATTGCGCTTGAACGGCATCGCGCTCGAGCCGACCTGCTTGGCGCCGAACGGCTCGGCGATGTCGCCGAAGCCGGGGCTCGCCAAGATGCGCACGTCGAAGGCGAACTTCGAGAGCGAGGCGCCCAGGCCGGCGAGCGTGGAGGTCAAGAGGTAGTCGAGCTTGCGCGGGTAGGTCTGGGTCGCGATGTCGCGGGCGCGCAGGTCGAACCGTTCGAGGACGCGCGCCTCTTGCTCCGCGGGCGTGAGCGGGGTGGCGTCGAGCAGCCGCGTGTACGAGGCCGAGGTCCCGACCGCGCCGCGGATCCCCTTGGCGGTGAGCTGCTCGCCCGCGTTCAACAGCATCGCGCGGTCGATCAGGAGGTCCTGCGCGTAGACCGCGAGCCGGTAGCCGAGCGTGGTCGGCTCGGCCGGCTGCAGGTGCGTGTAGCCCATGCAGACCAGGTCGGCGTGCTTCTCGATCCGCCCGGCGAAGGCGCGCAGCAGGTCGTCGAGCGCGGCGACGATCTGCGCGAGCGCCCGCTGCATGCGAAACGTCTCGACGGTGTCCTCGACGTCCATCGAAGTCGCGCCGAGATGGATCTTCCCACCCCCGACGGTCGCTTGCTTGGCGTAGACGCGGATCTCCGCCATCAGGTCGTGGCCGATCTCGCGCTCGATCGCGAGTGCGGCGTCGAGGTCGATCTCATCGGCGTGGGCGCGCAGGTCGTCGAGTTCGGCCTGGGTCACGAGTCCCGCACCGTGCTGTGCTTCGGCAAGCGCGACCCAGACGGCACGCCAGAGCTTGCGGCGTTCGCGTTCGGAGAAGAGCTCGCGCAGGGACGGGCGCCCGTAGCGCCACGAGAACGGTGAGGCGTACGTGGTGTCGTTCATGCGGTTTCGGCCATTCGGGTTCGCGCCGAACCGCCGATCGCCTCGACGAGAAAGGTCGCATAGACGCAGAACGGGGTCACCGTGCGGTGACCCCGTTCAAGCAGCGGTGCGGCGTCGCGCGGCTTAGAAGCCGTACCCGGTCGTCGGCTCGGCGATCACGACGATGTCGAGCTTCGCGGCGGCCGCCGAGTCGACCGCGATCAGATCCGGCACGTACACCTGGCCGATGACCGGCGTCCCCGGAGCGGACGTGCTCGGTGAGGCGAGCGCGGCCGGAACCGTGTAGGTCCCGAGCGGAACGATCGGCGTCGCGGGCTTCCCGTCGACGAACGTGGCGGGGATCGCGGGCAGCGCACCGGTGACGGCGGCCGTCGGCGTCGCGCTGGTCGTGGTCGCGGGCTTCGCGGGCGGGTTGACGCTGGCGAGCCCGGCGATCGTCGTCACGGCCGCGCCGGCCGTCGCCTGATAGCCGAACCCGACGGCGCCGAACGTCGGCGCGTCGTTGTAGCCGATCGCCTGCGGGGCGCTCGGGGCGACCGGGAACGTCGGCGCGGTCCAGACGTAGAGGCCGAGGGTCGAGCCCGCGCGTCCGCCCAAAGCGACCAGCGTGCGGGTGCTCAGCGTCGTGGTGATCATCGTCGTGGCGATCGGCGCGGTCCCGTTGATCTTCCCGGGAGCGGACGCGCACGCCGGTCCGGCGGACGCGGCGTAGACGCTGATCACATGCGAGAGCGTCCCGGGCACCGCGAACAACGCGGTGCCTTTGTAGGCCACCGAGGGGGCTGAGTACGCGGAGCTTTGGTCGATGCAGAACAGCACCGAACCGACGTCCGGCGAACCCTGCACGAAGCGGACCAGCGCCGTGCCGTTGGCGCCGCTCTGATAGATGCTGACCGTCCCGCCGTTGTTGTTCGGCGGCCCTGCGACCGGCAGCGACGTCGCGCTCCCACCCCCGCAGGCGGAGACGGACACGGCGAATGCGCCCAGGACGGCCAGACGGGCGAGAAGACTACGCATGCGTGGAGTTCCTCTCAGGAGAGCCGAGGCGAGGCGAACGACGCAGGCCAGCCTTAGTCTGTAAGGTGACCCACGATCCCGTCGCCGACGTTGGCCTCCAGCACGAAGGAATCCTCCGGTCGCTATGACCTGCTCTGCAGCCGCGCTCCCAAATCCGCCGTCAGCAGCTCGATCATCGCGCGCGGATCGTCGATCCGCCCCGTGACGACGGCCTCGAATCCGCGAACGGCCGCCTCGTAGCCATAGCGCGCGCGCCGTTCCCCGACGCGCCGCGCGATCGGCCGCAGGATCCGCTCGCGCCAGCGATGGCGCGCGGGAAGCGCGCCGCCGCCCGGGCGCGCCAACTCCCAGAGCAGCGCGAACTCGCCGGCGAGCGCGCTGGCCAGCGGGACCGCGGCCCCGCGCGGGTCGTTCGCAAACAGATCGAACGCGATCGCCAGCGCATCGGCGGGGCGCCCCTCGACGACCGCGCTCGCGTACTGCCAGGCCTTCGGGTCCTCGACGCTCAAGCTCTCCCGCTCCAGATCGGCGATCGTGATGGTCGCGCCGGCGAGCGCGAGCTTCTCCAAATCGTTCTGGATCGCGCCGAGGTCCGCGTCGCCCTCGGCGAGCGCCGCGATGACGCGCGGCTGCGCCTTCGCGCCGAGCCGTTCGAGCGTCTCGCGCACGAAGCGCTCGCGCACGTCGGCGTTGGGCGTGGTGTCGATGCGGGTTGCCTTGCGGCCCGCCATCGCGCCGAACGGTTCGGGTTTGGTCTTCTTCGCCGGCGCGAACAGGTCTTCGAGGACCAGCGTGTTCCCCACCGGGACGTGTTCCGCCACGGCCCACAGGTCGCGCCGCGGCTGCGCACGCATGCGCTGACAGTTGCGCACGACGACGACGCGCCGTTCGGCCAGGAACGGCATCGCGTTGACCGCATCGCCGACGACGCGCCCGATCGCGTCGGCCTCCGGTCCGTCGAACACATCGCAGTTCAACGCCCGCATGTCGGCCGGAAGAAGCCGGTCGAGCACGACGTCCAGCGCGCGCTGCGCGAGAATCGCATCCTCGCCCTCGATCACCACGAGCCCGTCTAGCTTCGGTGCCTTGTCGAGAAAGTCGTAGTATTTCACGGGCGCGCGAGCGCGCTCAGGTTCGGGCGCGTCTCGAGATCGGCGATCGTGTCGGCGTAGGGGGGCGCGAGGACGCCGTATTCCGTGATGAAGCCGGTGATCAGGCGACCGGGCGTGACGTCGAAGGCGGGGTTCGAGACCGGATCGTCGGCGGCGATCCGCACCTCGTCGGCGGCGCGTTCCTCGATCGGGATCTGCGCACCGCTCTCCAGGCTGAAGTCGAACGTCGAGCGCGGCGCGGCGACGTAGAACGGGATGCCGTGATACGCGGCGGCGATCGCGACGCCGTACGTCCCGATCTTGTTCGCCGTGTCGCCGTTGCGGGCGATGCGGTCGGCGCCGACGACGACGGCGCGCACGTCGTGCCGCGCCATCGTCATCGCGGCGGCGCCGTCGACGATCAGCGTGCACGGCACGCCGGCCTCGCGCAGCTCGAACATCGTCAGACGCGCGCCCTGCAAGAGCGGGCGCGTCTCGTCGACGTAGACGTGCAGCCGCTTTCCGGCGCGGTGCGCGGCGACGAAACAGCCCAGCGCCGTCCCCTCGCCGCCGGTCGCGATCGGCCCGGTGTTGCAGTGCGTGAGGACGTTCCCGGCGTCCGGAAACAGCTCGACGGCCGCCGCGCCGATGCGGCGGTCCATCTCGCGCTGCTCCTCGTGGATCGCGCGCGCCTCCTCGAGCTCGCTTCCCGGAGCGGCGCGCAGCACGCGATCGACCGCCCAGGCGAGGTTGACGGCCGTCGGCCGCGCGGCCCGAATGCGGGCCGCGGCCGCGGCATACGCGTCCCCGTCGCCGCCTGCGGCGCGCGCCGCGAGCGCGAGCCCGTACGCACCGAAGATCCCGATCGCCGGCGCGCCGCGCACCGCGAGCGTCGCGATCGCCGCGACGATCTCGTCGACGCTCGTCGCGCGAGCGCGCACAATCGCCCGCGGCAGCGCCCGCTGGTCGAGATAACCAACGGCGTCTTCATCGAACCAGACCGAATCCACACCCGTCGATTCGGCGTCGAGGATCGAAACTACCGCCTCGCCGAGGCGGTGCGTCAGGTCGCTACGCCCTGACGGCGTTCATCGCGGTATAGCAGGTCCGGCAATAGACCGGCCGGTCGCCGCGCGGTTTGAACGGAACGGTTGTCGCCGTCCCGCACTGCGCGCAGACGGCGTCGTACATCTCGCGCAACCCGACCGTCGACGACGGGGTGGCAGCAGTGCCGTTCGCGCGTTGGGTCTTGCGCGCGCTGCGGCATTCGCGACAGCGCTGCGGTTCGTTCTCAAACCCCTTCTCCGCATAGAACATCTGATCGCGGACCGTGAAATCGAACGAATTGCCGCAGTCTTTGCAGATCAAGACTTTGTTTTCGTACACCGACCTCGGCCGGGCGGCGTCGCACCCGACCCCCCTGAGAAGTGGATGGGAAAGACGACGCCGAGAAGCCCGGCGCCGGTAGGGGAAGTATACGGTAGGTGACGTTCCTTGGCAATTGCCTGGGTAACGGACGCGAGGCTGCGCTTCCTGGTCCGCGAACCACGCCGGATGACGATTAGCCGCATGGTCGCTTTCGCAGTGTTCGCCGTGACGCTCGTCGCGCGCGCAAACACCGTCTCCGCCGCGGCCGCACCGGCGCCCAGTCCGACTGCGGAGCCGATGTTCTGCCCGGTCCAAATCGGCGTGACGCCGCTCGACGCCGACGGGACGCGGTACGCGATCGCCTTCTCCGCGACCCAGGCCGGAATCGCCAGCGGAACCGCGTCGCTCTACGCGGGCGACCAGCGCTACGACATTCCGTTCCACGGCATCATTTTCGCGGACGCGATCGAGAAAGGGCATCTCGACCACGACTCGTCCCAAGTCGTCACGGTCGCGTTTCCGTCCCCGACGCCGATCGATTCGGGCGTCGTGACGATGCTCGCCGCACCCGACCCCGAACCGTGCGCCCCGTTCTTCAGCCCATGGGTCGCCTCCAAGCACTCCAGCCCGGAGACCGCGGAGCACGCATCCTTCGTGGCGCGGGCGCGAACGGTCGCCGCGATCCCAGCGCCCGCACCGGTCTCCGATCCGGTGGACTGCACCCAGCCGAGCGTGCCGGCGCGGACGATCCACGCGGCGCAGCCCTACTGGCCGGTCGACGTCGGTCCGATCAACGCCACCGCGTACGTCGCCGTGCTCGTCGGTCCCGACGATGCGATCGTCGGGACGCGCATCCAGCGCAGCTCGGGGAACGGGGAGCTCGACATGGAGGCGGTCGACACCACGCGCCGTTCGGCCTTTCGCGCGGGGCGCTGGCGGTGCCGGCCGATCTACGGCGTCTACGTCTTCAGCGTCGGGTTCAACCGCGAGCGCTAGCGAAAACCGACGCGCGGACGAGAGTGACGCGCCTCGATCAACGCGACGGTGGCGGCGGCGAGGGCCGCTTCGTAGCCCTTGTCGCCACGCGCGGGATCGGCGCGCTCCTCGGCTTGCGCGCGGTTCTCGGTGGTCAGCACGCCGAAGCCGATCGGGACCGACGTCATCAGCTGCACGTCCATGATCCCGCGCGCGCACTCGCCGGCGACGTAGTCGAAGTGCGGCGTCTCGCCGCGGATGACGACGCCGAGCGCGACGACGCCGTCGAGCCGGCCGTCCTCGATCAACCGTCGCGCCGCGATCGGCAGCTCGAAGCAGCCCGGGACGCGCACGACGTCGATCGCATCCGCGGCGACGCCGCAGTCGCGCAAACCGCGCCGCGCACCGTCTTCCAGCTGTGCGGCGAGGTCGGCGTAGAAGTCGGCGACGATGATCGCGAACCGCTTCCCGCTCGCATCGGGCAGCTCGGCCTTGGGAACGGACTTCTTCTTCACAGACCCACCGGATCCGGCGCGCCGAACATGTGGCCCATCTTGTCTCGCTTCGTCTCCATGTAGTGTGCGTTGTAGCGCGTCGGCGGGGTCTGGATCGGAACGCGCTCCGCGATGCGAAGGCCGAACCCTTCGAGCCCGGCGATCTTCTTGGGGTTGTTGGTGAGCAGGCGCATCGAATGGATCCCCAGGTCGGCGAGGATCTGCGAGCCGATCCCGTAGTCGCGCTTGTCGGCGGGAAGCCCGAGCGCGACGTTGGCCTCGACGGTGTCGGCACCTTGATCCTGTAGCGCGTACGCGCGCAGCTTGTTGGCAAGACCGATCCCGCGGCCTTCCTGGTGCAGGTACAGGAAGACGCCGCGCCCTTCGCGTTCGATCGCGGCAAGCGCTGCGTCGCGCTGCGGACCGCAGTCGCAGCGCAACGAGTGCAGCGCGTCGCCGGTGAGGCACTCGCTGTGCACGCGCACGAGGATGTCGTTCCCGTCGCCGATCTCGCCCATCACGAGCGCGACGTGCGCGACCTTGTCGACCTGCGACTCGAACGCGATCCCGCGAAACTCGCCGTACGCGGTCGGGAGCGCGAACTCCGCGATGCGCTCGACGAGCTTCTCGTGGCGCAGACGGTACGCGATCAGATCCTTGACGGTGATCATCCGCAGGTCGTGCTTGCGCGCGAACTCCTCGAGCCGCGGCCGCCGCATCATCGTCCCGTCGTCGTCCATGATCTCGCAGATCACGCCGGCCGGGTAGAGCCCGGCCATCCGCGCGAGATCGACCGACGCCTCGGTTTGCCCCGCGCGCACCAGCACGCCGCCTTCACGCGCGCGCAGCGGAAACGTGTGCCCCGGGCGCAGGAAGTCCGACGGACCGGCGCTCGGATCGATCAGCCGCAGGATCGTGTTGGATCGGTCGTGCGCGGAGATCCCGGTGGTGACGCGCCCGCGCGCTTCGACCGAGACCGAGAACGCGGTCCCGAGCGGCGCGGTGTTGTCGTTGACCATGTTCGGGATCTGCAGCGCGTCGAGGCGTTCGGCCGGAAGCGGGACGCAGATCAGCCCGCCGCCTTCCTTGCGCATGAAGTTGATCGCCGCGGGCGTCACCTTCTCGGCGGCCATGACGAGATCGCCCTCGTTCTCGCGATCCTCGTCGTCGAGAACGATCACCATCTTGCCCACGCGAATGTCGGCCACCGCCGACTCGATCGAATCCATCGTGCTCCGTTCCGGCGCCAGCCGCTCCCCGAGGGCGGGCAGCGCCGAGGCGAGCGCCCGAACCGTGCGATAGGACGGCTCACGCCGCCCGCTCCGCAGCAGCGAGATCGCCGCCTCGGTCAATCCCGAACGCTGCGCAAGCTGGGATGCCGACATCCCGGCCTCGGCCATCGCCGACCGCAGCTCGTCCGAAAAGCGCTCCATAGGACTCAAGACATACTTCGGGACTTAACAGTTGTCAATCAGGCTGCACAATCGACCAGGCCACCGTCGACCCGTTGCACTATCGCGATATATCGCGTAGTATCCCGATATGGTTCATGCACTGTTCTTCGGCGGACGCCACGGCCGGCACCGCCACGGTCCCGGCCCGGGCGGATTCGGCTGGCAGGGCTTCGGCGGACGCTGGGGCGGACGCACGCGCCGCGGCGACATGAAGTACCTCGTTCTCGAACCGCTGGCCGACGGTCCGCGCCACGGCTACGAGATCATCCTCGCCATCGAGGAAAAGCGCGGGTTCCGGCCCAGCCCAGGGTCGATCTACCCAACGCTGCAGATGCTCGAGGACGGCGGGTTCGTCAGCTCCGCCGAGGTCGACGGCAAGCGCGTCTACACGATCACCGACGCCGGCCGGGCGCTGCTCGCGAACCGCGCCCCCGACGCGGACGACGACGAGGAAGACGACGAGCACGCGATGCGTCATCGTCTCAAGGAATCGGCGGTGAAACTCGGCGCGGCGGTGATGAGCGCGCGCGGCAGCGATCAGGCGACGCTCGAGCGCATCCGCGAGATCCTCGACAAGGCGCGGCGCGAGATCTACACGCTGCTCGCATCGGACGAAACCTAGTCGGAACGAGAGAGCGCCGCAGCGAGGTCCCCGTCCCTCGCGCGATCGTTCCGGTTGTCCGAAAAGCGCTCGGCTTTTACAGTGTGGTCAGATTGAACGGGACCAGCTGCGTCTGCTGCGCGCCGGCGTTCGAGGATTGCGGATCGTCGCTCGTCGTCCGCGTCGACTGAGCTTTGCACGCATCGTCGTCCGTCTTGATCCAGAAGATCCCGGGGGCGGCGCCCCAGACGATGGTGCTCCGGGGAGCGGATTGCTTGCACGTCGCAACGTGCGCGGGGGGCTGCGTCAAAAACGCGTCGGCGAGAGAAGGGGGTAACACGGAAGTTGCCTACGTTGTCCTATGGTGAAAGGGATAACGGCCGCCACGGTTGGTGGCAACCGACCCAATTGTCGACCGATCACCGTACGTGCAAGTTGCGAACGTGCACGTTCTGCGGCGCACGTCATGCTCTTTCGCGTAGGCGGTCGCGGGAGAGGCGACATCAATCGACGAGCGCTGCGGCCGTTTCTCCGTGCCGTATCGAACGAACGGTAGAAGGCTCGGGGCTTGGTGCAGCACGCCGCAGGGACGGTACGGTTCACGGCCGAGCGTCTCGAAGCACGCGCGATCGACGAGACGCTGTCCACCGGCTTGTCTTGGAGACCGTCCTTCGTGATAGGCTCACGTGGGATGGCGCTTCACGAGATCGTGCTCCCCGAGACGACGCCGGAGACCGAATGGGTTCGGGGTCGGCCGCTCCAAAAGGTGAGCCCGACGTACGACCACGCGAGGCTGCAGGGCTTGCTGTTCACCGCGCTCGACGCCTGGGCCGACGCCGGGACGCTCGGACGCGTCGCCACCGAATGGCGCTTTCGCGTCGCGCCGCCGAACGCGATCGTACGGCCGCTCGTCCCCGACGTCGCGTTCCTCTCCTACGCCGACCTCCCCGCGGATGCGCCGCGCGAAGCGGTGCAGGTGCCGCTCGGGGCGCCGACCGTCGCCGTCGAGATCCTCTCGCCGGACGATCGCGCAGCCGACGTCGCCGACAAGATCGCCACGTATCTCGCAGCCGGGACGGCGGCGGTGCTCGTCGTCGACCCGTCTGACGAGACGATCGCCGTCCACGACGGCACGCCGCACGTTCGGCGCGTGCGAGAGACGCTCACGCACGCCGCGTTGCCGGGCTTCACGCTCGACGTCGCGGCGCTCTTCGCGCGCGCGAAGCGCTGAGCCGGCGCTACGAGGTGCAGTCCGCGCGACCGCCGGCCGCGTTGATGAAGCGCGCGACCTCCTCGCTGTAGGGACGCGGAAACTCCGGCGGCAGCTCGGCGTAGAAGCGCCGCACCTCGGCGGCCTTCGCGGGATCGCCTTGCGTGAAGGCTTCGAGCAGCTCTTGCCAGCGCCGCGCCAGCTCACGCGCACGTTCGCTCGACGGCTCCACGCCAGCGGCGAGCGCCGCCTCGACGTCGGTGATGAGCGCCGCCCAGCGGCGCGTCCCTTCCAGCGCCTCCGGCGGGCTCGCGCGCATCTCGGCCTCGACTTGATCCGCCGTCATCCCGCGCACCTCGGTCAGGTAGCGGCGGCCCCATGCCATCTGATTCTCCATCGCGATCGTCTCCATCAGAGCTTCGAGATCACCGCGGGCGGGGACGCCGTCGCCGCCGAGGAGGCCGTGCTCGAGCGCATCGATCCGGCGGATCGCCGCATCGAGGTCATCGCGCTGCTCGCAGAGCAGCGCGCGCCGCGCGCGCAGCGCACCGAGCAGATCGGCGGGAGCCGCGAGGAGCAGCGCCGCGATCTCGCGGAGCGGAACGCCCAGGCGTTTGAGCGTGACGATGTGCCGCAAGCGGACGACGTCACGCGGGCCATACCGCCGATGACCGGAGGCGGTCCGCTCACTCGGGACGAGCAGCCCGATGCGCTCGTAGTGGTGAAGGGTCCGCACGGTCACGGTGGTCCGGCGAGCGAGCTCGCCAACGGTGAAGGTGGTCATGTCGGCCGACCTCGCGATTCTACGACCTGACGTTACGTCAGGTGCAAGGGGTCTGTCGAAAAACCTTCAGCCGCGCAACACCGCCGCGAGCACGGCGGGGATGCGCGTCGCGCGCAGCGTCGTGCGGTCGAGGGCGGCGATCACGAGCTTCCCGTCGGCCAGGCGCAGCCCATCTGCCCGCGCGATCGGGAACGCGAAGGTGAGCGCGGAGCCGCCGATCTTCTGCAGCTCGGCACGGCACACCACCTCGTCGTCCATCCGCGCCGGCGCGCGGTAGGCGCATTCGAGCTGCACGCGCGCGAACCAGACTCCCAACTCCGCCGCGATCCCCTCGTACGTGTAGCCGAGCGCGCGAAAGAACTCCGACTCCGCCGCCTCCATGAAACGCAGGTACTGCCGGTAGTTGACGACGCCCATGATGTCGACGTCGCTCCACCGCACGCGCTCACGCACCTCGGGCCCGCTGCGGATCACGCCCGAATTCCGATGTCACGCGGAGCATGTCGAAGCATCGCGCGCCACGACCGCCCTTCGACAAGCTCAGGGTGACCGGGGATCGTGTCATGCTGAGCTTGTCGAAGCGTCGCGCGCCACGACCGCCCTTCGACAAGCTCAGGGTGACCGGGCATCATGTCATGCTGAGCTTGTCGAAGCTTCGCGCGCCACGACCGCCCTTCGACAAG
>DATJHK010000107.1:0-89458 GCA_035493875.1 Candidatus Limnocylindria bacterium
GTGCTCGCGCGCGACCGCTACCAGTGCGACGCGATGATGGGCCTGGGGATGGAGTTCATCGCCGCGGGGGAGCTGGAGTCGGCGCGGATCGTGTTCGCGCAAGCCGCGGCGCGGCACCCCGAACGCGCGGCGGCGCACGCCTGGCTGGGCACGGCGCTGCTCGAGCTCGACGACCGCGTCGCGGCGCGGGCCGCCTTCGCGGACGCGTTGCGCGTCGAGCCGGGTCACCGTCAGGCGCACTGCGGTCTGGCGATCCTGCACGAACGCGAATGGGAAGGAGACGCGGCGCGGCCGCACTGGCGGCGCGCGTTCGACGACGCGCCGGTCGCGGTCTCGTCGTACCGCGGCAGTGCGGAGCCGGTGCGCGTTTTGGTCGTCACCTCCGCCGTCGGCGGGAACGTCCCGCTGCAGCACGTCCTCGACGACCGCGTCTTCCAGTGGGCGACGCTCTTCGCGCAAGCGTACGCGCCGGGGATGCCGCTGCCGCCGCACGACGTCGTCTTCAACACCGTCGGCGATCCCGACCAGGACGCGCGCGCGCTCGATTTCGTCGAGCTGATCGCGACGGCGACCGACGCGCCTCTGCTGAACGCGCCGGCGGCGGTGCGCGCGACGGGGCGGGCCGCGATCGCCGAGCGACTTCGTGATCTCCCCGGCGTCCTCACGCCGCGGATCGCGACGTTCCCGCGCGCCGTCGCCGCCGCGCCGGACGGCGCACGCGTGCTCGCCGAGCACGGCTTCGGCTGGCCGATCCTCCTGCGCGCGCCGGGTTTTCACACCGGTCAGCACTTCGTGCGCGTCGACGCTGCCGCGGCGCTCGGCGAGGCGCTCGCGACGTTCCCCGGCGACGAGGTGCTCGCGATCGAATACCTCGACACGCGGCGCGCCGACGGGACGTATCGCAAGTATCGCGTGATGTTCGTCGGCGGCGCACTCTACCCGCTGCACCTCGCCGTCTCGCAGGAGTGGAAGGTCCACTACTTCAGCGCCGCGATGGCCGAGTACGCGGCGTATCGCGACGAGGAGCGCGCGTTCCTCGAGAACATGGAAGAAACGCTCGGAGCACGCGCGATCGGCGCGCTCGCGGCGATCCGCGATGCGCTCGGCCTCGACTACGGCGGGATCGACTTCGCGCTCGACGACGCCGGCTCGGTCGTTGCATTCGAGGCGAACGCGACGATGGTCATCCTCCCGCCCCCTGCCGACGAACGCTGGGCCTATCGTCGCGCCCCGATCCAGCGCGCGATCGACGCGTGTCGTGTCATGATACGACAGGGATCAGCATGACGCGCGTGATGGGAGGAGTTTCGTGCGAAGGGTAGATTCCTGGGTGCTATGTCCGAGCACCCGTCGGGACGCGGGCCGCTGGCCGGCGTCCGCGTTCTGGATCTCTCGACGATGATCGCCGCGCCGACGACCGCCGCGACGCTGGCGGATTTCGGCGCGGAGGTCGTCAAAGTCGAACGCCCCGGCACCGGCGATCCGGTGCGGCGGTACGGGCCGCAGAAGAACGGCCAAGGACTGTACTGGAAGGCCCTCGCGCGCAACAAGCGCAGCGTCGCGCTGGACCTGCACGTCCCCGCCGCGCAGGAGCTGCTCGTGCGCTGGCTGCCGCGCTTCGACGTCGTCATCGAGAACTTCCGGCCCGGAACCTTGGAGCGCTGGAACCTCGCGCCGGAGCGCCTGCTCGCCGTCGCGCCGCACCTGGTCGTCCTGCGCGTCACCGCCTTCGGGCAGGACGGTCCGTATCGCGAACGCGCCGGGTTCGGGACGCTCGCCGAGGCGATGACCGGGATCGCGTCGGTCAGCGGCTACGACGATCGTCCTCCGCTGCTCCCGCCGTTCCCGCTCGCCGACGTCATGGCCGGTCAAGCCTCGGCGGCGGCGGTCTGCGCGTCGTACGCGCGGCGGCTGCGCACCGGTGAGGGCGAGGTGATCGACTTCGCGATCTACGAGGCGGTGATGAAGCTGGTCGAGTCGCAGCTCACGGAGTACGCGGCGAACGGCACGCTGCACCGGCGCCTGGGAAATCGGATGGAAGACACGGCGCCGCGCGGCGCCTACCGCTGCGGCGACGGCGCGTACGTCGCGCTTTCGGGAAGCACCCAGGCGGTCGCCGAGCGCGTGCTGCGCACGATCGGCGGCGAGGCGCTCGTCTCCGATCCGCGCTTCGCGAGCAACGCCGAGCGCGTCGCGAACGGTGAGGCGCTGGACGCGCTGATCGGCGCGTTCTGCGCGGCGCGGCCGCGTGACGAGGTCGTCGCCGTGTTCACGGCCGCCGGCTGCGCGGTCGGTCCGCTTGAGACGATCGACTCGGTGTTCGCGAACCCGCAGGTCGTCGCGCGCGGCTCGCTCGTCACGCTTCCCGACGCGCAGCTCGGGACGGTGACGGTCAACAACGCGTTCCCGCGCTTCGCGCGCGCCGGGACGCCGCCGCTCACGCCTGGGCCGAGCGCGGTCGGCGCCGACACGCAGGAGATCCTTTCGCACGATCTTGGCTTAAACAGCGAGGAGGTCGAGCGTCTCGCCGCGCAAGCCGTTTTCGGCGATCTGGGGTACCGGGAGCAAACCGCCTCCGGGGCGTAGGATCAGCGACCGGATACGAGCCCCCAGGAGGGGAGGGAGGTTTCCATGCCCGTCTCTCGGCACGGTTTCGTCAGCGGCGCGGCGGCCGCGTTCGCGACGATCGGCGTCGTCCGGCCCGCGCTGGCCGTCGACTTCGATCTCAAGTACGGGCACGATCTCCCCGCCGACCATCCGATCAACGTCCGATCCGTCCAGGCGTTCGCGCGGATCAAGGCCGCGACGAACGGCCGCGTGCAGATCCGGTCCTTCCCCACCAGTCAGCTGGGCAGCGACCCCGCGATGCTCGCGCAGCTGCGCAGCGGCGCGACGGAGATGCTCGCGCTTCCCGGCGCGTTCCTCAATTCGGTCGTCCCGATGGCGTCGATCGAGAACGTCGCCTACGCATTCCCCAACCGCGACGCGGCGTTCCGCGCGATGGACGGGGATCTGGGCAAGGTGATCCGCGACGAGATCCAGGCCAAGGGGATCGTCGTCTTCCAGAACATCTGGGAGAACGGCTTTCGCAACATCACCACCTGGAACAAGCCGGTCCGCAACGTCGGCGATCTCGCGGGGCTGAAGATCCGCGTCTCGCCGGGGAAGATCCGCGTCGACACGTTCCAGTCGCTCGGCGCCTCGCCGACGCCGATCTCGCTGAGCGAGCTGTACACCGCGCTGCAGACGCACGTCGTCGACGCCCAGGAGAACCCGCTGCTGCTGATCGAGCAGCAGAAGTTCTACGAGGTCCAGAAGTACGTCTCTCTCTCCGAGCACATCTGGTCCGGGTATTGGACGCTCGTCAACCAAGACGTCTGGAACCGGATGCCCAAGGACGTCCAGACGATCGTCTCGACCGAGATGAACAAGGCCGCGCTCGCCGCGCGCCGCGACAACGAGATCCTCAACCGCTCGGTGCGCGACAAGCTCACGCGCCGCGGGATGCTCTTCAACGACGTCGACAAGGAGAGCTTCAAGAAGAAGCTCTCGGACGCGAAGTACTACGATCGCTGGAAGGCCGAGTTCGGGTCGACGGCCTGGGCCGCGCTCGAACGCTACGCCAATCGCTTGGCCTGAAGGAGTCGCATGACCGCCGACACCGCAATCGCAGGGCTGATCGAGGCCGAAACCGGCGTCGAGGCGAGCTCGGCGCGCTACCGCTTTCGCCGGCCGTGGGCTGCGGCGATTGACCGCGCCATCGGTGCGCTCGCCGAGCCTGTCGCCGCCTTCCTCGTCGCCGTCGAGGTCATCATCCTCGCCGCCGGCGTCTTCACGCGTTACGTGATGCGCGCTCCGCTCGTCTGGAGCGACGAGCTGGCGACGATCCTGTTCCTGTGGCTGGCGATGCTCGGCTCGGTCGTCGCGTACCGCCGCGGCGAGCACATCCGCCTGACGATCATGCTGCGGCGCGCCTCACCGCGCGTCGCCGAGATCCTCGAGGCGATCTCATCGGTCGTCGTCGCGATCTTCGTGATCGAGCTGATCCCCGCGACGCTCAAGTTCTTCGTGCAGGAGCAGATCGACCTCACGCCGGCCTTGAGCATCCCACGCTCGTACGTCGTGCTCGCGATCATCGTCGGGCTCGTGCTGATCCTCGTTCTGGCGCTGCTGCGGCTCAGCGAGACCGATCCGAAGGTGGTGGGCGCGGTGGTCGGGACGGCGATCGTCATCAGCGCCGCGGCGTGGTTCGGGCGCGGCGTGTTCGCGAACCTGGGAAACGTGAACCTCGTGCTGTTCTTCGTCGTGCTGGTCGGCACGTTCGTCGCGATCGGCGTCCCGATCGCGTTCTCGTTCGGGGTCGGGACGCTGAGCTATCTCGCGATCACGACGACCGTCCCGCTCAACACCGTCGTCGGGCGGATGGACGAGGGGATCGAGAACCTCGTGCTGCTCGCCGTCCCGCTGTTCATCTTCTTGGGCCTGCTGATGGAGACCGCCGGGATCGCACGGCGGCTCGTCGGCGCGCTGGCGAGCTTGGTCGGGCATCTGCGCGGCGGGCTCAACATCGTGCTCGTCGCGGCGATGTACCTTGTCTCGGGGATCTCGGGGTCGAAGATCGCCGACATGGCCGCGGTCGCGCCGGTCCTCTTCCCCGACATGGAGCGGCGCGGGCAGAAGCGGACCGAGATGATCGCGCTGCTCGGCACCTCGGGTGCGATGGCGGAGACGATCCCCCCGAGCTTGGTGCTGATCATCATCGGCTCGGTCACCGGGGTGTCGATCGCGGCGCTGTTCACCGCCGGGCTCTTGCCGGCCGTCGTCTGCTCGATCTTCCTGATCGCGGTCTCGCTCTACGACTCGCACAGGGAGAAGACGTCGCTCGCGCCGCGCGCGCCGCTCGCCGTCGTCGGGCGCGCGTTCCTCGTCGCGATCCCGGGGCTCGCGCTGCCGCTGCTGATTCGCTATTTCGTCGTCGCGGGGATCGCGACCGCGACCGAGGTCAGCGTCGTCGGGATCATCTACACGTTCCTGATCGGCGTCTTCGTCTACCGTGAGTTCAAGTGGAACAAGCTCTACCCGACCTTGATCGACACGACGGCGCTCGCGGGCGCGATCCTGCTCATCATCGCGACGGCGACCTCGATGGGTTGGGCGCTCACGCAGTCCGGCTTCGCGCAGCAACTCGCCGACGGTCTGGGGCATGCGCCGGGCGGAGCGACGGGGATCATGCTGTTCTCGATCCTGCTCTTCGTGGTGCTCGGCTCGGTCCTCGAGGGGATCCCAGCGATGGTCCTGTTCGCCCCGCTCTTGTTCCCGGTCGCGAAGGCGGCCGGGATCAACGAGGTGCATTATGCGATCGTCGCGGTGCTTGCGATGGGGGTAGGATTGTTCTCGCCGCCGCTCGGGATCGGCTTCTTCGGCGCCGCGGCGATCGGCAAGGCCGAGCCCGAGCAGACCGTGCGCCCGATGATCAAGTACATGGGCGCGCTCGTCGTCGCGTTGCTGATCATCGCGTTCGTCCCGTGGATCTCCCTCGGCTTTCTCCCCAAGCAACTGTTGCAGTAGAGGCGTTCCTGACCCGATGAAAACCTACAAGATCGCGGTTATCCCCGGTGACGGGATCGGCAACGAGGTCGTCCCCGAGGGGATCCGCGTCCTCGATGCCGTCGCCAAGAAGGCGGGGATCCGTTTCGACTGGGATCACTACGACTGGAGCTGCGAACGCTACGCAGTTACCGGCGCGATGATGCCGGCCGACGGCCTCGAGCGCATCCGAAACCACGACGCGATCTTCTTGGGCGCGGTCGGGTTCCCGTCCGTCCCCGACCACGTCTCGCTCTGGGGCTTGCTCATCCCGATCCGCCGCCAGTTCAAGCAGTACGTCAATCTGCGGCCGGTGCGGCTGATGCCCGGGATCGCGTCCCCGCTGGCGGGCCGCAAGACCGGCGAGATCGATTTCTGGATCGTGCGCGAGAACAACGAGGGAGAGTACTCTTCCGTCGGTGGGCGCTTCAACGAAGGGACCGACGACGAGCTGGTGATCCAGGAGTCGATCTTCAGCCGCCGCGGGGTCGACCGCATCCTCCGCTTCGCCTACGAACTAGCGCGGAAACGTCCGCGCAAGCATCTCACCTCGGCGACGAAGTCGAACGGGATCGCGATTACGATGCCCTACTGGGACGAGCGGGTGAAGGCGATGGCGGCGCACTACCCCGAGGTGACGACCGACCAGTACCACATCGACATCCTGACCGCGCACTTCGTGCAGCACCCCGACCGCTTCGACGTCGTCGTCGGCTCGAATCTGTTCGGTGACATCCTCTCCGACCTGGGCCCGGCGGTGACCGGGACGATCGGGATCGCGCCCTCCGCGAACCTCAACCCCGAGCGCGAGTTTCCCTCGATGTTCGAACCGGTCCACGGCTCGGCGCCCGACATTGCGGGGCAAGGGATCGCGAACCCGATCGGCCAGATCTGGTCGGGGGCGATGATGCTCGACCATCTCGGCCACCACGACGAGGCGGAAGCGGTGATCGCGGCGATCGAGTCGGTGCTCGCGAGCGGGCCGCGCACGCGCGACATCGGTGGGTCCGCCTCGACGCGGGAGGTCGGCGAAGCGATCGCCGCGGCGATCTAGAGGGTTCACGTTCCGTGAACCCGTCGCGTTCGGCCTGCGGCCGATCCGCCCGCCGGCGTCGGTGGAACGAAAGTCCGACAGACTCCTAGAAGTCGGCGGTCGTGCACCGAAACGGAACTCCCCGCGTCGTCGTGACGACGCCGGTCCCCCCCGTCGTCCTCGAACACCTCGCCGAACGGACCGAGGTCGTCGACGTGAGCGCGCAGCCGCGCGACGCGTGGCCCGCCGTGCTGGCGGACGCGCAGGGCTTGCTCGTCAACTCGCAGGTGAAGGTCGACGGCACGCTGATCGCCGCGGCGCCGGCGCTGCGCATCGTCGCGAGCGCCTCGGTCGGCGTCGACAACGTCGACGCCAAGGCGCTCGCGGCGCGCGGGATCCTGCTGAGCAACTCGCGCGGCTCGCTGATCGAAGCCGTCGCCGATTTGAGCTTCGGCCTGATCATCATGGCGATGCGCCGGCTCGCGTACGGGATGTACTGGGTCCGCTCGGGCCGCTGGATGACCGAGGGCGACGCGCCGTACGGACGCGATCTGGCCGGTGCGACGCTCGGGATCATCGGCCTCGGCGACATCGGGAGCGCGCTGGTGCGACGCGCGCACGCCAGCGCAATGCGCGTGATCTACACCAACCGTACGCCGCGCACGGACGACGAGCGGATCGGCGCGACGTACCGTCCGTTCGACGCGCTGCTCGCCGAGGCCGACTGTGTGATCGCGCTCGTCCCGCTCACGCCGCAGACGCGCGGGCTCTTCGACGATGCGGCGTTCGCGAAGATGAGGCCCGACGCGGTGCTCGTCAACGCCGCGCGCGGGCCGATCGTCGACACCGCGGCGCTGCTGCGCGCGCTCGACCAGAAACGGATCGCCGGCGCCGTGCTCGACGTGACCGATCCGGAACCGCTCCCGCCCGACCATCCGCTGCTCGCGCGCAACGACGTGCTCGTCGTCCCGCACGTCGGCAGCGCGACGATCGAGACCCGCACGCGAATGGCGATGCTCGCCGCCGAAAACGTGCTCGCGGCGCTCGAGGGGAAACCGCTCCTCACCGCGGTCGCGTTGCCGTCCTGAGCCGGTCGTGCGTCAGCTCGCGGCCTCGTCGTCTTCGTCTTCCGCCGCGAACGGCGAGAGCGCGAGCGAGGTGAGCTCGGTGAGGGTCGCCATCACGGCGCGATCCTCTTCGGAATAGACGTGGCCGCTGCGATGCTTGATCGTGATCCCCGCGACGAGACCGGAGCGCGTGCGGATTCGGCCGTGGATCAGCGCGAGCTCGTGATCCGCCGCCGCGCGCAGGGCCTCATCGTGTTCCTGGCCGGCGGCCATCTCGCGATACATCTCGATCGTTCCGACGTCACCGGGTTGCGCGAGCTGCGGGTAGAGGACAATCTCGTCGGACGCCTCGGGTGAGAGCGACGCGGTGAGATGCTCGTACCACTCGCGATTGCGCGCGCCCTCGCCGCGATCGACCGAGTACGGAAACTCCCAGGTTCCCGGCGTGACGCGGTGGATCGGGAAGACGAGTGCCGCGTCACGAAACCAGGCCGCGCTTTGCTCCGCGGCGAGCGTCAAGGCCTCGGCCTCGGAGGTTGCGCTCCAGAGCTTCCGAGCCGCCCTGCGCAGCGCCGCCATCGCGTCGAGCACGGCGAGCGAGTCGGGCGCGACGCTTCGCGCGCGCAGCTCGGGGAGCGCGAGATTGAACAGCGTGCCGCGCTGCGACGGATCGAGCCCTAGGGCCGTTGCGATGCGATCGAGCACGGCCGTCGAGGGACGAACCGCGCTCCCCGTCTCCAGCAACGCGTACCAGGTGCGGCTGACGCCGATGACTTCGGCCAACTCCTCCTGCGTAACGCGCCTGCCGATCCGGCGCGGCTGCCGCAAGTATGCGCCAAGAGCCCTCGACTCCGGATGAACCGCTTCGCGGCGCTCTCGGAGGAAGGCTCCCAGGCGATTGCGGGGGCGCCGCTCGGCGGCGTCCGTGGTAACCATGTCGCGCGTAGACGGAAAGTATATCCGCCAAGTCTTTCCGCCTAACCGATATAGTTCATATGGACCAGCGGTAGGCGTCCCACCACGACGCGGCGACCGGTGCGGGGTCGTAGCCCCGCAGGTCTTCGTTGAACACCGAGGGACGCTGGGCCCGGTAGAGCGGGATGTAGGCGACCTCGTCGTGGACGAGGCGGCCGATCTCCCGATAGATCGCGGCGCGCGCGTGCGGATCGTCGGTCGCGAGGCCGTCGCGCTCCAGCGCGTCGACGTGCGGATCGCAGAAACGGGCTTCGTTCTCGCCCTGTGGTGCGAACGCGGCGCAGCTGAGCGTGCTCGTGCTGTCGGGGTCGTACTCGAGCGTGTTGCGGAACAGCGCGAGATCGAACGTGCCCTTCACGATCGGACCGTCGTACGCGTAGATACCCTTGTACGGATACGGTTTGAGGACGACGCGGATCCCGATCGTGCGTAGCATCTGCTGCAGCTGCACGCCGAACGCCTGATCGTCGCCGGCCGAGGCGATGACCATGACCAGCTCGAGCCGCACGCCGTCCTTCACGCGCACGCCGTCCCTGCCGAGTTTCCACCCGTTGTGTTCGAGCAGCGCGCTCGCCGCGGCGGGATCGTACGGATACGGCGGGTTCGCGACGTAGCCGAGCGAGGTGGGCGGAAGGATGTCGTGCGCCGGCGCACCGGTGCCGTACGTGAGGTCGCGGATCAGCGCCGGGAAGTCGATTGCCCGCGCGATCGCCTGGCGGACCTCCGGGTGCCGCAGCGCGGGACGCACGTCGTCGAGCATGAGCAGCCGCGCTGCGTTCCAGTCGGTCAGCGTCTCGCGCAGACCGTCGGCGCCGCGCAGCTCGGAGTAGACGAGCGGCGTCGCCGTGACGGCGAGATCGACCTCGTGGGTGCGCAGCAGCGTCGCGACCGTGTTCATGTCGGGGACGATCTCCAGCACGATGCGATCGAGCTTCGGGCGGCCGCGGAAGTAGCGCGGGTTCGCTTCGAGCACGATCTGATGACCGCGGTCCCAGCGCACGAACCGGAACGGACCCGTCCCGACCGGATGCGCGTTGAACGGTACGTCGTTGATCTCCGGCGCCGCGGCGAGGAGGTGCGCCGGGACGACCGGCTTCGCGCCTTCCTGCAGCGTGGTGAAGAACTGCGTGACGAACGGCGGATAGCGCCGGCGCAGGTGGACGACGACGGTGTGGTCGTCGGGGGTCGCGACGCTCGCAACTTCCTCGTAACCTTCGCGGTGAAGAACATTGTTGCGTGGGCTCATGATCGCGCGCCACGAGAATGCGACGTCCCGTGCGGTGAACGGCGCGCCGTCGTGCCAGACGACGCCGCTGCGCAGATGGTAGGTGTACGTTTTGCCGTCGGTCGAGATACCGCCGTTGGCGAGCGTCGGCACCTTTGTCGCGAGGTCGCCGATCAGCTTCCCATGGGCGTCGGAGACGACGAGATAGGAGAAGATGAGCGAGGAGAGATCATAGCTCAGGTCCATCGTCGAGAGCAGCGGGTCGAGGCTGTCGGGATCGGCGATGTCGGCGAGCCGCAGCACGTTCGGCTGCGTCCAGGCGTGACGGCCGCCCGCGCTCTGCGGCGTCTCTCTCGTGCATCCCGCGAGCACGAGGATGCAGGCGAGGAACGCGGCGAGTCCGGCACGATGCGCGCGCATCCCGCTAGCCCCGCACCAGGCCGCGCAGCACCTTGCCCTCGGTGCTCAGGTAGTAGTGCTTCGAATCGAAGCGCGGGGTGTCGGCGAACATCAGATACAGGTACTTGAAGTTCTCCGCGAAGGAGTAGGCGGGGAAGAGATCGCCCAGCTTCATCGGGCGCGTCGTCACGTCGTCGACGATCGTGTAGCCGCCCGGGACGCGGCAGTGCTCGCGCAGCGCGAGGAACGCCGCGTACGCGGTGCGGCGGTACTTCTCGTCCCCGGTGAGGAACCAGAGGTCGAACGCCGCGTTGACGTATTCGGGGCGCAGCTCGTTGCTCGGCGCGATCGGCGCGAGGGTGCGGTAGTCGAAGACCTCGGGGATGATCGCGTACTTCTGCGCGAGCGCGGTGAAGCTGTCGTAATACGCCTCGCCGACGGCGCGGTCGCCGCCCTTCGCGAGCAGCTCCGCGTAGAACGCCGCCAACTCCACCTGCCGCGTCCCCGCCGGCGCGCCGGTCAGGTAGTCGACGGGCCGGAACCACAGGCGCCCGTCGGCGTGGTCGACCTGATACTTGAGGATCGCGTCGGTGAGCATCCGGTACCAGTCGCGGCAGTGCTCGTCGCCGAGCATCTGCCACCCGCCCCAGAGGTACTCGTAGAACGAGTCGACCGGCGGGTTCGGCGCGACGTCGACGCTCTTGGTGAACTCGCCTTTCTCGACGTCGAAGTACGTGCCGAGCAGGTTCAGCCGCGAGCGCTTCGCGAGCACGACCTCGTAGGCGCGCTTCGACGCGGCGAGATACTTCGGATCGCCGGTCAGCCGCGAGAGGTCCCCGAATTCGAGGATGTTGCTGCCGATCTCAGCGAGGTTCGTCGCCGGATCGCTCACCGCGCCGGTGCGCAGGTTGGCGTAACGGTATGGTGCGCCGGTCGGGGATTTCGTGAAGCAGAGCAAAAGCCGGTCCGCGAGATCGCGCGCCCGCTCGACGAGGCCGCGCTCACCGGTCGCGTAGTAGCCCGCGATCAGCCCGCCGACGATGCGGATCACCGCCTCGAACATCTGCATGTTGCCGTCGACGTCGAAGTCCAGGCGCGTGAGGATCCACTGCACGCACCGCGCCAGCTCGTCGTCGAGCCCCATCACGTAGAGCGTGTCGAGCGCCTCGACGATCGAGAGTCCGAAGCTGCGGCCGGGGACGAAGAAGTCGTTGATCGTCCCGCTGACGGGACGCACCTCGTCATGTCCCCACGCGACGCGCGTGTAGCCGTTCCAAGCATGGAGAAACTCGTCGCGCACCTGCGCGGCGATCGCGCGCGGCGAAGGCATCGCCTCCGCCGCCATGCTCAGCGATGTCATGCTGAGCTCATCGAAGCATGCGCACGCCCCTGCGAGCGTGCCTAAGAAGGTCACCCGTTTCATTCGTTGTTAGCGCGAGCTCGCGGGACGCGGCAGCTCGCGTACGCTCCCATCCGTGTCGCCGACCAGCACCGCGCCGGTCAGTCCGGTGAACAAACCGCTGGCGACGACGCCGTGGAACGCGCGCAAGCGCGCGTCGAGCGCCGCCGGATCGTCGATCGTGCCGAAGCCGCAGTCGAGGATCGCGTTGCCGTTGTCGGTGACGAACGGCGTCGGGCCGCCGCGCCGCCGGACCGCCGCGCGCGGGAACGCGGCTTGGATCTGGTGAGCGATCCAGTCGGCGGTGAACGGCACCACCTCGACCGGGGTCGCGAACGCGCCGAGCCGCTCGACGAGCTTCTCGGGGGTGACGATCACGACGAAGCGCGCCGCGGCGAGGGCGACCGCCTTCTCGCGGAAGAGCGCACCGCCGCCGCCCTTCGTCAACGACCAGTCGGCGGCGACCTCGTCGGCGCCGTCGATCGCAACGTCGATCGGACGCTCGCCGAACGCGACCAGCGGGACCCCGTGCTCGCGGCAGAGCGCTTCGGTCTGCAGCGAGGTCGCGACCGCGACCACCGTCTCGCCGCCGCGAATCCGCTCCCCCACCCGTTCGATCGCCCAGCGCGCGGTCGTCCCCGTTCCTAGGCCAATGCACGTCCCGCCGCGGACGTAGCGGTCGACGGCCGTGCGCGCGACGGCTCGTTTGGCATCGTCGGTCTGCATCGTCGCGCCCTTCGCGGCGCGCCGCCGCAAGCCCGCGCAAGAGGCCCCTCCTGCTCAAAGTCGTAGTTTGCGACAGAGTCTTTCGTCACACCGCGGGTGTTCCAGGAGACGCGTATGAGACGACTCGCCCCGATCCTCGCCGTCGTGCTCGCCGCAGCGTTCCCGGTCTCGGCCGCGTTCGCGGCGCCCTCGCCGCTCCCGATGTCGACCGCCGCGATGCCGGCGTGCCCCGAGAACGATCCCGTCGTGTGGGTCAACACCTCCTCGAACGTCTATCACGCGATCGGCACGCCGTACTTCGGGCGCACCAAACAAGGCAAGTACCTGTGCACGTCTGAGGCGGTGAAGGCCGGCGCGCACGCGGCGAAGGGCGAGAAGGCCGCCGTGACGCCGACCACGCCGGAGCCGACGCCGGCGCCGGCGACGAGCAGCAAGAAGCGCAAGAAGGCCGCCGCGACGCCGGCCGCGAGCGCCGCCCCGGAGATGCAGCGATGAGTTCCCTTGCAGCCACGCCGCGCCATCTGCTGGTGGAGGAATCCGGCGGGATCGCCGCCGTCACGCTCAACCGTCCCGAGCGGCGCAACGCGCTCTCGCTCGAGGTGATGCAGGAGCTGATCGCCGCCTTCGAGGCGATCGGCGGCGACCGCACGATCAAGGTCGTGATCCTGCGCGGGGTGGGGCCGGCGTTCAGCGCCGGACACGATCTGCGCGAGATGCTCGCGCGCAGCGTCGAGGAGTACCGCCGCACGTTCGAGGTCTGCGTGCGGCTGATGGAGACGCTGCAAGCGATCCCGCAGCCGGTGATCGCCGAGATCGCGGGGATCGCGACCGCGGCGGGGTGTCAGCTCGTCGCGACCTGCGATCTCGCGATCGCCTCGAGCGCCGCGCGCTTCGCGACGCCGGGCGTCAAGATCGGCTTGTTCTGCACGACGCCGATGGTCGCACTGACGCGCGCGATCGGGCGCAAGCGCGCGATGGAGATGCTGCTGACCGGCGAGCCGATCGACGCGCGCACCGCCTGCGAGTGGGGACTGGTCAATCGCGTCGTCGAGCCCGGGCGGCTCGAGGAGACGACGCGCGAGCTGGCCACGCGGATCGCGTCGGCGGCGGGTTTCGTCGTGGGGCTTGGTAAGAATGCGTTCTACGCGCAGATCGATCTCGATCAGCCCAAGGCGTACGCGTACGCGAAAGAGGTCATGTCGATGAACGCGCTCGCGGACGACGCGCAAGAAGGCATGTGTGCGTTCGTCGACAAGCGCGCTCCCTCGTGGCGCACGTGAGGGGCGGTATGCTTGTCAGTTCCGTACCACGACCAGTTGGCCGAACTTTAACGTTGTAGGTCCGCTCGCGCAAGGAATTGCACGCGTCGTTTCCCAATTTCTCATGCATCGCAGGTGTGTGGGCCGCGCCGTATGGCGCATGAGATCGTCGCCCACACCCGGTAGTAGGGCAACCTGCTACGCGACGGCAGCAAGGCCCGCTTCACGGCGGGTCTTGTTGTATTTCGCGCGCGCGTGCGAGGTCCTCATCGACTGCGACAAAAGTCCCGGCGTACGGGGACCACGGCGGAACGAGCGGTTCCGGCGTCCGCGCGGCGAACAGCCGGGTCCGTGAACTACCGTCGTCTGTTGCTCGCCGTGCTCGCCGTTGGGCTGGTGGCGTGCCTGTTCATCGCGGTCCGCCGCGAACGGCACGAGCATCGTGCCGATCGCGTCGAGATCGTGATGGACGACCAGGACTTCCAATCGATGGCGCGTTCGTACGGGTACGACCAGCGCTCGTTCCTGGTGGCGCTGCGGCGTGCAGGACTGACCTCGCTCGCGGTTCAGGAGGAGCTGGGCGGGCAGGTCTCCGCTTCGCCGAGCGCGGTGGTCTACGCCGGCGCGAACCTGATCGATCAGGCCAAGCTGACCGGGCTGCGCGATCCGGCGCTCGCGCAACTGGCGCGGCAGAACCGGCTGCGCTCCGACGAGGTCTACTTGCTCGCCTTCGACGCGCCGACCGCGGCGCGCTACGCGCGGCAGCTTCCCCTGAAATTCGGCGCGAACTCGGTGCGCGTCGTCCACGCCGGGCTGCCGCGGATCTTCGCGATCCGCACGCAGTCGGACTATTTCAGCACCGTGGCGCTCGGGCTTCCGGCCGACCGCGTCGCGCTCGCGCGCCAGATGGGTCTGCGCCTGGTCCCGCGCCTGCAGAACGACGAAGGCTTCAAGGCTCCGCAGATCGACCAGATCCTCACCGACGCGGTGCGGCGTCACAACGCGCACACGGTGATCTTCTTCGGGCTGCGCAACCAGGTGCTGGGGTATCCCGACGCGATCCCCGATACCGCGGCGGCGTTCAAGCGCGACAGGATCGACTTCGGGACGATCGAGACCTACGACGTGCGCCAGCAGCAGGCCGGAAATCAGGCGCTCGCGGAGGCGATCCCCAATCAGGTCGTGCGCGTCCAGGCGATCGCGAAGGCCGAGCAAGACAAGCTCAAGCCCGAGGAGATCATCCAGCGCTACGATCTGGGCGTCCGCGAGCGGAACGTCCGCGTCGTCTACCTGCGCCCCTACTCGCACCAGTGGGGGACGCGCTCGATCGAAGCGACCAACGTCGAGCTGGTGCGCCAGATCGCCGAGGGGGTGCGCAAAGCCGGGCTGCGGACGGGGACGGCCTCGCCGTTCGATACCTTCATCACCCGCTGGTGGGAGATCGCCCTCGCGTCCCTGGCGGTTCCGGCGATCGTGCTGCTGCTCTTGGCGGAGTTCGGGATCGGCGGCTCGCGCTGGCTCGTCGCCGCCCTCGCCGTCGACCTCGTGCTCGTCCTCGCCGGCTTCGCGATCCACCACGACATGGCGGTTCGCAAGGTCCTCGCCCTGATCGGCGGGATCGCGTTCCCGGTCGCGGGCTTCGCGGCGATCGCGCCGGCGTTCCGGCTCCCGCGCGCCTCGTCGACGGGCGCCGCGATCCTCGACGGGATCCGCGTGGTCGCGATCGCTTCGGCCGTGACGCTGGGCGGCGTCCTCGTCGTCGTCGGGCTGCTGTCGACGCCGCTGACGATGACCGAGATCGACCGCTTCAGCGGGGTCCGGCTCGTCCTGCTCCTCCCGCCGCTGCTCGCCCTCGTCCTTTACCTCTTCACCCCGCGCTGGGGCTCGCAGCTCTCGGCGAAGGCCGTGTTGCAGTCGCCGATCACCGTGTTCCAAATCGTCGCCGGGATCGTGCTGCTCGGCGCGGCCTACGTCATGCTGGCCCGCAGCGGGAACCAGAGCGACATCGCGCCGTCCTCGTTCGAGCTGGCCCTGCGCGCCCACCTGACCACGCTGCTCCAAGTCCGTCCGCGCACGAAGGAGTTTCTGATCGGGATCCCCGCGCTGATGCTGCTCCCTGCGCTCGTCCCGGTCGACAAGACGCGTTGGGGCTGGCTCTTCGCGATGGCGATGGCGGTGGGGCTCGCCGACTTCATCGACACCTTTTCGCACCTGCACACGCATCTGGGTATCTCGGCGCTGCGGACGGTCAACGGTCTGGTGATCGGGGTGCTGATCGGCGCGCTGGCGATCGTGATCTACCGGCGCTTCCGCACGGCCTGATGAGCGGGACGGTTCGCTTCCTGCTCTCGGGTTACTATGGGTTCGGGAACCTCGGCGACGAGGCGCTCTTGGAGGTGATCGTGGACCAGCTGCGGGCCCGCTGGCCGGGCTGTACGGTCGACGTGCTCAGCGGCGATCCGGCGCAGACCGCGCGGACGTACGGCGTCGAGGCGACGCCGCGGATGGACTTCGGGCGCGTCCGTGAAGCGATCGCGCGCGCGGACGTCGTGCTCTCCGGCGGCGGGGGGCTGTTGCAGAACGCGACGAGCCTGCGCAGCCTTCTCTACTACAGCGGGGTGATCCGCAGCGCGGTGCGCGCCGGGAAGCCGACGATGATCTTCGGGCAGTCGATCGGGCCGCTGGATTTTTGGGGCCGCGCGGTCGTGCGGAACTGCTGCCGCGGGCTGACGGCGGCGACGGTGCGCGACGCGCGCTCCCGGGCGCTGCTGAGCTCGCTGCTCCCCGGCCTTTCCGTCGAGCAAACGGCCGACCCGGTGTTCCTGTTCGAACCGGGCGGTGAGCCGCTCGACCTCGCCGCGGAGGGGCTCGCCGACGACGACGGAGCGCCGCTCGTCGTCGTCTCGGTGCGCAAGTGGCAGGGCGCGGACGCGACCGCCGAGGCGCTGGCCCAGGCGTGCGACCGGCTCGCGGCAAAGCACGGCGCGCGCGTCGCGCTCCTCCCGCTCGGCGGGCCGCCCGACGCCGAGGTCTCGACCGCGGTGATCCGCAAGTGCGCGTCCGCTCCGGTGCTGCTCCCCGACTACCCGTTGGGCCAGGCGGCGCAGGTGATCGGCCGCGCCTCGCTCGTGATCGGGATGCGGCTCCACGCGCTGATCATCGCGGCGCGCCTCGGCGTACCGTTTCTCGCGCTTCCGTACGACCCGAAGGTCGTGGCGCTGTGCGAGGATCTGCGGTATCCGATCGGCCCGCTCTTCGTCCCCGGACAGCCGACGCCGGGCGCGGCCGAGATCGCGCGGCGCGTCGACGAGGCGTGGTCGCGTCGCGCCGAGCTCGCCGCGCACGTGCAAAGCGTTCGGCCGGAGATCGAGCGGCTCGCCGAGCGCAACTTCGACGTCTTGCACGAACTGGTGACGCGAACGACACACAAGGCGGCAGGCTCGGAGCGCTGACGCGCGAACGGCTGCGTCACGGTGACGCGCCAGACCGTGACTTTGGGTCGGCTGTTCGATATTCGCGTCGGGGTTCACGTATCGTGGCTCGTCGTGTACGCGCTCGTGACCTATGCGCTCGCGCGCGGGCTGGAGATGCTTCCGGCCGGTCAAGCCTATCTGTTCGGCGGCGTCTGCGCGCTCGCGCTCTTCGCGAGCGTCGTCGCGCACGAGTTCGCGCACGCGCTGGTCGCGCGCCGCTTCGGCGTGCGCACGTCGGCGATCACGCTCTTCCTGTTCGGCGGCGTCGCGACGCTCGACGAGGAGCCGCCGACCCCACGCGCCGAGGCCTGGATCGCGCTCGCCGGCCCCGCGCTCAGCGCGCTCCTCGCCGTCGCCGCATTCGGGCTGATGGCGCTGGTGGAACGGACCGTCCCCGGGCGCTCCGGGATCGCGCTGGGCCTGCTCGGCGCGTACCTCGCGCTGGCCAACGGCGTGCTGGCCGTCTTCAACCTCGTCCCGGCGTACCCGATGGACGGCGGCCGTGTGCTGCGCGCGCTGCTCTGGCACCTGCGCCGCGACCGCCTCTCGGCGACCGCGATCTCGGCGCGCATCGCGATCGGCTTCGCACTCGCGCTCGTCGCCGCCGGCGTCTTGTGCGCCATGGCGACGCGCAACGCGATCTACGCCTGGTACGTCGTGCTCGGCGTCTTCCTGCTCCGCCAGGGCTGGACGGAAGAGCGAGCGACGCACGCGCCCGCGCCCGGCGGTGAATCGGGAGTCCCGGCCGCCGCCTAATCTGCTCACCCTGGGGGGAGCGCCGTACGGTCTCGCCCGAACTGAACTCGTTCGATGCCGGAGACCGCGCGCGACTACCGTTCCACCCTGAACCTGCCCAAGACCGAGTTTCCGATGCGGGCCGAGCTCCCCAAGCGCGAGCCGGCACGCGTCCAGTGGTGGGCGGAGCACGACACGTACCGCAAGCGCCTCGAGCGCAACCGCGGCGCGCAGCCGTTCGTGCTGCACGACGGCCCGCCGTACGCGAACGGCGACATGCACATGGGGACCTTCCTGAACCGCTTCCTCAAGGACGTGTTCGTGAAGATCAACCTGCTCGACGGGCGGTACGCCGACTTCGTCCCGGGGTGGGACATGCACGGTCTGCCGATCGAGCGGGAAGCGCTCAAGCATCTGAAGCTCGATTTCCGCCAGGCCGACCCGCTCGAGCTGCGCCGCGCCTGCCGCGAGCGCGCGCTCTACTGGCTCGACCGCCAGCGCTCGCAGATGCTGCGGATGGGGCAGTTCGGCCGCTTCGACGACCCGTACATGACGCTCGACCCGCGCTTCGAGGCGACAATCGTCGAGACGCTCGCGGACCTGGCCGAGCGGGAGTACCTCTACAAGGGGCTGCGCTCGACGCTCTGGTGCGTCTACGACGAGACCGCGCTCGCCGAAGCCGAGATCGAGTACAAGGACCACACCTCCAGCTCGGTCTACGTGCGCTTCCGCGCGAACGACGCCCAGCGCCGTGACCTGCTCGCGCGCTTCGGCCTCGACGACGACGGGACGCCGCTCGCGATCGTCATCTGGACGACGACGCCGTGGACCCTTCCGGCGAACGTCGCGATCGCGCTGAGCCCCCAGGCGTCGTACGGCGTCTACCGCGTCGGCGGCGAGGACGTGATCGTCGCGACCCAGCTCGCGGGCGCGGTGCTCCACCGGATCGGCGCAGGCGCGGGGACGCTGCGCGGCGAGGCCCCGGGGAGCGCGCTCGAGCGCGCCGCGGTGCGCCATCCGTTCCTCGACCGCGACGCGCTCGTCGTCGTCGCCGACTACGTCGAGCTGGAGACGGGGAGCGGCGCGGTGCACACGGCGCCGGGGCACGGCGAGGACGATTTCGAGACCGGCGTGCGCTACGGGCTGCCGATCCTCAACCCCGTCGACGGCGCCGGCCGCTTCACCGCCGAGGCGGGGCCGTTCGCCGGCCAGTTCATCTTCGAGGCGAACGCGCAGATCGTGCAGACGCTGCGCGACTCGGGCGCGCTGGTCGCCGCCGAGTCGTACGAGCACAGCTATCCGCACTGCTGGCGGTGCAAGAACCCGGTGATCTACCGCGCGACCGCGCAGTGGTTCATCGGGATGGACCGCAACGGCTTGCGCGAGCGCGCCGAGCGCGCGGTGCACGACGTGACGTGGCTCCCCGGCTGGGGCGAGACGCGGATGTCGCAGATGGTCGCGAACCATCCGGAATGGTGCGTCTCGCGCCAGCGCGTGTGGGGGACGCCGATCCCGGCCGTCGTCTGCACCGGGTGCAACGAGACGCTGCTCGACCCGACGCTCGCGCGCAACCTCGCCACGGCGATGCGCGCGCGGCCGTTCGAGGCCGGCAACGCCTCGGACCTCTGGTGGACGGAGCCGTTGGAAGCGTTCGCGCCGCCGGGGCTCGCGTGCCCGACGTGCGGCGGGACGGCGTTCGAGAAAGAGCGCAACATCGTCGACATCTGGTTCGAGTCCGGCGTCACCTGGCGCGGCGTGCTGGTCGAGCGCGGGATGCAGTACCCGGCCGACGTGTACCTGGAGGGCGGCGATCAGTACCGCGGCTGGTTCCGCTCGAATTTGATGACCTCGGTCGCGGTCAACGACCGCGCGCCGTACCGGCGCGTCGTCTCGCACGGGTGGGTCGTCGATCAGAACGGTCACGCGATGCACAAGTCGGCCGGGAACTACATCTCGACCGACGAGGCGGTCGCGAAGTACGGCGCCGACGTGCTGCGGCTGTGGGTCGCTTCGAGCGAGTTCACGGCCGACGTGCGCCTGGGCGCGAACCTGCTGGAGAACGTCGCCAACGTCTACAAGAACCTGCGCTTCCGCCTGCGCTACTTCCTGAGCTCGATCGACGATCTCACCCCGGAGACGCTCGTTCCGCGCGAGCGGATGGAGCCGCTCGACCGCCTCGCGCTCGCCGCGCTCGACGCGTTCGCCGGCGAGGTCGCCGACCATTACCGCAACTACCGGCTGCACGACGCCTACGTCGCGATCCAGCGTTTCGACACCGGCGATCTCTCGCGGTTCTACGTCGACGCGCTCAAGGACCGGCTCTACTCCTCTGCGCCGGGCGCGCCGCGGCGGCGCAGCGCGCAGTCGGCGCTGTTCGAGATCTTCCGCACGATGTGCGTCCTGCTCGCGCCGGTCCTCTCGTTCACCGCGGAGGAAGCGTGGCAGCACCTGCAGCCGGCGCTGCGCGGCGAGGCCGAGTCGGTGTTCGATCTCGTGATGCCGCAGACGATCGCGGTCGACGAGGCCGACCTCGCGACGTGGCAGCTGCTCAAGGAGCTGCGCGCCCAGGTCGCCTCGAGCGAGGGCGTGCGCGACTTCCAGCTCGACGCCGAGGTCGCGGTGCACGAGCCGTTCTACGACCGGTTCGTCGCGCTGGGTGACAGCTTGCGGGAGGCGCTCGTCGTCTCGGCGCTCCGGGGGGTCCAGCCGTCGGCGAACGGCGCGGCGAGCGTCGTGGTCGTCCCTGCCGCCGGCGAGAAGTGCCAGCGCTGCTGGAAATACCTGCCCCTGGGCAGCGATCCCGACCACCCCACCCTCTGCACGTCGTGCACGGCGATCGTGCACGAATTGGAGGGCGGCGCGGAGGGTTAACCTTCCGTTATCGCTCGCTTCACGTTCCAGGGGAGCGAGCGGCCCGGTTTTTGCCGATAGAGGAGCGTATGGGGTGGCGCGTGCTCGTCGCTGACGACGATCCGGAGATCCTGGCGCTCATCGGGAAGGTGCTCTCGGTCGATCCGTTCGAGGTAACGCTGTGCGACGACGCGGAGAGTGCTCTCGTGCGGCTGCAGCGCGGCGGCCGCTACGACATCCTGATCAGCGACTTCATGCTCCCGGGGATCTCGGGGATCGACCTGATCCGTCAGGTGCGCAGCAACAGCGCGACGGCGACCATGCCGGTCGTGATGATCAGCGGCCACGGCAACTACGCGATGGATGCGCGCGCGAAAAGCGCCGGTGCGAATGCGTTCCTGCGCAAGCCGTTCACGCTCTCGCAACTGCGCACCACCGTCCAGCAGCTCCTGGCCTCGGCGCGATGATGCGATCGTTTTTCGTCTGCGCGCTCGCGGTACTCGTCTGCGCCGGGAACCCGCGCGCGGCCGCCGCCGCGTCGTCGTTCACGCTGAGCAGCGCGACCTTTCCCGCCGGA
The DNA here is from genome assembly GCA_035493875.1 of Candidatus Limnocylindria bacterium. Lineage (GTDB taxonomy): Bacteria > Vulcanimicrobiota > Vulcanimicrobiia > Vulcanimicrobiales > Vulcanimicrobiaceae > Vulcanimicrobium. The sequence goes on from DATJHK010000107.1 coordinate 21,305, forward strand.
GGAACGATCCCGCTCACCGCGGTGTACGACCGCTCGGGGTGCGCAGGCCGCAACGTTTCGCCGGAGCTGCGCTGGACCGGCGCGCCGGCCGAGACGAAGAGCTTTGCGCTCGTCGTGTTCGACCCCAAAGCGAACCGAGGTCTGGGCTGGTACCACTGGCTCGCGTTCGACATCCCCGTGCAGGCCCACGAGCTGCCGGCGGGCGCGGGGGATCCGGGTTCACCCGCGACCCCGCACGGGATCGTCTTCGGACGCAACGATTTCGGGAGCACGGCGTACGGCGGACCGTGCCCGCCGATCGGCGACGGCCCGCACCCATATCAGTTCACGCTCTACGCGCTGAACGTCGCGCATCTCCCGGTATCCGGGACGACGACGGGGATTCAGGTCGGCGACGTGCTGCGCGGCCATATCCTCGCTCATGCGACGTACGAAGGAAGCTACGGCCGCTAACATACCCGGTACGGCTGCCCGGCAGTGAAGTAACGGCGATCACCTCACGCCGCCTTCTCAAGACGTTCTCATTGCCGGGGTACGATTCGCCGTGGGGGATGGACCCGCGGCGCTCACCGGCGGCTCAACCGGTGGGTGCCGTCGTCCAGCGCGTACCGTCGGAGAACGTCACCGATCTGATGTCGCACGAATCTCCGTTCGTCGGCGAGAGATCGAGCGTCTGACGGATCTTCACGCCGGGCGAGAACGTGCCGGCGTCGGTGACCGTGCTGCCGTCGTTCAGTGCGAAGACGACGCGCTTGATCGGACGTCTGCTGACGTCGGAAAAGCGAACGTGCAGCGCGTAGTCGCCGCTGTACGTCGTGCCGATGTCGCGCCCCATGTGCAAATTCGCCACCGGCGCCGTCACGCGGCACGCTGCCAGCTTGACGGGCGCCTGCGCCGAGAGCGCGGCGGCAAGCACGGGAGCACCAAACACGGGGATCATGCCCTAACTGTAGGCTGCGCCGCGATCGCGCGCATGTGAGTCGGCCGCCGTTTCTCCCAGGAAATCGGCTGAAAACCCATGCCACGCTGAGCTTGTCGAAAGATCCGTCGTGCGGACCTCATGCTACGGCGAGCTCAGCATGACAAATGGAGGTTAAGCGGGGGTCGAGACGCCGAGTGCGTCGAGGACGCGGTCGGCGAACGCGTCGGTCGAGATCGCGTGCGACGCGTCGAGATCGGGGGTCAGCGGGCCGTTCGCGAGCGCTTGCGCGACCGCGTTCTCGATGCGGTCGGCGGCGTCGTACTCGGCGAGCGAGAAGCGCGCGAGCATCGCCGCGGAGAGGATCGCGCCGGTGGGGTTCGCGATCCCGCGACCGGCGATGTCGGGTGCGGTGCCGCTGATCGGCTCGTAGAGGCCGAAGGCGGGCTCACCGTGCACCGGCGCGTCGCCGAGCGCGGCGCTCGCCGCGGTGCCGATCGTGCCGGTGATCATCGCCGCCTCGTCGGAGAGGATGTCGCCGAACATGTTCTCGGTGACGATCACGTCGAACGCGCGCGGATCGCGCACGAGCTGCATCGCCGCGTTGTCGACGAGCATGTGCTCGAGCGTGACGTCGGGATAGTCGGCAGCCACTTCGTTCGCGATGCGCCGCCAGAGCTGCGAGCTCTTGATGACGTTGCTCTTGTCGACCGAGATCACGCGCTTGCGACGTTGACGTGCGAGCTCGAACGCGAAGCGCACGGCGCGCTCGATCTCGAAGTCGCGGTAGATCAGGAGGTCGCGCGCGACGATGACGCCGTCCTCGTCCTCCTCGATCGTCTTCTCGCCGAAGTACAGCCCGCCGGTCAGCTCGCGCACGAAGACGAGGTCCATCCCGCGCACCAGCTCCGACTTGAGCGGCGAGCGGTCCTCGAGCCCGGCGAAGACGCGCGCCGGGCGGATGTTCGCATAGAGCGCGAACGTCTTGCGCAAGCCGAGGATCGCCGCCTCGGGGCGCTTGTCCGGCGTGAGGTGGTCGAACCCCGGTCCGCCGACGGCGCCGAACAGGATCGCGTCGCTCGCCCGCGCCAGCGCGATCGTCTCGGCCGGGAGCGGTTCGCCGTGCACGGCGATCGCCGCGGCGCCGACCGGCGCTTCGGCGAAGGTGAGATCCGGCAGGACGGCCCGCAGGACGCGGACCGCCGCGGCGGTGATCTCGGGACCGATCCCGTCTCCGGGAAGTACGGCGATCTGACTCAACGGGCGGCCTCCCAGGCGCGGATCTGCGGGATTTTGGCGGCGAGATACGGCAGGAAGCCGCCGCCCAGCACGAACTGCTTGCGCAGCGCGTCGAGCGTGAATGCGATCGGCGCCTCGCCGTCGACGCGAAGCGTCTCGCCGGCGACGTCGATCGCGATGTGGTGCGCCCGCGCGAGCTGCTCGCACGTCTCGCGCGGCAGCACGACGGGGACCAAACCGTTGTTGTAGGCGTTCTCGTGGAAGATGCGCGCGAAGCTCGGTGCGATCACGGCCTGGAAGCCGCGGTCGCGCAGCGCCCACGCGGCGTGCTCGCGCGAGGAGCCGCAGCCGAAGTTTTCGTCGACGACGAGGACCGCGGCGCCGGGACGCGAGGCGAGGAGCTGCGCGCCGTCGGGCATCCCCTCGAAGAGGTGCTCACCCATCCCTTCGGCGTCGATGCGGGTGAGGTAGTGGGCCGGGATGATCTGGTCGGTGTCGATGTTCGCCCGCCAGATGGCCAGGACGTCTCCGGCGACGATCACGCCATCACCGTTTCGCGCTGCTGCACTTCGGACGGAGAGGCCAGACGTCCCAGGATCGCCGAGGCCGCGACGACCGCCGGCGCGGCGAGGTGGACGCGTCCGCCGTCGCCCATGCGGCCGGGGAAGTTGCGGTTCGACGAGGAGACGCAGCGCGTGCCGGCCGCGAGGACGCCCATCGACATCCCCAGGCACGGGCCGCACGAGGAGTGCGTCCAGAGCGCGCCCGCGTCCTGGAAGATGTCGTGCAAGCCCTCTTTCTCGGCCTGGCGGCGGACGGCTTGCGAGCCCGGCGTGATGATCGTCGGGACGCTGACGCGCTGGCCTTTGAGCACCGCGGCGGCGGCGCGCAGATCGCCGATCCGCGAGTTGGTGCACGAGCCGATGAAGGCCTGATCGATCGCGATGCTCGTCATCGCCTGTCCGGGTTTGAGGTCCATGTACTTGAGCGATTCGGCCGGCGCGTCGAGCGGCACGGTGCCGTTGACCGGCGCGTTCTCGCCGGGGTTGATCCCCCACGAGATGACGGGGCGTACCGCGCTGCCGTCGATCGTCACCGTCGCGGCGTACTCCGCGCCCTCGTCGGCGCGCTCCGGCTTCCAGTTCGTCGGCGCGAGCGGCGTGCCGGCGAGGTAGGCTTCGGTCGTCTCGTCGGCGGCGATGATCCCGGTCGTCGCGCCGGCTTCGATCGCCATGTTGCAGAGCGTCATGCGCTGCTCCATGTTCAGCGCGCGGATCGCCGAGCCGGTGTACTCGAGCACGTGGCCCGTGCCGCCGCGGAAGCCGATCTTCGCGATCACGGTGAGCGCGAGGTCCTTCGCGGTCGCGTCGGGCGGAAGCTGACCGGTCACTTCGATCCGCATCACCTTCGGGCGCTGCAGGATCAAGACGCCGGCGAGCATCGCGCCGGCCTGCGCCGTCGTCCCGATCCCGAGCGCGAAGGCGCCGAACGCGCCGAGCGTGCAGGTGTGGCTGTCGCCGCAGCAGACCGTCATCCCCGGCGTGACGTAGCCGCGCTCAGGGACGATGACGTGGCAGATCCCGTTGTCGCCGATGTCGTGGAAGCGCAGCCCTTGGCGCTTGGCCCAGGTGCGGATCGTGTGCGCCTGCAACGCGGTCGCCGCGTCCTTCGCGGGCGCGACGTGGTCGATCATCGCAACGATGCGGTTGCCGTCGTAGAGCTCGTCGCCGAACTCCTTTTCGATCGCGATCGCGCCGGGCGGCGTCGTGATCTCGTGCGCGACGACGAGGTCGATGAAGATGAGCGCGTTCCCGCCAGGCAGCTCCTCGACGACGTGCGCGTCCCAAAGCTTGTCAAACAGCGACCGGGGCATCGGTTTTCTCCTTGCTTTCCTTCTGAACCGAGGGGAAGGCGGCGCCGGTGCGACCGACGGCGCTGGTGATCGCGGCGAGCGAGGCGGTGACGATGTTCGGGTCGATCCCGACGCCCCAGTGCGTCGCGCCGTCGATCACCAGCTCGATGTACGAGACGGCCGAGGCGTCCTCGCTGGCACGCAGCGCGTGCTCGTGATATTCGCGCAGGTGGACCTCGATGCCGAACGCGCGGCGCATCGCGTCGACGAACGCGTCGATCGGTCCGGTTCCGCGCCCGTAGACGGGTCGCGAGGTCGTCCCGTTCGAGACTACCGCGTCGATCGTGCACGGGATCCCGGCCAGACCGTCGTCGGTCGTCGCGTACTCGACCAGGCGCAGCGAACCGGCCCGGACGTAGGTCTGCTCGAACGCCGCGAAGATCGCGTCGGGCGTGATCTCGCCGCCGCTCGTTTCGGCGTGCCCCTGGATCACGCGGCTGAACTCGACCTGCAGCCCGCGCGGCAAGTCGAAGCCGTGATCGGCGTGCAGCACATAGGCGACGCCGCCCTTGCCCGACTGGCTGTTGACGCGCACGACCGCTTCGTACGTGCGGCCGATCTCCTTGGGGTCGATCGGGAGATACGGAACCTCCCAGCGCGATCCGTCACCGGCTTCGATCGCGGCGAAGCCTTTCTTGATCGCGTCTTGGTGCGAGCCGGAGAACGCCGTGAAGACCAGCTCTCCGCCGTACGGGTGGCGGCAGTGCACCGGGAGGCGGTTGCAGTCCTCGACGACCTGCACGATCTCGGGGACATCGGAGAGGTCGAGCTGCGGGTCGACGCCCTGCGTGTAGAGGTTCAGCGCCAGCGTGACCAGGTCGACGTTCCCGGTCCGCTCGCCGTTCCCGAAGAGCGTTCCCTCGACGCGGTCGGCGCCGGCCATCACCGCCAGCTCGGCGGCCGCGACGCCGGTCCCGCGATCGTTGTGCGGGTGGACGCTCAGGATCACCGACGCACGGTCCTTGATGTTGCGGTCGAGCCACTCGATCTGATCGGCGTAGACGTTCGGCGTCGCGACCTCGACCGTCGCGGGGAGGTTCAGGATGATCGGATCGTCGGCGGTCGGACCCCAGGCGTCCATCACCGCCTCGCAGATCGTCTTGGAGAACGCGATCTCCGTCGCCGAGAAGGTCTCGGGCGAGTACTCCAGGCGCACCTTCGTGCGCGGCGCGATCTCGAGGGCGCGCTGCTTGATGTGCCGTACCGCGTCGACCGCGATCGCGACGATCCCCGCCTCGTCGGCGTTGAACACGACGCGGCGGAAGAGCGGCGAGGTGGCGTTGTAGACGTGGACGATCGCGCGCGGCGCGCCGTCGATCGCCGCGAACGTGCGGTCGATCAAGTCGTTGCGCGCCTGCGTGAGGACCTGGATCGTCACGTCGTCGGGGATGCGTCCCCCCTCGATCAGCTCGCGCACGAAATCGAAGTCGGGCTGTGAGGCGGAGGGGAAGCCGACCTCGATCTCCTTGAAGCCGAGCTTCACGAGCAGATCGAACATGCGCCGTTTGCGATCGGGCCCCATCGGCTCGATCAGCGCCTGATTCCCGTCGCGCAGATCGACGCTGCACCAGAGCGGGGCGCGATCGATCGTCCGGTTCGGCCAGCGCCGGTCGGGCAGCGGGATCGTGGGGAAGGGTCGATAGCGATCGATCATGCTTGCAAGTCCGTTCTCTCGTCGGGCACGCCTTCGACCGCGATGATGCGATCGATCTGTGCGCGCAGGCGCGCCAGGGCGCCGGGATTGCCGCTGAAGGCCAGGCTCGCGCTGGTCGACTCCTCGTTCGCGACGGCGTCGATGCGCGTGCAGCGGCAGGTGAAGCGGTGCGCGAGGTTGATGATCCGCGCAATCGAGCGCGGATCACGCAACGTCAGCTCACAAGTCACGCCTTGGCCTCCATCAGCTCGTCGACCGTCATCCCCGCGGGGATCATCGGCCACACGTTCTCGGTCGGATGGCAGGCGCAGTGCAGGAGCGCCGGGCCGCGCGCGGCGATGAACTTGGCGATCGTCGCGTCCGCCTCGTCGGGCGAGCGCAGGCGGAACGCCGGGATCCCGTACGCTTCGGCGATCGCCGCGAAGTCCGGGTTGTCGGCGAGGTTCGTCGCCGAGTAGCGCTCGGAGAAGAAGAGCTCCTGCCACTGCCGGACCATCCCGAGGTTCTGGTTGTCGACCAGGACGATCTTCACGGGGACGTCGTAGCGCCGCAGCGTCGCGAGCTCCGGCAGCGACATCTGGAATCCGCCGTCGCCGACGATCACGTAGACGGGGCGGTGCGGGTTCGCGAACTGCGCGCCGATCGCGGCCGGGAAGCCGAAGCCCATCGCGCCCAGGCCCGCCGAGGTCGCGAACGAACGCGGGTGCTGCGGGCGCGCGCGCTGCGCGGCCCACATCTGATGCTGGCCGACGTCGGTCGTCACGATCGCGTCGTCCGGCAACGCGGCGAAGATGCGGTCGAGGACGTCGGTCGCGGAGAGGACGCCGTCGGCGACGCGGTCGCTCGGCAGCGATCCGCCGAGCAGGCGCGCTTCGGTCGCCCAATCGTCGAAGCGCGGCACGTGTCCGCGCGCGAGCTCGTCGATCAGCGCGCCGAGCGTCGTGGTGAGGTCGCCGTGGAGCGCAACGTCGGCCTTGACGATCTTGCCGAATTCGGTCGCGTCGATGTCGGCGTGGATCACCGCCGCTTCGCGTGCGAAGCGGTCGGGGCGGCCGGTCACGCGGTCGTCGAAGCGCATCCCCAGCGCGAGCAGCAGGTCGGCCCGCTGCACGGCGATGTTCGCGCGCTTGTGCCCGTGCATGCCCAGCATCCCCAGATCGTGCGGGTCGCCCGGACTGCCGGCGCCGATCGCGTTGATCGTGCAGGCGTGCGGGATCCCGAGCATCGCGACGAGCGTCCGGTACGCGTCGACCGCGTGGCCGGCGCGCACGCCGCCGCCGATGATCGCGACGGGCCGCCGTGCCGCGCGGATCCGGGCCACCGCGTCGCGCACGGCCGTCTCGGAGACGACCGGCGGCGGTGCGGCGATCGCGAAGACGCGCGGCGTGAACTCGACGTGATCGATCTTCGCTTTGAAGACGTCGTTCGGGATGTCGACCAGGACGGGACCCGGGCGGCCGCTCCGCGCGACCGCGAAGGCCTCGGCGATCGTCGAGGTGATCTTCGCCGGATCGGTGACCAGGACGTTCCATTTCGTCGCCGACTGCGTGATCGCGCAGACGTCGGCTTCCTGGAAGCCGTCGGTCCCCATCAGCTCGCTTCGGACCTGACCGGTGATCGCCACGACGGGAACGCTGTCCATCATCGCGTCGAGGAGTCCGGTGACGAGGTTCGTCGCCCCCGGGCCCGAGGTCGCACAGCACACGCCGACCTTGCCGGTCGTTCGCGCGTAGCCGCTCGCCGCGAACGCGGCGGCGGCCTCGTGGCGCGTGAGGATGTGGCGCACGCTGTGCTCGTAGAGCGCGTCATACAGCGGCATGATCGCGCCGCCCGGGTATCCGAATACGATCTCCACGCCCTCGCGCGCGAGCGCGTCGAGGACGACAGCTGCACCGCTCGTCATCAGAGCATCCGGAAGCGGAGTTCGTCGTCCGCCGGTTCGGTTTTCGCGTTGGTGAACCACGGCATCAGCCCGCGCAGCTCCGCGCCGACGCGCTCGATCTCGTGCTTGGCCGCCTTCTCGCGGTACGAGCGGAACGACGGCTTGCCCGCGGCGTGCTCGGCGACCCATTCCTGGGCGAACTTGCCGCTGCGAATCTCTTCGAGGATCTGCCGCATCGTCGCGCGCGTCTCGTCGTTGACGATCCGCGGTCCGCGCGTGTAGTCGCCGAACTTCGCGGTGTTGCTGATCGCGTCGCGCATCCCCTCGATCCCGCGCTCGTACATGAGATCGACGATCAGCTTGACCTCGTGCAGGCACTCGAAGTACGCCATCTCCGGCGCGTAGCCGGCCTCGACCAGCGTCTCGAACCCGCTCTTCACGAGCTCCGAGAGCCCGCCGCACAGCACGGCCTGCTCGCCGAAGAGATCGGTCTCGGTCTCTTCCTTGAACGTGGTCTCGAGGATCCCGGCGCGGCCGCCGCCGACCCCGACGGCGTAGGCGAACGCGATCTTCCAGGCGTTCCCGGTCGCATTCTGCTGCACGCAGACCAGGCACGGCACGCCGCGTCCGGCTTCGTACTCGCTGCGCACCAGGCGCCCCGGGCCCTTCGGCGCGATCATGATCACGTCGACGTTGGCGGGCGGTGCGATCGTCCCGAAGTGGATGCTGAAGCCGTGCGAGAACGCGAGCGCGGCTCCCGGACGCAGATGGTCCTTCACGTCGCGCATGTACGTCGCGGCCTGCTCCTCGTCGGGGATCAGCAGCATCACGACGTCCGCCGCCGCGACCGCTTCCGAGACCGAGGCGACGCGCAGGCCGTCACGGCGCGCAACGTCGCGCGACGCCGAGTCCTCGCGCAGCCCGACGACGACGTCGTACCGCGAATCGTGCAGGTTGAGCGCTTGCGCGCGCCCTTGGCTGCCGTAGCCGATGACGGCGATCGTCTTCCCGTCGAGCGCGCCGCGATCGACGTCGCGGTCGTAATAGGCTTTCATGGTTCCTCCGGGGCGGAAACGAAAACGCCCTCGCGCGTTTCCGGCGAGGGCGTTTCGTCTAGGTTCGACTCTGCGTCGTCTATGCGAAAGCGACTCGCCGGTTCGGAAGAACCGCAAGAATAACGCTCACAAGGACGAGAAGTCGGGCGAACATGTCTACGGCAGGGTGTACCACGGGCGTGCGCCGGGTGTCAAGTGAAATCCGGGGGGTGACACGAAGCTGTCACCCCGCCCGGCTGGCCTCCCGACGATGGGCAGTCCCGACGACGAACCATACATCGCGATCCTCGAGCTGTGCGCCGCGGCTCGGCGGCGGCTCGGACTGCCCAGCTACACCCGCGCTCAGCTCGAGCGGCTGTTCGCGCCGCTGGACGCGCCGCCGTCCGAGCCGTCGCTCCCGGCGAACGTCCTGCGGTTCCCGGGGGAGCGAAGGAGGCGCTGAGGCACCGGGCGGCGTGTCGGCTAGGCGCTGCGGTCGTGGCTGGGCGAGAGGTTCGAGGCGACGTCGCGATAGAGGTGGCGCATCGCATCGACGAGCAGCGTTCCGACCCGGAAGATCCCGTCGCCGGAGAGCCGCAGCGCCGTCCACGGCGTCCCGCCGTGGCGCTGGACCAGCAGATAGGTGTCGTCGCCGATGGCGTAGATCGCGAATTGATCGGATTCCGCGATCGGAACCATCCCCGCGACGCTCTCGTGATCGATGCGTTGAACGAAATTCATGCGCGCGAACCTCCGCTCTCCGATCGTACCCGCCGCATCGCCTGCGCTCGCGTATGGCGGCCGCTCGACCGCCTTCGCACTCGTCATCGTTCCTGGACCATTGTCCAGTACGTTCGCTTCGGGCGGCGACCGCCGGTACGGTGCCGCGAAAGGAGCAGGGGATGGGTTGGAAGTCGATCACCGTCGCGGTGCTCACCGCGGCAGGTTTCGTCGCGAGCGGACCCGCGCAGGCGGCGCCACCGGCCGGGACGCCGGCGACGACGCAGCTGGGCGACCGCAAACCGCTGGGCGACGGGTACGCGCAGAGCTGGGTGCGTCGCGACGCGAGCGGAAAGGTCGTCGCGTTCGGGATCTCGTTCGACGAGACGTCGCTCGCCAATCTCGGTGAGAAGCCGACCGAGGTCGTGCTCGCGCTGCCGGCGAGTGCGGAGCTGCCGTTCAAGACCGCCGTTGTCGACTGGAACCCGCAGGGCCACCCGCCGGCGCACGTCTACGACCTGCCGCATTTCGACTTCCATTTCTACACGATCGACGAGCCGACGCGCAGGGCGATCGCGCCGAGCGGAGCCGCTGCGAGCGCGACGCCCGCACCCGACATCGTCCCCGTCGGGTTCGTCACCGACGGCGAGACGGTTCCGATGATGGGCAAGCACTACATCGCCGGTTCGGTGCCGGAGTTCCACGGCGGAAAGTTCACCGCAACGCCGATCTACGGCTACTACGGCGGGCACCTCGTCTTCCTCGAGTCGATGGTGACGGTCGACTCCCTGAGCGCGAAGCACGCGATCTCCGCGGCGCTTCCGCAGCCTGCGCGCTTCGAGAAGCCGGGCACGTATCCGGCGCAGTGGTCGATCGGGTACGACGCGACCGCGCGCCGCTACGAGATCGCGTTCGGAGGGCTCACGCCGCACGTGTAGCGGCGCGTGCGCTCAGAGCCGAATGCGGTAACCGATCAGCGGCGCGATCCCGACGTTGCGGTCGGCGAGCTCGCCCGGAAGATCGTCGTAGTGCGCGCCGTAATTGAGATAGCGCACACCGTACATCAGCTCGCCGTATCGGCCGATGCGATGCACGATGCGCACCGAGAGATCGAGCTGCGTCGCGTTCTCCGGATCGGCGAACGTCAGCGTGCGCGTCGCGGTCGTGCACGTTCCGAGCAACCCGCCGTTGAAGGAACAGGTGGTCTCGCCGGTCGTCGGGATGCTCGTGTACTGGACCCCGTGCATCTTCGGGTTGAACGCGGCCCAGGCTTCGATGCGGTCGTGCGCCCGGCCGAACGTCGTGACCTTGCCGATCTCGTAGCGCAGCCCCGCGACGCGGGAGTATTGGCGTTCGGAGCCGACGAGCGGGTAGATCGATCCGGCGCGCTCGTACACGAAACCCGGGACGTTGATGTAATTGGTCGACTGGTTGTACAGCGTCTCGCCCCCACCGACGAACCAGCCGCCGCGGAACGAACGGCGGTACGTGGCGTTGATGATCGAGAGCTGCGTCGACTGCGCACCGTCTCCCGCGCTGCCGTAATGGAACGAGACCGGCGGGAGCCCTTCGATTCGGATCGCGTCGTTATGCCGGCTGAACGTCAGCTCGGCGAGCGGCAGCGGAACGAAATGCAACTGGTCGGCGGGGAAGTCGCTCGTTTGATGCTTCCCGTCCAGCAGGTTCGCGGTGAGGGCGAACGTCGTCTGCACGGGATCCGCCGCCGCGACGGCCGTGGTCCAGGCGATCAGCACCCCGACCAGCGGAGCGAAACGTCGCGCAGCTCGTTTCATTCTCCCTTCTTTACGAGCACCGCATCACGAAAGGCCTCCCAGGTTCCCCCGCTGATCGCCGCGCGGGCCGCGCGTACCAGGCCCGTCAATGCCGCGACGTTGTGGTACGAGAGGAGCCGAGCCCCGAGCGTCTCGCCGGCGCGGAAGAGGTGGGAGAGGTATGCCTTCGTGTACGTCGCGCAGACGCGGCAGTCGCAGTCCGGGTCGAGCGGTCCGAAGTCGCGCACGTTCGCGGCGCGGCGCACGTTGTACTCGATCCCGGCGCGGGTGAGAACCCGGCCGTGGCGCCCGCTGCGCGTCGGGTAGACGCAGTCGAACAGATCGATCCCGCGGTCGATCCCGGCGATCAGATCGCGCACGGTCCCGACTCCCATGAGATAGCGCGGCTTGTGCGCGGGGAGCAGCGCCGCGGTGAAGCGCGCGACGCGGTCCATCTCCTCGCGCGACTCGCCGACGGAGAGCCCGCCGATCGCATACCCGGGAAAATCCATCGCCACCAGCTCCGCGGCGCTGCGCGCGCGCAGGTCGTCGTCGAGACCGCCCTGCACGATCCCGAAGAGGAGCGTGTGATCCGGCCGGCGCCGCGCTGCCAGACAGCGCTCGGCCCAACGCGTCGTGCGCTCGACCGCGCGTTCGATGTCGGCGCGCGGCGAGGGCAGCGCGACGCACTGGTCGAGCGCCATCGCGACGTCGACCCCGAGCGCTTCTTGGAACGCGACGACGTTCTCGGGGGTGAAGTGGTGCGCGCTCCCGTCGAGATGCGAACGGAACGTGACGCCGTCGTGCTCGATCTTGCGGCGCGACTCCAAGCTGAAGACTTGATAGCCGCCCGAGTCGGTGAGGATCGGCCCGTCCCACGCCATGAAGCGATGGATCCCGCCGGCCGCGACGAGCGTCTCCAGGCCGGGCCGTAGCCAGAGATGATACGTGTTGGCGAGCACGATCCGCGCGCCGACCTCACGCAGGTCCTGCGGCTCGAGGAGCTTGACGTCGGCGAGCGTCCCCACCGGCATGAAGCACGGCGTCTCGACCTCACCGTGCGCCGTCGTCAACGTCGCCCGCCGCGCCGCCCCCGCCGTCGCCTGCACGACGAACTGCCCGATCATCGGCACCCCGCCCCAGGCACCTCGCCGGCGACCATCGTCCATCACTGCGGCGCGCCGAAGATCGCGAGCGTGGCGAGGTATTCGGGCGGCGGTTCGCTCTCGAACGACATCGGTTGGCCGGTGCGCGGGTGTTTGAATCGGAGGCGCCAGGCGTGCAGCGCTTGTCCGGGGAGCGGAAGGCGCGCGTCGGCGCGGCCGTAGAGCGGGTCGTTGACGATCGGGTGTCCGAGCGCGGCGAGGTGCACGCGGATCTGGTGCGTGCGCCCCGTCTCGAGCGTGAACGTCAGCTCGCTGGCGCCGACGAGCTTCTGCCGCAGCGCGTAGTGCGTGACGGCCGGCTTTCCCTCGGCGCGGATCGCGTACTTCATCCGATTGCGCGGATCGCGGCCGATCGCGCCGCGGATCGTCCCTTGCGGCTCCTCGGGGACGCCCACGACGATCCCGCGGTACTCGCGCTCGATGTAGCGCGCCTGCATCGCGCGCCCGAGCGTCGCGAGCGCGGCTTCGGTCTTCGCGACGAGCAGCAGCCCGGAGGTGTCGCGGTCCAAGCGATGGACGAGTCCCGCGCGGATCGGCTCGCCGGGGAGCGAGGCGACGTGCGCGAGCAGCGCGTTGACCAGCGTGCCGTCGGTCGCGCCGTGCGCCGGGTGCGTCACCATCCCGGCCGGCTTATCGACGACGAGCACGTCGTCGTCCTCGTACGCGACGTCGAGGGCGATCGCTTCCGGATGCGCCTCGAGCGGCCGCGGCGGATCGATCGCGTACTCGACGCGATCGCCGGGTTCGAGCAGCGTGCTGGGCTTGCCGGACGCACCGTTGACCTGCGCCGCGCCGGCGCGCAGCGCCGCGGCGACGTGCGAGCGCGAGTAGCCGGTCAGACGGGCGAGCAGGACGTCCAGGCGCGTCCCCGCGTCGGCGTCGTCGACGAGGTGCGTCAGGTCCGGGCCTCGCCGCGGCGGAGGGAGGCGATCACCAGCAGCGCGACGCCGACCGTGATGCACGAGTCCGCGACGTTGAACACGTTCGGCCAGATCGTCTTGAAGTCGATGAAGTCCACGACCCACTGGTGCTGCATGCGGTCGACGACGTTTCCGACCGCGCCGCCGACGATCATCCCGAAGGCGATGCGCACGATCACCGAACGCTTCACCGCGTCACGGAATGCCCAGGCGAAGAGCGCCAGGACGAGGACCGCCAGAGCGATCAGCAGGACGGGCGAGTTGCCGAACAGCCCGAACGCGCCGTGCGTGTTCTCGACGAACGTCCACCAGAGCAGGTGCGGGATCACGAGGCGGCTTTCGCCGGGAAGGAAGTGCGCGAGGACCAGACTCTTCGTCCAACGGTCCAGGACGAAGACGACGAGCGCGACGAGCCAGAGGATCACGAGGACGCCGGGTTCGACGCCCCGGCCGTTCCCCCGCTCGGTCCGCTCGGTTTCTAAAGGCTCGGCGGCTTCACGTACTGGTAGAACCAGCCCGCGACCCGGCCGAAGGTGCCGGTGAAGAGGACGATGCCGGTGGCGATCAGGAACGCCCCGGCGCCGATCTCGATCGCGCCCAGATAGCGCTTGATCCGCGCCAGCGTGCCGAGCGCCCGCGAGATCCCCGCGGCGAACAGGAAGAACGGCAGCGCGAGCCCCATCGAGTAGACGAAGAGCAGGAACGTCGCCTGGGAGTAGCGCTCCTGCGTCGCGAGCGCGAGGATCCCGGCGAGGATCGGGCCCACACACGGCGACCAGCCGGCCGCGAACGCGAGGCCGACGACGAACGAGGCGAGGTACGAGCGGTTCGCGCTGCGCCACTGCGGGCGCTTGTCCATCATCAGGAACGGGATCTTGAAGACCCCGATCATGTTCAGACCCAGGATGATGACGATGACCCCGCCGATCTTCGCGATCCAGTCGCGGTAGTCGACCAGCGCCGTCCCGATCGCGCTCGCCGTGAAGCCGAGCGACATGAACACCACGGTGAAACCGGCGATGAAGGCGAGGGCGTGGACGATCACGCGCGCGCGGTCGACCCCGGTCTGGGCCTGCAGCTCCTCGAGGCTCGAGCCGGTGATGAAGGAGAGGTACGCCGGGATCAGCGGGAGGACGCAGGGGGAGACGAACGAGACGAGCCCGGCCAGGAAGGCGGTGAGGATGTTGAGCTGCGCGTCCATCGGATCACCTAACCTTCCACGTCGCGGGAAGGCTGCCCTCAGGCTCCGGTGGCTTTCTTGCCCAGGACGACGGGTTGGCTGCGAATGACGTGGGAGCCGCCGCCGAGGCGTCGTAAGGACGCTCGGTGACCCACTGGTTCGTCTATCCGAACATCGACCCGATCGCGTTCCGTCTCGGGCCGATCTCCGTCCACTGGTACGGCCTCTCGTACCTGTTCGGGTTCATCTGCGTCTTTCTGTGGATGAACCGGCCGGCGGGACGGCGGCGCCTGGGGCTGACGACCGACCAGATCCAGGACTTCCTGATCTACGCGCTCGTCGGCGTCCTGGTCGGGGGGCGGACCGGCTTCGTGATCGCGGACGTCTTCACCAAGCACAATCTGGGCGACTATCTGGCGCACCCGCTCAACTTCATCGCGATCTGGCAGGGCGGGATGGCGTTTCACGGCGCGCTGGTCGGCGTGATGCTCGCGATCGTGCTCTACCTGCGCAAGCATCCGGGGCTGCGCTTCGGGGTCCTCGCCGACGAGGTGGTCGTGCTGCTCTCCCTCGGGATCTTCACGACGCGCTTGGTCAACTTCATCAACGACGAGCTGCCTGGGAAGCTCTGTCTCCCGGACCATCCGTACTGCATTCTGTTTCCGAACTATCCGGACGGATACCGGTACCCCTCGCAGATCTTCGAGGCGATCCTCGACATCGTGACGCTCCCGATCGTCCTGTTCGTGTACAAGCGGAACCCGCCGGACGGCGTGGTGGCGTGGACATGGTTCACGGTCTACGGCGTGATGCGCTCGGTCGCCGAGATCTGGCGCGAGCCGGGCTTCACGATCCTGGGGCTCGACAGCGGCCAGTTCGTCGCGGTCGTCCAGATCTTCATCGGGATCGCGATGATCGTTTTCAGCGTGCGACGCGGGACCCGCACGGCAGCGCGGTGAAGGACTCCTTCCATGCCATCCGCCACCGGCACGATCGCGGAACGCGTGGCGACGCTGCGAGATCGCGTCGAAGCCGCGACCCGCGAAGCGGGTCGTGAACCGGGTTCGGTCGCGCTCCTCGCCGTCACCAAAACACAGCCGCGGGAAGCCGTGATCGAAGCCCTCGACGCCGGTCTATGCGACGTCGGGGAGAACTACGTGCAGGAGGCGCAGGCCAAGTACACGGACCTGCCGCCGTGCACGAAGCACTTCATCGGCCACGTCCAGACGAACAAGGCCAAAGCGATCGTCGCGCTCTTCGACGTCGTGCAAAGCGTCGATCGGCTCGATGCCGGACTCGCGCTCGCCAAAGCCGGTCGCTCGCTCGGCCGCATGCCGCGCGTGCTGGTGCAGGTGAACATCTCGCCGACGGAACGGTTCGGTGCGTCACCGGCCGAAGCGCCGGCGCTCGCCGCGCGGCTGCGCGACGAGGGGCTCGACGTCGACGGCGTGATGGCGATCGGACCATTGGAGGGTGACGTCGAGGGCGCGTTCGAGACCGCGCGCGCGACGTTCGAGCGCGTCGGCGGAACGACGCTCTCGCTCGGGATGTCGGGTGATTGGGAACGTGCTATCCGCCACGGGTCGACGATGGTCCGCGTGGGTACGGCGATCTTCGGCCCTCGAGCGTCGAGGGAGGGAGACCAGTGAGTATGTTTGCGAAGATCGGAAGTTGGTTCGCAATTCACGATGAGGACGACGAAGAGCAGCAGCTCTACGCCGACGAGGTCGGCGCCAAGCGCAACGTCGTTCCGCTCAGCGACGCATCACGCCGCGCCGGCGGTTCGGTCGCGGTCTTCGCGCCGCGCTCGTTCGGTGACGTCACGGAGATCGCCGACGCGCTGCGCACGCGCCAGGTCGTGATCGTGAACGTGCAGGGCGCAGACCGCAATCTGTTGCAGCGGGTCGTGGACTTCACGTCGGGCGTCGCCTACACGATCGACGGCCGCATTCAAAAGCTCGCCGAGGCGATCTATCTGATCGTTCCGGCGGGCGTCAACGTCAATTCCGCCGGCGTGCGCGAACAACTCGACAACGACGGCATCCTCGGACTCAAGGACTTTCGGTAGATGGCGAAGATCACCGTCGTCGACATCCAGCACAAGACGTTCAAGAAAGCGCTCCAGGGCTATGAACGGACGGAGGTCGACCAGTTCCTGGACGAGATCATCGAGACGCTCGAGGACGAGGCGCAGATGCGCGCCGCGCTCGAGGCCGAGGTCTCCGATCTCAAGGAGCGGATCTCGCACTTCAAGGCGATGGAAGAGTCGCTGCAATCGACGCTCCTGCTCGCGCAGCGCACCGCCGACGAGGTGAAGGCCGCGGCGCACAAGGAAGCCGACCTGATCCGCCAGGAAGCGCGTCTGGCCGCGGAACGCGAGATCGCCGCGCTCGGCGACCGCATCGACGAGTCGCGCCGCGAAGCGCAGCGCGCCCGCGACACCGCCGAAAAGGCGAAGAGCGAGCTGCGCTCGCTCCTGATGTCGCACCTCTCGCTGATCGACCGCGGCCCGGTCACGGTCCCGCCGCCGGCGGAAGCCGCGGCGCCCGCAGCTACCCCCGCTCCCGCCGCACCGCCGCCGCCCGCCGCTCCGGCATCGCCGACGCCGCAGTCACTCGACGCACGGCCGACGATCAAGTCCGAGACCGACGAGCTGGCGCAGCTGCCGTTCAACGGCGCCGTCCAGCGCCGGATCGTCGAGTAGATGAGCGCGGCGCGCGCTAGGCGCGCGCCAATCGCTCCTTGAGCTCCTTCGCCGTCAGCGGCTGGTTGTAGATCGGCGAACCCGGCTGCTGCTTGCGGCCGCCCTCGACGAGCCCGCCGCTGTCGACGGCGTCGAACCCGATCTCGTCGATCAGGTCCATCACGACGCGCTTCGCCGCGGGATCGTCCGACGCGACCGGCAGCGCGAGCCGGTCTTTCTTCCCCGCGGGCTTGCCCTCGCTGGCGAGCCTTTTGTAGAACATCGTGTTGAAGGCCTTGACGACGCGTGCCCCGGGGACCAACGCGCGGATGAACTCGCTCGAGGTCTTGGAGCCGAGGTCTTCGATCTCGAAGTCCTCGGTGTACGGGTTCATCGCATCGACGACGATCTTCTCGTCCCAGCCTTCGATCTCGCCGAGCGCTTCTTCGCGTTTCGTCCACGGCACCGCGATCAGCACGAGGTCGCTCGCGTCGACCGCGGTTTGCGCGCTCGTCGCTTCCGCGTTCGCGCCGATCTCCTCGACCAGCGCGCGCAACGTCTGAGGGCCGCGCGAGTTCGCAATTCGCACGTGGTGCCCCGCGCGCGCGAAGAGGCGCGCGGCATTTCCCCCGATGTTCCCCGACCCCAGGATTCCGATCTGCATGCCATCCTCTCGCGGCGAGAGTCCGCTCTCGCCGCCGTTGTCCCCCGGTTACGCCACGAGGACGGCGGATTCCGCGATGGAACGCTACGGAGTTGGTCGCTTGCCCTGGCGGTAGCCGCAGGCTCGCCATCTGGCGGTCACGTCTCGGACACGAGCGCGGCCTAGCCTCGCTCCATGGACGGAGCACAGTGGATGGGCAGCGCGATGCGGGCGGCGCGCGCGCAGCTCGAGGTCGCGACCCACAACCTCGCCAACGTCGCGAGCGACGGGTACCGCAGAGCCGCCGCCCGGGTCGCGCTGACGGCCCGGGGTCTGACCGTTTCGGCGCGAACCGTCGCCGACCAAGGCGGGATTCGGCAGACCGGCCGGCCCTTCGACCTCGCCCTGCTCGGTGAGGGCGCCTTCCGAGTCGGTGACGAGGTGATGCGCGGCGGCGCCTTCACCCGCGACCGGGACGGCTGGCTCGTCGACGACCGGGGCCGGCGCCTGCGCGGAGCCTGTGGGCCGTTGCGGGTCTCCGCCGAGGCCCGAATCGCCCCGGACGGGACGGTCCACGACCACGGCCGGATCGTCGACCGCCTTCCTCTGCCGCGCGGCACGCGCATCCAGGCCGGCGCCCTCGAGTCGAGCACCGTCAACGCCGTCGACGAGACGCTCGCGATCCTGACCGCGCAGCGCGCCTTCGAAACCGCGCAGAAGACGCTGGTCGCGATCGACGCGACGCGGCAGAAGGCCGTCAACGACGTGGTACGGCTGAAGTGAATCGCGCGATGTTCGCTGCCGCCAGCGGGATGGCGGCGCAGCAGACGCAGCTCGAGGTCATCGCCGACAACCTCGCCAACGCGGACGTCGCCGGCTTCAAGGAAGCGGCGGCGACGTTCGCGGACGTGCGCGCCGGTTCGCTCGGGTTGGGCACGGCGCAGGTCGGCAAACACCCGGTTTTCGCGCAAGGGAAGCTGATGAAGAGCGGTGGGCCGTTCGACGTGGCGATCGACGGCCCCGGATTCTTCGTCGTCGAGCGCGGCGGCGAGCGCGCGTATACACGGAACGGTGAGTTCGCGCGCGACGCCGACGGCGCGTTGCGCAACGCGCAAGGCTGGGCGCTGCATGGCGTGCAGATCCCGTCCGACGCGCTCGCCGTGCACGTCGCGTCCGACGGACGCGTGTCGGTCGACACGCCGGCCGGCAAGGATCGGGCGATCGCGCAGCTGCGGCTCGCGAGCTTCGCCTCGGCCGAGGGGCTGCGTCCGCTGGGGGCAACGCTGTTCGGCGCGAGCGACGCCTCAGGATCGCCGCGGCTCTTCACGCCCGGCGCGCACGGCGCGCCGTCGATCGCGTTCGGGATGCTCGAACGCTCCAACGTCTCAATCGTCGAGTCGATGATGCAGATCCTCGGCGCGCAGCGCGCGTACGAGGCCAACGCGAAGGGAGTACAGGCCGCAGATGAGATGCTGCGCATCGCCAACAACCTTCAGCGCGGCTGATCCGCGCGTCGCCGACGAGCGCTGCGCAGCGGAACAGATCGCGCAGGCCGTGCTCTTCCGCGAAGTCCTCAAACCGCTCGCCGAAGGACTCGGACCGGTCGGTGAGCTGGCGGCGGCGAACGTCGCCGACACGCTGTTCGCACCGAGGGTGCGATGAGCGCGGACCGGCGCGAGGCGCGCATCCGCGAGCTGCTACCGGTGGTGAAGCAGATCGCGCGCCGCATCGCGCGGATGGTTCCCGGCTCGGACGTCGACGATCTCGTCGGCGACGGGAGCGTGGGCCTGATCCGTGCCGTCGACGCCTATGATCCCAGCTACGGGATCCCGCTCGAACAGTACGCGCGCCGCGTCGTCGCGGGCGCGATGCTCAACGGAATTCGGCGGCTCGATCCGGTCTCGGAACGCGTGCGCCGCACCGTCCGTCACGGTGACGCGGCACGCTACGCCCTCGCGCACGAGCTCGGCGAGATGCCGCTCCTGGTGGAGATGGAGGGGCGCATCCCGGCGCTGCGCCGCGCGCGGACCGAGGCGTACCGCGGCACACCGCTCTCGCTCGACGCGCCGTTCCCCGCGGGCGAACGGCTCGAACCCGATCCGACGGGCGACCCGCAGACCGTCTTCACCGCGCGCGCGGAGCGCGAACGCATCCGCGGCGCGATCGAAGCGCTCCCGCTGCGGCAGCGCCAGATCGTGATCGCGCACTACTTCCGCGAACGCTCGCTGCGTTCGCTCGGCACACCCCTGGGCGTCTCCTCGCAGCGCGTCTCGCAGCTCCACCTGCTTGCCGTCAAGCGCCTGCGCCGCGCGCTCGAAGCCCCCGCATGAACGATCCGAGCACCCCGGCGCCGCTAGTCGATCCGCTCGCCCTTGCCCCGCTCGCCGTTCTCCCGACCGCGAGCGCCGGCGACGGCGAGAACGACGCGGTCGCCGGCCTCCCCAGCGACCATCCCGCCTGGCAGCGCGACATCCTGGCCGTCTCGTCGCGCGTGCGCGCGATCCTCGCCACGCTCCGCCCCGTCATCATTCGCGTGCAGACGTTCTGGGATCACGTCGTGCGCGCTACGGCGGTCGGCGACGGACGGCGTCTGGAAGTCGATCCCAGCGGCTGCTATCGGATGAGGTGAACGTCGGTGGCGGCCCGCATTCCAGCGCGTCGAATGCGACGCTCGCTGTGGTGCGCGATCGCGCGGGACGGATTCACGGCCGCTGTGCCCAGTGCCGCTTCACAACGTGACGGGCCATCGCGTCGGACCCCCGGCTGCTACCTGACCGACGAGGAGATCGCGCCAACGGTTTGAAGCCCGCTGCAATGAAAGCGGGCCGATGATGGAACGGACGTTCGCGTCCCGGGCGACAGGCGCAGTCTCTCCGCCGGCGCGGGCCGCGGCGGTTCCGGACCGGGCCGCCGCCCGCGGTGCCGGTGGACCGCATCGGCTCTCCGCGATCGACCATGCCTCCGAGCGGGGCCCTTTGCAGCGCGTCGTGACCTACGGGAAGATCCCGCTGACGCCGGAACTCATCGAGCGGGACCTGCCGGCGCTCGAGCACCGCGCGCAGCTCGTGTTGATCTTGCGGGGCATGATCTTGGCGCACGCGGAGTTCGCCTTGCTCGATGCCGAGCATCTGGCCGTAGCTGCCGAGGGGCATCGCCTAGACTTCCTGGCGAGACTGGGCGGAGCGGAAGCACTCCGTTCAGGAGATCCCAGAAACGTCGCCGCGTTGCTCGATCAGCCGGCGCGGCCGAATTCGTTCGCGCATTTCACGACCGGCGCGCCCGCGGCCGCCGTCGGCTTCACCGACAAAGGCGACCTCGTTGCGCCCGGTGAGAAACGCAAAGCGTCCGGGGTGGAGAAGAAGAAGGTGCTTCGGCAATCGCTGGGTATCGGCGAGCACGTCCTGGCCGGCCATTTCTTCGACGACAAGACGCTCCTCAGCCAGCTCATGATGGGCAAGTCGAATTTCACGTGGACCAGCGAGCAGGCCTTATTGGAGGCGATCGAGTTGGGCCGGCGCGTGTTTGCCGAGGATGCCGCATTCGAGAACGACGACGCAAAGGACGTCGTCGTCGAACTGCCGCCCGGCGCCGGGCACGGCTTTGTTTCCGCAACGGACGGCAAGGTGTATCGCGTCGTGCCGCGCCAAGCGAGGATTATCCGCATGCAGCAAGGCGACTTCAAGACGGCGTACGGCATCACCGAAATCCGCGACGTTTCGAAGTTCGGCGCTGCATACTACTCGGCGACGAAGCTCGAAGAAGAGAAGAAGTAACGCGGCGCCGCCTTCCTCTGGAGCTTACAGCGAGGTGAGGGGGAGACGGGAACTTGGTACAACAGGGTGCTCAGCGCTCCTCACCCAACGTGAGATCGCGATGCGGGTTCTTCTGTCTGTGATGTTCGTGATTACCGCCGCTGCGTCGATCGCGCTTGCCCCCACGGAGCGGGTCCGCGCCGCGGAAGCTCCCCACGTCGTAGCGGCCGATCCGATCGCCGCGGGGCGATTCCTCGTCGACTACGGGGACTGCAACGATTGCCACACTGCGCAATTCAGCCAGCTCCACGACAAGATCCCCGAGTCGCGTCGATTGACCGGAAATCCGAGAGGCTTCAAGGGCCCGTGGGGGACGTCGTACGCGCCGAACCTGCGCCTAGTCTTCGCGAGCATGAGCGAGGAGCAGTGGCTGCACCTGGTCCGCGATCCCCGGGGCGTGGATCACCGGCCGATGCCGTGGTGGAACGTGCAGCGACTCACCCCGAACGATCAGCGCGCGATCTACGCCTACATCCACAGCCTCGGGCCCGCCGGCAAACCGATGCCGGGATATGCGCCACCGAAGCCGCGCTGAGCTAGAGCGGATCTCGGGGGCACTGATGGAGCCTCATTTGACGTAATCGTTGCATGCTCCACCTCGGTCGCGTCGGCAAAGATGGAACGAAAACGCGCGGTCATGCTCACGCTGCGCGACGTCGTGTAGCGTTTTACTTGACGACCGCGATCCCGGGGAAGAAGAAGTAACAGGCGATGCCGATGAGGATGAGATAGCCGAGCAGGACGAAGGTCCAGCCCATGTTGTGACGGATCACCGTGCCCTCGTTGCGCACGAATCGTGTCGTCGAGACTCCGACACTTGCCGTCTGGGGTGCGACGGGCTTGCCGATCTCCGCTCCGACCGAGTTCAGCGTCGGCAGCAGCAAGACGGGGAAGCCCAACAGCTTGCCGACGATGTTCTGAAACGATCCGAACATGGCGTTCGTCGACGTGTTGCTCCCGGATAGTGCAACTCCGATCCAACCAAGAACCGGCGCGACGATGATGAACGCCCAACCGATCTTCGAAAACGCGTACGCGAGCGAACTCGCCATGCCGGAATAATTGTAGACGTAAGCGAGTCCGAAGATGAAGACGCCGACGAGCAACGCTCCCCACATCTGCTTCCAGGTCCTGCGCCAGATCTCGGTGAGCTGCGTGCCCGTGACGCGAAGGGCGAGCGCGATGATGATCCAGGAGGCCAGGATCGCACTACCGCCGACGAACGGCGCGAAGTTGAATACTGCGGAGACGATGGAACCGCTCGCGATCGATGATCCTGCGTTCACTTTCGCGGAGAACAGGCTCACCTTGGGCAGCGGCGACCATGGGCCGGTCCACAACACGACGACGACGATCAGCACCAGGAAGGGCATCCATGCGGTCAACACCTCGCGAGGGGTCAAACCGTGCGCCTGTTCTTCGTTCCGCGCCGCGTCGCTCGAAACGGGGCTGCCGCCGTAACGAAGCACGGTTTTCGGCCGCCATACCCGGAGCAGCAGCAAGAGCGCGACAAAACAGACGATCGACCCGGATACGTCCGGAAGATACGGACCGAGATACACCGCGACGGGGAACTGCCCGGCGATATAGCCCAACGACCCCACGACGGCGAGCGGCCAGCCGTCGCGTAAGCCCCGTTTGCCGCTGACGAGATAGATCAGGATCCACGGTGGGAGGAGGGCCAAGATCGCGACGATGTGCCCGACGGAGCTCGAGAGCGCAAGGAGCGGCAAGCTCGTCACCGCGGACAGGGCGATAATCGGCGCCCCCAACGCGCCGTACGAAACGGGAGCGTTGTTTGCGATCGCGGCGACGCGCAGCGCATCGAGATCGGGGATGCCGAGCGTGATCAGGATCGGTGCGACCACCGCCCAGGGATAGCCGAAGCCGACGAGACCCTCGAGAAGCGCGCCGAACGCCCAGGCGAAGAGTATCGTCTGGACGCGCACGTCTTGCGTCCCCTGGGAGAGAATCCATCGCCGAAAGCTTTCGAATACGCCGGTTACCACGAGCGTATTGAAGAGCATCACGCCCCAAAACGTGATCCAATCGACGTTCCAAACACCGGTGGCGGAGCCGTACAGGTACGCCAAGACGCCGCTGCTCAACGGCATCTTCCAAACCGCCCAACCGAGCACGAGCGTGATCAGGGAGCCGATGAGCGTCGCCAGCCATGCCGACATGCGGAGCACCGCGAGCAAGATCAGCAGCAGCGCAACCGGGATCAGCGCGACGATCCAGGTAAGAAAGAGGCTGCCCAGGGGATTGAGAGTCTGCTCGAACATGCGGCAACATCAGAATATCGGACCGTATCCTGCTACAACAAGAAGAGATGGTACGGTCGCCGTGTCACCCGGGGAGTGACCCCCTCATGACGCAAGCTGCGTTCGAGAAGGGGCAGCAGCACCGGCTTACGCTCGTACGGCCCTACTGCGTGACGACGCCTCATACGATTGCGAGACGAGGCCCGTCACGATCGCCAGAATGCCAAGTACGACGTTGCTCCACATCATCGCGAGGTGGTCACCGACGAAGCTCCGAGAGATCAGGAGCCAAATGCCGAGGAGGACGTTCAGGCCGCAGGTTCGATGACGGCGTGGCCTTCAGAGGTTCGCGACGATCCCTTCGATCATGCGGGCGACGTTTTCGGCGCTCCGCGCAGAGGCTTCGAGCACCTCTTCATGTGAGGTCGGCAGGCCGTTGCCGTGGACGTTCGTGATCAGCGAGAAGCCGACGACGTCGCGGCCGAGCGCGCGCGCCGCGATCGTCTCGAGGACCGTCGACATCCCGACGGCGTCGGCGCCGATCGTGCGCAGATACTTCACTTCCGCCGGGGTCTCGTACGCCGGGCCGACGAGGCCGGCGTAGACGCCGTCGTGCAGCACGATTCCGTATTCGGACGCCATGTGCCGCGCCAGCTCGCGTAGATGCGGCGCGTACGCCTGCGCCATGTCGATGAAGCGCGCGTTCGCTCCGGGGATCAGCTCGGTTCCGATCAACGGGCTCGTCCCGGTGAGGTTGAGCTGGTCGATGAGGAGCATCAGGTCGCCGGGTGCGTACTCCGGGTTCAAGCCGCCGGCGGCGTTCGTCAACACGATCGTCTTTGCGCCCGCGTGCGCGGCGGCAACGACGGGATAGACCACGTCCTCCGTCGCGCGGCCTTCGTAGAGATGGAAGCGGCCGCTGAACGCGGCGATACGCCGGCCATGCAGCGTCCCGATGTGCGCCTCGCCCGCGTGGCCGGCGATCGTCGGCTCGGGCATCCCGTCGATCTTCCGGTACGAGATCGTCGTGCCGTCGATGCGGTCGCGCAGCACGCTCCCGAACCCCGAGCCCAGGACGACCGCACAGTCGAGGTCGCCGCCGGCGCGCTCACGCAACAACTCGGCGGCGGCCTCGAGCCGCTTGCGCTTCACGGCGCAACCGCGGTCTGCCGGACGAGCAGGTTCGTCCCCGTCATCGCCTCCGGCGTCGACAGACCAAGCAGCGGGAGCAGCGTCGGCGCGATGTCGCCGAGTTTTCCGCCCTCGCGCAGCGTGCCGACCGGCTTCGAGGAGACGATGACGAACGGTACCGGGTTCGTCGTGTGCGCCGTGAGCGGGTTGCCCTCGGCGTCGATCTTCTCTTCGGCGTTGCCGTGGTCGGCGGTGATCGCCAAGATTCCGTCGGCATCGAGCACGGCTTGCTCGAGCCGCCCGAGTGCGACGTCGAGCGTCTCGAGCGCCGAGATCGTTTGCTCCCACTTTCCGGTGTGGCCGACCATGTCGGCGTTCGCGTAGTTCATGACGATCACGTCGTGGCGGTGCTTCGCGATGTCCTCGATCGCGGCGGCAGTGATATCGGCGGCCGACATCTCGGGGGCCAGGTCGTAGGTCGCGACGCTTCGGTTGGACGGGATCAGAATGCGATCCTCGCCGGGGAACACGTCCTCGCGCCCGCCGTTGAAGAAGTACGTGACGTGCGCGTATTTCTCGGTCTCGGCGAGGCGCAGCTGCGTCATCCCGGCCGCCGCGACGACCTCGCCGAAAACGTCGGCTTGCGGCCGCGGCCCGAACAGGATCGGGTTGGAGAAGTTCTCCTCGTAGCGCGTCATCGTCGCGAAAACGAGATTCTTGAAACGCCGCAACGGGAAATGATCGAAGGCCGGGTCGCTGAACGCAAGCGTGAGTTGGCGCGCGCGGTCGGGACGGAAGTTGAAGAAGATGCAGGCGTCGCCGTCGCGCACGGGGCGCGGCTCGCCGACCAGCGTCGGCGCAACGAACTCGTCCGACTCGTCGCGCGCGTACGCCGCTTGCAGCGCCTCGGTAGCGCTCGCCGCGCGGTGCTCGGCGAGCGCGTTCGCGACCGCATCGTAGGCTCTTTGCGTGCGCTCCCAGCGCTTGTCGCGGTCCATCGCGTGGTAGCGTCCGGCGATCAGCGCGATCGCCCCGCGTTTTCCGCGCGCGGCGAGGTGCTTCTCGAGGCGCTCGAGGTAGACGCCGGCGGAGCGCGGCGCGGTGTCGCGGCCGTCGAGAAATGCTTCGATCGCGAACGGGACGCCAGCGTCGGCGGCGACGTCGACCAGCGCTTCGAGGTGATCGAGCGAGCTGTGTACCTTGCCGTCGGAGACCAGGCCCATCAGGTGCAGCGTTCCGCCGCTCTTCTGCACGTGCTCGATGCACGCGCGCAGCGTCTTGTTGTTGCGGAAGCTGCCGTTCGCGATCTCCTCGTCGATCACGACGACGCCTTGCGGTACGACGCGACCGCTGCCGATGTTGATGTGGCCGACCTCGCTGTTCCCCATGACCCCGGCGGGCAGCCCGACGGCCTCACCGCTCGCGTCGACGAGCGTGTGCGGGTACCGGGCGACGATGCGGTTCCAGTTCGGCAGATCGGCGGCAGCGATCGCGTTGCCGTGCTCGTCGCTCCTGTATCCCCACCCGTCGAGGATCGCGAGGACGAAGGGACGGCGACGGCTCATATGGCGACTCCTCTGCGCGCTTCCTCGAGGAGCGCGATGAACGATGCGGGTTCGAGACTCGCTCCACCGACGAGACCCCCGTCGATGTTCGGCTGCGCGACGAAAGCGGCGACGTTGTCGGGCTTGACGCTGCCGCCGTACAGCAGGCGCACGTCCTCCAGACCGGGGACGATCGTGCGGATCTCGCCCATCAGCGCGTTCGCTTCCGACGGCGTATCCGCGTTCCCGGTCCCGATCGCCCAGATCGGCTCGTAGGCGACGACGCAGCGCGCGACGTCGCCCGCCGGGATTCCGGCGAACGCGGCGCCGACCTGTGCGCGCACGCGCGAGACGGCCGCGCCGCTGCGGTGCTCCTCCTCCGTTTCGCCGACGGCGACGATCGGGGTGATCCCGTGCGCGAGCGCCGCGCGGACCTTCTCGTTGATCCGCTCGTCGAGCTCACCGAAGAGCGCGCGGCGCTCGGAGTGCCCGATCACGACCCAGCGTATGCCCAGCTCGACGAGCATCGGCGGCGAGATCTCGCCGGTGAACGGGCCCTGGTCGGCCCAGTGCATGTTTTGCGCGCCCAGGCCGAGCGGACAGCCGTCGAGCGCCTCGTGCGCGGCGGCAAGCGCGGTGAACGGCGGGCAGATCACCGCGTCGACCTCGTCGTACGGGAGCGTGCGCGCGCGCACGTCGCGCACGAACGCCGCCGTCTGCGCGACCGTCTTGTGCATCTTCCAGTTCCCCACGATCAGCGGGGTACGGGTCGTCGTCATCGTTCCAGCGCGGCGACGCCCGGGAGCGTCTTGCCTTCCAGGAACTCCAGCGTCGCGCCGCCGCCGGTCGAGACGTGGGTCACGGCGTCGGCGAAGCCGAGCGCGTGTGCGGCCGCCGCGGCGTCGCCGCCGCCGACGACGCTCGTCGCGCCGGCTTTCGTCGCTGCCGCGATCGCCTCGCCGATCGCGCGCGTCCCCTGCTGGTACGGCGCCTTCTCGTAGACGCCCATCGGCCCGTTGAAGACGATGGTCTTCGCCTCGCGCAGCACGGCGGCGTAGGCGCGTCCGGTCTCGGGACCGATGTCGAGGATCATCCCCTCGCCGACCTGCGAGAGCGGGACGGTGCGCGCGGTCTGGTCGGCGTCGAACGCGTCGGCGACGACGGCGTCGGTCGGGAGGTGCAGCGCGACGCTTTTCTCCTTCGCCAGCGCGATGATCTTCTTGGCCGGCTCGAGGTCCGGATCGCGCAGCGACTTGCCGACGTCGATCCCTTGCGCGGCGAGGAACGTGTTCGCCATCCCGCCGCCGATCACGAACGCGTTGACCTTCGCGATCAGGTTGGTGAAGACGCCGACCTTGTCGGCGACCTTCGCGCCGCCGATCGCGCAGACGTACGGGTGCGCGGGGTTCACGATCAGGCGCGCCAGCGCCTCGAGTTCTCCCTGCATCAGGAACCCGGCGTAGGCGGGCAGATCCGCGGCGACGCCCGCGGTCGAGGCGTGCGCGCGGTGCGCGGTGCCGAACGCGTCGTTGACGTACAGGTCGCCGCTCTGCGCGAGCGCACGCGCGAACGTGGGGTCGTTCGCCTCTTCCTCGGCGTGGAAGCGCACGTTCTCGAACAGCACGAACCCGCCGTCGGGAAGGCTCTTCGAGGCCGCGACCGCCGCGTCGCCGACGCAGTCGTCGACGAACGTCACCGGCGTGCCGAGCAGCTCCGTCAACCGTGCCGCGACGGGACGCAGCGAGTACTTCGGATTCGGCTTCCCGTCGGGGCGTCCGAGATGCGAGAGAATGACGGTTTTCGCGCCGTGCTCGTGCAGCCAGCGCAGCGTCGGGAGCGCCGCGGTGATCCGCGTTTCGTCGGCGATCGCGCCGTCCTTCATCGGAACGTTGAGGTCCTCGCGTAGCAGCACGCGTTTCCCCCGAACGTCGGCTTCGGAGATCGTTTTGAAGGTCATCGCCCCATTACTTGAAGTGTTGCGCAAGATAGTCGATCCAGTGTCCGTAGACGTCGGCGATGCGGACGGGGTCGTGCGGGAAGTGTCCGTCGACCGGCCAGGCGACGAACGTCGCGTCCTTGCCGTTGTCGCGCAGGGCGCGGTAGTACATCGACGAGGTCGCGAACGGGTCCCGGTTGTCCCCGACGTCGGAGAGAATCAGGACCGGCGTCGTCACGTCCTTGACGTAGCTGATCGCGGAGGCCCTGCGGTACTCCGCGGCGTTGTTCCCCACGAACGGCGAGCCGTGAAACAAGGCGCGGTCGGAGTCCGAGTCGTCGGCGGTCCCGTAGTCGGTCGCCCAGTCGTTCACCGACGCACCGGAGACGGCCGCTCGCCAGAGGTGGTATCTCGAGATCATCCAGGCGGTCATGATCCCGCCGTACGACCAGCCGGAGACGCCGATGCGGTGGTCGTCGACGATCCCGCGCGCGCGCACCGCGTCGACTGCGGCGATCACGTCCTTCCCCGGACCGGCGTCGGGGTCGTAGCGCACGGCGGCCTGATAGGCCAGGCCCAGGTTGTCGCTCCCGCGGTAGTTCGGCTCGAGGACGAGCCAGCCGCGTGCGGCCATCAACTGGCCGAGCGGGTCGAAGCGCAGCGTCGAGGCCGAGGTCGGGCCGCCGTGGATCAGCAGGACCAGCGGATACTTCTTCGCGGCGCTGAAGCCCGGCGGGGTGATCAGCACGGCGTCGCCCTCGCGGCCGAGCGAGGTCGGGAACGTGATCGTCTGCGCGGCTCCCAGGTCGAGCGCGGCGATCGACGCATTGTAGTCGGTGATCGCGACGGGCGTTCCGCCGGCGGGCCGGTAGTAGAGCTCCGGCGGCTTCGTCGGGGTCGTCGCGACGAAGATCATCGCGCCGTCGCGCGCGATCGCGCCGGACAGCGACGAGGAGATCGTGACGTCACCGAGGTCGACGCGCGTCGGCGTTCCGCCGAGCGGCGCGCGGACGAGCGCGACCGAGGTCGCGTCGGCGGTGGTGAAGAGCAGCCCGCTCGAGTCCGGGAGCCACGCGACGTCGTGGACCGCGCGGTCGAACGCGCGTGAGTACGCGGTCCCCTCGCCCTGGCCGGGCGCCGTGACCCAGCCCTCGGTCAGCGTGATCTGGTTGTCGTCGGCGGAGTGCAGGTAGGCGACGTGCTTGCCGTCGGGCGAGAAGCGCGGGTCGCCCTCGTACCCCGCGTGCGCGGTGAGCTGCGTGAGCCGTCCGCTCGCGACGTCGACGAGCTCGACGTGCGCGCGGTCCGCGTCGTTGAGGATCCCGTCCGGGGAGAGCATGAAGGCCAGCGTCTTGCCGTCGGCCGACCACGAGAGCGTCGACTGCGCCTCGCCGCCGGTGACGCTGCGCGTGCCGAACGTCAGCTGTTTGGCGGTCCCGCCTGCGGCGGCGACGACGAACAGATGGAGCGGATGCGGCGGGGTGCGCGTCGTGATCGGCTCGGTGGTGAACGTGAAGGCGTCGTGGTAGCGGTCGGCGCCGTTCTTCTTCGGTTGCGCGTCGGTCGCGGCGTAGGCGATCGCGCCGCCGTCGGGGCGCCACGCGTACTGCGCGACGCCTGCGGGCGCGTTCGTGACGGGGCGTGCGTCGCCGCCGTCCATCGGCATCACGAAGACCTGCGCGTGCGCGTCGCTCCCGCTTCCGTTTTCGGCGAGGAACGAGAGCTTCGTCCCGTCGGGCGACCAGCGCGGCTCGGAGAGCCCTTTGCGGTCGTACGTCAGCGCGCGGCGCGCATGCGTGCGCAGATCGATCAGATCCAGCTCCGGGTCGTACCGGTCGTCGTTCCAGTTGATACGGCTGACGAGGACGACGGCGCGCGTCCCGTCGGGCGAGATCGCGGGCGAGGATAGGCCGACGGCCTTCTGCAGGTCCCCGAGCGCGATCGTCCGTGTCGCAGCCGGGGCGCTGACGCACGTCGCCGCCGCGAGAACCGCGGCGGCGACGGGGACAGCCTTCGTGATACGGCGTCGGTTCACGCGACCGACGAGGGAATCTTTGCGGCGACCATCTTGGTCAGGTCCGCCAGGCGGCACGAGTAACCCCATTCGTTGTCGTACCAAGCGGCGATCTGGATCAGGTCGCCGTTGGCGTTGGTGAGTTTTCCGTCGATGATCGAGCTGTGCTGGTTCTGCTTGAAGTCGCTCGAGACCAGCTCGTCGTCGGTGTACTGCACGTAGCCCTTGAGCGAGCCGTTCTCGGTCGCGCGCCGCAGCAGCGCGTTGAGCTCCTCGCGCGTCGTCTCTTTCTTCGTCTGCACGACGAGGTAGACCATCGAGACCGTCGGCGTCGGGACGCGCAGCGCGAACCCGTCGAACGTCCCCTTGACCTCGGGGATCGTCAGGTAGAGCGCCTTCGCCGCACCCGTGGACGTGGGGATGATGTTCGTCGCGGCGTTGCGCGCGCGGCGCAGATCCTTGTGCGGTCCGTCCAGGATGTTCTGGTCGTTGGTGTACGAGTGGACCGTCGTCATGAAGCCGCGCACCCAGCCCAGGCCGTCGACGATCGGTTTGACCGCCGTCGCCAGGCAGTTCGTCGTGCACGACGCGTTCGAGATGATGTGGTGCTTGGCGGGATCGTACTGGTCGTCGTTGACGCCGAGGACGACCGTGATGTCCTCACCCTTGGCCGGCGCCGAGATGATGACTTTCTTCGCGCCGCCGCCGTCGATGTGCGCGCGCGCCTTCGCGGCGTCGGTGAAGATGCCGGTCGACTCCACGACGACGTCGACGCCGAGATCCTTCCACGGCAGCTTGCCCGGATCGCGCTCGGCGAAGATCTTGATCGTCTTGCCGTCGACGTTGATCGAATCGGCGGCGGCCGTGACCGTTCCTTGATACGCACCGTAGTTCGAGTCGTACTTGAACAGGTGCGCGCATTCAGCGGCGCTCGTCAGATCGTTGACCGCGGCGATCTCGACGTCGGGATACCGTTCGAGAAGTGCCTTCGTGAAATTGCGGCCGATCCGGCCGAACCCGTTGATACCGATGCGCATAGCCCAACCTCGTTAGACGGATGAAACTTCCGGCTCCTCTCGCGGCTCCCGCAAGCGCTTCACCAAGCGTAGCAGCGCCGCGATCCGGCCGTTGATCGTGGCTTTTCCTACCGGGGGCGAGCAGCGACGCCCGAGCTCTGCCAGCGTCTCGTCAGGATGCGACAAACGTAGCTGAGCGGCCTCGCGCAAGACGGGCGAGAGATTCCGTAGCCCATAGGCGTCGGCCAGGTACTGGATCGCCTCCGATTGC
Organism: Candidatus Limnocylindria bacterium; assembly: GCA_035493875.1. Classification (GTDB taxonomy): domain Bacteria; phylum Vulcanimicrobiota; class Vulcanimicrobiia; order Vulcanimicrobiales; family Vulcanimicrobiaceae; genus Vulcanimicrobium. The sequence goes on from DATJHK010000107.1 coordinate 53,017, forward strand.
GCCGCCGCGGCCGAGGCGGCGCGCACCACGTTGGCGGCCTCGGTATTGACCAGGCGGTGGATGCGATTCTTGGTCTCCTTGACGGCGCGCACGTCCTCGAGGTGAAGGACCGCGCCCGACGCGCCGATCGCGCCGAGGACGGTCACGATCGCGTCGAGGCCCTTGAGGTAGACTACCCGCCGTCCCTTGCGCTCCATCGTGCGCGGCTCCACATCTTCGGAGACGACGAGCGCGGTGATGCGCTCGGCCAGGGCAGCCTCCGAGACGACGAATTCCAGATGGTAGCCGTGCTGCGGCGAGGCCAGCGAGCCGACGCACAGGAAGGCGGCGCGCAGTTCGGCGCGGCGCTCGTCGCGCCGGCGCGGGCGGGGCGGGATGACCGCCGGCCCGGGGCCCAGGTCGATCTCGAACGTCGTCGCCTTGAAGAGCCGCGGGTCGTTCCCGCGCCGCACCGGCGCGGTCGAGCGCTGGTCCTCGAAGAGCGTTCGCGCGAGGCGCGCGACCGCCGGGCGCCGCGTGCGGAAGACCAGTTCGCCGCCGACCACGACCGCGCCGTAACAGACGAGCCCGGCCCGCAACGCCTCCCGCACCGGTCCGGGCGCCGGGACCTCGCGGGCCAGCGCGTCCTTCGCGTCGGACGAGAGCCGCGAGCGGTCCGCCACGGCTCAGCCGAGCCAGTCGACCGGGTCGTCCCGGCGCTCTTCCACCAGCTCGTACATGTCGGCCGGCTTGAGCGATGGGAGGACCCGCTCGGGGACCATCAGGATTCGGACGGTGACGAAGCGCGTGCGGTAGTGGATCACCAGCACGTCGCCGACCTTCACCTCGTAGCCGGGCTTGAGCTGCCGGCCGTCCTTGGTGATTCGGCCGGCCTCGATCCCGTCCTTCGCTTCGGCGCGGCGCTTCGCGAGCCGCGAGACTTTCATGAACTTGTCCAGACGCAAGGCCGGGCTCTTCCGCCTCGCGCCGCCCCGCCCCCGCGCGCCGCCGCTCCCGGGCGCCGGGACGATCGACGCAAGGGCGGCTTGCTTCGCGATGAGGAACGGTCAGCGCGCCCATGCCCTCACGATCCCCGTCGTCCTACCAGCCGTGCGCGGGATCGACGTGAACGGCGCGTTGCGAAGCGCGGAACGCCGGTTCTCGAACGCGGCGTGTCAAGGCGGGCCGGCTGCGCCGCACGAACGGTGTCCCATGCCGTTCAGCACGACCATCGCCGGGAGCTTGCCCAAACCGCCGTGGCTGGCGGAGCCGGAACGGATCTTTCCGAGCTGGCGGCTCGAAGGCGGCGATCTGCGCGAGGCGCAGCGCGACGCGACGCGGATCGCGATCTGCGAGCAGGTCCGCGCCGGGATCGACGCCGTCACCGACGGCGAGCAGTCGCGCAACCACTTCGTGCACGGCTTCGCGGAACGGCTCGCCGGGGTCGATCCGGCGAAGCGCAAGAAGCGCGGGATCCGCGACAACCGCTACGACGCCGTCTGCCCGACGGTCGTCGGCGAGGTGCGCCGCACCGAACCGATCCATCTCGAGGAAGTGCGCTTCGCGCGCACGCTGACCGACGGGCCGCTGAAGATCACGATCCCCGGCCCGATGACGCTCGTCGACACCGTCGTCGACGAAGCCTACGGCAGCCGTGCGGAGCTGGCGCGCGCGTTCGCGCTCGCGATCCGGGAAGAGATCGCCGACCTGATCGCCGCCGGCGTCGACGTCGTGCAGCTCGACGAGCCGGCGTTCAACGTCTACTTCGACGAGGTCGCGGACTGGGGCGTCGAGGCGCTCGACCTCGCCCTCGGCACCGCGACGTGCACGCGCGCCGTGCACGTCTGCTACGGCTACGGGATCCCCGCCAACGCGGCGTGGAAGGCGAATCTCGGCGAGCGGTGGGACCAGTACGCGCACGTGCTGCCGCTCCTCGCGCGCAGCTGCGTCGACCAGATCTCGATCGAGCTGGCCGGCTCGCACGTCCCGCCCGAGGTGCTCGGCCTCGCCGGCGACAAGACGCTCGCGATCGGCGTCATCGACGTCGCGAGCGAGCGCGTCGAAACGCCCGACGACGTGGCCGCCACGATCGAGATCGCGCGCCGCTACCTCCCCGACGAGCGGATCGTCTGCTCGACGAACTGCGGGATGGCGCCGATGCATCGCGAGACCGCCTACGCCAAACTCCGCAGCCTCGCGCAAGGCGCGCTCCTCGCCAGCGTCGGCTTGTAGCCCCGCCTGAGGACAATGGCGAGTTAGTCGCTCGTGCCGAGAAATGCCCTTGCCGCTAGCGTGATGCCGGGGAGCGCACGGAGGGAGAATACGTTCTCCGCGCCGAGGCGCTCGCAGGCACGATAACCGCCGTCGTGCGGATCGCGGTAGTGCAGGAGCACGTCCTCATTCACGTCGACGACGAGGTGGTCGGCGATCCCATGGCGTGCGTAGAGCCGCAGCTTCGGGCCGAGGTCCTTGCGCAGCGACGTGTCCGCGATCTCGATTGCCGCATAGATTTCGGCCGGCGAGGGATACGGGGCCGGCCCTTCATACGTGCGCGGCGCGAGGATCGCAACGTCCGGCTGCGGCTCGTCGCGGGTCCCTAGCGGAAGCGACGATTGGCCGACGACTTCCGCGCTCGCGCCTAGCGTCTGAATAAGATACTTGACGATGCGCGCGTGCCGAGCCCAGTGCGTCTTGCCGATCGGGCTCATCTCGACGATCGCACCGTCGATGAGTTCGACCCGTTCCTCCGGATCAAGGACGCCGGCTTCCGCCATGCGGTGGTACTCGTCGACGGTAAAGGGGCGAAGCTTGTATTCGAGCGCCATCTCACTCATGCGAGCCTACCTCGTTGGTATTGCCGTTTCGTGACCCCTACACCGGCTGCCTCGCCTTAGCGGCGTTGCAACGCCTTCGGCGTGACGCACGTGCCGCGCGCGCGCACGACCAGCACCGGCTCGTCCAACACGTCGGCCGCCGAGGGCGCGAGATCGGGGCGCGCCGCGATCACCTTGTGCGCTTCGAACTCCATCGTGCGCGAGGTCGTGCCGGTCTTGACGATGCGGCCGCGCGCTTCGACGTAGTCGCCGGCGTACACCGGCGCTTTGAACTCGACGAGTTCGTAGGCGACGAAGAGCCCCTCGTCGCCGTCGAGACGGATCAGCAGCTCGGTCGCGACGTCGCCGAAGAGGCCCAGGATGCGCGCGCCGTCGACGAGGTTCCCGCCGTAGTGCGCGTCGTGCGCGCTCATCCGCACGCGCACGTACGCCGTCAGGCCGCGAGCTTCGCTTGTTGCCACAGGTCCTCCAGCTCGTCGAGCGACATGTCGTTGAGCTGGCGGCCCTGCGCGATCGCGAAGGCTTCCATGTAGCGGAAGCGGCGGTCGAACTTCTCGTTCGCGTCGCGCATCGCGCCCTCGGCGTCGACGCCGAGCTTGCGCGCGAGGTTGACGACGGTGAAGATCACGTCGCCCAGCTCCTCGCGCACGTGCGGGTCCTCGGCGGGGAGCAGTCCGGCGTTGTAACGCGCGTCGGCGAACTCAGCGAGCTCCTCGGCGAGCTTCTCGGTGATCTCGCGCGCGTTCGTCCAGTCGAAGCCGACGCGCGCGGCTTTCTCCTGCATCTTCTGGCCGCGCTGCAGCGCGCCCAGGTGCTTGGGGATCCCGTCGAGCTTCGAGGTCCGCGACTGCCCGCTCGCCTCTTGCGACTTGAGCTGCTCCCAGTTCGCCCACACGCCCGCGACGTCGGTGACCGCGACGTCGCCGAAGACGTGCGGGTGACGGCGGATCATCTTGTTCGAGAGCCCGTCGATCACGTCGGCGACCGAGAACTTCCCACGATCGGTCCCGAGCTGCGCGTGGAAGACGATCTGGAAGAGCAGGTCCCCGAGCTCCTCGCACAACTCGACGTCGTTGCCGTGCTCGATCGCGTCGACGACCTCGTAGGCCTCCTCGACGAGATAGCGCACGAGTGAGGCGTGGGTCTGTTCGCGATCCCACGGGCAGGAGCGCCGCAGCCGCGCCATGATCTCGACCAGGTCGTCCCAGGTATGGCGGGTCGAGCCCGGCGGGAGCGGGACGAGCGGCATCGCGATCGAGGCGGAGAGCGTCGCGCGCGGCATCCCGGGGACGATCTCCGCCTCGATCCCGCGGCGTTCGAGCGCGCGCAGGAACATCGGAAGCCCGAGGAAGTCCGAGAGCGGGTTGCCGAGGACGCCCAGCGCGAGGTCGCGGGCGTCGAGGCGCGAGACGAAGGCGTCGATCACCTCGGTCGAGCCGCGCAGGAACAGCCCCTGATCGGTGATCAGGTCGCGCTCGATCGCGACCCCGTCGCTCTCGAGGAAGCGGACCAGCTCGGGAGGAGCCAAGACGGTGGCGGCCCGTCCGACCGCGCGCAGCGCTTCACGGCTGCCCAGCGTGAGAAGACCAGGGTCGCCCGGACCCAACCCGACGATGCGGAGCATGCGGGGATGAAGATTCGCGAGGCGGGGTCTGTCCGACTCCCGCCTCGCGTGGTCCTTACTTGCCGCTCGCTGCCGGGGCCGGCGCGGCGCTGGTGGCCGGCGCGGGGACCGGCGGCGGGAACGCGTCCTTGTAGCGGTCGTCGAACACGTCGATCTTCGCCGTCGCGCGGACCTGCTGCAGGAACGCCGGGATCGCCTGGGCTTCCTGCTGCTGGGTCAGCTGCTGCTTGATCTGGTCGTGGACCGACGCGAAGGTCGCCTTCTGGGCCGGCTTCTTGTCGAGCACCTGGATGATGTGGTAGCCGAACGGCGACTTCACCGGTGCGGTGATCGTCCCGACTTTCGCGCTGAACGCCGCGTCCTGGAACTGCGGCACCATCTGGCCGCGGCCGAAGTAGCCGAGGTCGCCGCCCTTGTCCTTGCTGGAGGGGTCGGTCGAGTACTGCTTGGCGAGCGCCTCGAAGTTGCCGCCGGCCTTCAGCTTGGCTTCGACCTGGTTCGCGGTCGCGAGGTCGGCGACCAGGATATGACGGGCGTGGACCTGCTCGGGTTTGTCGAACTGCGCGTGGTTCTTGTCGAAGAAGGCGCGCACGTCGGAGTCGCTGACGTGGATCTGCGGCGCGACGGCTTTCTCGAGCACGAGCTGCTGGCGCAGGATCGTCTGGACATCCTGCTCGGTCAGCCCCTGTTGCTTGAGGATCTGCTCGAACTGACCCGGCGGGTACTTCGACTTGATGTCGTTTTCGCGCTTGTCGATATCGGCTTGGTTGATCTGGACGTTGTTGTTCTTCGCGTACTGGTCGATCAGCGCGGACTGGACGAGCTGCGTGAGGGTCTGACGCGCGGCCGGGCTCGACTCCAGGCGGTGGTCGAAGTCGGCACGCGTGATATTCTGACCGTTGACGGCGGCAATGTTGCCGCCGCCGGACCCGCCGGCGCAAGCGGCGAGCGAGACGCACAGCGCGGCCGTGCCGAAGGCCGCGGCGGCGCGAAGCATACGAGACATCGGTTCTCTTTCGGAGCGGGCTACGAAAAGGAGCGGAGGATCGTAGTCCCTCCGCGCGACCTGCCGGGCTTCGGGGTGGGGCATCCCCCTCCTCCGGGTCTTTCGGTCCGTCGTGAGGAAAGGTTAGGCCCCCGGCGCCTCGTCGGAACCCCCTCGGGCGAGGGTCCGCCGTTCCAGCTCGCTGGCGACCTCGTGCGGATCCGACGGGGTCGTCATCTCCTGTGCGAGGGCGTCGTGTCGGTCGGGGACGGAGGGAAGATCTCGGCGCAGTTCCTCGAGCAGCTGGATGATCTTCGCGGTCTTGCGGTCGGCCAGCAGGCTGATCTGCAGGTGGAGGCGGGCCCGCTGCTCCTCGATCTCGGTCATGCGGTTCTCGGTGGTGACGATGACGACGGTCATGAGCAGGGCCGCTACCGACGCCATCCCGGTAAGCCAGGGGAACGGTGGGCTGTCGAACGGCTCGCGGCCGGTGGCGGCAAGGATCGCATTCGCGAGCAACCACGCCGCGACGAAGAAGATCACGACGTACACGCTGCGCGGACGCCCCAGCGCGTGCGTGAGCCGCTCGATCGCCCGCTGGTGCAGCGAAGCGTCCTCGAGCGCCCTACGCTCCAGCTCGGCGACCGAGTCGATCGCTTCGCCGATCTGTCCTGAAAGCTGTTCGTCGCGAGACATCGCTCGGTCGTACCCCATGGGATGGCAGGGTACTCCCCCGCCGTGCGGCGCACATCACCGGCGTGACGGAGCCGGTCCTGCTCGTGCTGGGCTTCGCGGCGATGATCGCGTGCGCGATCGTGGCCAAGCGCCTGGCGTTGCCGTACCCGATCGTCTTCGTTCTGGCGGGGACGCTGCTGGCGTTCGTTCCCGGTCTCCCGCCGGTGCACATCGGTCCCGACTGGATCTTCCTCGCCGTTCTGCCGCCGCTGCTGTTCGCCGGCGCCTGGCGCACGGACTGGACGCTCTTCCGCCGCAACGCACGGCCGATACTCCAGCTCGCGATCGGCCTGGTCGTCGTGAGCACCGTCGCGGTCGCGGTGCTCGCCGAGCGGATCGTGCCGGGGCTGGGCTGGGCGAGCGCCTTCGTCTTGGGTGCGATCGTCTCGCCCCCCGACGCGGTGGCGGCGGCCGCGACGTTCGAACGCTTCTCGCTCCCGCGACGGATCGCCGCGATCGTCGAAGGGGAAGGACTCGTCAACGACGCGAGCGCGCTGGTGATCTACGCCTACGCGATCACCGCGGCGGTCAGCGGGACATTCTCGCTGCTGCAGGCGGCCGGCTCGTTCGTGCTCGTCGCGGCCGGCGGCATCGTCGCGGGGATCCTGGTCGCGTGGCTGCTCGAGTGGCTCACGCGTCTGCTCGCCCGTCGGCGTTTGAACGACTCGTTGATCGACAACCTCACGCTGATCGGCGCGCCGTACGCCGCGTATCTGGGCGCGCAGGCGTTCCACGTCTCCGGCGTGCTCGCCGTGGTGACGTCCGGGATCCTCATCTCGCGGCGCTCGTCGGTGATCTTCGGACCCGAGACGCGGCTGATCGGCGTCAACGTGTGGTCGCTGTGGATCTACGTCCTCAACGCGTACGTCTTTCTGGTGATCGGGCTGCAGCTGCGCACGATCGTGCGCGATCACCCGCAGTCGCTGGTGCTCCTCCCGGCGGCACTCGCGATCAGCGTCCTCTTGATCGTGGTGCGGCTGGCATGGGTCTATCCGGCGGCGTGGATTCCACGCCTGATCCCCGCGGTTCGCCGCAACGATCCGCTGCCGCCGTGGTCGGTGCTCGCGGTCATCGGCTGGTCGGGGATGCGCGGGATCGTCTCGCTCGCCGCGGCGCTCGCGATCCCGCTGCGCGACGCGCAGGGCCATCCCTTCCCCGGCCGCGACGCGATCACGTTCGTGACGTTCGTGGTGATCTTCGTGACGCTCGTCGGTCAGGGACTCTCCTTGATCCCGATCTTGCGCTGGCTGCGGATCGCGCGCGACGGCGACGGCGAGGAGCGCGAGATCGAAGTGCGCATCGCGGGGCTCGAGGGCGGGCTGAAGAAGATCGCCGAGCTGGAGCAGGAGTACCGCGATCCCGAAGAGCGCGAGGTCCTAGGCCGCCTGCGCGACGAGTACGAGCATCGCATCGACCACCTGCGTCATCACGTGACGCTCGACGGCGAGCCTGAGACCCCCGCCAGCCGGTTCGACCATGACGTGCAGCACGACGTGTTGCGCGCCGAGCGCCGCGCGATCGTGCGCCTTCGCGACCGCGGCGCGATCCCCGACGAGATCTTCCGGCGCGTCGAGTACGACATCGACCTCGCCGCCTCGCGATTGTTCTAGGACGACACGGCGCGGAGCGCGGCGGCGAGGCGGGCCACGCCTTCGTCGATCGTCTCCTGCGTGTGCTCGGCGAAGCCGAAGACGAATTCCCCGCGCAGTCCGCCGTCGAGGTAGTGCGCGCGCGTGCTGGTGAGGACGACGCCGGCACGCCGCGCCCGCTGCACGAGCGCCGCTTCGTCCACGCCGCGCAGCCGCACGACGAGATGCATCCCGGCACGTTCTCCGACGACCTCGGCATCCTCGCCGATATGGCGCCGCAGCGCGGCAAGCAGCGCGGCGCGCCGTTCGCGGTAGAGGACGCGCATCCGTCGAAGGTGCCGCTCGAAGGAGCCTTCGGCGATGAAATCAGCCAAGGCGTGCTGCTCGAGCACGGGCGACTGGCGATCGGAGAACGCCTTGGCGGCGATCACGACGTCGCGCAGACGCCTCGGTGCGACGACGTAGCCGATCCGGAGCGCCGGAAACATCGTCTTCGAGAACGTGCCGACGTAGACGACGCGTCCGTGGGTATCCAAGCCCTGCAGCGCGGGGATCGGGCGACCCTCGTACCGGTAAGCGCTGTCGTAGTCGTCCTCGACGATGATCGCCTCCGTCTGTTCCGCCCAGCGCAAGAGTTCGAGACGGCGCCAGAGCGGAAGGACCGCGCCGAGCGGAAACTGATGCGACGGCGTCACGTAGACGAGGCGAACCGGTCCGTCGAGCTCGCGCAGGAGGTCGACGCGCAGCCCTTCGCCGTCGACCGGAACGCCGCGGACGTCGGCGCCGTGTGCCGAGAAGGTGCGCTGCGCCCCGGGGTAGCCCGGATCTTCCAGGGCGACGACGTCGCGCGGTTCGATCAGGATCCGCGCGACGAGATCGATCGCCTGTTGCGAGCCCGTCACGATGACGACGTCGGCGGGATCGCAATGCACCGCGCGTGCCCGGCCGAGGTACGCGGCGATCGCCTCGCGTAGGGGGCGCAGGCCGGCCGGATCGGGACTGTAATCGAAGGCATGCGTGCCGCCGCGCAGATGGCGAGCGATGCAGCGGCGCCATGCGGCATACGGAAAGTGGTCGAACGCGGGACGTCCGTCGCGAAAGTCGATCGTCCCCGGAACGCGCGGCGGTTCGAGGGGCTCCGCCTCGAGCAGGGTCGCGCCGTAGGCCGAGAGCCGAAAGCTGGGGCCCGATTCGCGCGGCGTCGCGGCCGCGCCGCCGCGCGGTGTCTCGTCGGGGAGCTCCGTGCTGACGAACGTTCCGGAGCCGACCGCCGCCTCCAGGTATCCTTCGCTGACGAGTTGCGCGAACGTCGAGGTGAGCGTCGTGCGTGACACGCCGAGCACCTCGGCGAGGGCGCGGGTCGAGGGAAGGCGCGTTCCGCGCGCGAGCCGTCCGCTCACGATGGCGCGCCGCAAGCCCTCGTAGAGCTGACGGTAGAGAGGAAGTCCGCTCTCGGGGTCCAGCTCGATCAGCGGCAGTTCCATCGCGCGCTTTAGTGGTCTGCGCTCATTTTCGAAAATGGTACTTGAGAGCAGACCACTGCGCTAGTACGCTCTGGCACACGGCATCGGCACCGCCTTGTCCAAATCGCGCACGTCCACCGCGCGCGGTACACACGGTGCTGCGTGAAAGTCATTTTCACGCATGAGATCGCAGCACGGAGACTTTGTACAAACGACGGCGTGAAGCGCCTCAACGCGTTGCAAAGCGCCATGTTCGCCGGCGTGAACATGCCGCTATAGTCGGCCTCACACACAACGCGACTTCGATGAGGGGAAGCACCGCAACGATGTCCGACGCGCCGCGCTTACGCGCTCATTGTCTCAATTTCTGGGAGGTTCTCGCGCAAGCGATCGCGCTGATCTCCCCCACGATGACGGCCGCGCTGATCGTCCCGCTGATGTACGGGACGACCGGCAACGCGAGTTGGCTGGCATACGCGTTCGGGACGATCATGCTGTTGTTCGTCGCGTTCAACCTCAACCAGTTCGCGCGCCGTTCCTCGCACACCGGATCGATGTTTCTCTACAGCGTCGCCGGATTGGGACCGACGACCGGCGGCCTCGCGGGCTGGTGTCTGATCTGGGCGTACGTGTTCATCGGGACCGCCGGGATGACGGGCTTCACCGTGTTCGCCCAGCAACTGCTCGGCATGGTCGGGGTCCACGTCCCGGCGCTCGCGCTGTTCGCGGTCTGCGCGCTCGTGAGTTGGTACCTGGCCTATCGCGACATCCAGCTCTCCACGCTCTTGATGTTGGCGATCGAGTCGGTCTCGATGGCGCTCATCACGGCCCTTGCGCTCATCACGCTCGGCCATCACGGGTTCGCCGTCGACACGAGCCAGCTCACGCTGAGCGGAGGCTCGATCTCCTCGCTCGGCCTGGGCGTCGTCGTGGCCATCTTCAGTCTCGTCGGCTTCGAGTGCGCGACGGCATTCGGAGAAGAGGCGAAGACGCCGCTCAAGACGATCCCGCGGGCCGTCATCGCGAGCTTGCTGATCTCCGGGCTGTTCTTCGTCTTCATCTCGTACACCGAGATCCTCGGCCTGCGCAATGCGAACCCGTCGCTCGACAAGCTGACCACGCCGCTCTCCACCCTCGCCACGGTGCTGCACCTCGACGTCCTGCAGATCCCGATCGACGTGGGTGCGATGATCAGTTTCTTCTCGCTCGCGCTCTCGTGCATGAACGCCGGAGCGCGAATCGTCTACCAAATGGGGCGCCAGGGCTTCTTCCACGCGTCGGCCGGACGCGCGCACGTCACGCACGCGACGCCGCACGTCGCGGTGACGGCGATGGCGCTCATCGAGTTCGCCGTTCCCGCCGGGATGACGCTCGGCGGGATCGCGGTCTCCGACGCGTTCAACGACGCCGGGACGTTCGGGGCGTTCGGCTTCCTGGGCGCATACGTCTTCGTCGCCATCGCCGCGCCGATGTATCTGCGCAAGATCGGCGAGTTGCGGCGGCGCGACGTGGCGTACTCCGTCGTCGCGCTCGCGTTCTTGCTCGTCCCGGCGGTGGGGAGCGTCTATCCCGTTCCGGCGCCGCCGGTCAACCTCTTCCCGTACATCTTCCTGGCGTACTTCCTGGTCGGACTGGTCGTGTTCGTCGTCCGCCGTGGCGCGACGAAGAGCGCGGCGAGCCGTCCGCTCACGTATGGTGAACCGACGCCGGCCCTCGAGGAATCGGCCGTCGCATGAGCGTCGCGAAGGTCGTCGGCCTGTGGCGGTATCCGGTCAAATCGATGGGCGGCGAATCCTGTACCAGTACGGGCGTCGACGAGCGCGGGCTGCTCGGCGATCGGGCCTACGCCCTCGTCGACACCGAGAGCGGGAAGATCGCGAGCGCGAAAAACCCGCGTCTGTGGGGACGGCTGCTGACGTGTGCGGCGCGGTACGCCGAGCCTCCGGGGCTGAACGGCCACGCGGCGCGCGTCGAGATGGAGCTCCCGGACGGCTCGCGATTGTTTGGTGACGACGCCGATCTCGAGCGGCATCTCTCGACGGTGCTCGGGCGAGCGATTCGCTTCTCGTCCACGGCGCCGCGCCGGCCCGTTCTCGAAGAATATTGGCCGGACATCGAGGACCTCGCCAATCGGGACGCGCTCACCGACGAAGCGATGCCGAGCGAGACGTTCTTCGATTGCGCGAAGGTACATCTCCTCACGACGAATACGCTCGCGGCGCTGCGTGCGGCCGAGCCCGCGAGCTCGTTCGGCGTCGATCGCTTCCGGCCGAACATCCTGCTCGAGGCGCCGGGCGAGGAGCGCGCGTACGCCGAGGACGCGTGGGTCGGCGCGAACGTGCGGATCGGGGCAGACGTCGTTCTGCGCATCACGGGCCCGGCTCCGCGCTGCGTCATGACGACCCTCGCTCGTCCGGGATGGAACGCCGATCTCGGCGTCCTGCGCGCGGCGGCAAAGCATCACGGTGCGAACGTCGGCGTCTATGCGGACGTCGTCCGAAGCGGCACGATCGCGTTGGGCGATTCGCTCGCCGTCGTACCATAGCGTCGCGCGGCGATCTCCCTGTCCCTCTGCCGTCTTAGCTTGCGAGCGCCTCCAGGAGCGCGTGCAGGGTCGGGAGCTGTTCGGCGGGCGTGCGGGCGGGGAGATCGATCGTGATCTTCCCCTCGCCGAAACGGAAGCGGTTCTTGCTGATCGACTGCAGCTTCGGGATCGAGGCCGGGTCGAGGTGGAACGCGGTGCCGACGCCGAGCGTGAGGCGCTGCTCGTTGATCACGACGCGCGTCACGCCGACGCGCAGCGCCATCACGCGCAGCCGCGTGATCTCGACCAAGCCTTCGAACTGCGGCGGGAGCGCGCCGAAGCGGTCGCGGACCGACTCGACGGTCTCCTCGACCTGTTCGAGGGTGCGCGCCGCGGCGAGCTGCTGGTAGACGGCGATCTTCTGCGAGACTTGCGGGATGTAGTCCCCGGGGACGTATGCGTCGAGCTTGACGTCGATCACCGCCTCGCGCGCGTCCTCGCGTTCGCGCTCTCCTGCGCCTGCCGAAGGGCCCTTGCGGTCGGCGATCGCGTCGGCGAGCAGCTGGACGTACGTCTCGAAGCCGACCGCGCCGATGAATCCCGACTGCGCCGCGCCGAGCAAGTTCCCCGAGCCGCGGATCTCGAGATCGCGCATCGCGATCTGCAGCCCGGACCCGAGATGCGTGAACTCGCGGATCGCTTCGAGCCGGGCCTTCGCCTCCTCGGTGAGCGCCTTGTGCGCCTGATAGAGCAGGTACGCGTAGGCCTGATGGTTCGAGCGGCCGACGCGCCCGCGCAGCTGGTAGAGCTGCGCGAGGCCGAACTTGTCGGCGTCGTTGACGATGATCGTGTTGACGTTGGGGATGTCGATCCCGTTCTCGATGATCGTCGTCGAGACGAAGACGTCGATCTCGCCCTCGATGAACTTCGCCATCACCGGCTCCAGCTCGTGCTCGCGCATCTGGCCGTGCCCGACGGCGACGCGCGCTTTCGGGACGAGCTGCTCGAGCGCGCGCGCGATCCCGTAGATCGACTCGATCCGGTTGTGGACGTAGTAGACCTGACCGCCGCGGTCCAGCTCGGCGAGGATCGCGCGCTGCACGACCGCGTCGGAGGCGGGGACGACGACCGTCTTGATCGCCATGCGGTTGCGCGGCGCGGTCTGGATCAGCGAGAGGTCGCGCACGCCCATCAGCGACATCTGCAGCGTGCGCGGGATCGGGGTCGCCGAGAGCGTCAGCACGTCGACCGTCGCGCGCAGCTGCTTGAGGCGCTCCTTGTGCATGACCCCGAAGCGCTGCTCCTCGTCGACGACGATCAGCCCGAGATCGCGGAAGACGACGTCCTTCTGGAGGATGCGGTGCGTCCCGACGACGACGTCGACCTTCCCCTCGGCGACGTCGTTGAGGATCGCCTGCGACTCCTTGCGCGTCTTGAAGCGCGAGAGCTCCTCGACGCGCAGGGGGAACGAGGCGAAGCGGTTCGTCAGCGTGCGCGCGTGCTGCGCGGCGAGCAGCGTCGTCGGGACGAGCACGGCGACTTGCTTCTTGTCGGCGATCGCCTTGAAGATCGCGCGCACCGCGACCTCGGTCTTGCCGTAGCCGACGTCGCCGCAGACCAGGCGGTCCATCGGCTTCGCGGACTCCATGTCGCGCTTGGCGTCGGAGATCGCTTTGGCCTGATCGGGGGTCGCCTCGTACGGGAACGACTCTTCCAGCTCCGCCTGCCACGGCGTATCGGGCGCGAACGCGTGGCCGCGCGCGACCTCGCGCTCGGCGTACAGCTCGACGAGCCCCTCGGCGATCTTCGCGAGGTTCTCCGAGACGCGCGACTTCGTGCGCGCCCAGTCCGCGCCGCCCATCCGCGAGAGCCGCGGTGAAGCGCCCTCCGCAGCGTTGTACTTGGTGACCTGATGCATCTGGTGCACCGGCACCAGCATGCGGTCCGTCCCTGCGTACTTGAGGTCGAGGTAGTCGCTGGTCGCGCCGAGGATCGTCTCGGTGCGCAGGCCGAGATACTGTCCGATCCCGTGCACCGCGTGCACGACGTAGTCGCCGACCTTGAGATCGGCGAGGGTGACCGGAACGCCTTCCTTGACCGCGCGCAGCTTGACGCGCTTCGCCGGCTGCCCGTAAATTTCGCGGTCGCCGAGCACGTGCAAGTGCAGCGCGGGCACCGAGAAGCCGTTCTCGATCGAACCTTGATCGACGTAGATCGTCCCGGTGCGGGAAGCCACCGCCACACCGTCGCTCCCCGCCGCGCGCAGATGGAGCAGCGGCGGCGCGGTGCGTTCGACGTGCAGACCCGCGGCGCGCAGGATCTCGGCCAGACGCGAGGCGCCGCTCGCGACGAGCCAGAGCGTCTCGCCGGCGGCGACCCATTCGCGCACCGCGGTCGTGAACAGCTCGATGCGGCGGTTGAAGTGCTCCGCCGGGCGCGTTTCGAGGACGAAGCCTTCGAGGATGCGCGGAAGCCAGCCCAGCTCGCCGGTTTCGATCCCGCCGGTGACGACGAGCGTGCGTCGCGCCGCCAGGCGCGCGGCGTAGTCGGCAAGACGCGGGTACGGCGCGACGACGTCGGCGAGGAGCGCCTCGCCTACCTCGTCGTCGCGCACGTCCAGTTCCCCGGAGTCGACGCCCGCAAGAAGTACCTCGGCGCCGCGCGCGCGCTCGTCCTCGAGGCTGTGGTCGATCGTGGCGAGCATCCCCGGCTCTTCGAGCGCGATCAGCGCGTCGCGGCCGAGATAGTCGAGCAGCGTCGCGCGCTCGTCATAGGCGAGTGCGAGCCACGGCTCGGGGACGTCCGCGCCGCCGGCGAGGTACGCGCGCAGCGCCGAGATGACGTTGCTCTCGCCGACGGCGCGTTCGAGGACGTTCGCGCGCAGCGTTTCGTCGCGCAGGACTTCGAGCCACGGCGTCACGGTGATCGCGTCGAGTGCGCCGGTCGAGCGCTGCGTCGCCAGGTCGAACGGCCGTACCGAGTCGACCTCGTCGCCGAAGAACTCGACGCGCACCGGCGTGTCGGCGGTCGCGGGGAACAGGTCGAGGATCCCGCCGCGCACCGCGTATTCGCCGGCCGCGCTGACCACGTCGACGCGCGCGTAGCCCAGGCGGTAGAGGCGCGCGAGCGTGGCCTCCCAGCCGACCTCCTCGCCGGCGCGCAGCGTGAACGCCGCGTCCTCGAAGACGCGCCGCGGGATGACGTACTGGCGGAGCGCCGAGACCGGCGCCACGATCACCTGCGGCTTACGTGCGCACAGGTCGGCGAGCAGCGTCATGCGCGCGCTGCGCTCCGAGGGCGATTCGATCGCGCCAAGCGTCTCCTCGCGCGCGCGCACGAGCGCGACCGAGCTGGCTTCGCGCTCGCCGAAGAAGTAGGTCAGATCGGCGAACGTTCGCTCCGCGACGTCGGTCGTCGGGACGACGACGAGGATCTGGCCCTTGAGCGCGCCGTGCAGCGCGGCCAGCAGGTAGGGCCGCGCCGTGCTGGTCGTCTCGTGCAGCCCAAAGGCGAAGCCTTGCTGGCCCGCGTCGCCATGAGCTTGTGGGAGGGGGGTCCGCAGCCGCTCGATCAGCTCGGCGAGCGGGCGAGACGAGGCGGGAAGGGCGCGGACGAGGCTGGGCGCGAGGGCGAGGGCGGCTTCGGGCACGGGTTCTCAGTCTACCATGCGACCGAAATCCAGCACCATTAGCACTGAATTGACAGGAGTGCTAAACGTGGCTACAATCGCTGTGTCAGAAAAAGTGGCCGCCTCCGGATGGACGGACCGGCGGCATCGTTATCGGAGGCAGAACACACCATGGCAAACCTGATGCCGCGTACCAGCGACCCCTTCCGCGCGCTCTTCACTGCGTTCCCGAGCTTCGGCAACGGCTACGGATACGGCGTCGACGTCCAGAAGACGGAGAACGGCTGGTCGGTCGAGATCCCGGTCCCGGGCTTGGCGCCCGAGCAGATCGAGGTGACGGCCGAGGACCGCGTCCTCACCGTCAACGGCAAGAACGAACGGCGCTCGTTCCAGCGCTCGATCTTGCTCCCGGAAGAGGTCGACGCGTCGGCGATCGAGGCGAAGGTCGAGCACGGCCTGCTCGCCCTCACCCTCCCGCTCCACGCCAAGGCGCAGCCTCGCCGGATCGCGGTCAACGTCGTCAACTAACGCCCGCGCGACCCAGGTCGCCGCGTAGATGACGGAAGGCCCCACGACACATCGTCGCGGGGCCTTTTCGCTTCCATCGCTTCCACCGATCGGGGCGTTCTCTACAGAAAATCGAGCCCCAGGTCGAGGGCGGTGACGCTGTGGGTGAGCCAGCCGACGGAGATCAGGTCGACGCCGCTCGCGGCGATCGGGACGATCGTTTCGGCGGTCACCGAGCCGGAGGCTTCGGTGATGAAGCGGCCTTCGAGGATCGCGATCGCTTCGCGCATCGTGTCGGGCGGCATGTTGTCGAGCAGGATCGCGTCGATCGGCAGATCGCGCGCTTCGCGCACCTGGTCGAGCGTGTCGACCTCCAGCTCGATCTTCACGAGATGTCCCACGCCGGCGCGTGCGCGCGCGACCGCTTCGCGCACCCCGCCGGCGAAGGCGACGTGGTTGTCTTTGATGAGGACGGCGTCGTCGAGGCCGAAGCGGTGGTTCCCGCCGCCGCCCGCGCGCACCGCGTACTTCTCGAGCGAGCGCAGCCCCGGCGTCGTCTTGCGCGTGTCGACGACGGTCGCGCGGTACCCCGCGACCGCGTCGACGAGCCGGCGCGTCGCGCTCGCGATCCCGCACAGGCGGCAGAGGATGTTCAGCGCGGTGCGCTCGCCGCTCAGCAGCGCGCGCGCCGAGCCTTCGAGCGTCGCGACGGTCTCGCCGCGCGCGATCGCCTCGCCGTCGCGCCGCGCGCGCGTCATCCGCATCGACGGATCGAGCAGCGTGAAGGCGAGCAGCGCCACCTCGAGGCCGGCGAGGACGCCGTCGCGGCGGGCGACGATCGCGGCGCGCGCGCTCGCGCCGTCGGGGACGATCGCGTCGGTCGTCAGGTCGCCCGCACGGCCGAGGTCCTCGGCGAGCGCGGCGCGCACGAGCGGTTCGCTCACCAGGCGCGGGAGCGCGGAGAGCGAGGGATGCGTCTCGATCATCGGACGAGGGCCATGTCCTTGCTGGCGTGGTGGAGCTGGAAGGTGAACCGGCGCGGCGTCCCGTGCTGCGCGGCGGGGAAGTCGCTGCGGTAGTGCCCGCCGCGGCTCTCTTCGCGCGCGAGCGCAGCCGTCGCGATCGCGCGCGCGACGAGCAGCATGTTGCGCAGCGGCGGCGGCTCGCCGGCGGCGTCGATCCGCGCGAGTGCGGACTCCAGGCCCGCGCGGTCGCGGATGAGCCCGACGTGCTCGAACATCAGCTGCCGCAGCGCGTTCTCGTCGAGCGGCTGCGTCGCGATCCGCCGCGGCGCGGCGGGGGCGTTCGCCTTCGTGCGCCGTCCCGGCAGGGCGTGCGCGGTGACGTCGGCGGCGACGCGGCGCGCGTAGACGAGCGCTTCGAGCAACGAGTTGCTCGCCAGGCGGTTCGCGCCGTGCACGCCGCTCGCCGCGACCTCGCCGCAGGCCCACAGCCCCGCGAGTGAGGTGCGCCCGGCGAGGTCGATCGCGACGCCGCCCATGTGGTAGTGCGCCGCCGGGACGATCGGGATCGGCGTCGCGCGCGGATCGATCCCCGCCTCGCGGCAGAACTGCGCGACCGTCGGAAAGCGTTCGGGCAGCTCTTCGCCGAGGGCGCGTGCGTCGAGCGCGGCATGGCCGCCGGCGCGCATCACGTCGAACACCGCGCGCGCGACGACGTCGCGCGGGGCGAGTTCCGCGTCCTCGTGCAGCGCGGGCATGAAGCGGTTCCCGTCCTGATCGACGAGCGTCGCGCCTTCGCCGCGCAGCGCCTCGGTGACGAGCGGGAGCGGATCGCGCCCGATCGCCAGCGCCGTCGGGTGGAACTGCACGAACTCGCAGTCGGCCAGGCGCGCGCCGGCACGCGCCGCCATCGCCAGACCGTCGCCGCGTGCGAGCGGCGGGTTCGTCGTGTACGCGTAGAGCCGTCCGACCCCGCCGGTCGCGAGGACGACGGCGCCGGCTTCGAGGCGCGTGTCGGGTGCGATCAGCACGCCGCGCACCGCGCCGCCGTCGTCGACGAGCAGATCCTGCGCGAGAACGCCTTCGAGGACGGTGATCGAGGGGGTGCGGCGGACCGCGGCGATCAGCGCGTCGAGGACGGCGCGGCCGGTCGCGTCGCCGCCGGCGTGGACGATGCGGCGGCGGTTGTGACCGGCCTCGCGGCCCAGGGCGAAACGTCCGACGCCGTCGCGATCGAACGCGGCGCCGAGCTCGGCGAGCGCGGCGACCGCGAGCGGCGCCTCGCCGACGAGCCGGTCGACGGCGAGCGGGTCGCAGAGCCCCGCGCCGGCACGGCGCGTGTCGTCGGCGTGGAGCGCGGGCGCGTCGTCGTCGGCGAACGCGGCGGCGATCCCGCCCTGCGCCCACCCCGTCGCGGCGCCGTCGCCGAGCGGCGCGTTCGCCACCACGGTGACCGGACGCGGCGCGAGGGCGAGCGCCGTCATCAGCCCGGCGAGTCCGCCGCCGACGATCGCGACGTCGGTGCTCAGCGTCGTCATCGGCCGATCGCCAGCATCCGCTCGACCGCCGCGCGTGCACGCACGGCGACGGCCGGGTCGACGGTCACTTCGTGTTCCATCGTCTCGAGCGAGCGCAGGATCTTCGGGAGCGAGTTGCGCTTCATGTGCGGGCAGAGATTGCACGGCCGCACGAACTCGACGTCGGGGAACTCGACCGCGACGTTGTCGCTCATCGAGCACTCGGTGATCATGACGACCTTCGCGGGATGCTCCTTCCCGACGTAGTCGATCATCTGCGCGGTCGAGCCGACGTAGTCGGCCTCGGCGAGCACGTCGGGCGGACACTCCGGATGCGCGAGGAGCACCGCGCCCGGATGGGCGGCGCGGTAGTCGCGCAGCTCCGGTCCGGTGAAGCGCTCGTGCACCTCGCAGCTTCCGGCCCACGAGACGATCTCGACCGAGGTCTTCGAGGCGACGTACTTCGCGAGGTACTGGTCCGGGAGGAAGAGGACGCGCGGGACGCCGAGCGACTCGACGACGCGCACGGCGTTCCCCGAGGTGCAGCAGACGTCGGACTCGGCCTTCACCTCGGCGGAGGTGTTGACGTACGTGACGACCGGTGCGTCCGGGTAGCGTTCGCGCATCAGCCGCACGTCGGCGGCGGTGATCGAGTCGGCGAGCGAGCAGCCCGCCTGCGCGTCCGGGATCAGCACCGTCTTGGTCGGGTTGAGCAGCTTCGCGGTCTCGGCCATGAAGTGCACGCCGCACAGCACGATCACGTCGGCGTCGGTGCGTGCGGCCTCGTAGGCGAGACCGAGCGAGTCGCCGACGATGTCGGCGACGCCGTGGAAGATCTCCGGCGTCTGGTAGTTGTGCGCGAGGATTACCGCGTTGCGCTCGCGCTTCAGACGCTGGATCGCATCGATGTAGGGCGCGAACAGCTCCCACTCGGCGGCGGGGATCACGTTCGAGACGCGCTCGCGCAGCGCCGCGGTGCGTGCCTCGATCTCGGGCGTGAAGGGGAGCTGGAGTCGCATCTCGGTTATGCTCATTTTGAGTATATTGGAGGTTCGGCGGTGTGGACGGGGGCTCCTGGGCGCCCGGCGAACGGCCCGCTTGCATGCGAGTCGCCTGGGTGTTCTGTCTCGCCGTGTCCCTCGTCGGCTGTGGGGGCAAGGGGCTCGTCCCGGGCAGCGCGCCGCCGCCGATCGCCCCGCCGCTCCAGGTCGGCTACGCCGTCGATCAGCTCGGCGGGACGGCCTCGTGCCGCGTCACGGCCGACGGCTTCCTCTGGTACACCGTCCCTTCCGGGACGTTCGCGCCGCTCGAGGTGTCGCAGGCGAGCTGTCCGGGCGGCACGCTCGGGGTTGCAGCCGCACCGGTCCCGTCCTGGGCGCGCCCGGCGGGGGCCACCCAGGCGCTGCTCACGGTCGCCTCGCTGGTCGGGTCGTCGGGCGATGGGCCGATCGCGCCGCTCGCGGCCGAGGCGAAAGCCGCCGGCGTCCCGGTCACCTGGCTGCTCGACCGGCCCTGGACCGGCGCCGAGGCCGCGGCCTACGACGCGCAGCACGCGGGCGGCGACGACGTCCAAGTCGCGCCCAACCTGACGGCGAGCGCGCAGGCGGCATGGAACTGGTACCGTCCCTCCGTCGCGGTGCTCGGCGCGGGGGGCGAACGCGACATCACCGGGACGCTCGCGGCGGGCGACCGCGCCTTCTGGGGGATCACCTGGAACTCCAGCGGCGTCGACGCGACCTCCGACCGCGGCGCGCCGTGGGGCCTCTACTGCGCCGACCCCGGTTCGTACAAGCGCCCCGCGCCCAGCGGCGACTGCGGCCTCGCCTCGATCGAATGGACCGCGCGCGACCTGACGACGGCGTACGAGACGAGCCGCGAGGACGCGTACTCGACCGACCCCGAGGATCTGCGCGTGCGCGCGATGCTCGATCCCGCGACCGCCGCGGCCTACATGCGCCAGCTCGTCGACGCCTACGCCGCGGCGGGCGCGACGACCCCGCTGCTCCTCGTCGCGCACGAGGAGGCGACCGACTTCGCGACCGCGACCGCCGCCGACACGCCGATCGTCGACGCGATCTATCGCGAGGCGCGCGCCGACGGGATGACGGCGACGACGCTCGCCGGCGCGGTGACGCGGCTCGCGCCGAGCGCAGCGAACCCGCGCGTCGTCGCCTTCCCCGCGCTCGCGCTCTCCGGGCGCTACGGCCCCGCGACGATCGACGCGCACGACGCGCACGTCGGCCTGACGTTCCGCGCCGGGGAGACGCTCCCCGCGCGCGTCTTCGCCTATGACCGTGAAACGACGTCGGCGTTCGACGTGCCGGTGCCGCAGCTCTCCGCCGACGAGATGCCGACGATCACGAGCGCCGCGGCGAGCGGCGGCGTTCTCACGCTGCACCTGCGCGCGCCGGTCGCGACGCGCTTCGGCCTCGCGTTCTGGACCGATCCCGCTCTCGCCGGCTGGACCTCGCCGAACGTCTTCGCCGCGGGACATGCGGGCGCGGTCGCCCTCTTCGATCTCGTCGCCGGCGACAACACGATCACGCTGGGTTGCCGCGCCTGCACCTCGACGACGTTCCCGTACTCCTCCTAACTACGGATCGAGGCGCACGGCGACCGAGGCGGACGTGTTGCGCCCGTCGGCGGTGGTCGCGATGAACTGCACCGTGTACGTGCGCCCGAGCAAGAAGAAGGGGATCCCGGTCGGGAGCACCGTGTCGCCGCTGAAGACGCCGGGCCCGGTTTTCGCGACGCCGAGCTCGTGTCCCAACGCGCGCATGACGACGGCCGTGACGTCCTGGCTCGTCGTCACGCGCAGCATCAGCGGCCCGCCCTTGTGCAGCACCCGGTCATTGAGCGCGATCTCGAGGATCTGCGGCGAGCCGCTCGGGGCCGGCGTCGGCGTCGTGATGAAACCATACGGATTCGGCGTGGGAGTGGGGGTCGGCGCGGGCGGCGGCGTGGGCTGCGGCGGCGCAGGGCTCGGTGCCGGCGTCGGGGTGGGAGTCGGCGCGGGCGTGGGCGCCGGTGTCGGTGTCGGTGTCGGTGTCGGTGCCGGGCTCGCCTCGGCGGACGGGATCGCGGTCGGTGCGGGCGCGGCCGGTGACGTCGCGGTCGCCGGAGGGATCGTCGTCGTCAGCGGCGCGGGGCTGACGAGCGGCGGCGGCGTCGGGCTCGGCGCGACGGTCGGTTGGACGGGCGCGACGAGCAGCGCGAGCACGAGAGTGGCGAGCATCGTGCGGGCCCTTTCGAGGCGCCCCTCCACGATCCAGCCGAGCACGGCTCGATCGGCGATAGGTTCCTCAGCGCACAGTCTTCGAGGGCTTCGCCGGGGCGGCGCGCGAAGCGGAGGGCGCGATGGACGACGGTTGGCTGCGGCGGGCGCTCGAGACCAAACGCGACGGTGATCCGCTCGATGCCGGGACCTGGCATCGCATCATCGCCGGGTACGTCGCGGGAACGGTCGATGAAGCCCCGATGGCTGCGCTTGCGATGGCGTGCGCGATTCGCGGGATGGACGATGCGGAGACCGAGGCGCTGACCGACGCGATGGTGCAGTCCGGCGACGTCCTCTCGTTCCCGGGCCGCACCGTCGTCGACAAGCACTCCTCCGGCGGGGTCGGCGACACGGTCTCGCTGATCGCCGTGCCGCTGGTCGCGGCCTGCGGCGTTCCGGTCGCGAAGCTGTCGGGACGCGCGCTCGGCCACACCGGGGGGACGCTCGACAAGCTCGAGGCGATCCCCGGCGTGCGGACCGATCTGGCTCCGGCGGCGTTCGTCGCCCAGATCGAGCGGCTCGGCTGCGCGATCGCGGCGCAGTCGGAGCGGCTCGTCCCCGCGGACAAGAAGCTCTACGCGCTGCGCGACCGCACCGGCAGCGTGCGTTCGATCGGGCTGATCGCCGCGTCGATCGTCTCGAAGAAGATCGCCGGCGGCGCGGGTGCGATCGTCTTCGACGTGAAGGCGGGGAACGGCGCGTTCATGCGCACGCTGGACGAGGCGCGCGCGCTCGCCGAGACGCTCGTGCGGCTCTGCGGCCGGTTCGGCCGCCGGGCCAGCGCGCTGGTGAGCGACATGGAAGAGCCGCTCGGCGCGGCGGTCGGCAGCGGGATCGAAGCGGTCGAGGCGCGCGACTTCCTGCGCGGCGACGAGCGCGATCCGCGTCTCTGCGAAGCGGTGCTCGCCGTCGCGCACGAGATGCTGCGCGTCGGCGGCGTCGTCGAGGACGCGATCGTGCCACGGGCGCTCGACGCGCTCGCGTCGGGTGCGGCGTACGAGCGCTTCGTGCAGATGATCGAGGCTCAGGGCGGGACGCGCGCGGCGCTCGAGGCGGTCGCGCCGCACCCCGCGCGCCGCAGCGCGGTCGCGGCGCAGGACGGGTTCGTCACCGCGATCGACGCCGTCGCGATCGGCGAGCTGGCGCGCGAGCTGACCGTCGCCGACGGCCCCTTCGCCGGGATCCGCATCGTCGCGCGCGTCGGCACGCCGGTGCGCCGCGGCGAGGTGCTGGCCCAGATCGCCGGCAGGCACACCTCCGCCGACGCGGTCGTGCAGGCGTTCCGGATCGGGGAGCGCGCACCGGCCGCCCGTCCCCTGGTCGATACGATCGTCCGGGATGCTGCGCTTGCCGTGTCGGCGAAGAGAGCCTCATGAACGGTCGCGCGCGCGGGCGTGTCGTAGTGACCGGCGGCGCTGGCTTGATCGGCAGCGCGCTGGTACGGCAGCTCAACCTCGAAGGCGATGAGGACATCATCGTCGTCGATCGTCTCGGCATGAGCGAGAAGTGGCGCCATCTCGTGCCGCTGCGCTTCGCCGATTACCTCGACGCCGAGGAGTTCTTCGGCCGGATCGCACGCGAGCCGGAGGCGTTCGGCGCGATCGAGCGCGTCTTCCACCTCGGGGCGTGCTCGTCGACGACCGAGCGCGACGCCTCGTATCTGGTCGCGAACAACGTGCGGCGCTCGCAGGAGATCGCGCACTGGTCCTTCGCGCGCGGCGCACGCTTCGTCTACGCCTCCTCGGCGGCGACGTACGGCGCGCGCGAGTGCGACATGCGCGAGGATCTCGATCCGTGCTCGCTGCGCCCGCTCAACATGTACGGGTACTCCAAGCACCTGTTCGACCTGTGGATGCGGCGCGAGGGGCTGCTCGAGCGCGCGGTCGGGATCAAATACTTCAACGTCTACGGCCCCAACGAGGACCACAAGGGCGGGATGCGCAGCGTCGTCGCCAAGGCGTACGAGCAGATCCGTGCGAGCGGGACGATCGAGCTGTTCAAGAGCTATCGTCCCGGGATCGCCGACGGCGAGCAGACTCGCGACTTCCTCTACGTCAAGGACGCCGCCGCGATGACGTCGTTCCTCGGCCGCACGATGAGCGCGAACGGGCTCTACAATCTCGGCGGCGGGGTCGACCGCAGTTGGAACGATCTCGCGCGCGCGGTCTTCGCCGCGCTCGACCTTCCGCCGCGGATCGTCTACATCGAGATGCCCGATGTGCTGCGCGGGAAGTACCAGTACCGCACGGTCGCGACGATCGACCGCCTGCGCGCGGCCGGCTGGACGCGCGAGGCGACGCCGCTCGAGGCGGCCGTCGACGACTACGTCCGACGCTACCTGGCGACGGGCGCGGTGCTCGGCACGGAGTCCGATTTGCTCGCGAGCTCCGCGGCCGCCGCGCCGGTTCCGGCAACCAGCCACCACAGCTGACCGACCTTCGTGTAGAAGGTCACGTCGTCGATGATCCCGTGCGCGGCGAGCGCCAGCCCGGCGATCCCGATCGTGAACGGCACGACCGAGCGGCGGCCGGTCCGAAGCAGCACGAGCGGCGGGACGAGCGCCGCCGCGAGGGTCGCCGCCAACAGCACGACGCCCCCGTCGGCGAGCGCCTCCAGGTAGAGCGAGTTCGCCTGCGTGCGCACGCGCGGCGGCGCCCCGTAGCGCGGCAGCGCGAACTCGAATCCGCCCGCGCCGACGCCGAGCAGCGGGTGTGCGCGAGCCATCGCCAGCGCCGCGTGCCAGAGGATCGCGCGCGAGCCGGTGCCGCCTTGGTCGAGACTCGACGTCGTCGAGGTCACGTGCAGCAGCGCGCCTTCGGAGCGCTCGGCGAACGCGAGCCCTCCCAGCGCGACGGCGGCGGCGAGCGCCGTCACCGCGACGACACGTCTTCCGCCGACCTTCCGCACCCAGATCGCCCCGGCGAGCGAGAGCAGCGCTTGCGCGATCCCGCCGCGCGAGAGCGTGAGGGCCAGCGCGGCCGCGCCGAGCGTGAGCGCCGCGATCAGCAGCGGCCAGCTTTCGGCGGTCGCCACGACGATGGGTAGGCTGATGCCGAGCCACGCCGCAAGCTGATTCGGCCCTTCGAGATGGCCGGCGAGCCGCAGCACGGGCCTGCCGCCGATCCAGATCCCCGATTGCGGCGAGACGAAGTCTCGCGTCGCGTCGAGCGCGACGAGCACGATCGCGCACGCGCACGCGATGCCGAGCAGTCGCGGTGCATCGCGGTCGCTCCGTGAGGCCCACCATGCGACCAGGAAGGCGAACGCGTATTCCAGGGCCTTGAACGTCTCGCGCACCGCAGCGGTGCGCATCGCGGCGTGCGGGACCGTCAGCGCGGTGGCGAGCACGAGCAGCGCCAGCACGATCGCGATCGCGCGCGGCGCTCCGGCGCGCGGCACGACGAGCGCGCGCCGCACGACGAGCGCCGCGAACGCGCCGAGCAGCGCGGCCTTGAACGTGGTGAGCGTCGTGTGCCCGACGTATCGGGAGAGCGCGAACGGATCGCTGAGCACGAGCGCGGCCGGCGCCAGCGCCGCGCGCCGGTACGTTGCGACGCCGACGACCAAGACGACCAAGGCGAACCAGAGGGCGGAGAGCGCATCGATCGGAGGCGCTCCGGTTACGACGTCCGTACCGCCTCCGTCTCCGAAGCGTTCGAGCGCGCCGCGCGCTCGACGCTGCTGACCAGATAGAGCGGCCGGCCCTTGATCTCGTCGTAGATGCGGCCCACGTACTCGCCGAGGATCCCGATCCCGATCAGCTGCACGCCCCCCAGGAACAGGATCGCGAAGATCAGCGAGGTGTAGCCGGGCACGTTGTAGCCGGTGAAGATGCGGATCAGGATCTCGAGGATCGCAACCGCGAACGCGACGGCGGAGACGATGAAGCCGAGATACGATGCGAAGCGCAGCGGGATGTCGCTGAACGAGGTGATCCCGTCGATCGCGAAGCGCAGCATCTTCGAGATCGGATATTTCGTCGTGCCGGTGTAGCGCTTGTCGCGATCGTACTCGACCGCGCTCTGCGGGAAGCCGACCCACGACACGAGCCCGCGGATGAAACGGTGCCGCTCGCGGATCGTCTTGAGCGCGTCGACGACGCGCCGCGACATGAGGCGGAAATCGCCCGTATCGACGGGGATCGAAACCTTCGTCAGGCGCCGCGTGATGCGATAGAACGCTCGTGCGGTCAGTAGCTTGAACTTGCTCTCGCCCGCGCGATTGCGCCGCACGGCGTAGACGACGTCGTAGCCTTCCACCCAGCGCCGCACCATCGACGGGATCAGTTCCGGAGGGTCTTGCAGGTCGGCATCGATCAAGACGATCGCGTCGCCCTGTGCCGCATCCAAGCCCGCGGTTGCGGCGAGCTGGTGACCGAAGTTGCGCGAGAGGTCGACGACGACGATGTGCGGGTCGCGCTCCATCTGTTCCCGAAGGAGCGAAAGTGTTCGATCCGTGCTTCCGTCGTTCACGAGGACCAGTTCGTAGTCGTCGAGCTCCGGGATGTCCCGGACGGCCGTGGTGAGTCTCCTCACCAGCTCGGCGACGTTGCCTTCCTCGTTGTACAGTGGAGCGACGACGCTCAAGGTCCGGGCCATGGCTTTGCGAGGCTTTCGCTTCCTGGGCGCCCTTTCCGCCGGTGTCATCCTGCTCGCGGGCTGCGGGCACCGCGAAGAGCATCCAGCGGCTCAACCGCCGAGCAGCACGCCCGCGTCGGTCGCGCCGTCCACCGCCACGGCACCGCGCCCCGTGAGCCGGACGCCGTCGGCGGTCGCGTCGCGAGCCCCGGAGAAGGCGGTCGCCGCCGTGACGCCGAGCGGAGGATCCGCGGTCGGCGGCCCGAGTCCCTCGCCGCAAGTGCTGACCGTGACGGCGCGTCCCTCCGCCGGCGTTGCCGGCGAAGCCCCTTTGCCGGCCCCGTCGGCGTCAGGGCTTGCCGGGATTGCGCCGGCCGTTCCGAGCGGAGGACGGACCCCCGTCGTGCTCGTGAGCGCGACGGTCGTCGTCCCCGCAAGCCCGCCGGCCGCGCAGGTCGCAGCCGCGCCGGTCGGCGCGCCGCAGATCTTGGGCGCGACGCTCTCGCCGAACGTGGTGAGCACCGGGACGAAGGTCGCGGCGACGGTGCGGACGACCCCCGAGGTCGTCTCGGTCGTGGCGAAGATCGCCGGCCAGACGATCCCCGTGCCCAAGGTGGGGGTCGGGCGCTTCGCGGGAAGCACGACGGTTCCGCTGATCCCGCCGTTCTTCCACGGAACCTATCCGGTGACGTTCGTCGCCGTGAACGCGCGGGGCGTCTCGACGCAAGCCGCCGTCAACGTCATCGTCCATTAACAACGAGGAGGAGAACGGAAGTCAGTCGATGTCGGCCCAGGCGGCGACGTCGACCGTCACGTGCGAGTCGGGCTTTCCGTCGGCGATGTGGGCCGGCGGGAGCGCGCGCGCCGCGTCGCGCTCGATCGTCGCGTAGCTTCCGCGCGTGATGCGGAAGGCGACCCGCGCGTCGCGATGGAGCCGCAGCGCCAACCGATAGTGCCGTGCGTCGACGCGGTCCATCCGGATCTCGGTCGGCGACCAGCCGCTGCGCTCCGTGCTCACGTAGATGTCGTCCGTCGGCGGCGTGCGCGCCGGAACCGTCACGTCGATCGTCACCGTGACCATCGTGGCGTCGTCGGCGTCGCTCTCGACCGCGGGCGCGAGAACGAACGCCGTGCGCGGGATCGCGCTCGGCGGCTCGCCGGTGCGGTCGTACGGGTGCGGCGTCGCGCGGCCGTCGGCGTCGAGCGCGACGGTGATCGCGCGGCCGGGAACGATCGCCAAGCAGCGCACGCCGTCGGCGAGCCGCAACACGGAGCCACCGCCGATCGCGAGCCGGTCGCCGGTGCAGGCCAGCGGGACGACGCGGTACACCGGCGCCGGTGTCGGCGCGGCGGTCGCGGCCGCGAGGAGCAGCGCGTGGATCATGGCATCACCGCGAAGGTCCAGCGCGGCTGCCAGGTGTAGCCGCCCCAGCCGAAGTCGTACTCGCGCCCGACGTCGATGCCGATGTTCGGAAACGGCCGGAAACGCGCCTCGCCCAGCAGTGCCCACTGCGGCCGGCCGTAGCCGTGGAATTGGGGGAAGTCGTCGTAATGGTGCATCGTCACCCGGACCGACGTGTTCGCGTCGGGCGTGAGCTGCAGCGCCAGGTTCTCGTCGCGTAGCGTCGTCGCGCCGGTGTACGCGGCGTGATCCGGCCACGGCGTCCCGTCGGGCGCGATCGACGGCAGCGAGGTGCCGGGGAAGAAGAGCCCTTGGTCGCCGGGATAGATCTGCTCGTACCACGTCGCGGCGTAGCCGGCGAAGAGCGCGATCTTGCGCGAGAGCTCGCGCGAGGCGGTCGAGCTCACGGTGAAGCTGTCGTTGTGGTGCGGGAAGGCGTACCACGTGCGGTTGGCGTCGAAGGTCGTCCCGATCCGCACGCCGAGCGGGGCGTGCACGATCGGGGTCGCGACGAACGCGTCGATCCCGTGCCGCCAGACCAGCGAGTAGTCCCGCGCGTCCGGGAGCTGGGTGAGCAGGCCGCCGCGCAATGCGTCGTAGCCGACGTCGCCCTGCAGCCGCCACGTCGCCCCCCAGAAGAGGGGCAGGTCCGGCGTGCGCAGGCTGGCGTCGAACGTCGTGTATCCGCCCGTGTCGTAGCCGAACGTGACGCGGCCGCCGGCGGCGCCGAACGCCGCGGTCAGCGCCGCGCTCGAGCTGAAGAAGCCGAAGCCGTCGTTCGCCGTGAGCGAGGCGGTGTAGCGCGAGCCGAGGCGGTCGTACGCGTTGAGCCCGCGTGTCCCAGACCCGTGCAGCGGCGCGTCGACCGACGCGGCCACGTATGATTGATCGCCGTTGACGAGCTGCTGCTGGAGCCCGACCGACGGTCCGAGCCCGTCGATCCAACGGGCGTGGAGCGCGGTCAGCGAGTTCTGCGTCCCGAAGAGTCCGTAGGGCTGGTCGAACGCCGCGCCGGCGAGGCTCGTCGCCCCGAACCCGGCCGCCGTCGCATAGGTGTAGAGGTACGAGGGGACCGGA
Organism: Candidatus Limnocylindria bacterium; assembly: GCA_035493875.1. GTDB lineage: Bacteria > Vulcanimicrobiota > Vulcanimicrobiia > Vulcanimicrobiales > Vulcanimicrobiaceae > Vulcanimicrobium. Next base: position 81,697 of record DATJHK010000107.1, read on the forward strand.
AGCCCGCCGACCGACGTCGGGAACGCGGCGGGGACGAACCGCGCGGAGGCGTGCGGCGTGATCACGGCATGGCGGGAGCGTATGTAGGCGTTCCCGTCGTCGACCTCGGGGAAAGCGAAGCGCTCACCGTCGATCGCCTCGGCGACCGGCGCGCGGAGCGCGTGCGTCGTGCTCGTCGCGCCGCTCGCGGCGTCGAGCAGATCGACCCGGTCGGCGTCCAGGTCGAGGGCGATCGCGTCGGCCGAGGCCGAGGCGCTCCCGTGGTCGATCCGGGCGTGGCCGGCCAGCAGGGCGCGGTCGCTCTTGTGGTCGACGAACGCCGCGTCGGCGCGGGCGCGCGTCCCGTCGGGGAGCCGCAGCGTCGCCCCGTCACGGGCGACGATCCCCAGGGTGTCGGCGAAGAAGACCAGCGTGCCGCCGTCGAGCGCGACGGTCGCGCGCGCGCTCGCCGCCGGCGGAAGGCTCGCCAGGGCGAGAGCGACGACCGCGGCGACCGAGCGGCGAGACAGCGTCACGATGCGGTCAGGGATTAGCCGACTGCTTGGCGACGCCCCGCCGCTCGCCGGGGCTTAGTGGCAGTTGGGCAGGTTCGGCGGACACCCCGCGGGGGTCGGCGCCCCGGCCGGACGCGTATTGCCGCCGGGGAAGATCCCGCCTTGCGGGAACGGATTCGGGTTGAAGGGCGTCGGGAGCGCACCCGGATTGATCGGGACGCTTCCCGAGCCGGTCTCGTCGGCCCAATGGTAGACCACGTGCCGCTCGAGCTGCGAGTCGATCTCGCGCACGAAGAAGTGCGTCGGTTCCGCCTCCAGCCCGCGCTCGTCGGTCTCCTGAGTCTGCCACGAGCCGCGCGTGATCTTGAACGCGAGGCGGGTCCCCGACGCGAAGCGGATCACGGTGCGGTAGTGGGTCGCGTCGATCCGGTTCAGCTTGATCGCCTGCGGGTTCCACTGGCTCACGTCGGTGCTGATGTAGACGTCGGCGCCCATCGGGGTCGTCGGCGGGACCTCGATGACGAACGCGACGGGGACCTCCTTGCCGGTGATCGGGCGGCCGCCGACGAGCTCCGGGTTCGGGATCGCGCTGGACTTTGCGACGGCGAACGCCTCGGCCTGAGCGTAGCTCGCGTCGTGCGGGAGAAACTTCTTGGTCAGGTCGAGCTCGACGACTTCGTGGCTCTTGGGATCGAGCGTCGCGCGCGCGAAGAGCTTCGGCTGCGGGACCAGCTCGGTCGGCTTCCCGGTGGCATAGTCCTCGAACCGGACGGCCGTGGCGACCTTGAACGCATCGCCCGTCGTGAAGTAGACGTAGCCGTTGCGCAGGTCGAGGAGCTGGCCGGTGAACTGCAGCAGCGCCCCCGACGGCGTCGGGGTCGCGGCGGGTGCGCCGGGCGCCTGAGGCGCCGTGGTGGGCGGCCCGATCGCCGGCAGGGGCGTGGAGAGCGGGGGTGTCGTCGGCGGCGCGTTCGCGGGCGCGTTCGGCGAGCCGCTCGCCCCGGGATTCGGCGCCGGCGGGGGGGCTTGGGCGAGCGACGGCAGCGCGGCGGCGAGCAGCGCGCAGACGGTGAGCGTGGCGCTGAGAGAGCGGATCATGGCGAGAAGTTGATCTGGAATTGCGGCTGCCAGCGCAGGTTCGCGAAGTTGAAGTAGTACGTGCGGGCCACGTCGACCTGGACCTGACGAGCCAAGCGGGCGCGTATGTCCGTGGTCAGCTGCCAGGGGGGCTGGCCGTAGAGCCCGGGGATCGGGGCCGGCGTATCGTAGAACCGCCGGGCCGTGACCGCCACGTTGAAGTAGCTCGTCGGCGTGTAGATGATACCCAAGGTGTAGTTGCGGGTGACCGCCAGGCCGCGGAAGGCATCGAGCCCCGAGTACGTGCCGAACCCCGGCACGGTGTAGGTGTCGGGGTATTGGATCCCGTTGATCATCCCGGCCGGGTAGGCCTGGAGCTGGTCCGCGCCCCAGTAGTCGGCGGTTTCGGTCAGCGAGTACGCCAGGTACGTGTTGATCTTGTTGAAGTCGAAGGCGCGCGAGAGCGACGCCGTCCCCGAGGTCACATCGACGTGGTGGGGCTCGGAGTACCACGTGCGCTGCTTGTCGGCCGTGAAGCTCAGCGCCATCTGGTTCTTGAACCGCAAGGTCGGCGCGATCAGCGAGGCGCCGACGAAGTGGTACCAGAGGTCCGGCGGGCCGAAGCCGCCGTTCAGGAGCTCCTGCTGCGCATCGGAAGGATAGTAGCCTTCGCCGTACTGGTCGTGCGCGTAGCCCATCCCGCTGCGGAGCTGGTACTTGAACTGGTACGCCAGCGGCGACTTGCCGAAGTGCTGCTGCAGGCCGGTCCACGAGAACGACATGTCGATCGGGTGCGAGCGTCGGTGGATGTACGTGTCGCCGGGTTGGATGGCGAGCAGATACCAGTTGTACTGGTTGACGCTGAACGAGAAGCCCGAGTGCGGCAGAGCACCGTTGACCTGGATGTTCGCGAACGAGCCGGAATCGAGCGGCAAGCTCAGCGGGCCGAACGACTGTGTGTTCAACTGGAAGAAACCGCGCACTTCGAGCCCCGGCGAGACGCGCTTGTAGCCGATGAAGTTCCACTGGCGCTGTTCCTGCGTGAGCGGGTTGACCGAGGCGACGATGTAGTCCTGATTCCAAACGAAGTGCTGGTCGAACGAGAGGTACGTCCCGTTGACCGGGTCGTTGCGCAGGTGAAACGCCGAAAGACTGTGCGCGGAGCCGTTGTACGGCTCGCCGATGTCGAAGCGGCCGCCGGCGAAGGCGTTCTGATAGAAGTTCGGATTGGCCGAGATCGTGACCACGTAGCGCGGCGTCGGGATGTAGACGCCCGCCGTGAGGATCCGCGCGTTGTCGAACAGGACGTTCGTCTGCGGGATCACCCGAGCGCCTGAGGCCACGATGTAGGGACGGCCCGTTCCGGTATCGGGGAAGGCAAAGGCATCGCCCGGTTGCTGTCGGCCGGGGTGACGGTCGGCCCAATCGAGCCCGAAGTACGTCCACCGGTCCGGGGTACCGCTCGCGGACAGAAAATATGAGCGGTCTGCGTCGATGAAGTTGGAGAACGCCGCGCCGACCTCGTGAACCCCCGGACCGTCGATGCGGACGTCGCCGGCGACCAGATAGCGATCTTGCTTGAGGTCCATCGCGAACGACTCGCCGCGGATCACCGTACCGTCGGAAAGGTGCAGGCGGACCGACCCGTCTCCGACGAGCACGAAGCGATCGGCATAATACGCGACGTGCGACGCGGTCAGATCGAGGCTTGCGGTCGGAGCAGCATCCACGCGGTCGATCGCGCTCGCGACGAACGCGCATGCGAGCGCGACGAGGAAGAAAAGACGCATGGGGCGGCTTCGGCGTTCCGCGTCGTGGGAGGCGCGGTCCTGCGGCGGCCCGAACGGCGGCCCTTGGGATGCCGCGCATACTCGCTTTTGTCATGGACTCCGCCGGCGTTGGTGCTCTCCCTGATGCTTCGGCATACCACGACGCGCCGCGGGCCAACACGATCGGGAACGTCGCCGAAGGCCTCGGCGGCCTTCGGCTGCCGAACTTCGAGCGTCTTGGGCTCGGTCACATTACGACGGTGCGAGGTCTCTCCGCGACGAACGTCCCCGCCGCGGCGGTCGGCCGTCTGAGAGAACGCTCAAAGGGAAAGGATACGATCACCGGCCATTGGGAGATGGCCGGGGTCGTGACCGAGGTTCCGTTCCCCACCTATCCGGCCGGGTTTCCGCCTGAGGTAGTCGAGGCGTTCACCGCGATCTGCGGGGTCGCGCCGCTCGGCAACATCCCGGCATCGGGCACCGAGATCATCGCCGCGCTGGGCGAGGAGCATCAGCGGACGGGCCGGCCGATCCTCTACACGTCGGCGGACTCGGTGTTCCAGGTCGCCGCGCACGAGGAGACGGTCCCTCTGCCGACGCTCTACGACTGGTGTGAGCGCGCGCGCGCGATGCTGCGCCCTCCGCACGAGGTGAACCGGGTAATCGCTCGTCCCTTCGTCGGCGTCCCCGGCGCCTACGTGCGAACCCCGAATCGACGCGACTATGCCATCCTTCCCCCACCGACTGTCCTAGATCGCCTAAAGGCAGCGGGTGTAGCCGTGCACGCTGTTGGAAAGATTTGTGACATCTACAGCGGTCATGGGATCGCGTCGTCCGTCCGTATCGCCGATAATGACGAAGCGGTGGACCGCGCATTGCAGCTTGCGGATGCTACGGACCACGGTCTGGTGTTCGTCAATCTGAACGATTTCGACAGCAAGTATGGTCATCGTCGCGACGTCCGAGGCTATGGAGATGCTTTGATGCGCCTGGATGCCCGTATCCCCGAGCTCCTGGAGCGGCTCCGTCCGGGAGATTCGCTGATCTTCACCGCCGACCACGGCTGCGATCCGACTCATCCCGGCAGCGATCACACGCGCGAGTTCGTTCCTTACCTCGAGTACGGCTCCACGCCCGGACGGGAACTGGGCGTCATCGAGGGGCTCGGGTACGTCGGGGAGCGTTTCGAGGCGATCTTGGACGCCTCGGTCCGGTGAGCGCACTGCAAGCGCTCCAGCGCTCGGCCGCCGCGGAAGCGGTCGTCCTTACAGCGCCGTCGCGTCCTGCGTGGATGGTGGCCGCCAAGCGTCTTCTTGATATCGTCTTCGCGTCGCTCATGTTGATCCTGACGGCTCCGATCGTGCTGATCGCCATCCTCGGGATCGTCGCCGTGGACTTCGGTAACCCGATTTTCCGGCAAGAGCGTGTCGGGCGGGACGGCCGGCGGTTCATGATGTTCAAGCTGCGCACGATGGTCCTGGGGGCACACGAGCTGCTCCCCGAGCTGCGGCGGTACAACGAGGCCGACGGACCGGTGTTCAAGATGCGTGACGATCCGCGGCTTCATGCGCTCGGTTCGTTTCTGCGACGGACCTCGATCGACGAGCTGCCGAATTTCGTCAACGTGCTGCTCGGCGACATGTCGGTCGTCGGGCCGCGTCCGCCGCTTCCCGAAGAGGTCGCGCACTACGACGCCCACGCGCTGCGGCGTCTCGTGATGCAGCCCGGGATCACCTGTCTCTGGCAGATATCCGGCCGCTCCGAACTCTCGTTCGAGGAGTGGATGGAACTGGACAATCGCTACATCGACAGTTGGACCCCGATGGAAGATCTTTCGATCATTGCGCGCACCGTTCCGGCGGTGATACGTGGAAACGGCGCGCACTAAGCGTCACCTGAAGGCCGTTCCCCCGCATCCGCCGACGGCGACCGTCGCGCGATCGACCTTCATCGTCATGATCGCAACGCTGGGCTCGACCTTGCTGGGCTTCGCCCGCGAGGTCGTCAACGCACGGTACTACGGCACGCGGTGGGAGATGGACACGTTTCTTGCCGCGGCGACGATCCCGACGATCGTCTTCGGCCTTTTCAACGGCGCGCTGGTGAGCGCGCTGGTGCCGGTCTTCAGCGAGTACATCGCAACGAAGCGTGAGGACGAGGCATGGAAGCTCGCGAGCACGGTGCTCAACGGCCTCTTGATCCTCCTGAGCGTTGCCGCGGTTCTCGGCTGGCTGCTCGCGCCGTTCTACGTGCCGCTGATCGCGCACGGGTTTCCCGCGCCGCAGATGAGCGTCGCGATTCGCATGACGCGCTGGCTGATGCCCTCGATCGTCGCGACGTCCCTCGCCGGCGTGCTCGCCGCGGTCCTCAACGCCCATCACCGCTTCGGCGGATCGGCGTTGCAGGGAATCGCGATCAACGTCGTCACAATTGGCGTCGTGGTGTGGCTCGACGCTCGACTCGGGATCTACGCGCTCGTCCTGGGTACGACGCTCGGGCTCTGTGCGCAGCTCATCGTGCAGCTTCCGTCGTTCGCGCGTTTGGGCCGCTATCGACCGACGATCGATCTGCACCATCCCGGTTTGTCGCGGATGTGGTCGTCGCTCGGACCGATCGTGGTGGGCTCGGCGGCGGGACAGATCGCGCTCTTCTTCGATCGGTTCTTCGCATCGACGCTGGTGCCCGGCTACATCGCGGCGATCAACTATGCGAATAAGCTGGTCGGCTTTCCCCAGCAGATCTTTGCCGCGGCGATCGCCACGGTCATCTTTCCGCTCCTCGCATCGCACTTCGCGCGCGACAATCGCCGCGCGCTGCGGCAAGGCGTGACGATGGGGCTGCGGATCGTGGTCTTCGTGACGGTCCCCGCGACGTGCGGGCTCATCGCGCTGGCGGGTCCGATCGTCCAGACGCTCTTCGAGCGCGGAAGCTTCACGCCTGAAGCCACCGCGCATTGCACCGCGCTCCTTCCGTATGCGGCAGCCGGGTTGGTCCCGATGGCCGCGAACGTCATCTTGACGCGCGTCTGCTTCGCCTGCGCGGAGATGCGCTGGCCCGTCGTGATCTCGTGCCTCGCCGTGGCGCTCAATATCGTCCTTTCCGTGATCTGGCTGCCCTCGCTGGCGGCGATCGGCTTGCTGCTCGCGAACGCCGTATCGCAGGGGGTGCAGACCATTCTGCTCGCGGTCGTCGCCTGGCGGCTGTTGGGCGGGCTGAACGTGAAGGCGCTGGCGCGCTCGATCGGCGCGACCACCGTGTGCTCGGTCGCAATGGTGCTGGCGCTCGAGTGGATCGCCTCCCTCGGTGCTCCGCCCGCTCGAACCTTCGCCGGCCGTGCGTGGGCGCTGGCCGGTGAGCTCGGGATCGGGGCGGCGGTCTTCCTGGCGGCTGCGCGGCTCGTGCGCGCCGAGGAGCTGGAGCTCACCGTCGGCGCGCTGTGGCGGAAGTTCACCTCGCGGCTCCCGTCCGTTCCGGAGAACACCGGTGCCCCGATCGCTTAAGCGTCTGGCCGGCGGCGACTTCGTCCGCCACGGGATGATGGTGTTCGGCGCGGCGGCGGCCATGAACGGCTGCAACTACGTCTTTCACGTCATCAACAGTCGTCATCTCGGGGTCGTCGGGTACGGCGAGCTCGCATCGCTGGTCGCGACGCTGACCCTCCTGTCGTTCCCAGCGGCTGCGATCTCGCTCGGCGTCGCCAAGCTCGCGGCCGAGTTCCATGCGGTCGGCGATCATGCGGCGATCCGTCGGTTGTTCGACCTGGTGGTGCGTTGGGGCATCGCGGTCGGCGTCGCGCTTCTGATCGTCGCGATCCCGACACTCCCGTGGTCGACGCACTTCTTGCGCATCGACGACAAGCTGGCCGTCCTGCTTACGGTCGGCGCGATCGCGGTGAACCTGGTGCTGCCGGCGCTGCGTGCCGTCTTGCAGGGCGTCGAGGACTTCGGTGCGTACGCGCGGTCGATCGTGATCGAAGGGGCCGCGAAGCTCGTGCTCGGCGTCGGTCTGCCGTTCGCGGGATACGGCGTCGACGGCGCGCTCTTCGGTTTCTTGGGCGGCGCGTTGATCGCGGGAGCGTACGTTGCGTTCTGCGTGCGACCGCATCTCGAAGGCACCGAGCCAAGGATGGTCGTGGATGCGCGCCGCCTGCTCGAGACGGCGTCCGGTGTCGGGGCGACGTCCCTTGCGTTTGCGGTGCTGGGTTTCGCCGACGTCGTCGCGGTGAAGCACTTCCTCGACGCGAATCAAGCGGGGTTGTACGGGGCGCTCTCGCTGATCGGCAAGATCTTCTTGTTCGCCGTCGGGTTCGTCCCGCAGGTCGTGCTCCCGAAGGTCGCGCGCCGTGTCGCGGCGGGGCGCGGCAGCGGGCAGTACCTCAGGTATTCGGTCGCGACGGTCGGGGTGGTCGGCGCGATCGGGATC
>DATJHK010000108.1:0-8328 GCA_035493875.1 Candidatus Limnocylindria bacterium
TCCATCGAATCGACGCAGTCGCGCAGCACGATCAATTCGTAGTCGCGGTTCACCGTTTCGAACGACGAGCAGAGGATGCAGCTGTTCGTGTTGACGCCGGTGAGGATCACCGTGCGCGCGCCCAGGTCCCGCAGCACGAACTCCAGGTCGGTGTGAAGGTAGGCGCTGTAGCGCTTCTTCGTGTCGACGACGATGTCGCGCGGGTCGGCCAGCTCCGGCATGACCTGCGTCCCCGGCGAGCCGTAGAGGTTGTGCTCGGCGGCGCGGGCGCGCGTTCCGGAGCGCTTCGAGGCCCAGAACGGGTTGGTCTCCGACTCGTGGCCCGTGCGGTACCGGGTGACGACCTGGACGATCGGGACGCCCCGCTCGCGCAGGGCGCGGTAGATCGGGGCCGAGCGGGCGATCAGCGCCTGGCTCCGGTCGGCAGGGAGCGGCATCGTGGCGACGCTCGGGTCGAGGTGCCCGCGGTGCATGTCGATCGAAACGACGACGGGGCGGTCCAGCACGCTTGTATGCATGTATGCAGGTATACGCCCAGCCGGGCCAAACCACTGCGGCCCAATGGGACAACTCGAAGACGTTCACGCCCACCTGACCCCGCTCGGCGTCCTCGCACGCCTGGAGCGGGAGGGTCTCGGCCGGCGTGACGACGCCGCGGGGCGCGTCGAGCTGCCTTCGGCAGTCAGCGGATTCCCCGCAGCCGTCCCGCTCCCGATCTCGCCGCTCCACCACGACCTGGCGCTACGCCGCCGCTGGATGGAGGAGCGCGGGATCGCTCGCCAGCTGCTCTCGGTCCCGCCGTACTTCTTCGCCTACGGCGAGACGCCCGAACGCGGCGCCGCGCTGGCGCGCCTGGCGAACGACGATCTCGCCGCCGCGTGCGACGCCTATCCCGACGCCTTCGGCGCGCTCGCCGCGCTGCCGCTGCAAGACGTGACCCTCGCGGTCGCCGAGCTGGAGCACGCGATGGCGCGCGGGTTCGCCGGCTGCGCGATCGGCTCGAACATCGCGGGGGTCGAGCTGGACGATCCGCGGTTCGAGCCGTTCTGGGCGGCGTGCGTGCGGCTCGGTGCGCTGATCTTCATCCATCCGCACCATCAGGTCGGCACGGCGCGGATGCAGGAGTACTATCTCCACAACTGCGTCGGCAACCCGGTCGAGACGGGTCTGGCCGCGGCGCGGCTCATCTTCGGCGGCGTGCTCGAACGGCATCCGCTGCGGATCGTCCTCTCGCACGCCGGCGGCGTGCTTCCGCAGATCGTCGGGCGGCTCGATCATTCGTATGCCGTGCGCGCCGAATCGTGCACGACGCCGCTGCCTCCCTCCGCCTACGCGCGGCGGTTCTTCTACGACACGATCGCGCACGACACGCTCGCCTTGCGCGCGCTCCTCGAGCGCGTCGGCGCCGGCCAGCTCGTCGTCGGCACCGACGCGCCGTTCGACATGGGGACCGACGCGCCGGCGGCCGTGCTCGACGCCCTCGGCTTGAGCGCCGCAGACCGGGCCGCGATCGAGTCGGGCAACGTGCGCGCGCTGCTCGCGCAAGCAACGGCGGCGCGATGAACGCCGCGCACGCGCTCGCCGAGGAGCGCGGCCTCTCGCTGGAAGAGCGTGCGTATCGCGCGATCCGCGCGCGGATCATCGAGGGCGCGATGCTCGAACCGCAGAGCTACACCGAGACGGAGCTCGCCGAGCTGGTCGGCGTGAGCCGCACGCCGGTGCGCGAGGCGCTCAAACGCCTGCGCGCCGAACAGGTGATCGAGCTGCGGCCGAAGGGCGGCGTGTGGGTGAAGCCGGTGACGCCGGCGTTCGCCGACGAGGTCTACACGATTCGCGCGCTGCTCGAAGGGCATGCGACCGGCGTCGCGGCGACGCGGATCGACGATGAGGGCCTGCGGCGCTTGCGCGAGATCGCGCTGCTCGTCGAGCACAACTACCGCGAGGGACGGCGCGAGCGCCTCGGCGAGCTGTACGGCGAGTTCCACGCGCGCATCCTCGCCGCCGCGCAGCTTCCCTTGCTCGAAGCGCACCTCGAGCAGCTCGAAACGAACATCCAGCGCTTCCGGCGCGTCACGTCGGTCAATCCGGCGATCCTCGTTCCCTCGCGTGAGGAGCACGTGGAGATCATCGACGCGCTCGAGCGCCGCGACGCCGCCGCCGCCGAGCGCGCGGCATACCTCCATGTGATTCGCCTCAAGGACGCGTACGTCGGCGCGCTCCGCGAACAGAGCGGGGTACGACCGATCGCATGACCACCACGTCAACCAGCGTCCGCGAGAAGGCGGAGGCGTTGCTGACGCGGATCGAGCGCGTCGACGCGGCGGTGAACGCCTACGTCGCGATCGACCGCGATCTCGTCCTGCGCGAAGCCGATCGGCTCGATGCGCTCGACCCCTCCGCGCGCGGCTCCCTCTTCGGCGTCGCCGTCGGGGTGAAGGATCTCGTCGACGTCGCCGGCCTGCCCACGCGCGCCGGCTCCGGCTTCTTCGTGCGCCATCCGGAGAGCGACGCCGCGCTCGTGCGCAAGCTGCGCGACGCGGGCGCGCTGATCGTCGGCAAGACGATCACGCACGAGTTCGCCTGGGGGATCACCAGCGAGAACCCGCACACCGGACGCGTTCGCAACCCGTGGGATCTCGATCGAATCCCCGGCGGGTCGAGCGGCGGTTCGGGCGCCGCGCTCGCCGCGGGGCTGTGCGAGCTGGCGATCGGGACCGACACGATGGGGTCCGTGCGCATTCCCTCGGCGTTGTGCAACACGAGCGGGATCCGTCCGGCGACCGGATCGCTGGACATGAACGGGATCTTCCCGCTCGCACCGACCTTCGACATCGCCGGGCCGATGGCGCTCGACGTGCTCACCGTCCGCGACGCGCTCGCCGTGATGAGCGGTGTGCCGATCGCGTCCGGTGCGTTCGCCGGACGCGTCGCGCGGCTGCGCGGCGGCCGGTGGGACGAGCTGCCGCCCGACGTCGCGACCGCGCTCGACGCGGCCGCCGACGCGCTGCGCGCGCTCGGGATCGCCGTCGACGACGTGACGTGGTGGGAAGACGGTCTCGCCGACGCGGCGGCGACGGTGCAGCGCCACGACGCGGCGCGCGTCCACGCCGAGTTCTTCCCCGCGCATCGCGACGGGTACGGCGCCGACGTGCGCGCGCACGTCGAGCTCGCGCTGACCGTCACCGACGAGCAGCGCGCCGCGGCGCTCGCCGCGATCGCGCGCGCTCGCGAGTCGTTCGCCACGCGCACCGCGCCGTACGCGGCGCTGCTCGCGGCGAGCGTCCCCGGCGAAGCGCCCGAATCACCGGCGCCGCCGACGTTCCGCCCCGCGGTGATGCCGCTCGTCGCGCCGGCGAGCGTGTTCGGGCTTCCGTCGCTTGCCGTGCCGATCGGCGCCGCCGCCGACGGGATGCCGCTCGGGATGCAGATCATCGGAACCGCGTCCTCTCCCGACGCCGTGCTCGCGCTCGGCGCCGCCTACCAATCCGCGACGTCGTGGCATCGACGCCGCCCCGACCTCGTCTGAAGGAGCCTCGCATGTCTCAGCCTCGCACGCCGTACGTTCCGATCGTCGATCGGCCTCCGCTGCGTGCTCCCGAAGGCACGCGGCTGATCGTCCACCTCATCGTCAACGTCGAGGAGTGGTCGCTCGAGAAGCCGATGCCGCGCACCGCGCTCCCGCCGCCGCAAGGCGTCACCGTGATCCCCGACATCGCCAACTACGCCTGGGCCGAGTACGGGATGCGCGTCGGCTTCTGGCGCATCTTCGACGTGCTCGAGAAGTACGGCGTCAAGCCGACGCTCTCGATCAACGCGAACGTCTGCAACAGCTACCCGCAGATCGCGCAGCGCGCGGCGAAAGCCGGCTGGGAGATGATGCCGCACGGCTTCATCCAGCGCGCGATGAATCTGGAAGAAGACGAGCGCGCGACGATTCGCCGCGCGGTCGACGAGATCGAGCGTCACACCGGGCAGCGCGCACGCGGCTGGCTCGGGCCCGGTCTGTGTGAGACGTGGGAGACGCTCGATCATCTGCGCGCCGAAGGGCTCGAGTACGTCTGCGACTGGGGTCCGATGGACGATCAGCCGGTTCCGCTCCAAACGGCCAACGGAACGATCACGGCGGTTCCGTATCCGGTCGACATGAACGACATCGTGCTCTACGCGATTGCGCTTCATCGTTCCGACGAGCTCTTCGAACGCGGTTGCCGCCAGTTCGACACGCTGTACGCCGAGAGCGAGACGAACGCGCGCGTGATGTCGATCGCCCTGCACCCGTATCTCTCCGGAGTCCCGCACCGTATCGGGTACCTCGAAAAATTGCTCAAGTACATGACCGGTCATACGGGGGTGACCTTCATGCGCGCCGGCGAGATCCTCGACTGGTACAACGCCGAAACGGGAGCGCGCACTCCCGTCTGACAGCAAGGATGACATGACGACTCAGGTCGAGCGTTCCACCGTCACCACGAGCTCGCCGGCGCTGACCGCGCGGCTCGTGGTCGCCGCGATGCTCTTGTGCTGCGTGTCCTACGTGATCAACGCGATGGACCGCCAGGTTTTCCCCTCGCTCCTGGTCGGGATCGACAAGCACTACGGCTTCGGTCTGCAGCAAGGCGGCCTGCTCGCGACGATCTTCACGCTCGGCCTGGGCGCGTGCGGCTTCTTCGCGGGCGGCTTCGTCCAGCGCTTCGGCCGCAAGCGCACGATGCTCGTGGGGATCGCGATCTACTCGATCTTCACGATCCTTACCGGGTTCGCGCTCGGGTTCGGCGACATGTTCGTCTATCGTGCGCTCTCCGGCGCCGGCGAGGCGCTGCAGAACGCCGCGCTCTTCACCGCCGTCGGCGCGTACTTCGCCGCGAACCGCGCGATGGCAATCGGGACCCTCAACTTCGCGTACGGGACCGGCAGCTTCTTCGGGCCGTTGTTCGGCACGCAGATCGCCGCGGCGACCGGTTCGTGGCAGCTCCCGTTCTACGTCTACGGCGTGCTCGGTCTGGTCTTCACCGTGCTGATCGCGCTGATCGTTCCGACGGCGTTCACCGAGTGCGAGGACCGCGAGGCGGTCCACGCGACGAGCGGCGTCAAATCCGTGTGGAACCGCAACGTGGCCCTGTGCGTCGTCGCGGCGGCGGTCGTCGGCGTCTCGATGTACGGCTACATCGGGCTCTACCCGACGTATTTGCGCACGGAGTTGGGGTATTCGGTGCAGACGGCGGGCGTGATGGCGAGCATGTTCGGCCTCGGCGCGCTGGTCGGGATCCCCGCCGGCTGGATCGGCGACCGCGTCTCACAGCGCTGGGTGATCATCGTCTCGTTCCTCTGCGCGATGGTCGTCGGCTACTCGCTCTTTCACGGCTTCCCCTCACCGCTCGCGCAAGGCGTGCTGAGCTTCCTGCAAGGCGCGGTCGCGAGCGGCTTCCTCTTCGTCAACGTCTACGCGCTGATCCAACGCAGCGCGCCGCCGCAGGCCGTCGCGACCGCCTCGGGCCTGTACGTCACCGCACTCTACCTTCCGGCCGCGCTCGCCGGGTATCTCTTCGCCAGCCTGAGCAAAGCGTACGGCTGGGGGAACGCGGCCTCGATCCAACTCGTCGCCGTCGTCGTCGTCGGCATCATCGCGATGCTGTTCTACGACGAACGTGCGGCACGCAGGAGTAGTTCATGACCGATACGTTGCGCGACGGGCGCACCGCCACGTACGAACCCTACGGCTGGCACCATTGGCCGGATCATCCCTGGATGTCGTATCAGTTCCGCCGCGCGCTCGGAGAGACGCAAGAAGGCGGCGGTGCGATCAGCGAGTGCTTCCAGGCCGCGAGCAAGATGATCCCCGGCGACAAGGAGAGCTGGTACCGGGAGTGGCTCCACGTCGCCGAACGCAACCGCATCCGTGCGGAAGAGGCGGAGAAGCAGGGCCACATCATCACGGCGAAACAGGCGTGGCTCCGCGCCGTCGACTACTACCGGCAGGCGGAGTTCTGGCTCGACGGCGAGGACCCGCGCCGGCTCGAGGTCTTCACCAAGTGCGAGCAGTCGTTCCAGAGCGCGGGGAAGTACTTCCGGCCGAAGCTCGAGCCGGTGCAGATCCCGTACGAGGATGGGAAGGTACTCTACGCGTACTTCCTGCGCGCGCCGCGGCCGAAGACCGGGAAGCAGCCGGTGCTGATCTCGTTCGGCGGTCTGGACTCGTTCAAGGAAGAGCTGTACTTCATGACGGCGCGCGGCGCGCTCGATCGCGGGATCTCGCAGCTGCTCGTCGACGGGCCGGGCCAAGGCGGGACGATCCGCCGGCAGAAGCTCATCAACCGCTACGACTACGAGGTCCCGGTCGGCAAGTGCATCGACTACCTCGAGACGCGTGACGACGTCGACACCAGCCGCATCGCGATCAGCGGGACGAGCCTGGGCGGCTACTACGCGGCGCGCGCCGGTTCGTTCGAACACCGGCTCAAAGCGGTGATCTCGCACGGCGCGATCTGGGACGTCAACGAGCTGTGGAGCGAACGCGGCGAGGAGCACGGGCTCGCGGACCACATCAAGTGGGTCTTCGGCACGAAGAGCGTCGCCGAGGCGATCGAGAAGGGGAAGAAGTTCCGTCTCGAGGGCGTCCTCGACTCGATGAAGTGCCCCTACCTCATCATCCACGGCGGCCACGACGTCCTCGGCGTCAAGCAGGCCAGCACGGTCTACGAGTACGCGAAGAAGGTCGGCGTCGACGCGACGCTGCGCCTCCTCTCCGCCGAAGAGACCGGCGCCGAGCACTGCCAGCACGACAATCCCACCATCGGCGAAGAAGAGATGATGGACTGGCTCGCCGAGAAACTCGGCATCGACCAGCAAGCGGTGCTGGACAGCTAGAAGCGCGTCATCGACGTCGGAACGCGCGCACGCGCCCTCACCGTGCGCGCACCCGCGTCGTCACCGTGCGCGCACCGACGCCCTCACCGTGCGCGCACCCGCGTCCTCACCGTGCGCGTCGGCCGCGCCCTCATCGTGCGCGCGCCGACGCCCTTGTCATGCTGAGCTTGTCGAAGCATCGGCCACGATCCCGACCCTTCGACAAGCTCAGGGTGACGCGATGGAGGGCGACCCTTCGACAAGCTCAGGGTGACGCGATGATGGACAGGGTCCTCGTAACTCCGTGACGCGACGGTGGATGGGCCGGCGTTACTCGGTAGTCGCGCGTTACCTCGTCGTCGACAAGAATGGAGCGCCGGAGAGCGTCACGTCTGCGATACGACGCAGGACGAACGTGTCATCGCGTGTCAGGCGGCGTTCGCCGCGATAGCCCAACTCGTGCGGGTCGTCGTAGTGGGTGAGCGTGTCGCACTCCAAGTCGACGACCAGATAGTCCGGGATGCCGAAGCGCGCGTAGAGACGCAGCTTCGGCCCCGTGTCCTTGCGCAGCGAGGAGTCGGCCAATTCGACGACCGCGTAGATCTCGTCCGGCTCCGCGCCGCGACCGGTGTACGAGCGAGGGGCAAGGACGCCGACGTCGGGCTGCGGTTCGTTCTTGCGGCCGAGCGGAAACGAGCCTTGACCGACGATTCGCGCCCGTGTGCCGAGCGTCGCGTTGAGGTAGCGCACGATCTCGGCGTGCCGGTCCCAATGGCGCGTCCCGATCGGGCTCATCTCGACGATCGCGCCGTCGAGCAGCTCGACGCGCTCGTCGTCCCGCAGGACGCCGACCTCCGCCATGCGGTGGTATTCCTCGACGGTGAACTCGCGCAACTTGTACTCGAACGCCATGTCACTCATCCGAAGCTACCTCGGGGGAGTTGCCGACCGATGACCTTGAGGTTACGACTCTAGCTCCATCACGCCGATGCTTCAAGGGCCTCGACGGCCGCCTCCCAGGCTGCCATCGCCGCCTCGCTCTCGGACTTGATGCGGTCCAGCTCGTGCTGCAGTTCCACGACCCGCTGCGGGTCGTCGTAGAGGTCGGGCGCCGCGAACTTCTCCTCGACCTTGGCGCGCTTGGCGTCCAGGTCGTTGACGCGTTTCTCCGCGTCGCTCACCGCGCGGCGCCGGCGCATCAGCTCCTGTTTAGTCTCGTGCGCGGTGCGGCGGTCGACGGTCTTGTCGTTCTTCGCCGCCGCCGGCGATCCGTTCGCGCGCGGTGCATCGGCGTTCGCGGCCAGGTCGTGCTGCCGCTCCTCGTACGCGGCGAAGTCGCCGTCGAGGACGTGCGCCGCGCCGTCGCGGATCGCGACGACGCGATCGCCCAGGCGCTTGAGCAGATAGCGGTCGTGCGAGACGACGAACAGCGCGCCCTCGTACGAGGCCAGGACTTCTTCGAGCGCCTCGCGGCTGGGGATGTCG
>DATJHK010000109.1:0-2242 GCA_035493875.1 Candidatus Limnocylindria bacterium
AAGCCGATCTTGGCTTCCGGGCGCAGGCGTCGCACGGCGGTGGCGAGGATGTGGGCCGCGGAGTGCCGGAGCACATCGAGCGCGGGACCGTCGCGGTCGGTCAGCACGCGAAACGTGCCGCTCGCGCGCAACGGGGTGACCAGATCCTGAATCACGCCGTTGACTTCGACGGCGACGGCGGCCTGCAAGAGCCGCTCGCCAATCGACTTGACGACGTCGGAGGGCAGCGTGCCGGCGGGCACGGTGCGCTGCGACCCGTCGGGAAGCGTCAGCGTGAGCGTCGCTTCAGTTGTCGGAGCGATCATGTAGTTCGAGAGATTCGACAGACGATGGGCTGTCCACGAAAGCGGCGATTTTCGGAGCGGACAAAGCCTCCAAGCGCAGTCGGCAGGTGGCCTTCTTCTTGCACCGCGAGGACTGCGCCTCTCGCGCTTTTGGAAAGCGTAACTTATCCTTCTGCAACAACCTCCGCCACAGGGGCTCACTCTCCATGTCACGGTTTCGGTATCGCGACGACGAGTCGTCATCTGCCGGCATAGTCATCGGCGCGGTGGTCGGCGCCGTCGCCGGTTTTGCCGCCGGCATGTTGGTGGCGCAGCGCGTCGGCGGCTTCAGTGGGCTCGGCTCCAAGATCCGTCGACGCGGCGCCGAGCTGCGCGAGCACGGATTGCGCGGCGCACACGCGCACGATGAGGAAGAGGACGAGCTCGAGGACTACGAGGAAGACGATCTCGAGACGGAGGCGTACGACGAGAGCCTCGAGGAGCGTGTGCTCGAAGCGTTCCGCAACGATCCGATCCTCTCCGAGCGGGCGATCGACATCGGGTCGATCAGCGACGGCGTGATCGAGCTCGCGGGCTGGGTCGAGACCGAAGAAGAGGCCGAGCATGCGGTCACGATCGCGCGCGGCGTGCCGGACGTGGACACGGTCGTGAACCGGATCGCGATCGGCGACGAAGAGCGCCGGATGAGCCGAGCCGCCCGTCGCGCTCGCGAGGGCGACATTGCGCTGACCGAGGCACGCTGGGAAGGTCGCGGCGTGGGAACGGGACGTCGGCGCCAGGGTACGTCCGACGAGCCCGACCGCCATGCTGATCCAAAGGTCGAGCTGCAGGAGCGGTGGCAGGGGACGGACGACGCGTTGCGCAACGCGGCGGAGGACGTGGAAGGCGTGGCCGATCGACGTGCAACGCGCGGCAAACGCTCGGTGCGCGGCGACCGGACCGGCGGGGCGCCAGTTGCGCCGACGGGCGTGCCCAAGGCCGATCACGTCGCCGAGCCGCTGCAGGCGGACCGGCAGGCAGCGCGCGTCGACGCGACGCGCGACACCGGCGGAGCGGACATCGAACGCAGCGATCGACTCTGATCGTCGATCGATCCTTCGCTCACCGTCCGGGCCGCGCAACACGCGGCCCGGTCTTATTTTCATTCTCAACATGCCCAGTCTTCCCGACCGCTACGACTTTGCGACGACCGAGCCCGAGATCTACCGCGCCTGGCTGGAGGCGGGGTGTTTCGACGGCACCGCCGCCAGCTCATCGCGCGTTGGCGGCGCGCGCGAACCCTACACGATCGTCATGCCGCCGCCCAACGTCACGGCGATCCTGCACGTCGGTCATGGCCTGAACAACACGATTCAGGACGTGATCGTCCGCTGGGCGCGCATGCGCGGCAGCGAGGCGCTCTGGGTTCCGGGCACCGACCACGCCGGCATCGCCACGCAGAACGTCGTGGAGAAGCTGATCGCCACCGAAGGCAAGACGCGCTTCGAGCTGGGGCGCGATGCGTTCGTGCAGCGCACGGAGGCATTCGTCGCCGAGACCGGCGGCACGATCCTGCAACAGCTGCGCGCGATCGGCGCGTCGGCCGATTGGTCGCGCACCGCGTACACGCTCTCGCCCGAGTTGTCGCGCGCCGTGCGCGAGGCCTTCGTTCGGTTGTACGAGCGCGGCCTGATCTATCGCGGTTATCGCGTCATTCACTGGTGCCCGCGCTGTCTCACCTCGTTGAGCGACGAGGAAGCGGAGTTCAACGAGGAGCCGGGCACGCTCTATCACATCGCGTATCCGGTGGACGGACAGCCGGGCCGCTCGCTGGTGATCGCGACGACGCGTCCCGAGACGATGCTCGCCGACGTGGCCGTGGCGGTCAATCCCGACGACGCGCGATACCGCGACCTGGTCGGCAAGCACGTGCGGCTGCCGATCGTGAACATTCCGATTCCGGTGATCGCCGACGCGTA
>DATJHK010000110.1:0-15599 GCA_035493875.1 Candidatus Limnocylindria bacterium
ACGACGCAGGCGTCGCGGTAGGCGTTCGCGTCGAAGCGTGCCTCCGTCGCGGCGAGCGCCGCCGCGCGCACGCCGCGACGCCGAAACGCCAGCGCGCCGAGCATCCCGACGAAGAGCGAGCTTCCGCTGCCCAGGAAGAGCACGTCGCGCCCGGCGACGGCGGCGGCGCAGCGGCGCGCCTCGTCCGAAGCGGCGATGCGGCGCCACACGTCGGGCTGCTCGCGAATCTCCGCCTCGAAGTACGCGCCCAGCATCACTGCACCACGAACCGCGAGATCACGCGGCCCCGCAAGTCGTTGAGCGCGGTACGCGAGCCGACGAAGTCGTCGACCTGGAACGCGAAGATCACCGTGCCGTGCGTGTGCGTCGCCGCGTAGCCGACCAGCGTCGCGACGTGCGAGATCGAGCCCGTCTTTCCGAAGACGTGCTTCTCCGCCGGCATACCGATGAACGAGCGGCGCAGCGTCCCGCGCACACCGGCGAGCGGGAGATCGTCGAGGACGACGTCGCGGTTCGGACCGTTCCAGTCGGCGGTTAGGATCGTGACGAGATCGCGCGGCGTGACGCGATCGTACGCCGAAAGGCCGCTCCCGTCGTCGATCGAGATCGCGCCGGTGTCGATCCCGAGCGATCCCAGCCAGCCCAGCTCCCACGCGATCCCGTGCGCGTCGGTTCCCGGCGCCCCCGCATCGTCCGCCGCGATCTGCTTGAGCAGCGTCTCGGCGATCAGATTGTCGCTCGGGAACCACATGTCGGCGAGGATGTCGGAGAGCGGCTCGGAGTCATGGCTCCACAGTACCCGCTCGTTCGCTCCCGGCCACGGCACCGTCGTCGTCGCCGCGCCGTAGAGCGAGGGAAAGGCGCTCGCAGCCGCGGCGGAGAGCGTCACGCCGTGCGCGCCCAGCGCCGCGCCGAGCACGTCTTCGACGTAGCGCTCGGGGCTCGGGACCGCGGCGTCGATCGCATCCGGCTTCGCGCCGAGCGGGATCGTCCCGCTCAGGCGGATCACCCCGCACGGGGCGCGCCGCAGGTCGACCGTGTCCTTCGCGTCCGCCGCACCGGTGACGACCTCGTCGACGAGATGCGCACCGTTCGCCGCCGCGGGGCAGCCCGCGGGCGGCCGTTCGTCGGCGCCCGCCGACGGTTCCCACGCGAGCTGCGCGCGTGCGCCGACGGCGGGGCCTGGAGCGACGTGCAGATGGACGACGTCGTCCTCGAGCATCATCCCTGAGACGACCGGCGCGTAATAGTATGGCAGATCGTCGACCGACCAGCCGTCGCCGTAGCGCTGCTGATCGAAGCGGCTGTCGTCGATGAGGAGTGGCCCGTCGATGCTGCGGATCCCCGCCGCCGCGACGGCGGCGGCGGCGGCGTCCAGATCGCTCGCGCGCAGGAGCGGATCACCCCCGCCGCGCAGCACGAGCGCCCCTTCGAGCCGACCGTTCTCCACGGGCGCGGTCGTCGTCAAGGCCGTGTGCATGCGCCACTGCGGACCGAGCTTGCGCAGCGCGGCGCTGCCGACGAGCGTCTTGAACGTCGAAGCCGGCTGAAACGCGTCGTCGGCGTTGCGCGCGTAGAGCACGTGCCCGTCGCGCGCGTCGATCGCGTAGATCCCGACGTGCGCGCCGCGCAAGAACGCGGCCTCGCGCAGCATCGCATCGACGTCGGTGTGCAGCGCCGCAACTTGTGCGTCGGTCCATGGGGCACCGGCGGGTTGCGGCTTCGGAACGTCGGCCCCGAGGCTTCGGTCGACGGCGAGCGCGGGCGCGGCGCACAGGCTCGCCGCCGCGAGCACGGCGCATGCATGGCGCGCGATGCGGTTGACGGTGATCACTCCGTCGCGATACCGTCCGCGCCGCATATCACCTTCATCCGCGCGGAGAGCGGCCCCACACGCGGACCGCTCAGCTTTGGACGAGCTGCGAGAGGAACCGCACGCGCACGTCCCGGAGCGCGTCGCCGTCGGCGACCGCGTCGTCGATCATCAGCGCGAAGATCACCGTGCCGTGCTGCCGCGTCGCGGCGTAGCCCGCCAGCGTGCTGACGTGCGTGAGGGTTCCGGTCTTGGCGAAGACACGCCCTTTCACGTCGTCGTCGTCCATCGATGCAAGCGTCCCTCGTACGCCGGCGATCGGCAGATCGTCCAGGACGAGATCGTGCTGCGGACCGTCCCAGTCGTGTTCGAGGATCGCGACGAGATCGTGCGGCGTGATACGGTCGTAGGGTGAGAGTCCGCTCGCGTCCGCGAGCGCGATCGCGCCGGTGTCGACGCCCAGGCCGCGCAGCCACGCCGTCTCGGTCGCGATCCCGCGCGCGAGGGTTCCCTGCGCCGGTGGCGCCCCGACGCCCAACTCCCGCGCGAGCATCTCGGCGACGAGGTTGTCGCTCGGCATCCACATGTCGGCGACGATCTCGCCGAGCGGTTCGGAGCGATGGCTCCAAAGGACCGAGGCGCTCGCCGGCGCCGCCCGCTCCAAAGGCACGGCCTGCGCGTCGCTCGACCCCATCCCTACCGTGATCTCGTGGCGCCGCAGCGCCTCGCGCAGCGCGAGCGCGGCATACGTCGTCGGAAACGGCACCGCGACGTCGAGCGCCTCGGGCTTCGCGTCGAGCGCGATCGACCCGACGACGCGCGTACAGCCCAGCGGCGTGCGCTCCAGGTCGAGCGTGTCCTTCGCACCGGCGACGTCCGTCGCCGCGGCCGTGACGACGCTCGGCGCGGCGCTGAACGTGCACGGATCGTTCGGCGCTGCCAGTGCATCGATCGGCGCTGAGGTGATCGTCGCCGGCGCCCCGGCGAGCGTGCCCGGTGTGACGGTCAGGTGCAGCACGTTCTCCTCGAACGCGAGCGCGCCGACGACCGGCTGAAATGCGTACGGCGCGTCGTCCCACGCCCAGCCGCGTCCGTAGCCCGGCGGCTCGTAGCGCCCCAGATCGAACGCAACGCCGTCGCGAATCGCGTGCACGCCCTGCGCGGCGAGCTGCGCCGCGAGATCGTCGAAGTCGGCGGCGCGCAGGAACGGATCCCCGCCGGCCCGCAGGACGAGCGTCCCCTGCAGGACGCCGCCGGCGACCTCGCCGTCGGCGAGCGCGTCGGTGGTGAAGCGGAACTCCGGGCCGAGCTTCTCGAGCGCGACGCTCCCGACCAGCAGCTTCAAGGTCGAGGCGGGCGGGAACGCGGCGTCCTCGCCGCGCGCGTAGAGCACGTGCCCGTCACGCGCATCGACCGCTTCGACGCCGACGTGGGCGCCGTGCAACGCGGCGGCGCCCATCAGCGTGAGATCGAGATTCGCGCCGAGCGCCGCGACCTCGTGATCGGTCCAAGGCGCGCCCGACGCCGTCGGCTTGGGGACATCGGCGCCCACCGTCCGATCGACGGCGCGCGCCGGTCCCTGCCATGCCAACAGCCCGCACACGACTAGGAGCGGAATCGCAACGTGACGACGCACGCCCCGACGTTCGCGGCGCTCGCGGGGAAACGCTCCTTCGGCGCTTCCCGGCGAGCGACCGCGTTCAGCGCACGGCGCGATGCCGCGCTGAGGACGCGCGGCGCAAGGCTCGGGCCTCGCGCAGGATGGCGGCACGGTTTTCGAGCGGCAGGATCGGTCCGTACGCAGCAAACGCCGAGCGCGTCTGCCGCAGCGCGCTCGAGGGAACCTTCGAGGACGCGAGCACATGCGTCGTCTGGGATTGCAGTGTATCGTCCACCGCTCCGGAGAACGGATCGACGAGCACCTCGTTGAGCGTCTGAATCAGGCAGAGGGTGCCGTATCCGGGCGCCACCCACTCTTGTTGTACCTGCGTGGCGGAGTAGTAGCCCAGCGGATCGGTGAGCTTGTACGTCATGTCGACCTCATCACCGGAGCTCGGCATCCCGCTCGGCAGCGAGCACGCCGCGGGCAGAGGCTGCGTCCCGGACTCGTCGATCTTCGTCGACGTGTACGTGGCGCTCGGACCATCCGGATACCACATCGGCAGCATCGAGGGGGAGGGGCTCGGCGCCGGTTGCCCCGGCACGGTCGCCGTGGTGGTGTACGGGATGACGTAGGATCCGTTCTGCAGCACCGGCGCCCCGACCGTCGTTACCTGCTGATATGAGCTTTGCGAGTCCGTCGTCGTCAGCGTCCCGACGAGGTTCATGCTGAGATCTTCTATGTATTCCTGGGTATCGCCGTACGCCGTCGTTTTATTATCATCATGGTAGGCACCGGCCGCCGTCAACGATTCCGAATCGGTGTAGCTATACGTGTCGCCGGAAGACGTCTGCGCATAGGAATCCGTGAATACGAATGGTCCGGTTTCCGTGAACGACGCGCCCGCGACGTTGGGAAAGATCTCTACCACGTACGCCGGCTGCTCCGTTGCGCTCGCCGCTGATTGCACCGTATACCCGGTCCCCGCATACGAGCCGCTGTCGACGTAGCCGACTTCGCCGAGCTGCACGCCCCCGTTCGCTTGCTGAAGGACGTCGTAGGAGTCGTACTCGTCGGTGTAGGTGCTATAGGTTCTTCCCGTCCCGGTAGGCGCACTCTGCACGCGTTTCGTTTCGTACAGTCCGCTTTGGCCGTTGAAGGTTTGATTCGCGGCGATCGTGTCCGTCTCGGTCCAGGTTTCGGCCGTCGGCGCCGCGCTGCTTTGCGAATCCGACGACGTCGCCGTGACGTTGTACGTGGCGGTCGCGCCGTCGACCAGCGCGGTATCAATGATCGGGCTCGCGCTCGGCGCCGGCGTCGGACCTGCCGCCGTCGCGGCGATCGCGTACACCGCGAACGACGCGGGCAAGTTCGCCGTCAAGGTGAACGCGTGCTGCACAGGTGCGAACGTGAGCGTCGTGCCGCTCTGCGTTGCCGGTCCGGCGAAGCCGTCTTGCCAGCCCAGCGAGGGGTTCAGCGGGTCGAGATAGGCGACGTAGAACTGCGCTCCCGTGGGCAGCGCTCCTGACGGATACGTCAGCGTCAGCGACGGCGTCGCGCTGAACGTCAGCGTCGCCGACGAGACGATCTGGATGTAACCCTCCACTTGCGAGCCGAAGAGCGAGGCCGTCCGCCGCGTTCCTTGCGGTGCGCGCGCCGGGCTGAACGGCGTGATGCTCGACGGAATCGCGTTCGTGAACGTCTCGGCGAGGCTCACACTCGCGCCGATCCCGGCCGCCGGGGCCGTGAACCCGAGCTGACCCGTGACCGGCGCGCCCGTCGGGAGCGCGACCGGGATCGCGGTGCTTGCGCCGGCCGCCGTCGCCGGCAGCGTCGACGACGAGGTCACCGAGAACGTAGAGACCGGCGTCGAGGGCGGCCCGTACGTCGGCTGCGCGACCGGGGGCACGCCGGAACCCGGACCGCTTCCCCCTCCTCCGCCTCCGCAGGCGACCAGACCGGCCGCGGCGATGACGACAACACCAAAGACCAGAGCGCGTGTACGATCACCCATGCTCGCGAATGCACCTCAAAAGACGAAATACCGGCAGCCGAGCTGCCGGTCACTTCATCCCACCTTGGAGGCGCTCGCTCGTTATCCCCTCCGAAATGTCATAGAGCGCTCGCTTGGTCTTAGGTCGAGCTGCTCCGGCCTACGTCGGAGCGGTCCGACGCTCCAGGGTCTTGCGCTCCCGGCTGCGGTCGCGCAGCGCTAGGAACGGCTTCTCGACGTAGCGATGGGCGACGGCCGCCACGATGAAGGTGACGATCAGCGTCGGGACGCTGATGCCGGCGAAGTATTCCAGCGATCCCGAGGTCCAGCCCGCGTGCTTCGCAACGCTCACGACGACGTCGATGACGAGCCAATGGAACAGGTACACCGCGTATGCGAGCGCAGCGACCGCGGCGACCCCGCGCGAGCCGCGCACCAGCCCCGTCACGTTGAACGCGCCCTCGCCGAACCCGTAGAGGACGAGCGCGGCCGACGCCGCGGCGAGCGGATCGTAGTACACGCCGTACGCCGGCGTGGTTCCGTACACGCGAGCACACCAGCCTAGGAACAGGAACGACGCGACCCCGAGGATCGCGCTCGCGTACGCGACGGGGCGCGTCGGCCGCTTTCCGAGCAGCGTCAAGAGCGCGAAGAAGATCCCCAGCGCGAACGCCGTCCCCATCCCCAAGACGTTGCGCGCGAGCACGAACGCCGCGCCGACCGAATCGCCGACGATGGAGATCGAGTAGTGCTCGAACAAGAACCAGCGCAGCGCGATGCTGAACGCGGCCGCGCCCGCCAGCACGCAGGCGAGGATCCCGATCGTCGTCGTGCGGTCGTGCGTGCGCGTCGCGGCGCGCAGCGCGAACGCGCCGAGCGGCAGCAGCAGATAGAATTGGGCGTCGACGGCCATCGTCCAGAACGGCGCGTTCAGCGACACGACGTCATCCGTCGAGAATCCGTGCAGGAACGTCAGGTGACTGAGCATCGAGGCGAGCGGAAGGTGATGCGGCGCATGCATCGCCACCTCAGCGCCGCTCACGACGACGGCGAATGCGTAGAGCGGGTAGATGCGGAAAAAGCGCCTGGTGAGAAAGAGCTTCGTCGAAGGGAACGCTCGCATGCGGAGGACGGCTTCGAGATAGGGCCGGCTCAGCAGAAAGCCGCTCAGGATGAAAAAGCAGTTGACGCCCCAAGCGCCGAGGAACCCGAAATCATCGCGCGGGTCGAACGGATGGATGCCGCTCATCAGCGCGAGATGGTTCAGCACGACGACCAGGATAGCGACCGCGCGGAACACGTCGGCGAACGCGAGCCGGTCTTGCTCGGCTTGCGCGGGCGACGTGCGAGCGACCGCCCTCCGATGGACGGCACCTTCAAGGATCGGAGGTTCAAGCGTGGTAGCCAACCGCGCCATGATACCGCCAGGCTGTGCTCGCCAAACCGCCGCAGGTCCATCCTTGCCGTGACGTTCTTCACTCTCGTAGCGATGACGCTGTTGACGCTGTCGTCGAGCACCCTCGCGCAGACCGCTCCTGCGATCGCTCCGGCAGTCCAGCCGGCAAAGGGCGGCTTGTATGTCGCCATGGGCGACTCCATCACGTTCGGCTACGGCCTGAGCTCACCGGGACGTGATGCGTTCCCGTACATCGTCGGCCGGCGGCTCGACATCCCGGTGCTGGATCTCGGCATCCCGGGCGCCGACGTCCGCGACGCGCTGGCATTCGAAAGCGCGCGCGTGCCGCACGACGCGACGGTCATCACGATCTTCCTCGGTACGAACGACGCCGACCGGATTCGCCGCGGAACGTTCAGTAAGGCGCAGTTCGAGCGAACGTACCGCAGCCTGATCGCCGAGGCGCACGAGGCGGCGCCGTCCGCGCGCATCTACATCCTCACGCCGATGACCGCATTCGCCGCTCGCTACGGCGTCAAGACGTTCGTCCGCAGCCTCGCGAGCACGAACGTCCGGCTCATCGATCTGGATCGCGACGAGGTACTCCACCTGCCAGCGAGCTTTCAACCCGACTTCATCCACCCGAACATCGCCGGACAGGAGCGGATCGCCGCGGACGTGCTGGCGGGGTTGGGGCGGCTCGGTCCTACGGCTGCGCGAGCTGCGCGACCCGGCGAGCGATGAAGGTCGCGACCTCGCTGGGCAGCGTGCCGCGGCCGAAACCGGCGTCGTAGCCAAGCTCGGCGGCGAGCAGGTTCGTCATCCGCGGACCGCCGGCGATCAACAGCGTGCGCTCGCGCAGATCCTCCGCTTCGAGCAGTTCGCCCAGGGCCGTGAAGTTCGCGATGTCGCTGCCCTTCTGCGTGACGACTTGTGAGGCGAGGATCGCGTCGGCGCGCTGCTCCTTCGCGATCCGCACCAGGTCGTCGATCGCGATCTGGCTGCCCAGGTTCGTCACCTCGAAGCCGCGATAGCGCTCCAACCCGTAGTCGCCCTTGTAGCCCTTCATGTTGAGGATCGCATCGATCCCCACGGTGTGCGCGTCGGTCCCGATGCACGCGCCGACGACGCGCACCCGTCGCCCCACGCGCTTGGCGATCAGCGCGTCGACCTCGTCGAGCGGCAGCACGGCTTGCGCCGCCGAGGGCGCGACGATCGTCGAGACGTCGATCCCGACCGGCGTGCGCGCGTAGACGACGAAGAACGAGAAGCCGCTCGCGATCGCGCGCCCCTCGACGACCGCGACGTCGGTGAAACCCATCTTCGCGACGAGCTGACGCGCGGCTTCGTCGGCCGCCTCGTTCCACGCGATCGGCAGGGTGAACGAGAGCTGGACGGCGCCGTCGCCGCGCGCGTCGCCGTACGGCTTGACGAGGCTCACGATGCCGCCAGCGCCGGCGGGGTCAAGGCGTCGGCGAACGGATTCCAGTACGTGGGGTCCTTGGCGAAGACGCCCTCGAAGCCGCGCCCGCCCTCGCGCGGACGGCGCACGTCGGCGAACGTCCCGGCCTCGATCGCCTCCATCAACCCGCGCGCGGCGACGTTCTCGAGAATGCGCAGCGCACCGGCGAGGACTTCTTGCGCGCGGCGCTCGATGCGGCCGCCCGGCTTGAACGTGATCTCGTCGCCGAAGTGGCGCGCGGTGCCCATCACGTAGCGCGCGTTCTCGAGCGCGAGCGCGCGATCGCCCAGGAACGGCGTGTGGATCGCCTCGGTGAGCATCCCGCAGAGGTGGATCGTCTGCCCTGTCATCACCGAGGTGAGGTTGAACATCGCGTCGATCAGGTGGCCCTTGAAGATGTTCCCCGTCATGTGCTTGGTCGGCGGCATGTATTTGAGCGGCGCGTTCGGGAAGATCTGTCGCGCGAGCTGCGCCTGCGCGACCTGCAGCAGAAAGCCGTCCTCGAGGTCGGGGTCGATCTCGTACGCGTCGCCCAGCCCGATCTGTTCGTCCGGCATCCCCGCGCGGTGCGCGAACGCCTCGTTGATGAACTGTGAGGCGAGCACCGCGGGCGCCTGGGCGACGGCGTCGGCGGTGGTGAGATAGTTGTCCTCGCCGGTGTTGATGACGATCCCGGCGCGCGCGTTGAGCTGGCGCGAGAAGTGCTGGTCGACGAACGTGCGCTGCATGTTGATGTCGCGGAACAGGATCCCGTACATCGAGTCGTTGAGCAGCATGTCGAGCCGCTCGAGCGCGGCGGTCGTCGCGATCTCCGGCATGCACAGGCCGCTGGCGTAGTTCGTCAGCATCACGTAGCGGCCCAGGCGCTCGGAGACCTCGTCGAGCGCGGCGCGCATGATGCGGAAGTTCTCCTGCGTCGCGTACGTGCCGCCGTAACCTTCGGTCGTCGCGCCGTAGGGGACGTAGTCGAGCAGCGATTGCGCCGTGGAGCGGATGACGGCGATGATCTGCGCGCCGGCCTCCGCGGCGGCGACGGCGGCGGTGCGGTCCTCGTAGATGTTTCCGCTCGCGACGATCACGTAGAGCAGCGGCGGCGGCGCCTGCGACAGTCGGCCCAGCAGCGCGGTGCGCGCGGCGCGCGCCGCGTCGATCCGCGCGAGCCCGGCTTCCACGAACGGCCGGAGCGCGGCCCGGATCGCCGGCTCCGGCGTCCCGGATGGATCAGGGAGACGCTCGCCGGCGGCGACCGCTCCGGCGAGCTGCTGCGGCGTCCGCCCCGTCTCGGCGATTGCCGCACCGAGGACCCTCGCGACACCCCGGCCCTGCTCCGGCAGGGCGTCGACTAGGACGTTGGCCAGCGGCACGCCCGTCGCGTCGACCCCGTCCACCCCGCACAGACGCGCGACCGCACGCTCGACGCTGACGGTCGAGTGACGGGCGACGAAACCGGCGACGGGGTCGACGATCGCGGAAGCGAACCGCCGTGCCCGATCGACGTGTGCAGGATCGATCCGGAGTTCCATGGCGTTGAGACACCTGATATTCCGGGCGTTCCGGCGCGGTTCCGCCAGCGATTTATTCGGAGCTTGCCCGCTCAGTAGATCGAGACGAAGCTCCGCTGCGCCGCGTGGGCTTCCTCAAGGATGCTCATCCAGGCGATATTGTACCAGCGGGGGTTCGTGAGCCAGCCGACGTTGTCGAGCGGAAGCTTCTGCAGCATCACGTCGATCGACTCGAGGACGGTGACGGCGGGCGTGAAGCCAAGCCGCTGCGTCATCTTCAGGTTCGACATCCGGTAGTCGCGCACGAGCTTCGGCAGCGGCGCCTCTTCGAGCGTGACGTGACGGCCGCGCAGCGAGAGCGAGCCGGCGACGAGCATCGCGAGCTGGCGAACCTGATAGTTCTCCTGCATCACGTTGAACATCTCTCCGCGCACCACGTCGAGCGGCGCGTTCAGGCACAGGATGTGCGCGCGCGCGACGTCGCTCACGTCGACGAGCGGGCGCCACTGCCAGCCGCCGCCGTGCAGGTAGAGCTTGCCGACGGTGACGGCATCCTTGAGAAAGGTGTTGACGACCAGGTCGAAGCGCATGCGCGGCGACCAGCCGTAGACCGTCCCCTGGCGCAGGATCGTCGGCGCGAAGCGGTCGTCGGTGAGCCGGCGCAGCGCGTCCTCACCGTACTTCTTCGAGATCGAGTACGCGCCGCGCGGCTGCACCGCGGTCTGCTCGTCGAACATCCCAGGACCGATCCCGTCATAGAGCGACGCCGACGACCCGAAGATGAAGCGCTCGACGCCGCGCCGCTTGCAGGCCTCGGCGAGCCGCTCCGTCGCGACGGCGTTCATCTGCCAGTTCGCCTCGGGGTTGTATTCCGCGGTCGGATCGTTCGAGAGCCCCGCCAGGTGCGAGACGCCGTCGATCCCGTCGAGCCAGGCGTCGTCCCATTCACGCACGTCGCCGGCGACGTACGTCAGGCGTCCGTCGCTGCTCTCGGCGAGCGCGCGCAGCTCCGTCTCGCCGAAGAAGAACCGGTCGACGACGCGCACCGCGTCGCCACGTTCGAGCAGCTGGCGGCAGAGCTCAAGACCGATGTAGCCGGCTCCGCCGGTGACTAGGACGTGCACGTGGGATCAGGCTTTGCTAGCCGCGAGGCGCTCGCGGCGGACGGTAATGAACGTGTCGAGCGCCGTTTCCCACGGCGGCAGCGGGGTGATTCCGGCGCGGGCGAACGTCGTGTTCTCGAGCGGCGAGTACATCGGGCGCGGCGTCGGGTTGCCGAACGAACCATACGCGACCGGCTCGAGCGGCGCGCCGCCCAGGCCCGCCTTCTCGAACGCGGTGCGCACGAAGTCGTACCACGTGCACGCGCCGGCGTTGGTGAGATGATGGAGGCCGAACGCCTCGGCATCGACCGCGTCGCGTATCGCGCGCGCGGCGTGCGGCGCGTACGTCGGCGAGAACGTCATGTCGGCGACCATCCGCGTCGGCTCACCGCGCTCCGCCTGCCCGAGCACCTTCTCGATCAGCGTGTAGCCCTTGCTCGACGTCCCGATGTCGCCGAAGACGCCCGAGGTCCGGAACACGAAGAAGCGCGGCCCGTGACGGCGCGTCAGCAACTCGCCGGCGAGCTTCGAGACGCCATACGCGGTGCGCGGGTTCGGCGCGTCGTCTTCGCGGTACGCGCGGCCGTGCGTGCCGTCGAAGACGTAGTCGGTACTGATCGTCGCGAACGCGACACCGCGGGCTGCGCACGCCTCGGCGGCGCGGTCGACGGCCAGCGCGTTCACGGCGAACGCACGCTCCGGCTCGCGCTCGCACGTGTCGACGTGGTGGAACGCCGCGCAGTTGATCAGCAGCTCCGGCTGCGTGCGGTCGAGGAACGCCGCGAGCCCCGAGCGGTCCTCGAGATCGAGCTCGGCGTGCGGCGGCGCGTGCACCTCACGGCCGGCGAACGCGGCGACGAGCGCCGAGCCGAGCTGCCCGGAACCGCCGACGATCGCGATGCGACGGATGCTCACGCGGTCTGGTACGCCGACTTCGCGCGCTCGCCCGCGACGAGCTGCGTGGCGCGGTAGAGGGATTCGAATTGTCCGGCGTCGGTCCACCAGCCCTCGAGGATGTCGTAGGCGCAGTCGCCGGCGTTGATGTAGGCGTTGTTCACGTCGGTGATCTCGAGCTCGTTGCGCGCCGAAGGTTTGAGGTTGCGCGCGAAATCGAAGACGCGGCGGTCGTACATGTAGATCCCCGTCACCGCGAGGCGGCTCTTCGGCTGCTTCGGCTTCTCCTCGATCGAGAGGATGCGCTCGCCGTCGAGTTGCGCGACGCCGAAGCGTTCCGGATCGTCCACTTCCTTGAGCAGGAGACGGCACCCGGAGGGCTGGTCCTCGAAGCGGCGGACGTACGGTGTGATGTCGTCCTGGATGATGTTGTCGCCGAGGACGACCACCATCCGGTCACCGGCGACGAAGTGTTCGGTGAGCTTGAGCGCGTCCGCGATCCCGCCTTCGCCTTCCTGATAGGTGTAGGCGATGTCGTGCAGCCCGAATTCGCGGCCGTTCCCGAGCAGACGCAGGAAGTCGCCCGCGTTGCTCCCGCCCGTGACGACCATGATGTCGCGGATCCCGGCGCGGCAGAGCGTCTCGAGGGGATAGTAGATCATCGGCTTGTCGTAGATCGGCAGCAGATGCTTGTTGGTGACCTTCGTCAGCGGCCGCAGACGCGTCCCCAAACCCCCGGCGAGGATGATTCCCTTCATGCGCAGCTTCCCCTCAGCGCGCGGCGTACTGCCGCTCGTAATAGGCGCGGAACGCGCCGGACTTGATCGGCCGCCACCACGCCTCGCGCTCGCGATACCAGTTCACCGTCTGCGCCAGACCCTCGTCGAACGCGACCCGCGGCGCCCAGCCCAGCGCGCGCGCCTTCGCGGCGTCGAGCGCGTAGCGGCGGTCGTGTCCTTCGCGGTCGCGCACGTGGCGCACGCTCGTCGCCGCGTCGCGTCCGGTGAGCGCGAGCAGACGATGCGTGATCTCGAGGTTCGTGCGGCTGTTGCCGCCGCCGAGATTGTAGACCTCGCCCGCGACGCCGTGCTCGAGGACGTGCAGCACGCCGCGCGCGTGGTCGTCGACGTAGAGCCAGTCGCGCACTTGCAGCCCGTCGCCGTACACCGGGACCGTCTCGCCGTCGAGCAGGTTGGTCACGAAGAGCGGGATCAGCTTCTCGGGGTACTGATACGGCCCGTAGGTATTGGAACCGCGCGTGATCAGGACCGCGGTATCGTAGGTGGTGTGGTAGGCCAGGACTTGCAGATCGCCGGCCGCCTTCGCGGCCGCGTACGGCGAACGCGGACGCAGCGCGTCCGTCTCCGCCGACGAACCGGTGGGCACGTGGCCGTAGACCTCGTCGGTCGAGACCTGCAGATAGCGCGGGATCGCGCGCTCGCGGACGGCCTCGAGCAGCGCGTGGACGCCCAGGACGCCGGTGCGCAGGAACGCTTCCGGATCGAGGATCGACCGGTCGACGTGGGTCTCGGCGGCGAAGTTGACGATCGCGTCGGCGCCCTCGCCGAGCGCCTCGCGAATCGCGGCCGGGTCGGCGATGTCGCCGCGGACGAAGCGGTAGCGTGGGTCGGCTTCGACCTCGGCGAGGTTGGCGGGGTTGCCGGCGTAGGTCATCGCATCCAGCACGGTCACGGCGACGTCCGGCCGCTCGCGCAGGACGAGCCGCACGAACGCCGATCCGATGAACCCCAGCCCGCCCGTGACGAGCCATCGCCGTTGCGCCATTCCGGACCGCCGTGTTCGAACGGCCGCGGAGACTCTCCCGTCCTGCGCCGGAAACTTCCGGACCTCGTGACGGTACTAACGAGTAGGATGGCTGTGCAGTCAGTCCCTGAGCTCTCGGACGAACGCCTCGTCCAAGCGGTCCTCAACGGCGACCGCGACGCGTTCGGCTTGCTGGTCGAGCGATACAAGCGTGGGATCGCCTCGTTCATCGGGGCGAGCGTCCGACAACCGTCGGACGTCGCCGACTTGGCGCAGGAGACGTTCCTGCGCGCCTACGCGCACCTGGGGACCTTCAATCCGGACCTAGGCCGCTTCTCCACCTGGCTGTACCACATCGCTCGCAACGTCGTACGGACGTTCCTGGGACGTTCGCTGAAGCGTCCGGCGCACGCCGAGCTCGCCGAGGACCAGACCCTCGAGAACACGTTGCCCGACCTCTCCGGGGACGCCGATCCCGCCGGAGGGGTTTTGCGCGCGGAGGCCGAGGCCGAGGTCCGCGCCGCGCTGGCGGAGTTGCCGGAGCGCACCCGCACGGTCCTCGCGCTGCGCTTCTACGACAACATGGACTACCAGACGATCGCGACCACGATGGGGCTCTCGCTCGGCAACGTGAAGACGCTGATCCATCGCGGCAAGCTTGCGCTCGCCCACAAGCTACGTGAGCGCGAGGCGGCCGCTCAGGGAAACTGCCCGACCCGGACCTACCGGGTCGTCGGGGGTCTCGGTGAGCTGCAGTTCGTCTGAAGCGCTCTTCGAGCGCTATCTCGACGATACGCTCGTCCCCGCGCAGCGCGCACGGCTGCTCTCCCACCTCGACGGCTGCGGCCGCTGCAAGGGCGTGCTGGAGGAGTTGCGCGTCGTCGACGCGCTGATCTCGTCGCCCCGCGCGATCGATCTGCCGGAGAACTTCACCTTCGCGACGATGGCCGAGGTCCGTTCGCTTCCGCGTCCGCACCTCTCACCCGCGCCGGTCGTCGCCTATCTGGTTTCCTTTCTCGTCGCCGCGTGGCTGCTGATCGGCGCGGGCTTCCTGCTCGCGTCCTCGGCGATGCGGGCCTTCGGCGAGACGGCGTTGGACGTCGCCGCGCAGTTGACGCGCCCGCTCGGCGCGCTCGGACACATCGCCGCGCGCGTCCTCGACGACTTCGGCGCGTTCGGGACCGTGATCGGGCTCGCGATCACGCTCGACGTGATGCTCGCCATCGCGCTCGTCTTCGGCTTCACCGTCGTGCGGCCGCGGCTGATGGAGCGCCTGCGTTCGTGACGACCTTCCGGCGCGGGTTCGCGCTGCTCGTCGCGCTGTTCGTCGTGCTCGCCGCCGCGTACCCGCGCCCGGCGCTCGCCGGCAGCGACGGTGGCCGCAACATCATCAATCAGAGCGTCTACATCCCGCCGGGCGACGTCGTCGACGGCGATCTCAACGTAATCTTCGGCGACGCGAAGGTGGCGGGCGTCGTCCGCGGCGACTGCAACTCGATCTTCGGCTCGTGCGAGGAGGTCGACGGCGGCCAGATCCTCGGCCATCAGAACGGCCTGAACAACGAGGCGCTGCGCGCGATGGTCCCCTGGGTCGTCGGCAAGGAATTGGGGATTCGAGGCCTGGCCGACCAGGATCGGCGTCTCTTCTTCAAGCTCGCCGCCAGCGCGATCGTCGTGCTCGTGTTCTTGCTCTTCCCGCTGCGGATGCGCGTGGCACTCGATCGCGTCGAGCGCCATCCGGCGCTCTCCGCAGCGACCGGCGCGATCGCGTTCGTCGCCGTCGTGCCGATCGCGATCGTGCTCGCAATCTCGATCATCGGGATCCCGCTGATCGCGCTCGAGATCGCGGCCGTCTTCGCGGGCGTGTGGATCGGGACCGGCGCGCTCGCGCTGCTCGTCGGGCGGCGGCTGTGTGAGCTGGTGATGCCGAGCGCGACCCCCTCGCCGCTCGTCGCGCTGATCATTGGCCTGGTCGTCGTGTGCGCGGCGGAGATCGTGCCGATCGTCGGTTGGGTGGTCACCGCGCTGGTCTGGCTCGTCGGCCTGGGCGCCGCGATCCTCTCGTTCGTTCG
>DATJHK010000111.1:0-14956 GCA_035493875.1 Candidatus Limnocylindria bacterium
CGAAGATGCTTCCATCGCAAGCGAGCATGTGATCTCCGAAGCGTTGCCGACGGTCGTCTTCGTGGCGCGTTCCGACGAGACGATCGAATACGTGAACCGGCGCTGGGCAGAGCTGACCGGAATCGAACCGGACCGCGACGTGACCGAAGCGTGGACCGCGTTGCAGCATCCGGACGACCGTGCGCGCATCGCGTCGCGCTGGAAGCGCTCGGTTCTTACCGGCGAGGACTTCGAAGCCGAGCTTCGCATCCGCATCCGGGACAACTCGTATCGCTGGCACCTCATGACGGCGGCCGGACGATTGGACCCGCACGGCTGCGGCCTGCGCTGGTACGGGACGCTGATCGACATCCACGAACGCAAACGGCTCGAGAGCACGCAACGCTTTCTGGCCGCAGCGGCCAAGACGCTCACCGCGTCGCTCGATCCCGCCGCGACCGTGCGGGCGATCGCCGCCCTCGCGATCCCGGACCTCGCCGACTTCTGCGACGTCTCGCTGGTGCGGGACGCGCGCCTGCGTTCCGTCGCCTCCGCCGCCGTACAGCCGCCGCGGACGATTTGGATCCGCGAGCTGCTTGCCCGCCATCCGTCGCTCGCGCTGAACCGCGAGTTCGGCCCGGGCCGCGCGCTGCGTACCGGCGAGCCCGAGATGCTCGGCGGCCTGCCGCCGGGACTCGCACGGCAACTGCTCGCCGAAGGCGAAGAGGCAAAGCTGTTGCGCGAAGCGGCGACGCAGTCCGTCCTGATCGTCCCCATGATCGCCCGCGGGGCGACGATCGGCGTCATGACGCTTGCGTTCGCCGACGAAACGCGCCGCTACAAGGAGGAGGACCTCGCCGTCGCGCGTGACCTCGCCTCACGCGCCTCGATCGCGATCGAGAACGCCGAAGCCTACGAGGCGCAGCGGGAGCTCGCAGCCGAGCTGCAGCACGCGCTTCTCCCGACCGACGTTCCGATACTCGACGACGTCGTGATCTCGACGTACTATCAGCCGGCGGAGAGCGCGTCCAGCATCGGCGGCGATTGGTACGATGCGTTCCGGATCGACGCGCACCGCCTCGCCTTTGCCGTCGGGGACGTCGCAGGGCACGGAACGCAGGCGGCGATGGTGATGGGTGAGATGCGTCAGGTCATGCGCGGCGGGTTGCTGGAGGGGGAGACGCCGCTCGGCGCGCTGCGGCGGGCGAACCGGCATCTCCTCACGCACCGGCACGACATCCACGTCACGGCCTTGCTGGCGGTACTGGACACGCGCACGCACGTCCTCGCGTACGCGAACGCCGGACATCCTCCGCTCATCATCCGGCACCCGGACGGCACGCTCGCCGAGTTCGGCCCCCACGGCTTCCCCCTCGGGATCGGTGCGGAGCTCGACCCCGGCGCGACCGAGGTATCGCTCCCGCCGGGGAGCGGCATCGTTTTCTACACCGACGGGCTCATCGAGACCCATGCCGACGTCCTCGCGGGGCTGCGCGTCCTCAAAGCCGTCGTCGGGGAACTCCCGCGCTTCGATCGAACCAGCGCCGGCGAGATCGCCGCGCGCGTGTTGCAGAACCGCACCCACCAGGACGACGTCGCGGTGATGACGGTCCTCGCCGCGCACTGAGCAACGAGCAGCTCGGTTATCTCACCGTATCGCGGCCGCCGCCCGGTCGTCGATCCAGTGCAGGAGGCGGCGGCCGCGCTCGGCTTTCACCAGCGACTCCTCGACCGTCTCGCCGAGCACGGTGAAGTGCGCCATCTTGCGGCGCAGCGCCGCGTGTTTCTTGCCGTAGACGTGCAGTTTGAGATCGCGCTCGCGCAGCAGCTCGTCGATCCCGCCGAGCGTGTCGCCTTTGTTCTCGCCCAGGATGTTGACCATCACGGCGGGCATGAACTGGCGCGGCTCGACGAGCGGCAAACCGCAGATCGCGCGCACGTGCATCTCGTACTGGCTGATCTGCGTCGCGTCGAGCGAGTAGTGGCCGCTGTTGTGCACGCGCGGCGCGATCTCGTTCACGAGCAGATCGTCGCCGGCCTGGAAGAACTCGACGCAGAACGTCCCCACGATCTCCAGCTGCTCGGCGATCGTCGTCGCGTAACGGCGTGCGCGCGCCGCGATGTCGGGGGCGATCCGGCCGGGGACGATCGTGGTGGCGAGGACGCCGTGATCGTGCTGGTTCTCCGAGGTCGGGAAGGCGACGATCTCGCCCTGTACGTTGCGCGCCGCGATGATGGAAAGCTCGCGATCGAACGGGACGAAGCGCTCCCAGATCAGCGCGCGGCCCTTCGCCTCGCGCCACGCCGTCTCGGCGTCCTCGCGCGAGCGCACGACCCACTGCCCCTTGCCGTCGTAGCCGCCGAGCGTCGTCTTCACGACCCCGGGGAAGCCGACCGTCTCGACGGCGTGCTCCAACTCCTCGCGCGTGCGGACCGGCACGAAATCGGCGGTCGGGATCCCGCAGTCGCGCACGAACGTCTTCTCGAGGATGCGCTCCTGCGTGATCCGCAGCGCCTTCGAGCCGGGGTGGACGATGCGCCCGTCGTTCTCCAGCGCGAGGACCGACTCGAGCGGGATGTTCTCGAACTCGTAGGTGACGACGTCGCAGCGCGCGCCCAATTCGCCGATCGCGCGCAGGTCGTCGTAGGCGGCGACGATCTGCTCGTCGGCGACCTGGCCGCACGGCGAGTTCGGGAGCGGCTCGAGCGTGACGACGTGGTAGCCCATCCGCTTCGCTTCGAGCGTGAGCATCCGGCCGAGCTGGCCGCCGCCGAGAATCCCGATCGAGCGGATCACAGGACGGTCGCCTCGACGTCGGCGCGAATTCGCGCGACGCGCTCGTCGAGTCTGCGCGCCAGCTCCGCGTCGTGCAGCGCGAGAATGCGCGCGGCGTAGAGGGCGGCGTTCGCCGCGCCGCCGATCGCCATCGTCGCGACCGGGACGCCGGCGGGCATCTGCGCGATCGAGAGCAGCGAGTCCAGGCCCTTGAGCGCCTTCGATTCGACCGGGACGCCGATCACCGGCAGGTTCGTCTTCGTCGCGACCATCCCGGGGAGGTGCGCCGCACCGCCGGCCCCCGCGATGATCACCTCGATCCCACGGTCCTTCGCCTCGCTCGCGTACTGGAACATCAGGTCGGGCGTGCGGTGCGCGGAGACGACGCGCAGCTCGCACGCGACGCCCAGCTCCTGCAGGGTCGTCGCGGCGGCGCGCATCGTCTCGAGATCGGACGTCGAGCCCATGATGATCCCGACGCGGGGGCTTGCGTTCATCGCCCCCGGCGTTCGGGCCGCTCCTGAACCCGCCCTTGCCGTCCCGCTTCGCCCGGGATTACATCACCAGGACGGCGCGCGCCTCGATCGTCCCGGCCTTGAGCCGCGCGAGCGCTTCCTCGCCCTGCTCGAGCGGGAACGTCTCGACGTAGCTCTTCACCTTTCCGGCGGCGGCGAGGGCGAGGACCTCGCGCATCTGCTGGCGATTGCCGAGCAGCGAGCCGACGATCTTCTTCCCGTCGGCGAAGTTGAACGGCCCGATCTCGGCGTGCGCGCCGACGACGATCGTCCCGGCGGCCTTCGTCGCCGCCAGCGCCTGCTGCAGCACCGGCGTCGAGGGGGCGAAGACGATCGTGGAATCGACGCCGCCGGCCCGCTTCAGCTCCGCGACCGGATCGGAGGCGGTCGCGTCGATCGTGCGCACGGCGCCGAGTTGCTCCGCGAGCGCAAGGTGCTTGCGGCCGCGCGCGACGACGGTGACCTCGGCGCCGGTCAGGCGGGCGAACTGGACGACCATGTGGCCGACGCCGCCCATCCCGAAGACGGCGACCGCCTTCCCCGGCGCGAGATCGGCGCACGCGACCGCGCCATAGGCCGTGATCCCCGGGCAGAAGAGCGGCGCGGCGTCGGCGTCGCTCAGCTCGTCGGGGACGGCATAGGCGTGCTCGGCCTTGGCGATCATGTACTCGGCGTAGCCGCCGTCGACGGTCTCGCCCGTGATGTGCTTGGCCTGGCAGTACGGGTCGCGGCCGGTCAGGCAGTACTCGCATCGGCCGCAGGTCGACCACAGCGGCTGGATCCCGACGCGCTGCCCGAGCGCGAACGACGTCACCCCCGCGCCCAGCTCGGCGACCGAGCCGCAGATCTCGTGCCCCGGGATGATCGGCGACTTCGCGGGAACGCCGTTCGCCGCCCAATCGCCTTCGATCATGTGCAGGTTCGAGCGGCAGACGCCGCAGGCGCCGATCTTGACGAGCAGCTCGCCCGGGCCGGGCTTGGGGACGGGGATCTCGACGAGGGCCAGCGGATGGTTCTCGATCGGTGC
The DNA here is from genome assembly GCA_035493875.1 of Candidatus Limnocylindria bacterium. GTDB lineage: Bacteria > Vulcanimicrobiota > Vulcanimicrobiia > Vulcanimicrobiales > Vulcanimicrobiaceae > Vulcanimicrobium. The sequence continues at coordinate 4,298 of DATJHK010000111.1, forward strand.
CGGCGTGGTGAGGGAAAGGGCCCGCATGGAAAGCGCTCCTAGAGTGGGGTAGGCTTGTTCTCGATGCGATTCTCGCTGGGGATCAACTACTGGCCGCGCAGCAGTGCGATGGCGATGTGGCGGCACTTCGATCCCGGCGAGATCCGCGAGGATTTCTTGCGCATCGCCGGACTCGGGCTGGACGCCGTCCGCTTCTTCTTGCGTTGGGACGATTTCCAACCGCGCATCGACGCACTCGATCCGGTGATGCTCGAACGACTCGTAACACTCGTCGATCTGGCGATGGATGCAGGTCTGCGTGTGATGCCGACGCTGTTTTGCGGCCACATGAGCGGCGTGAACTGGCTGCCGGAATGGTCGCTGGACCGATCGACGTCGCATGGACGATTCCGTACGATCGCCGGTGACGCGGAATCACCGTACGGTATCGGTGATTTCTATCGCGGGCCGCTGCTCGAAGCGCAACTCGCGTTCGCGCGCGCCGTCGGTGAGCGGCTCGCGCGCCACCCGGCAATCGTCGCTTGGGATCTCGGCAACGAGTTCAGCAACTTGCGCGAACCGGCGAGCGAGCGCGACGCCGCCGACTGGAGCCGCCGGCTGTGCGACGTGCTGGCGACGGCTTCGGCGATCCCGACGACCGCCGGGACGCACGGGGAGGATCTCACCCGCGAGCGCCGCTTGCGACTCTCCTCGCTCGCCGAGCCGTATCCGTTCGCGACGATGCACGGCTACACGGTCTACAGCGCGTTCACGCGCGACCGGCTCGATCCCGAGGTCGTCCCGTATCTCGCGGCGCTCGCGGCAGCGCTCGCGCGCAAGCCGGTCCTCTTCAGCGAGTTCGGCAATCCGACGTGCCCGCCGGGACGCGTCTCGCCGTACGAACGCGTCGCGATGCCGGACGAACCGCCGAATCCGCCGGTCCCGCCCGACGATCCGCTGCGTTCCCCGTACGCCTGCCTGACCGAGGACGAGATGGCGGTGTACTGCACGCGCGTCTTCGACCGGCTGCACGCCGACGGACGTCTGGGCGCATACTGGTGGTGCTGGGCCGACTACGCCGACGCGCTGCGCGCGACGCCGCCGTTCGACCGCGCGCCGCACGAGCTCTCCTTCGGGATCGTGCGCGCCGACGGGAGCGAGAAGCCGGTCGCCGCCGCGCTCGCGGCGTTCGCGCGGGAACGGCGGACCGTCGTCGAAGCGCACGACATCCTGATGGACGAGACACGATACTACGCCGACCTTCCGCGCAGCACGTTCAAGGGCTACGCGCGCTTCCTGGAGACGCACCCGCGATGAGCGTCATGATCGTCACCGGCGCGTCGTCCGGGATCGGGCGCGCGCTCGCACTGCGCGCCGCGCGCGCGGGCTACGACGTCGTCGCGATCGGGCGCAACCGCGAGGCGCTCGCCGTGCTCGAGGAGCGTGTGCGCGCCGAGCACGCACGGATCGTCGTCGACGCAATCGACGTGAGCGATCCCGCGAACGCGGCGCGGATCGTCGCGCTCGCGCAGCGTACCTTCGGGCGTATCGACGTGCTGGTCAACAACGCCGGTCACGTCGCCGTCGGCGCGCTGGCGGCGCAGAGCGACGACGCGCTGCGCGCGCAGTTCGCCACGCACGTCATCGGCCCGATCGCGCTGGTACGCGAAGCGCTGCCGCTCCTGCGCGCGAGCCGCGGGCACGTCTTCATGCTCGGCAGCGGGGTCGCGCGCGTCCCCGTTGGCGGTCTGGGCGCGTATGCGCCGGCAAAGGCCGCGACGCGCTCGGCCACCGCGATCCTGCGCCGCGAACTCAAGCCCGAGGGGATCGCCGTGACGTACGTCGACCCCGGCGCCGTCGACACCGCGTTCATGACGCGCGCGGGGCTCGCCGGCGCGCCGCCGTCGATCCTCGCCAGCCCCGAGGCCGTCGCGCGTAAGATCCTCGCCGCCGTCACGACGCGCCCGCGCACGCTCAACGCCGTCCCCTGGCAGACCGCTGCCGTCGCCCTCGCGGAGCTCTTCCCGCGCATCACCGACTTCGTCCTCGAACGCTCCCCCGAACTCGTCGGTACGCAAGACGTGCCCATGCTTCGACAAGCTCAGCATGACACCGCGGCGACAGCCGCGGCTCCGGATGAGGACGGCGACACGGCGACGCCCATGCTTCGACAAGCTCAGCATGACACGGGGGCGGCTGCGGTTCGGACCGACGAAGGCGTCCCCGACGAGGCGGAGGCAGCGACGATCACCCCCGACGCCGCGCCGACTCCCAATATCTCGCCGACCGCCGACGCCGCGACTCCCAATGTCATGCTGAGCTTGTCGAAGCATGAGCCACCCGGCGCACCGGCGGAACCGAAGGGTGGGATCTCGTTCGAGGACGCGTTGGAATCGGTCCGCCGCAGGATGGAGCGGGTGAAGCTGAGCGAGAGCTTCGTGCGTGGATTGCTCGTCGCCGGCAGCGAGCTCGATCCCGGCGAGGTCGCGCTACAGTGGGCCGGGATGCCGAACAAGAACGAGCGCGCCGCGACGATCGCGGTGCTCGACGCCCTCGCCGACGGCGGTTTCCTCGCGCGCGAGGGTGAGCGCTACCGCGTCGTGCGCACGCCGTCGTGACGACGCTCCCCGCGACGATGCGCGCGCTCGTCCACGGCACCGCGAAGGGCGACCTGCGCCTGGACGAGCGCGCGCTGCCGCTCGCGGGCGAGGGCGAGGTGCTGCTGCGCGTGCGCGCCTGCGGCGTCTGCCGTACCGACCTGCACATCGTCGACGGCGAGCTGCCCGTCCACCACGATCCGATCGTCCCCGGCCACCAGATCGTCGGCGAGGTGGTCGCGGGAGCGACACCGGAACGGCCGCTCGGGATGCGCGTCGGCGTCTCATGGATCGCCTCGACCGACGGGACGTGCGCGTACTGTCGGCGCGGGAGCGAGAACCTCTGCGACGCGCTGCGCTTCACCGGTTACGACCGCGACGGCGGCTACGCCGAGTACACGCTCGCGCGCGCCGACTTCACCTACCCGCTCGACGACGCGCTCGACGACGTCCACGCCGCACCGCTGCTCTGCGCGGGGATCATCGGCTTTCGCGCGCTGCGCGTCGCGGGGGTCGAACGCGGCGAACGCGTCGGGCTCTACGGGTTCGGCGCCTCGGCGCACCTGATGGTCCCGGTGCTGCGCGCCTGGGACTGCGAGGTGTACGTCGCGACGCGCGGCGAGTCGCACCGCGCCTTCGCGCGCTCGCTCGGCGTCGACTGGGTCGGTGAAGCGACTGACCGCCCTCCGGTCGGGCTCGACCGTGCGGTGACGTTCGCCCCCGCCGGCGATGTCGTCATCGCCGCGCTCGGAGCGCTGCGCAAAGGCGGGATCGTCGCAATCAACGCGATCCACCTCGACCGCATCCCGCAGTTCGACTACGATTCGCTGCTCTGGGGCGAGCGCCAGCTGCGCTCCGTCGCCAACATGACGCGTCAGGACGCCTACGACTTCCTCGCGCTCGCGACGCAGATCGGCCTGCGGCCGAAAGCGACGGTCTTCCCCCTCGAGCGCGGCGCCGACGCGCTCGCTGCGATCCGCGGCGACGCGGTCGACGGCGCCGCGGTGATCGTCCCGACCTGAAGTGTCATGACAGCGGCGCGCTACCAGTAGGCGACGTCCTTCTGCTGCGTGTCCTTGTAGCGGCCGAAGGTCTGCGGCTCTTCGTGGAAGACGCGTTCCAGGTCGGCGATGCGGGCTTGGTCGAGCGGGTGATCGCGCAGCCACGAGGCCTGGCCCGCGCCGTACGTCGCGGTCATCACCTGGAAGAACCAGACCATCCCCCAAGGATTGAACGTGTTCGTCGCGGCGACGATGTGTGCGCCTTCTTCGTCGGCCTGCGCCTCGATGTGGCGCGAGAGGTTCGCGTCGGTCCCCGCGTAGAGGTTCTGTAGCCCGTAGTCGACGCCCATCCCGGCGATCGGGCCGAGCAGGATCTGGCCCAGGATCGAGCCGATCGACGCGAGGGTTCCGGTCCGCTGTGCCGCCGCCATGTGTTTCGCGACGTGGTGCAGGACCATGTGTCCCGTCTCGTGCGCGAGGACGCCGGCGAGCTCGTCGCGATTCCGCGCCAGGCGGAGCAGCGGCTCGTTGACATAGATGTTTCCGCCCGGGACGGAGAAGGCGTTCGCGGAGTCACCCCGCACGATGTAGTACCGGATCGGATAGGGATAGCGTGAACGGACCGTCTCGGCGATCACCGAACCGACCTCGTTCAAGTGCTCGTAATACGAGGAGTCGAACAAGAGCTCGCCGTCTTCGCGGAGCTGCGCGAACACTTCCCGTCCGACCTGCGCTTCGTCGAGCGCCAGCGCCGGCGCGACGTGGGTCAGCTCGGTGATGCCGACCGCGGCGATGAGACTGCGGACGAACGCGGCGCGTTGCACGGACATCCTCCTTCGGAAAGGAAGCGGTTGACGAACAAACTCTTCCGCCTCATGATCGGTTGCGCGGCGCTCGTGCTGTCCCTGCCGGCCGCCGCACAAGCGCCGCACGGCCCCGCGTCCTCGCGGGTCGCGGTCCCGCTCGGAGCGACCACCGGGCTGCAGCCGAGCGGCGCCGCGGACGGTCGCGCCCTGCTGCGCCTGGGGATCGAATTGCAGCCCCGCGGAGACCTCGACGGGCTCGCCGTGCGGATGAGCGACCCGACGAGCCTCGAGCATCGCACGCCGCTTTCGCACGACGCGTTCGTCGCGCGCTTCGGCCGCACGCCGGAGGCGCGCGCGATCTTCCAGTACCTGCGCGAGAACGGTGCGACCGACGTCGAGCTCGCCGGCGATGGGTTGGTGGTCGGCGGGATCCTCTCGATCGCGCAAGCCGAACGGCTTTTCCACACGCGCTGGCTGCGCTACACCGACGGCACGCGCACGGTACTCGCCCCGGCGGAGCCGCTCACCGTCCCGTTCGGCGAGGTGCGCGCGGTGCGCGGCGCGGTCGTCGCGACGACCCCGCGCTTGGCCGACACGCGTCCGTCGTTCACGTACTTCCGCGGCAATTGGTACGATCCGGTACGTTTTCGCGCGATGACCGGCGCGGTCGACGGCGGCGGGGCGAACCAGCGCATCGTCGTCGTCGAGGACAGCTCCGATCGGTTCGGGCTGATCGACGTGAAGACGTTCCTGGCCGCGCCCGGTGCACCGCCCGGGGCCGACATCGCGCGCGTCACCGAACGCAGCTTCGTGTTCAAGGCCGCCTCCTCGGACTGCGGGCGCGACGATCGCGGACAGGAGCCGGCGCTCGACGTCGACGCGGCGATCACGATGGCGCCGCTCGCGGACGTCGTCGTCGACTACGACGACGTCTGCTCGGCCGGCAACGACGGAACGGTCGCGCTCGCGCGTGCGCTCGACCTCGATCCGACCGTGCTCGTCTTTCCGTTCGCGGTCGGTCCGGTCGACACGTCGATCGCCGCACGCTACGGTTCGACGCCGATCCCGATTCTCGAAGCGCTCGTCCGCGGGATCCCGCTCGTCGTTCCGGCCGGCGACGACGGCGCGTACGGCTACCGCGAGAAAGGCGTCGAGGAAGCGCGCATCGCGTGGCCGTGCGCCTCGCCGTACGTGGTCTGCGCGGGCGGGACGCAGCTCGGCGATCGCGAGGGCGTCGTCGACGAGGCGCCCTGGAACGACACCGAGCACGCGACCGGCGGCGGGCTCACGCGCGAGCCGCGGCCGGCGTGGCAGAACGCGCCGGGCGACTTCATCTTCGGCCCCGCACAGGTGCGCACGCGGATCGTCCCCGACGTCTCGGCCGACGCGTCGGGGCATCTGCGCGTCTACTGGCGCGGCTACGGGATCGGCGGCGTCGGCGGGACGAGCGAGAGCGCAGCGCTCGTCGGCGCCGAGCTCGCCGCGATCAACAGCCTCGTCCCCTCCGGCAAGCGCCTCCTCTCCACCGCCGATCTCTACATGCTCGCGAACGCCACGCCGAGCGCGTTCCGCGACGTGCAGCGCGAGAACGATCGCGGTTGGAAAGACAACACGCTGCGCCCGCGCCGCACCCCGCTCCCGAAGGACTATCGCGGCATCCTACCCTCGCCGACTCCGTTCGTGCACGCGTGCGCCGAGCAGCAGAACGACGGATGCACCGCGACGACGGGATTCGACGCGGTCAGCGGGATCGGCTCGCTGTTGGAACGCGCCGCGGTCGACGCGCTGCGTTAAGAGATCGTAGACGCAGTCCATGCCATCGTGCCGTCGGGTAAGCACGTGGACATGGACGCGCTCGTCGCAGCCGGGGTGTCTTTGCTCGTCGCGTGCGCCGGATTTGCATTCGGCGCCTCGCTTGCGCTGTGCACCGCCGGTCGCGACAAGAGCTACGTCTGGCGCGCTGCCGCGCCTCGCGGCCGGCGCAGCGCCGCAACCACGAGCGCTAGGAAGAACAGCAGGGTCGCCACTAGGACGATGGTCGCACCGCTCGCGGACTTTAGCCAGTACGAGGCGTACAGTCCGCCGACCGACGAGGTGATCCCGAACGCCGCGGAGAGCAGCATCATCGGGATGAAGCGCCGCGTGAGCTGGGCCGCCGCCGCGGCGGGCGTCACGAGGAGCGCCGCGACCAGGACGATCCCGACGAGCGGAAGCGAGACGATGATCGTGAGCGCGAGCAGCACGAGCAGCGTGTCGTCGACAAGGCGCGCCTTGATGCCGGCCGCCTGTGCGACGACCGGATCGAACGAGGTGTAGAGCAGCGGCCGCCAGAGCGCGCCGACGACGAGCGCGACGACGAAGCCGAGCCCCAGCACCATTACCAGATCCGACGGCCCGACGCCCAGAATGTTGCCGAAGAGATAGCTCTGCAGGTCGACCGTCGCCCGCGACGAGCGCGAGAGGATGAAGACGCCCAGCGCGAACGCCGCCGTGAAAAGCACGCCGATCGAGGTGTCGAGCGAGACGTTCGCGCGCCGGTGCACGTACCCGATCCCGAGCGCCGTGACGACCGACGCGATCGCCGCGCCGGCCCAGAAGTTCGCGCCGCGCAAGTACGCGATCGCGATCCCCGCGAACGACGCGTGCGCGAGGCCGTCGCCGATGAACGAGAGCTTGCGCAGCACGACGTACGTCCCCATCGTCGAGCACAGCGCGCCGACGATGAACGCCGCGACGAACGCGCGCTGCATGAAGTCGTAGCTGAACGGCTCGAGCAAGTCACTCATCGCAGATGACCATGGATGTGGGTGTGTTCGCGGATCCCCGCGTAGGCGCCGGAGTCGAGCACGGCGGCGGGGACCCCGTCGGCGAGGATCTTGCGATCGACGACGATGAGGCGGTCGAACCACTCCGGAGCGCGGTCGAGGTCGTGCGTCGTCATCAGGACCGGGAGCCCTTCGGCGACGAGCCCGCGCACGACGCGCAGCAGCGCGTCCTCCGTCGCCGCATCGACGCCCGTCGTCGGTTCGTCGAGCAGCAGGAGCTTTGGCTCCTGCGCGATCGCGCGCGCGACGAAGACGCGCTGCTGCTGACCGCCGGAGAGCTGGCTGATGTGGCGGTCGGCGAGCTTACCCAGATCGAGCGCCGCGATCGCGCGCTCGACCGCGTCGCGGTCGTGCGCCGAGAAGCGCCGGAAGGGCCCGAGGCGCGGATAGCGTCCCATCCCGACGACGTCGCGGACGCTGACCGGGAACGACCAATCGACGTCCTCGATCTGCGGGACGTAGCCGATCGTCCCCGGCGGCAGCTCGCGCGGCGGCTTCCCGTCGACGCGGACCGTCCCGCGGGTCGGCTCGACGAGCCCGGCGACCGCCTTGAGCAGGGTCGACTTGCCCGAACCGTTCGGCCCGACGATCCCCATCGCGGTGCCGCCCCCGAGCCGGAAGCTCAGGCCGTCGAGCGCCGTGACGCGCTCGTAGCGGACCTGCAGGTCCACGACCACGACATCGGCACTCACTTGAGGGCGTTCACGATCGTATCGGTATCCGTGTCGATCATCCCGATGTAGGTTTGCACGGCCTTGTCGGTGCCGAGCGAGTCGTCGTAGAGGAAGGCGACCTTCAGGCCACCGGCGCTCGTCGCGAGCGTCCGGGCGAGCTTGTCGCTGTACTCGTGCTCGGCGAAGACCGCCGAGACCCCGTTCGCGCGCGCGAGCCGGACGAGATCGGCGATGTGGGCCGGATTCGGCTCGGCGCCCGCGATCGGCTCGATCGCACCGACGATCCGCAGCCCGAACCGCCGGCCGTAATAGTCGAAGGCGTTGTGGAAGACGATCATCGCCCGCCGCGAGGGCGGGATCGTGGCGATCTTCGCCTCCGTGCGGGCGACTAGCGCGGCGAGCTGGCCGTCGTAGGCCGCCGCCGATGCGCGGTAGGCGGCGGCGTGGGCCGGGTCGGCGGCGACCATCGCGTCGCGGATCTTCGTGACGTAGGAGCGGGCGTAGACGGGGTCCATCCAGAGATGGGGATTCCCGTTGCGCACGTCCAGTCCATCGGTACAAACGACCACGATCAAGCGCGGATTGCCGGCGTTCCGCAGGGTCGCGCTGAGCCAGTCCTCGAGGTGGGCACCGTTCTCGACCAGGACGTCGGCGTCGTGGAGGGCCGCGATGTCGGCCGGGGCCGGCTGATAGTTCTCCGGCGAGACCCCGACGGGGACGAGCGACCGGACGTCAGCGTCAGGCCCGGCGGCTCCCTGGGCAAGCGAGGCGAGGGTCGTGGTGGTGGCGACGATCCGCAGCGGGCCGGCGGGGCGCTCCGAGCCGTTGGAGCACGCGACGAGAACCAGCGCGAGCGTCGCGGCGGCCAGGCGGACGAAGGGCATCGCCGACATTCTCGCCGGAATGTCGAGATTGCCCTTTGACAGAGTGGATCGTTGCCTGCTAGAATCGCCGTCGCACCACGGGGATGTAGCTCAGTTGGTAGAGCACTTGCTTCGCATGTAAGGGGTCAGGAGTTCGAGTCTCCTCATCTCCACCAGTGGAAAAGCCCGTCGTTACAACAACGGCGGGCTTTTTGCTTCGCAGATGCAGCGGCGGTCCCACGACTGTTGTACGACGTACGGGGGCAGCGGAGGCGGCTGCTACCGCCGCCTCCCGCCGCTTGCTCTCTGCCTCATGTCGATCGAAGACCTGATCGAAGATGCCCGAGACACGATCCTGGTGGGCCGCAAAAAGATGACCGTAGTGGTCCATGGTCATGCGGACCGTGCTGTGGCCCGCAAGCCGCATGATCTGTACCGGGTCCGCTCCTTCAGCAATCAGGATGGAGAACGCGGTGTGCCGCAGGCTGTGGAATGTAATTTTTGGCAGGCCGGCTCGCTTGACGAGCGGAGCAAACTCCCTCCGCAGGAAGTTGCTCTTGCGAAGCGGACCGCCGTTTCGGTCACTAAAGACTAGTGCGTCAGCCCCCGTGGGATGAGGCGTCGTCTCGCGCTGAAGTCGGAGGACCTGGGCCGCGCGGACCGGCAGCTTGAATTTCCGCCGCGAACTTTTCGTCTTTGGAGGCGTCCGCTCCAGCTTGCCGTCTTTCGTCTCGGTCAGGGTTGCGTCTACCTGAAGTTCTCCACGCTCCAGGTCCACGTTGCCCCAGGTTAGTGCGAAAATTTCTCCCTCGCGCATCCCGGTGTTCAAAGCCAAAGTAATGATCGAGCGTTGCTGACCTTCGGCTGCTGACTCAATGAGCGTGTACGCCTGGGCATCGTCGAGAATTGTCTTCGACACCCGCTCTACGCGAGGAGCGGGGAGCACAGCGCACGGGTTTTTGGCAATGCGGTCCTCCCGAACCGCCGCGTTTAGCGCAGTGGAGAGAGTGCTGAAGGCGACGTGGCGCGTGCGAGCTCCGGTGCCCCGCTCGGCGAGCACCAACAGCCAGTTTTTCACGTCCTGCGCGTTCAACTCGGTGAGCGGTCGTTGCCCGATGTACGGCTCGATGTGTCGCCGAATCGTACCGCTTCGGAGCGCGTAGGTCGCGGGCCGAACGTCAGCGTGCGTCAGCCATTCTGCGAGGTACTCCGCGAGAGTGACGGGGCCGGCGTTCTGAATCAGCGCGTGTCGCTGTTGGAAGTCGTGGCCCCCGGGCCAGAGCGTCGTTCTTCGTCTTGCCGTAGAACGATTTGCGACGAGACTTGGTGATCCAGACGGGAACCGGCATCTTGTATTCCCATGTCCCGTCCTTCCGCTTCATCAGCGTCCCCTCGCCTCGAGCACGTCGGTGTCGTGCCATCCGACGCTTACCTGCGGACGCGGCTCGAACCCGCGCTCTCGGTGTTGGCGCGGACAAAGTCCGCGAGGGCGTGTTCCGGCACAAGCCTCGTCTTTCCGAACTTCACGGTCTCAATGAGTCCTCGCTTCACGAGGCCATAAAACTTGGTCTTCTTGATGGTGAGATAGTCGCAAGCAGTCTCGACCGACACCAGCGGCGAGAGCATAAGAGTGGCTTCCAAGAAGGTCCTTCTGGATGGGGTGGGGCGTTCACCGCCAGCTCTCGATCCTCTAGACCTGGGCCATTCGCGCAGCTCCGAAAACTTTCGATCCGTCGTTTCTTCGCACGCGGCGGGCGACGGAAGTAGGCGCACAAACGACAACCGGCCGAGTCTCAAAACCTCGACGGGCCACTACTGGGTGGCATGACAATTAAATCACGCGACCGAGATGCTGTCTATGGGTTTGGAGACGCCAATCGCAGGTCAGCGTACGCCGTAGACGGTGTGTGTCAC